>JAYRMR010000008.1:0-119500 GCA_041912595.1 Burkholderiaceae bacterium
TGCAGAAGGAGATCTACGGCCAGTTCGAGAACACCTTCATGATGTACCTGCCGCGCCTGTGCGAGCACTGCCTCAACCCGGCGTGCGTGGCCTCCTGCCCCTCGGGCTCGATCTACAAGCGCGAGGAGGACGGCATCGTCCTGATCGACCAGGACAAGTGCCGCGGCTGGCGCATGTGCGTCTCGGGCTGCCCCTACAAGAAGATCTACTACAACTGGCAGAGCGGCAAGGCCGAGAAGTGCGTGTTCTGCTACCCACGCATCGAGTCGGGCCAGCCGACCGTCTGCTCCGAGACCTGCGTGGGCCGCATCCGCTACCTGGGCGTGCTGCTGTACGACGCCGACCGCATCGAGCAGGCCGCGTCCATCGAGGACGACAAGGCGCTCTATCAGGCGCAGCTGGACATCTTCCTGGACCCGAACGACCCGGCCGTGATCGAGCAGGCCCGCAAGGACGGCGTGCCGGAGGCATGGCTCATCGCCGCGCGCAAGAGCCCGGTCTACAAGATGGCCGTGGACTGGAAGGTCGCGCTGCCGCTGCACCCCGAGTACCGCACGCTGCCGATGGTCTGGTACGTGCCGCCGCTCTCGCCCATCAGCGCCGCCGCGAACGCCGGCCATGTGGGCGTCAACGGCCTGATCCCTGACGTCAAGCAGCTGCGCATCCCCGTGCAGTACCTGGCCAACATGCTCACCGCTGGTGACGTGAAGCCGGTCGAGCGCGCGCTGGAACGCATGCTCGCCATGCGCGCCTACCAGCGCGGCAAGCACGTGGACGGCGTCGAGGACAAGACGGTGCTGGACCAGGTCGGCCTGCTGAAGAACGAAGTCGAGGACATGTACCAGGTGATGGCCATCGCGAACTACGAGGACCGCTTCGTCATCCCGACGACGCACCGCGAGTACGCCGAGAACGCCTACGACCTGCGCGGCGGCTGCGGCTTCAGCTTCGGCAACGGCTGCTCCGACGGCCAGACCGAGACGAGTCTCTTCGGTGGTGACAAGAAGCGCACCATCCCGATCAAGACGACGGTCTGAACGCCCACCCCCTACGCGCTGCGCGCGCCCCCTCGAGGGGGCGGGCCTGCAGGCCCGGCGGAGCCGGATCCTCAGGCCCCACTCGGCAGAACGCTGATTGGCGCGGCGGCAGCGCAGCAAGGAGATGAAGATGAAACGAACGAAATCTGAGACGGCGTCGCGCGGCATGAGCCTCAGCTGCCGCGTGCTCGCGCGGCTGCTGGACTACCCCAGCGACGAGATGCTGGCGGCCCTGCCCGAGCTGAAGGCGGCGCTGCGCGAGGAGCGCGCGCTGAGCGAGGCCCGCCTGCAGGAGCTGGAGGCCCTGGTCGCCTGGATGGCCTCCAAGGACCGCTTCGCGCTGCAGTCGGAATACGTGGAGACCTTCGACCGCGGCCGCGCCAGCAGCCTGCACCTGTTCGAGCATGTGCATGGCGACTCACGCGAGCGCGGCCCGGCCCTCGTCGACCTGGCCAAGACCTATGAGTCCGCCGGTGTCTTCTTCGACGCCAAGGAATTGCCCGACTACCTGCCCGTGGTGCTGGAGTTCGCCTCCACGCAGCCGCCGGCGCTGGCCGCCGGCTTCCTGGCCGAGATGGCCCACATCCTCAACGCCATCCACAGCGCGCTGATCAAGCGCGGCGTGAAGCCCTGGGCGGCCGCCATCGGCGCCGTGCTGGAGCTGGCCGGCGAGACACCGCAGGCCGTGCAGATCACCGTGGATGAGCCCCTGGACGAAGCCTGGGTCGAGCCCGCCGCCTTCGAGGGCTGCAGCTCGCGCGGCCAGAGCAAGCCCGGCACGCCGCAGCCGGTGCACATCGTCCGTCGTCAAGAAACCCCCAAGCAAGGAGTGCGCGCATGAGCCTCGCATCCAGCATCACCAGCCCGTCCACTTCCGGACTGGACTTCGCCCTCTTCGGCATCTATCCCTACATCGCCCTGACCGTGTTCCTCGTCGGCAGCCTGCTGCGTTTCGACCGGGACCAGTACAGCTGGAAGAGCGACTCCTCGCAGCTGCTGCGCGCCGGCAGCCTGCGCTGGGGCAGCAACCTCTTCCATGTGGGCGTGCTGTTCCTCTTCTTCGGCCACACCGTGGGCATGCTCACGCCGCACTTCCTGTATGAGCACTTCATCAGCGCCGGCAACAAGCAGCTGATGGCCATGGTCAGCGGCGGCATCGCCGGCCTGCTCGGCTTCGCGGGCGTGAGCATCCTGCTGCACCGCCGCCTCTCCGACGAGCGCATCCGCATCAACAGCAAGACCAGCGACATCCTGCTGCTCGTGCTGCTGTGGATCCAGCTCGCCCTGGGTCTGGCGACGATCCCGCTGTCGGCCCAGCATCTGGACGGCGGCATGATGATGCTGCTGGCCGAATGGGCCCAGCGCATCGTCACCTTCCGCGGCGGCGCCGTGGAGCTGCTGGCCAGCGCCTCGTGGATCTTCAAGCTGCACATGTTCCTGGGCATGACGGTGTTCGTGATCTTCCCCTTCACCCGCCTCGTGCACGTGTGGAGCGGCTTCGGCACGCTCGCCTATGTGTTCCGCCCCTACCAGCTCGTGCGCAGCCGCCGGATCAGCCTGCCGGCCGGCCACACGACCCCCCAGCGCTGAGCGCCGGACTGAACCCGACAGGAGATCGACATGAGTGGATGTGGTGGTGGCAGCTGCGGCTGCGGTGGTGGCAAGGGTCAGGGCGCTGACGGCGCATCGGTGGCCGAGGCGCTGGCGCCCATCGCGGTGGCCCGCGTGAACGATGTGGCCCTGCATGGAGCGGGTGAAGTGCTGCCCGAGGAAGAGCTGCGCCAGCGCGCCTACGGCGAGCTGCTGCGCCAGGCCGCGCAGCGCGCCGGCCTGCTCGCCGCGACCGACCCGGGCCCGATCGACGGTGTGCACAGCGAGGCGGCCAGCGAGGCGATCGAGGCGCTGCTGGCGCGCGAGATCACGCTGCCCGAGCCCGACGAGCAGGCCTGCCGGCGCTACTTCGACGCCCACCCGCAGCGCTTCGCCCAGGGCGAGCGCGTGCGTGCGGCCCACATCCTGCTGGCCGTGACGCCGGGCGTGGACGTGGCGGCGCTGCGCGCCCATGCGGAAGGGCTGCTGGTGCGCCTGCGCTGCGAGGACGAGGCCGCCTTCGCCAAGGCCGCGGCCGAGAACTCCAACTGCCCCAGCGGTGAGCAGGGCGGGGTGCTGGGCTGGCTCACGCGTGACGAGTGCCTGCCCGAGATCGCCAGCATGCTGTTCGCCCAGGACGAGGTCAATCGCCACACGGGCGTGCTGCCGCGCCTGCTGAGCAGCCGCCACGGCTTCCACATCCTGCGTGTCGATGAGCGCGAGGCGGGCGCCGTTCCGGCCTTCGCCCAGGTGCGCGGCTCCGTCGCGGCGCTGCTGCGCCATCAGCTGAGCGTGACGGCCATGCGCCAGTACCTCGACCTGCTCGCCGGTCAGGCGCAGCTGCAGGGCGTCTCGCTGAGCCAGGCCGACTCGCCGCTGGTCCAGTAAGCGCAAGGCCCGGCCATGACGGACGAACTGCTCGCCCGCCTGCGGCGCTTCAACAAGGACTACTTCCCGCAGTACGAGTCGCGCTTCCGCGACCTCGTCGAGCAGGGGCAGCATCCGAGCACGCTGTTCATCGGCTGCTCGGACTCCCGCATCGTGCCCTACATGCTGACGGGCGCCGGGCCGGGCGAGCTCTTCCTCGTGCGCAACGTGGCCGCCTTCGTGCCGCCCTACGACGGCACGCTGGAGGACCGCGGCTGCGACGCCGAGGACCACCGCGGCTGCCAGCACCTGGAGGCCGGCGGCGGCGATCGGCAATGGGTGGGCCATCACGGCACGGCCGCGGCCATCGAGTACGCGGTCCTGGCGCTCGAGGTGCGCCACATCATCGTCTGCGGCCACAGCCACTGCGGCGGCATCCGCGCGCTGTATGGCGACGTGCCCGCCGAGGCGCGCAATCTCAAGGCCTGGCTGGACATGGGCCGCGAAGCCGCGCTGCCCGTGCAGCCCACGCCCGAGGCGCTGCGCCGTACCGAGGAACGCTCGGTGGTGCTGCAGCTCGAGCGGCTGATGGACTACCCCATGGTGCGCAGCCGCGTCGAGCAGGGCAAGCTCTCCCTGCATGGCTGGCATTACGTGATCGAGGACGGCGAGGTGCATGTCTTCGATGTGCAGCAGGGGCGCTTCGTCCCGGCCTCCAAGGCCGAGCACAGCGGCACCGGCCCCTATCGCGATCTGCGGGATGCCGAGCGCGACACCGGTGCACTGTTCAACGAGATCGACGACGCCTGGGCGCCGCGGCGCTGAAGCCGCCGCCATCGCCCACCGTGCCGCGCACGGTTGCAGGCCGATACAAGTGGCCCCTCTTCGGGGGATGTTTCTCCGGCCCTCGAACGCGTGAAATCCGCGCTGGAAAAAATACGACCCGCGCTGCACGAGGGAGGCGGTGAGCGGCACCGCGGTGCCGGCCATCCAGAGGGTGGAAAGGGCGACCATCGCACCGAGAGGCGGCGGGTCGTCTGCTCGATGCTCCTTCTGCGCGTTAGGTTGTCCTGGGCCCTCTGACTGCCGTCGCCGGGCCCGGCCTATCCCGCGACGCGTCGATGTCGGCGCGTGCCCATCGCTCCAGGAGATCCCATGCCACTCAAGCCCGCCTTGCAAGGCGCCCTCGCACTCGGTGCGAGCCTGTTCCTCCAAGGCTTCGCGCAGGCGGCCGACAACCCCGACATCGGCGGCATCCGTCTCGGCATGACGGCCGAGGAGGCGCTCAAGGTCATGGACGAGGCCCAGCAGAAGCAGCTCTTCGTCAAGAGCGCCAAGATGACGCTGAACCTGACCATCGACCGCATGAAGGGCAGCTTCGACAACCATGTCTATGGGGGTCAATTCACCAGCGGCGGCACCATCGTTGCCTTCGGCATTTCGCCGCTGACGCACAAGGTGTGGTCCATCGCCAAGACCGAGCAGATCAAGGACAACCGCCCGACCCTCAAGGCGGTCAGCGAGGCCGCAGCCAAGTTCGGCGCCATCGATCCCAAGGCCACGCGGCCCCAGGAGTTCGCGCAGCGCTGGATGTACGACAAGGCAGGCAAGGAGATCGAGTGGGCCAACACCTATGACAAGCCCCAGAACGGCAACTGCTTCCAGGAATTGAAGGACTACTTCGTCGGGGGCTTCTACATCAGCTTGAAGTATCCGCTGGCGCCCACCGCGGCCTGCTCCAGGATCTACAGCATTACCGCTCGCTCCCGCAAGCAGGACGGCCTGGTGGACGACTACGCGATCAGCGCCCTGGATGTCGCCGCCTATCTGGATTGGTACAAGGTGCTCAACAACGCCTCGGACAAGGCCCTCGAGGCCGAGGGCAAGCGCGCGGCCAAGCCCTCGCTCTGATCCCTTTCTCCGCGAACCGTTCCCGGCGCCCCGGCCCCTGGCCTGGGCGCCCGTCTTCTCGCTTGATGGAGCTGGCATGCATCTCACCCGTCCCCGACACGGCCGTCCCGGCCTGGCCTGGCCCTTCCTTCTGCTGGCACTGCTGTGCCTGGTCCTGGCCTCGCGGTCCGCGCAGGCCGGCGCCAACGACATGCGCCGCAACCTCGCGCCGCACATGAAGCAGTTCAACCCGCCCATCTGCAGCGGGGCGGTCCACAACACGCTGGTGCGCGGCCTCTACCGCTGCGACGGTCCGACGGGCTACGGACACACCTACATCAACGAGGCGGCCTCGCTGGTGATGCCGACCAACAGCCGCGACATTACGGACTTCATCGAGACGGGCGCCGGTGCCAAGCCGGTGCCCGAGGCCGAGCGCCGCGCGCTGGTGGCCGACATGATCCGCAACCTCCGCTTCGAGGAGCTCATCCACATCAAGCAGGGCAACGGCACTGCCAAGGTGCTGCTGCTCTCGGCCTTCGACTGCCCGTTCTGCGTCCGGCTCGAGCGCACGATGGCAGCGCCGGGCAGCCGCATCGATGCGGACGTCTACATCCTGCCCTCCACCTTGGACAGCAGCAAGAATGCCAACGTCTCGACGGTGCGGAACATCTGGTGCGCGCGGGACAACGCGGCCGTGTGGCGCAACACCCTGACGAAGGCCACCGGCGGCTACTTCGACCTGCCCCTCGGCAGCTGCGACCTGTCCAACCAGGACACCAAGGACGTCGAGACGCTGCTGGCCGTCCTCGGCCCGGATTTCAAGCGCCGCGCCTACCCGCGCATGGTGCTGGGCAACGGGCAGATCTACACCTCGGCCACCGATCCCGCCGAGCTCCGGGAGCAGCTGGCCCAGGGCGCCGGCAATGCGTTCTGGAGCGAGGCCCAGACCGACAGCTACCTCAACTTCCGCCCGGGCAACCGGACGGCGGCGGCGACGAGCAGCGATCCGGCCGGCAACGGCAAGAAGAAGGTCTCGGTGAGCCTGGGCGATCTGTTCAAGCGCCTGGGCAGCGGCGACGACAGCAAGAAGACCGAGAAGCAGGAAGGCAGCGCGGGCGAACGCCCCTGACCACGCCGGGTCCGTCCTGCCCCGTCGGGGCGGCCTGAAACGACGAAGCCCGCAGCCACCTTGCCAGGTGCTGCGGGCTTCGTTGCATCTGAGGCAGCCGGCGCGGGCAGGTGCCCACGGCGCCCGCTGCCGAGCCCTCACATCACTGCTTGGTGGCGTCCTTGGTCGCCAGCAGGGCCGTGGGGAAGCCGTTGGCGTCCAGCGGCTTGGAGAAGTCGCCGCCGAACATGTCCTTGCCCACCAGCATGATGAGGTCCTTGGTCGCCATCGCGCCGGCCGTGTAGGGGCGGCCCGAGTAGGTGATGCCGTTGATGCTGATGGACTTGGCGCTGATGCCGGGGAAGTAGGCGTCGCTGTAGAAGATCGCCTGGTGGGCCGTCCCGCCGGCGACCACGGTGCTGCCCACGATCTCCACCGAGGTGCCGGCGCCGGCCACGGTCAGCGTGCCCTTGGGCAGGCTCGTGCAGGTGGTGTCGGCGAAGAACTCGTACTTCAGGACGGCCGCGGCCTGGGTCGCGGACCCGGGGATGGCGGTGAAGGTCGTCGTGAGGCGGCTGTACAGGGGCTGCTTCGTCGCCGTGTCGACCACCGTGCTGCCTTCGTTCTGGCAGGCCCAGACGTAGGTGCCCAGGTACTGCGTGGCGACGCCGTCCGTCTGCGGGGCGGTGCTGCCCGAAGTGCTGCCCGAAGTGCTGCCAGACGTACTGCCAGACGTGCCGCCGGACGTGCTGCCGGACGCGCTGCCCGAGGTGCTGCCGGTGGACGTGTTGCTGCCGTTGCTGGTCGCCGGCTCAGTGCCGCCGCCACCGCCGCCGCAGGCGCTCAGGAGGGCCAGCGTCAGGGCCAGCGGCGACAGGGACGCGCCGCGGGTCCACGGGGAGGAGGTCTTGCTCACGAAATGCACAGGTCTCAAAAGGCTCAGAACGGTGCCACCCCAGGGGGCGGAAGGAGAGGGTGCGGCTCGGGCGCACGCCCGCGCAGTCCCGTGCATTCAGCGCAGGACCGGCTTGCCAAGGCCGCAGGCCGCCCGGGCGGGCGTGGAGGGCGGCATCGACGGCGCCAGGCCCGGCAGACGGTGGTGGGACGGCTGCAGCCGAGGCCATGGGGCACGGGCGTGGCCGCGAGGCGAAGCGCCGGATTCTAGGGGAGCAAACCTGGTGAAAACCCTTAGCCGAGAGCTCCCTCTAGCGCCGCGCCGGCGTTTGCAGGGCGCGACGTGAAGACGGTATGGGAGCGGTCTGGCGCAGGCCAGCGCCTGCCGGTTCGGGGTGCACGGGCCTGGCGCGGCGGGTCGGTGACACGAGTCCACGGCGGGCCGCCAAAGACCCCAGGCCGGGGACTCAGGGGCTGATCAGCTCCTCGGCGCTCGAACGCAGCGGCGCCGAGCGGGGCATCAGCATGGTCATGCGGGAGCCCTTGTCGGGCGTGGACTGCACCTCGATCTGCCCGCCCAGCACGTTCGTGACGATGTTGTGCACGATGTGCATGCCCAGGCCCGATCCGCCCTTGCCGAGCTTGGTCGTGAAGAAGGGGTCGAAGATCTTGCGCACGATGGAGGCGTCCATGCCGCGGCCGTCGTCCTCCACGACCAGCTCGACCTGGTCCGTGCCGGCGGGGCGGCAGGAGACGCTCACCACGCCGGAGTCGCGGCCCTCGAAGCCATGGACCAGCGCGTTCATCAGCAGGTTCGTGAGCACCTGGCCAAGGGCGCCGGGATAGCTGCTCATCTCGAGGTCCTGCGTGAGGTCGGTGACGATGCGGAAGGGCGTGTGCTTGAAGCTGGGCTCGACCATCACCAGCACGTCCTCGATGACCTGCGAGAGGTCGAAGTCGCGGCGGGAATCGGTGGTCTGGTCGATGGCGACCTGCTTGAAGTCCCGGACCAGATCGGCGGCCTTCTGCACATTGCGCTGCAGGATGTCCTGGCCGCGCCGGGTGTCCTTCACCAGCTCTTCCAGCTGGCTGCGGCGCATGGGCGTGTTGTCCGTGAGCATCTGGTCGAGCTTGGCCCAGCGGTCGCCCAGCGCGGACACCACCGTCATCGCATTGCCCAGCGGCGTGTTGAGTTCATGGGCCACGCCGGCCACCAGCCGGCCCAGCGAGGCCAGCTTCTCGGACTCCACCAGCTCGCGCTGCGCGGTCTTGAGGTTGGCCAGCGCGAGGGTCAGCTCGCCGTTCGCGGAGGTCAGCTCGGCCGTGCGCTGCGCGACCTGGTCCTCCAGGGTGGAGGCATGGCCGCGCAGGTCCTCGAAGGCGCGCAGCAGCGCCTGGCGCATGCGTTCCATGGCGATGCCGACGCGGGCGATCTCGTCCTCGCCGCCCAGCTCCAGCGGCTGGTCCAGGCGGCCGGCCGCCAGCTCCTCGGCGGCGCGGCTGAGCTTGTCCATCGGGTGCAGCACGCGGCGCTGCAGCACGCCGAGGATCAGCACGAGCGACAGCGTCACGATGCCCACCGAGCGGGCGAGGGCGCGCCAGGCCTCGTTCTGCTTGGCCTCGAGCAGGGGCGCGGCGCTCATGGCCACGGTCAGCTGCGCGATCTCACGGCCGTCACGCGTGACGGGGCGGGTGAGGGTGAGGGTGAGGTCCGGATCCGGGTCCGGGCGCTGCATCTGGATGAAGGGCTGCGCGTTGTTGGGCTCGATGACGAGCACGCGCACGAAGCGGGGGTCGCTGGTCTGCGCATCGATCATGGGCTGCGCGAGCTCGGCGGACACCTGCCAGATGGGCTGGGACAGCGACAGCGCCAGCACTTCCACCGTGCGGCCGAGGTCGCGGCGCAGGTCTTCCATCGCGGTGTGCCGCGAGGCCTGCCAGTCGTACATGAGCACAAGGCTCGTGGGCACGAGCAGACCAACCCCCAGTGCGAGGATCACGGCATTGCGCAACGAGCTCTGGAACAGTCTCAAGGACAGGCTCTCCCCCAGCGTCCATCGTCACCGCCCATGACACCCGGCGGCCTGCATGCCCGGGCGCCTGGCCCCTTCATGCTGGCTGGATTATGTAGCCGATTTGGCGGGTACGGCTCAAGGTTTGCGCCGTGTGCACCCCCTGGAAATGCGACAGGGTTCTCGGCTGGCGCAGCCTTGTGGCACCCGGGGTGGGTGAGCGGGGCCAGGTCTTGCCTGCCGGGCACCCGCCCGTCTGCCGGCCTGCAGTCGCTTCGCATTCGCATCTTTTGCCCCGGCCGGGCCGTGAATCCGGCGAAACATGATGTGTGTCAAGGCCGCTGGCGGGGGCAGGACCTACGCTGCGCCAGCCTTCCGCCCGTGCCGGCCGTCCGGCTGGCGCAGGCGCACAACAGTCCAAAGCGAGACATCATGAGTTCTGCCCACATCGACGCCCAACTGATCCCGGCCCTGCAGTCCGGCGGCCTCAAACCCCTGCAGCTGGGCGGCCGCGAGCTGCTGCCCATCGTGCAAGGCGGTATGGGCGTGGGTGTGAGCGCCCAGAAGCTGGCCGGCACCGTCGCCGCGATGGGCGGCGTGGGCACGCTGAGCTCGGTGGACCTGCGCCGCCACCATCCGGACCTGATGGCCCGCACCGAAGGCCTGAACGCCGGCGAGGAGGCCAAGCGCCAGATCAACGAAGCCAATCTCGAGGCCCTGGACCGCGAGATCGCCGGCGCCCGCGAGCGCTCGCAGGGCCGCGGCCTCGTGGCCCTCAACGTGATGCGCGCGGTGAGCGAGTACGCCACCTCCGTCAAGCGGGCGCTGGAGGCGGGCATCGATGCCGTGGTCGTCGGCGCCGGCCTGCCGCTGGACCTGCCGGACCTGGCCCAGGAGCACCCCAAGGCGCTGCTGATCCCCATCCTCAGCGACGCCCGCGGCGTGCAGCTGATCGTGAAGAAGTGGGAGCGCAAGAAGCGCCTGCCCGATGCCATCGTCATCGAGCACCCGCGTCTGGCCGGCGGCCACCTGGGCGCCGCGCGCATCAGCGACCTGAACGACGAGCGCTTCAACTTCGACCGCGTGATTCCGGAGTGCCTGGAGTTCTTCCGCAAGATGGGCATCGAGCGCGAGATCCCGCTGATCGCGGCCGGCGGCATCCGCACGCATGACGACATCCAGCGCCTGCAGGACCTCGGCGCCGCCGCGGTGCAGCTGGGCACGCCCTTCGCGGTGACGCAGGAAGGCGATGCCTCCGACGAGTTCAAGCGCGTGCTCGCCGAGGCGCGTGACGAGGACATGGTCGAGTTCACCAGCGTGGCCGGCCTGCCGGCCCGCGCGGTGGGCACGCCCTGGCTCAAGGCCTACCTCAAGATCGAGCACAAGCTGCAGGCCGTGGCTCATGTGAAGAGCCGCTGCACCAAGGCTTTCGACTGCCTGGCCCAGTGCGGCCTGCGCGACGGCCTGAAGGACTGGGGCCAGTTCTGCATCGACAACCAGCTCGCCGCCGCGCTGCGCGGTGACATCAAGAAGGGCCTGTTCTTCCGCGGCGCGGGCTCGCTGCCCTTCGGCGACCAGATCAAGAGCGTGCGCGAGCTGATGGAGCGTCTGCTCGCGGCCCCGGCCACGGCCCCGCAGCCGGCGGCCTGATCCCGTGCGCCGCCTCCGCGGCGCTTCGTCGATCGCTGCCCCTGGCGTGCCGGAGCGCGAAGCCCCGCGGCGAGCGCGGCGGTGGCGTCCTTCCTAGAATCGCCGGATGCAGTCTTCCACGCCGCCTCCGGCGCCTCCCCGCCGCGCCTGGATCGGCCTGCTCATGGCCAGCCTCGGGGCCCTGGGCTTCTCGGGCAAGGCCATCATCGTCAAGCTCGGCTATCGCCACGGGGCCGATGCCATCACGCTGCTCGGCCTGCGCATGCTGTTCGCGCTGCCGCTGTTCCTCGGCCTCGCCTGGTGGGCCGGGCGCGGCAAGGCGCCGCTGGCCCGGCGGGACTGGCTCGCCGTCGCCGGGCTCGGCTTCAGCGGCTACTACCTGGCCAGCTTCCTCGACTTCGCCGGGCTGGCCTACATCAGCGCCAGCTTCGAGCGCCTCATCCTCTACCTCAACCCCACGCTCGTGCTGCTGCTGGGCTGGCTGCTGCTGGGGCGTCGCGTGGGCGCTCGACAGCTGCTGGCGCTGGGCGTGAGCTATGCCGGCGTGCTGTGGGTCTTCGCGCAGGAGCTGCATTGGCAGGGCGAGCACGTCTGGCTGGGTGCGCTGCTGGTGCTGGGCTCGGCCCTCAGCTATGCCCTCTACCTGCTCTACAGCGGCGAGGAGGTGCACCGCCTGGGCGCCATGCGCCTGACGGGCCTTGCGACGTCCGTGGCCTGCGTGCTGTGCGTGGCGCAGTACCTGCTGCTGCGCGGCCCCGCGGCCCTGCTGCAGGTGCCGCAGGCGGTGGTGCAGCTCTCGCTGCTCAACGCGCTGCTGAGCACCTTCGTGCCGGTGCTGCTGGTGATGCTGGCCATCGAGCGCCTGGGCGCCGCGGTGGCCGCGCAGACGGGCATGCTCGGGCCCATGGCGACGATCGCCCTGGGCGCCTGGCTGCTGGACGAACCCCTGACGGCCGGTGTGCTTGGCGGGACGGTGCTGGTGCTCGGTGGCATCCTGCTGCTGAATCGATGGAGGTGATGAGACATGGATCTGGGACTGACGGGCCGCTGGGCCCTGGTGTGCGCCTCGAGCAAGGGCCTGGGCCGCGGCTGTGCCGAAGCCCTGGCGGCCGAGGGGGTGAACCTCGTGCTGAATGCGCGCGGCGCCGAGGCGCTGGAGGCCGCGGCCGCCGCCATCCGGGCGGCGCATCCGGCGCTGCAGGTCCGCTGCGTGCCGGGTGACATCAGCCTGCCCGCGGTGCAGGCGGCGGCGCTGGCGGCAGCGCCGCAGCTCGACATCCTCGTCAACAACGCCGGCGGCCCGCCCCCGGGCGACTTCCGGGACTGGGAGCGCGAGCACTGGCTGGCGGCGCTGGAGGCCAACATGCTCACGCCCATCGCGCTGATGAAGGCGGTGGTGGACGGCATGGCGCATCGCGGTTTCGGCCGCATCGTCAACATCACCTCCGGGGCCGTGAAGGCACCGATCGACACGCTCGGGCTCTCCAACGGCGCGCGTAGCGGGCTGACGGGTTTCGTGGCGGGCCTGGCGCGCCAGTCGCGGCTCGCGGCGGCCAATGTCACGATCAACAACCTGCTGCCCGGCGCCTTCGACACCGAGCGCCTGGGCAAGACCCTGGTGGCCAGCGCCGAACGCAGCGGCCAGGCCCTCGAGCAGGTGCGCCAGCAGCGGGCGCAGGGCATCCCGGCGCGGCGCTTCGGCACGGCGGCGGAGTTCGGCGCCGTCTGCGCCATGCTGTGCAGCGCCCAGGCGGGCTACCTCACGGGCCAGAACGTCCTGCTGGACGGCGGTGCCTATCCCGGCACCTTCTGAGCACGCAGGCGGCGCCGGCGCGCGCTCACGGTTTCCCACACATTGGGGAGATCGTTACCGCCAGTAACGCCTTCACAATCGGGCCGGCAGCCAAGCACGGAGCGCTTGGCGACAATGCGGCGCCCTGGATCCTCCCGTGATCCCGGGACCATTTGCGGAGGTTAGCGAATCACATGAAGTCCAAGATCGCCCTGGCCCTGGCGGGCCTCCTGGCAGGCCTGCACACGGTGCCTGCGTTTGCCGAAGAGACGAGCTCGCAGGTCGAGCGGTGCAACCAGAAGCTGGGGGTCATCGCCGTGGTCGAGCCGCAGGCTGGCTGGGCCCACCTGTCGCAGTACGGCCTGGGCTCGCCCTCGGCACTGCTGCGCATGATGATCCAGCAGTCCGGCTGCTTCGACGTCGTCGAGCGTGGCGTGGCCATGCAGAACCTCCAGCAGGAGCGCGCGCTGGCCCAGGGCGGTGACCTGCGCCAGGAGTCCAACGTCGGCAAGGGCCAGATGCAGGCCGCCGACTTCGTCATGACGCCCAATGTGCAGGTCGGCGCCTCGACCACCGGCGGCATCGGCGGGGCCCTGCTGGGCCGCGTGGGCGGCGTGTTCGGCGCCATCGCCGGCAACCTCAAGTTCCGCGAGGCCTCGACCAGCCTGCTGATCGCCGACGTGCGCTCCAGCATCCAGGTGGCCGCGGCCGAGGGCAAGGCCACCAAGACCGACTTCGGCATCGGCGGCTGGGGCTATGCCGGCGCCGTGGTGGGCCTGGGCGGCTACACCAGCACGCCCGAGGGCAAGATGGTCGCGGCCAGCTTCCTCGACAACTACAACAACATCGTCAAGACGGTCCGCGACCAGCCCAGCCTGATCCGCACGAGCAGCGCTGCCGGCGATGCCAATGCCGCCGGCTCGACCAAGGCCGAGGCGCCCCAGCCCGCCGGCCAGACGCTGTGCCCCAAGATCGGCAACGTGAAGGCCTATGCCAGCGCGGCCAAGGACGCCAAGGTCGTCGCCTCCATCCCCAAGGGTGAAGAGCTGATCGCCTCGGGAGAGGTCAAGAACGGCTTTGTCTACGTCGACGCGGCCAACTTCAGCGGCTGGGTCCAGCGCACGCTGGTCGGCGCCTGCGGGCCGCAGCAGTCGGCCTCGCCGCTGCCGGTGACCCACACGCCCGCCTCGGGCGGCATCTTCGGCAGCTTCGCCGGCACCTTCAATGGTCCGGAGCAGGGCACCTTCAACGTCGTGATCACGCCGGGCGTGGGCGGCATGGGCGTCGTGAGCGGCGGGGGCGTCTCCAACCAGACGGGCTCCTTCAGCGTGAGCGGCACCGTCGCGGCCAACGGCCGCATGAACATGACGGCCTCCGGGTCCGCCGGCTCCGCCATCTACCAGGGCTTCCTGGACGGCAACACCGGCAATGTGAGCGGCACTTGGCACTACGCCCACCGCTCCAATGCCAGCGGCAGCTTCGGCGGCCAGCGCCAGTAAGCGCCAGTCAGCACCATCTGGCGGGCGCGCCCGGCCCGCCCTCCGAGGGCCTCAGCGGCGGGACGACACCACGATTCCCGCCGCGATCAGCCCGAAGGCCGCCCCGTGGTACCACTGCGGCCACTCGCCCAGCAGCGCGGCCGACAGCAGCGCCGCGAACACGGGCGTGAGGTTGCCGAAGAAGGCCGCCAGCGCCGGCCCGGCCTGCGTCACGCCCAGCCCCCAGCAGCGATAGGCCAGCAGCGAGGGCCCCAGCGCCACGTACACGAGCGCCAGGGCAAGACCTGACCCCCACACCAGCGGCTGCGTGCCCAGCGTCTGCTCCACGCCGGCCGAGATCCCGGCGAATCCCAACCCGAACACCAGCTGCGCCATGAGCAGCGCCGCCCAGTCCCAGGCGGGCCGCGCCGTGCCCTGCATGTGGGCCGGCGGGCGGGCCAGCAGCCAGCTGTAGATCGCCCAGCTGAAGACGGCCAGCAGCATCAGCAGGTCGCCCTCGACGAACTGCACCTCGCGCAGCGTCTGCAGATGGCCCCGGCTCAACACCAGCGCGACCCCCAGCAGGGACAGCAGCGCGCCCAGCACCTGGCGGCGGTCCGGCCGCACCCCATGCAGCAGCGCCCCCACGCCCAGCATCCACAGGGGCAGGCTCGCGGCGATCAGCGTGACGTTGAGCGGCGTCGAGCTGTGCAGGGCCTGGTACTGCAGCGCGTTGTAGCAGCCCATGCCCAGAAAGCCCGTCAGCGCGAAGTAGCGCCAGCGTTCGCGCAGCGCCGCGCGCTCGGCCCACAGCGGCCGGGCCAGGGGCGCGAGCACCACGAAGGCCAGCAGCCAGCGCAGGAAGTTGAGCGTCAGCGGCGGGATCGCGCCGGCCGCCCAGCGCCCCACGACGGCATTGCCGGCCCACAGCAGCGGCGGCAGGGTGAGCAGCAGGGCGAGCTTGGGACTGAGCTTCATGAGGCGGCGGTGCGGGCCGCGCCACGGCAATGGCCGCAGCGCAGCGCAGGGGTGCAAAGGCTGGCACGATAGCGGAATCCGCTTGTCGCCACGCTGACGATCGTGCCCGCACGTCGCACCAGCACCTCCGGCGGCCCCCGTGTCCCCTTGATCAGGAGAATCCGATGTCCCAGGAACAAGTCGTCCGCATGGCCCAGCCGGGGCCGGCCGACGTGATGGCGCTTTCTGCGGTGGAGGTCGGGGCGCCCGGCCCCGGCGAGGTGCGGGTGCGCCAGGCCTTCTGCGGGCTGAACTACATCGACATCTACCACCGCAGCGGCGTCTATCCGCTGCCCATGCCCTCGGGGCTGGGCATGGAGGCCTCGGGCGTCGTCGAGGCCGTGGGCGAGGGCGTGAGCCACCTCGCCGTGGGCGATCGCGTGGCCTATGCCAGCCAGCCGGTCGGCGCTTACGCCACGGCCCGTGTGATGCCCGCGCGCTGCGTGGTGCGCCTGCCCGAGACCATCGCCCTGGATACCGGCGCGGCGATGATGCTCAAGGGCCTGACGGTGCAATACCTGCTGCGCAAGACGCTGCCCCAGGGCGGCCTGCAGGCGGGGGACACGGTGCTCTTCCATGCCGCGGCCGGCGGCGTGGGCCTGATCGCCTGCCAGTGGGCGCGCCACCTCGGGCTGACCCTGATCGGCACGGCCGGCAGCGACGAGAAGTGCGAGCTCGCCCGCGAGCATGGCGCGGCCCATGTCATCAACTACCGGCGCGAGGACTTCGCCGCCCGCGTGAAGGACATCACCGGCGGGCGCGGCGTCAAGGTCGTGTACGACTCCGTGGGCGCGGACACCTGGGCCGGTTCGCTGGCCTGCCTCAGCCCCTTCGGCCTGCTGGTCAGCTTCGGCAATGCCTCGGGCGTCGTGCCGCCGGTGAGCCTCTCGAGCCTGGCCGCGGGTTCGCTCTATGTGACGCGCCCGACGCTGTTCACGCACCTCGCCACGCGCGAGAGCACGCAGGCCATGGCCGACGAGCTCTTCGAGGTGGTGGGCAGCGGTGCCGTGCGCATTCCCATCGGCCAGCGCTATGCCCTGGCCGACGTCCAGCAGGCCCATCGGGATCTGGAGGCCCGCACGACCACGGGCTCGGGCCTGCTGATCGTTTGAGCGCCTGAGCGTCTGCGCGCCTAGGCCCCGGCCGCACTCGGGCTCGGGGCCGCGAGATCCGTGGCGGGCGCCGCCGGCAGGCGCAGCTCGAAGCTGAAGCAGGAGCCCGTGCCGGGCTGGCTCTCCACCTCCACCTGCCCGCCCATCAGGCCGACGAGGCGCTGCACGATGGTGAGACCGAGCCCCGTGCCGCCGTAGCGCCGGGTGATGCTGCCGTCCGCCTGCGTGAAGGGCGCGAAGATGTGGCGGATCTGGTCCGTCGTCATGCCGATGCCGGTGTCATGCACCGAGAAGCGCAGCCGCACGCCCGCGGCCGGGTCCACCGGCTCGCCGTCTTCCTCCTCGGGCAGCTGGATCACCTCCAGGCGCACCTCGCCGTGCTCGGTGAACTTCAGGGCATTGCCCACGAGGTTGACCAGCACCTGGCGCAGGCGCAGGGCATCGCCCACCAGCTGCGCCGGGACGCAGGGCTGGACCAGCGCATGCAGCCGGATGCCTTTCTCGTGCGCCTGCAGCAGCAGCGGGTGCAGGCTCTCCTTCAGGCAGTCGTGCAGCACGAAGGGGCGGTGCTCGATCTGCACGCGGCCCGCCTCGATCTTGGCGACGTCCAGCAGGTCGTTGATGATGACCAGCAGCCCTTTGGCCGAGCCATGGGCCAGCTCGATGAAGCGGCGCTGGCGCTCGTCCAGCTCGGTCTGCAGGACCAGCTCCGTGAGGCCCAGCACGCCGTTCATGGGCGTGCGGATCTCGTGGCTCATGTTGGCGAGGAAGGCGCTCTTGGCCTGGCTGGCGGCCTCGGCGGCCTGGCGTGCCGCCTCCAGCGCGGACTGCGTGGCCTTGAGGTCCCCGATGTCCCGGGCATTGAGCTGCATGACGAGGTCCCCCGTCACCGGGTCGCGCATCGGGCGGGCGTCCAGGCTGTGCCAGCGCCGGCCCATCGGCGTGAGCAGCTCCAGGTCCGCGGCGAAGGTCTGGCCCCGCTGGACCTGCGCCAGGATGCGCCGCCCGACCTCCGGATCGGGGAAGAGGCTCACGAACTCGCCCTGACCCTTCTGGCGCGCCAGGCCGGCGAAGCACATGGCGGCGGCCGGGTTGCGCATCAGGAAGTTGCCGTCACGCAGCGAGACCATGCCGATGCGCACGGAGGTGTGCTGCAGGGCCTCGACGCCGCGCAGCATCGACTTGTCCGCGGCGCTCGAGAGGTGGTCCACCGCGAAGAGCATCACCTGGCGGCCGTCCGGCGTGAGGATGCCGCGCGAGGCCAGCATCACCGTGACCGGCTGGTCCTTGGGGTAGAGCGTCCACTGCTCGCGGACGATCTTGCCCAGGGCGTGGTCCGCGGCGCTCAGGGCGAGGCGGGCGCGCACGGTCTCGGAGCTGTCCTCGTGCTTGCGGGTCAGGAACTCCTCGGCGCTCTCGGCCTGCCAGAAGCTCAGGGCCGCGGCATTGGCCCAGAGATTGCGCTGGCGCTCTGCGTCGAAGATCCACATGGGGACGTCAAGCCAGTCGTAGTGCGTCAGGCAGGCGTAGTCGAGCATGGGGTGAGGGCGCGGCGGGTCGGACAAGCAGGAGGGCTGGCGGAGCTGCGGCACATTGTGGCGCGCCGCGCCCACCATTGGCGGCGGGCGGGGACGGCGATTCGGGGCCTTGCGAGGCCGTCAGGAGTCTGCTACCGCCGCCCGGTAGGCATGCCAGCTGGCATGCCCCAGCACCGGCCCCACCACCAGCAGACCCAGGAAGCCCGGCAGCAGCGCCAGCACCACGAGCAGCACCACGAGCGCCCCCCACCAGAGCATGACGCCCGTCTGCGTCAGCACGAGGCGCAGGCTCGTGAGGCCGGCGGTCACGGCATCCACCTGCTGGTCCAGCATCATGGGAATGGAGATGACGCTGACGGCGTAGATCAGCCCGGCGAAGAGCGCGCCCACGGTGAGGTAGGTGGCGATGAAGCCGAGGTTGTCGGGCTCCAGCAGCTTGGTCAGCGAGCCGGCGAAGTCGGGCATGCCGTCGAAGCTCACGGCGAAGATGACCAGCGAGGCGCGGCCCCACAGCATCTCGAGGATCAGCAGCACGCCGCCGAAGATGGCCATCTGGCCCATGTGCGTGTCCCAGGCGGTGAGCGAGTCGCCGAGGTCGGGCTGCTCGCCGCGCTCCAGGCGCATGGAGACCTGGTACAGCCCCATGCACAGGAAGGGGCCCATCAGCAGGAAGCCGGCGGACAGCGCCAGCGTGTAGGCCGGCGCGTTCTGGTAGACCTTGAGCAGCCCCCAGCCCATCAGCACGAAGCACACGCCGTAGAACAGGCCGATGCCGGGGTGGCGGCAGAAGTCCCGCCAGCCCAGGCGCAGCCAGTGCAGAGGCTGGCCCCAGCGCAGCGTGTTCAGCTGCAGGTGAAAGGGCGAGATGGCGGCGGCGGGCGAGGGGGCGGGCTCGCCGGCCTCCACGGCCTCCGCGGCCTTGGGCAGCGGCGCTTGATCGGGATCAGTTGCGCGGGCCGGCCTCGTGTCGGGCGTGGGCTCCTGCGCCAGGGGGTGGCTCATGGGTGTCTCCTTCTGCCGGCAAGGCTAGAGGGAGGCGCCCATGGCGTCAGCGGGCCTTACCCTAGGCCCTTCGCTTGAGAAGGATCAAGCGGTGGTCGGGCCCGCACCGGGCCTCAGCTGCGGCGCACGCGGCGCAGCTCGTCCAGGATGAGGAGCGTCGCGCCGATGGAGATGGCGCTGTCGGCCACGTTGAAGGCCGGGAAGGTCCAGGTGTTCTGGTAGTGGAAGAGGAGGAAGTCCACCACATAGCCGTGCAGGAGGCGGTCGATGACATTGCCCACGGCACCGCCGAGGATCAGCGACAGCGCCGTCGCGAACAGCGTCTGGTGCCCGTGGCGGCGCAGCAGCCACAGGATGAAGCCGGTGGCCACGGTGCCCAGCCCCACGAAGAACCAGCGCTGCCAGCCGCTGCCCCAGGCCAGGAAGCTGAAGGCCGCGCCCGGGTTGTGCCAGCGCACGATGCTGAAGAAGGAGGTGACGGGGCGGCTGTCGCCGAGCTGGAAGCTCCCCAGGATCAGCACCTTGGTGAACTGGTCGGCCAGGATCACCAGCAGGGCGATGGCCAGCCACTGGATCAGGCGCGGGGACTTGGAGGAGGTTGCCATGGGCGTGCAGGGTTCGGAAGCAGGGCGCTACTGTAGCCGGTCCTGGCGACAGGACCGCGCGGCCCACCTGGGCGCCCGGCGGGGGTGCATCTTGATGTTTGTCATGTCGGGAGGCGGCCACTAGAGTGACAGCGAAGGCGAGGGCCCCAGCGCAGGCGCGCCTGTTGCGCCCCACCGACGCCGCGGCCGGTCACCGGCGAGACTTGTGTCTCACGGAGGTGCGAATCCTGCCCGTCCGCGAGGCTGCCAGGCTATCGCGGAGGGGGCCAACAGGCGTATGGTTAGGTCTCTGTTACAAATGGCCTCGGCGGCGGCTGTTCCGCCGCAGGCCAGCGCAACATCCCTGAATCTCAACCAGGAAGGATGCAGACATGAGGCGATTCAATGCAGGCTGGGGCGCCGCCCTGATGGGGGCCCTGATCGCGAGTGCCCATGCGGCGGACGGCGGCGCCACGCCGGACCAGGCCGTGGCGATGGTCAAGAAGGGCGTTGCCTACATCAAGACCAATGGCACGCAGAAGGGCTATGCGGAGATCACGAGCAAGGCCGGGCAGTTCCGCTACCAGGACCTCTACCTCGTGGTCTACGGCCTGGACGGCGTGGTGCATGCGCATGGCGCCAACGAGAAGATGGTCGGGCGCAACCTGATCGAGCTGAAGGACGTCGACGGCAAGGCCTTCGTGAAGGAGCGCGTCGAGATGGGCAAGTCCAAGCCCAGCTTCTGGCAGGACTACAAGTTCACCAACCCCGAGAACAAGAAGGTCGAACCCAAGTCCATGTACTGCGAGCGCCTGGAGGAGACCGTCGTCTGCGGCGGCATCTACAAGTAGCAGCGCCGATGGCCGGGGCGGACAAGGGCCGCCCGCCGTCCGTGGACCAGAGTCAGGGAGCAACACAAAGATGAGACTCGGACCCAAGTTGATGCTGGCGCCCCTGTTGGCCATCGCCGTGGTGATGGTGGCCGCAGGCTCGACCGCCTGGATGCTGCGCAGCCAGGCGGCGGAGGCCCGCGGGCAGTTCAGCCATGTCGTGCATGTGTTCAAGGGCCTCAGCGCGCAACAGCAGCGCCTGGGCACCGTGCATGCGCGAACCTATCGGACCTTCACGCTGATCGCCTCGCTGGATGAGACCCAGGTGAAGGCCGCGCGCACGGACCTGGCGCAACAGATGGCCGGCATTCGCCAGGCTCTGCAGGGCCTGGCCACGGTCGATGGCGCCGGGGAGGGCACGGGCAGCGACGCCGACGATGCGGCGCTGCGCAAGCTCATCGCCGACAGCGGTGCCGTCATCGAGGCCTACGTCAAGCAGGCGGACGCCGCGATCGACATGGCTTCCGTCGACCCGAACATGGGCGTGGCGGCCATGCAGAATGCCGATGCCAGCTACGAGAAGCTGGCGGGGCAGATCGCCGGTCTCGTGGGGCAGATCGAGACCGACTCCAACGAGCTGGCCGCGCAGGCGCAGCAGGCGGAGCGTCGCACCTTCCTGCTCGCGTCGGTGGTCGGGCTGGCTGCGGCGCTGGGGGCCGTGCTGGCCGTGCTGCGGCTGCGGCGGCGGGTGGTGGGGGACTTGCAGCGGGCGCAGGCGCTGGCCCAGGCCGTCGCGGCGGGGGACCTGCGGGAGTCCATCGCCTCGGACCAGGACGACGAGGTGGGCGATCTCATGCGCAGCCTCGCCGACATGCGCAGCCGGCTGCTGGTGCTGGTGGATGAGCTCAAGCACAGCGCGGACCGCATCCAGGTCAGCAGCACCGAGTTCGCCAGCGGCAACCAGGACCTCAGCAGCCGCACCGAGGTCGCAGCCAGCAACCTCCAGCAGACGGCTTCGAGCATGGAACAGGTGAACGGCAACGTCCGCCAGACCGCCGAGGCCGCCCGTCAGGCCGAACAGCTGGCCTCGAGCGCGACGGACGTTGCCCAGCGCGGCAGCGAGGTCGTGGTGCAGGTGGTCGAGACCATGAACGGCATCAACAGCGCCAGCAGCCGCATCGCCGACATCATCGGCGTGATCGACGGCATCGCGTTCCAGACCAACATCCTGGCGCTCAATGCGGCGGTGGAGGCGGCCCGTGCCGGCGAGCAGGGGCGGGGCTTCGCCGTCGTCGCCGGCGAGGTGCGGGCGCTGGCACAGCGCAGCGCGCAGGCCGCGCGCGAGATCAAGACGCTCATCGGCGCCAGTGTCGATCAGGTGGAGTCGGGCACGCGCCTGGTGGGCGATGCGGGCCGCACGATGACCGAGATCGTCGCCAGCGTGCGGCAGGTCAGCGACATGATCATCCGCATCACCGCGGCCACAGCCGAGCAGAGCGATGGCATCGGCAAGATCAGTGAGTCCGTCACCCTGCTGGACCACATGACGCAGCAGAACGCCGCGCTGGTCGAGCAGAGCGCCGCGGCGGCGGAATCGCTACAGGACCAGGCGCAGCGGCTGGCCGGGATGGTCGGCAGCTTCCGGACCGAGGCTCAGGCACGCGGCGCCTGAAGCTCCTGCTCAGCGATCGCGAAGGCCGCGGATCACGCGATCCGGCGGCCCTCGACGGTGCCGTCAGCGCCGAGGCGCTCAGGCGATGTGGCGCACCTCGCCGCTGCCATGCAGATTGCTGTGGCAGCGCGCGCACAGGCCCGGGTGCTCGGCGATCGAGCCGACGTCCTCGCGGTAGTGCCAGCAGCGCTCGCACTTGGCGTGGGCCGTGGGCGTGACGGTGACGCTCAGCTCGGCCGCGGCCTCGACGCGGGCCGCCGAGGTGATCAGCACGAACTTGAGGTCCTCACCCAGGGACTGCAGCAGGGTCAGGTCTTGCTCGGCAGCGCCGATCACGACCTCGGCCTGCAGCGAGGCGCCCACGAGGCCCTGGCCGCGCACGTCCTCGATGGCCTTGTTGGCCAGCTCGCGGATCTCGCGCACGCGGCTCCACTTGGCCAGCAGGGCCTCGTCCGCTGCTTCGAAGGTCCAGAAGGTCTCGGTGAAGATCGTCTCGCCGCCGTTGAACACCTGCCAGGCTTCCTCGGCCGTGAAGCTGAGGAAGGGCGCCATCCAGCGCAGCATGGCGTTCGTGATGTGCCACAGCGCCGTCTGGGCCGAGCGACGGGCGATGCTCTTGGGGGCCGTCGTGTAGAGGCGGTCTTTCAGCACGTCGAGGTAGAAGCCGCCGAGGTCTTCCGAGCAGTAGACCTGCAGCTTGGCCACCACCGGGTGGAACTCGTAGCGTTCGAAGTGCGCCAGCACCTCGGCCTGGAACTGCGAGGCGCGGGCCAGGGCGTAGCGGTCGACCTCCAGCAGCTGGTCCAGGGGCAGGGCCTCGGTCTTGGCGTCGAAGTCCGAGACATTGGCCAGCAGGAAGCGCAGGGTGTTGCGGATGCGGCGGTAGCTGTCGACCACGCGGGCGAGGATCTTGTCGTCGAGGCCCAGGTCGCCCGAGTAGTCGGTCGCGGCGGTCCACAGGCGCAGGATCTCGGCGCCCATCTTGTCCGACACGGCCTGCGGCGCGACCACATTGCCCACCGACTTGCTCATCTTGCGGCCCTGGCCGTCCACCACGAAGCCGTGGGTCAGCAGGCCCTTGTACGGCGCGCGGCCGTACAGCGCCGAGGCGATCAGCAGCGAGCTGTGGAACCAGCCGCGGTGCTGGTCATGGCCTTCCAGGTACAGGTCGGCCTCGGGGCCCTCGGCATGCGCGGCACCGGCGTGGCTGCCCTTGAGCACGTGCTGGAAGGTGGAGCCGGAGTCGAACCAGACGTCCAGGATGTCCTGGCCCTTGGCGTAGTGCTCGGACTCCGAGCCCAGCCACTCGGCCGGGTCCAGCTTGGCCCAGGCCTCGATGCCGGCCTGCTCGACCAGCTGGGCCGCACGCTCGATGAACTCCAGCGTGCGCGGGTGCGCCTCGCCCGTGAGCTTGTGCAGGAAGATGGGCAGGGGCACGCCCCAGCTGCGCTGGCGCGAGATGCACCAGTCGGGCCGGTTGGCGATCATGTCGCGCAGGCGGGCGCGGCCGTTCTCGGGGTAGAAGCTCGTGGCGTCGATGGCCGCCAGGGCGGTCTGGCGCAGCGTCTGGGCCGGCTGCTCGCTCGCGAACAGGCCGGTGCCTTCGTCCATGCGCACGAACCACTGCGCGGCGGCGCGGTAGATCACCGGCGTCTTGTGGCGCCAGCAGTGCGGGTAGCTGTGGGTGATCTTGGCCTGTGCCATCAGGCGGCCCGCGTCGGCCAGCGCCTGCGTGATGACGGGGTTGGCCTTCCAGATGTGCTGGCCGCCGAACAGGGGCAGCTCGGCCTCGTAGGCGCCGTTGCCCTGCACCGGGTTCTTGATGTCGGTGAAGGCCATGCCATGGGAGACGCAGCTCTGGAAGTCGTCCAGGCCGTAGGCCGGCGCGGAGTGCACGACGCCGGTGCCGTCGTCCGCCGTGGCGTAGTCGGCCAGGTAGACGGGGCTCTCGCGGTCGAAGCCGGGATCCACGTGTGCCAGCGGGTGCTTGAACTTCAGCAGCTCCAGCTTGCGGCCCTGCGTGACGGCGACCTGCTCGCCTTCCAGCTGCCAGCGCGCCAGGCACTTCTCGACCAGGGCCTCGGCGACCACGAAGTAGCCGCGCGGGGTCTTGACCAGGGCGTAGGGCAGCTCGGGGTTGAGGTTCAGCGCCTGGTTGGCGGGGATGGTCCAGGGCGTGGTGGTCCAGATCACCGTGAAGGCGTCCTGGTCCAGCGCGGGGAGGCCGAAGGCGGCGGCCAGCTTGGCCGGCTCGGCGCACAGGAAGGCGACGTCGACGGCGGGGGACTGCTTGTCGGCGTACTCGATCTCGAACTCGGCCAGCGAGGAGCCGCAGTCGAAGCACCAGTAGACGGGCTTCAGGCCGCGGTAGACGAAGCCGCGCTCGAACAGGCGCTTGAGCACGCGGATCTCGCCGGCCTCGTTGGCGTAGTCCATGGTGCGATAGGGCTTGTCCCATTGGCCAAGGATGCCCAGGCGCTTGAAGTCGGCGCGCTGGCCGTCGATCTGCTCGGTGGCGTAGGCGCGGCTCTTGGCCTGGACCTCGTCGCGCGGCAGGCCGCGGCCGTGGGTCTTCTCGATCTGGTTCTCGATGGGCAGGCCGTGGCAGTCCCAGCCGGGGATGTAGGCCGCGTCGAAGCCGGCCAGCTGGCGGGCCTTGACGATCATGTCCTTGAGGATCTTGTTCGCGGCATGGCCGATGTGGATCTGGCCGTTCGCGTAGGGCGGGCCGTCATGCAGCACGAACTTGGGCGCGCCGCAGCGGGCGTCGCGCAGCTTCTTGTAGATGCCTTGCTCTTCCCAGCCCTTGACCCAACCCGGCTCGCGCTTGGGCAGGTCGCCGCGCATGGGGAAGGGGGTGTCGGGCAGGTTCAGCGTGGCACGGTAGTCGGGTGCGGCGGGCTTGGTGGCGTCGGTCATGGCAGCAATCAGGCAGGGCCGCTGGCAGGAAGCCAGTCGGCGGGCAGGGGGAGCGCCGGGGCGGCGCTGGGGCGTCAGGGCGGCAGGCCCCGAGGGCGGGCCCGCGTCAAATTCGATCGCGGGTGGTCTGGCGGCGCATCGAGG
Source organism: Burkholderiaceae bacterium (assembly GCA_041912595.1). Taxonomy (GTDB): domain Bacteria; phylum Pseudomonadota; class Gammaproteobacteria; order Burkholderiales; family Burkholderiaceae_C; genus Roseateles_B. The sequence goes on from JAYRMR010000008.1 coordinate 25,140, forward strand.
CGTGGGTGGCCAGGAAGGCGCGTGCCTGCTCGACATCGCGGGCGATGGCCTGGGTCAGGGCGTCCAGCCCGTCGAATCGGGCTTCGTCACGCAGTTTGTGCAGCAGTTCCACGCGCACGAGTTTACCGTAGGCCCCGTTGGGACCCAGCGCCGCGGGCCAGTCCAGGCAATGGACCTCCAGCAGCACACGGCCGGCGTCCTCCACGGTGGGGCGCACGCCGAGGCTGGCGACGCCGTCCAGCGGCTGCTCGGCCAGGCCATGCGTGCGGACCGCATAGATGCCCATGGCCGCGGGCTTGGCATGGGAGAAGCGCAGGTTGAGCGTGCGGAAGCCGTCGGCTGCGCCGGCGGCGGTCTCGCCCAGCTGCCGGCCGAGCTTCTGGCCATGGATCACATGGCCCGAGATGGCGTAGGGGCGGCCCAGCAGCCGCTCGGCGTCCTCCATGCGGCCCTCGGCGAGGGCCTCGCGCACGGCCGAGCTGCTGACGCGCAGGCCGTGCACCTCGTAGCTCATCATGCGAGCCACGTCGAAGCCCTGGCGCTGGCCGGCGGCGTCGAGCGTCGCGTAGTCGCCCTGGCGCTTGGCACCGAAGCGGAAGTCGTCGCCCACCAGCACGTAGCGCGCGCCGAGGCCGTCCTTCAGCACGCGCTGGATGAAGTCCTGGGCCGGCAGCGAGGCCAGGCGCTCGTCGAAGCGCAGCACCACGGCCTGGTCGACGCCGCAGCGCTCGAGCTCCTGGAGCTTGTCCCGCAGCGTGGCGATGCGCGCCGGCGCCAGTTCCGGCTTGCCGAGCTTGTGGGCGAAGAAGTCCCGCGGGTGCGGCTCGAAGCTGAGCACGCAGGACGGCAGCCCGCGGTGCTGGGCCTCCGAGCGCAGCAGGGCCAGCATGGCCTGGTGCCCGCGATGGACGCCGTCGAAGTTGCCGATGGTGAGGGCACAGGCCGGGGCGATGCCCGGGTGATGGAAGCCGCGGAATACCTGCATGGGGGCATTATCCGTGCCCGGGGCGGGCGTCGGCCTTGCGAGGGCGACGGGCGTTGCGATCAGGCCCAGGCGGCGGCTTGTGCCCGCTGCGCCTGGCCGATGTGGCGCACCAGCAGCTCCATCAGCTGTTCCATGCAGAAGGGCTTGAGCAGGTAGCCATCCATGCCCGCGGCTTCGCAGCGCTCGCGATCCTGAGGCGCCGTGCTGGCCGTGAGGGCGACGATGGGCACCCGGGGGCGCCCGAGGCGGCGCTCGTCCTCGCGCCAGCGGGCCGTGGTCTCGTAGCCGCTCAGCTCGGGCATGAGGCAGTCCATCAGCACCAGATCGAAGGCCTCGCGATGCAGCAGCTCCAGGGCCTGCCGGCCGCTTTCCGCCTGCACGACCTCGACGCCGCAGTGCGCCAGCATGGACGCCGCGACCAGCAGGTTGACGGGGCTGTCGTCCACCAGCAGCACACGGCCCTGCAGGGCGGGCAGCTGGGAGTCGCGGACCTCGAGGGGGTCCGCCGCCGGAGCCTCGCAGACCTGCAGCGGAAGGGTCAGCTCGAACATGGAGCCGAGGCCCCGGCGCGAGCTCGCCCGCAGCTCGCCGCCCATGGCCTGGGCCAGCTCGCGGGAGATGGTGAGGCCGAGCCCCGTGCCATCGCGGCGCTGGAGCTTGCCGCCGACCTGCTCGAAGGGCGCGAAGATGCGCTCGAGCTGGTCGGCCTCGATGCCCTCGCCGGTGTCCCGCACGGCAAAGCGCAGCAGCGCGCCCTGGCGGTCCTGCACCACGGCCACGCCGACGTCGACGGAGCCCTGCTCGGTGAACTTGATCGCGTTGCCCACGAGGTTGTGCAGCACCTGGCGGATGCGCGAGGCGTCCGCCATCACGTGCGTGGGCAGGCCCTCGGCCAGACGGACGTTCAGCTGCAGGCCCTTGTCGCGGGCCGGGGTGCTCAGCAGGCGGCAGACCTCGTTCACCGCGCCGGCCAGGTCCATCGGGGCCGGGTCGATCACGAGCTTGCCCGACTCGATGCGGGCCAGGTCCAGGAGGTCGTTGACGAGATGCAGCAGGTGGCGTCCGGAGCTGTGGACGACGGCCAGCTGCTCGCGCTGGCGCTCGTCGAGCTCGGAGCGCTCCAGCAGCTGCGTCATGCCGAGGATGCCGTTGAGCGGCGTGCGGATCTCGTGGCTCATGACGGCCACGAAGCGGCTCTTGCTGGTGCTCGACTGCTGGGCGGACTGCAGCGCACGCTGGCGCTCCTCGGCCAGCTTGGCGTGCTCGAAGCGCAGGCGCAGCAGCTCCAGGCGCCGGGCCTGGACACGGCGGGACTCCGTGCAGGCCACGTACAGGAAGATGAGCAGCCCGGCGGCGGACAGCCAGCCCTCGCGCGTGCCGAGCAGCACGTTGTAGGCGAGCACCGGCAGGAAGGTGATGCCGCTGAAGAGGGCGTTGGCGCGGAACTCCGCGCCCATCGCGAAGAGCGAGACGGCCCCGAGGCCCACCATGGACGCGAGGAGCAGGCCGTCAAGACCTGGCACCGCCGGCGTGTGGAAGCACCAGCCCATCGCGCCCCAGGTCATGGCGTCGGCGGCCAGCAGGGTGAAGTAGCGGCGGCGCCAGTGGCGCAGCTGAGGCCCCTCGGGGCGGTTCAGGCGGAAGCTGCGGGTGTCCAGCGCGCGCAGCAGCACGAGGGCCAGGCGGCAGGCCAGCCAGCCCAGCAGCAGGGCCGCGGGCAGGTGGCCCCAGAGCAGCAGGACGGGGCAGGCACTGAACGCCGCACCCAGCAGCGTGGGCCGCAGGCTTTGCTCATACAGCGAGCTGAGACGTTCGCGCTCGATTTGCGCGGCGATGTCCTGATCCAAGGACGGAATCCCTCTGTGCCCCCGGCTCGTGCCGGCGGCTGTTGTACGTCAGCGGAACGGGTCGCGGCCTTCTCCGGGGCCGCCCCCGTGCTCCTCCCACGGCATCTCCTCGGTGCTGCCATGGCGGGCACTGGTTTGTAGCCGCAGTCGAGGGGGCGGAGGCTAGGAGGAACCCTGGTCCGCAGGCCGATCAGCGCAGGGATCGGCGGGATCAGTGAAGGATCTCACGCTGCGGCGCCAGTCCCGAGAATCCGCGCCGGGCTGTCGATCCAGCACCACTGGCCCTCGGGCACATCGGCCGGCAGCACCAGCTCGCCGAACTGCGGGCGGTGCAGGCGCTCGACACGGTTGCTCACCGCGGCGAGCATGCGCTTGACCTGGTGGTACTTGCCCTCGGCCAGCGTGAGGCGCACGCCGTGGCTGCCCATGGGCTCGGCGGCCAGGGCCTTCACCAGCTCGGGCTCGCGGTGGACCTTGAGCTCGTGCTCGTGCAGCTCGACGCCCGCCAGCAGCTGCTCGATCTGCCCGGCATCGACCGGGTGCTTGCAGTGCGCCTCGTAGACCTTGGGCACATGGTGCTTGGGGCTCGTGAGCTTGTGGATGAGGGTGCCGTCGTCCGTCAGGAGCAGCAGGCCCGTGGTGTCCTCGTCGAGGCGCCCGACGGGCTGCACCCCGCGCTCGCGCAGCGGTGCCGGCAGCAGGCTCATGACGCTGGGATGGTGGCGGGGCTTCTGCGAGCACTCGTAGCCGGCCGGCTTGTGCAGCAGGATGAGCGCCTTCTCGTAGTAGGGCCAGGTCTTGCCTGACACCTCGAACTGGAGGCCCTGGGGGTCGAAATCGGCATCCGGGTCGTCCACGACTTCGCCGTGGATCTGGACCTCGCCATGGTGGATCAGGCCGGCGCAGAGCCGACGGCTGCCGAAGCCTTGGGAAAAGAGGATCTGGGACAAACGCATGCCGGCATTATCCAAGCTCGCCGGCCGCCGGGAGGCCGGGCAGGCCGCGGGCCGAGCGCACGGCGTCCAGCACGGCCTGCGCGAGGGCCTCCACGGCCATGACGCCGAGCAGACCGAGATCGGCCGGGCCGGTGGCGCCGGTGGCCAGGCTGAAGACGATGTCGCCGTCGCTCGGCTGGTGGACGGGGTGGATGCTGCGGGCCAGGCCGTCGTGGGCCATCTGTGCCAGCTTGGTGGCCTGCGCCTTGTCGAGCCGGGCCTCCGTGGCGACGACGGCCAGCGTCGTGGCCCCGCCGGCGAGGGGCCGGATCGGGGCCTCGCCCGCCAGCAGCGCGTGGGCCGTGTTCCTCAGGCGGCCATCCGCGCCGCGCGCACCCGCCACGATCGCCCCGGTTGCCGGATCCCGCACGTCCCCCACGGCATTCACCACGGCCAGGGCGCTGAGCGTCGTCCCGCCCACGCGCAGCGAGGCCATGCCCAGGCCGCCCTTCATCGCCCACTGCGGGCCCAGCAGCTTGCCAACCGTCGCCCCCGCGCCAGCACCGATGCTGCCGCGGTCCGGGGTCGTGCCCGTCCCCTTGCCCGTCCCCGTCCCATCACTCGCCGCCTCACAGGCCGCGTAGCCGGCCGACGCATCCGGCGTGAAGGAGGGATCGCCCAGCCACAGGTCGAAGAGCACGGCCGCCGGCACGATGGGCACGCAGGCCGGGCCCACGCGCAGGCCGTGGCCGCGCTCGCGCAGCCAGCGCATCACACCGGACGCGGCGTCCAGCCCGAAGGCGCTGCCGCCGCTCAGCAGCAGGGCGTGCACCTGCTGGACGGTGTTCTCGGGGCGCAGGAGGTCCGTCTCACGCGTGCCGGGGGCCGCGCCGCGCACATCGACGCCGGCCGTCACGCCCTGCGGGCACAGGATGACGCTGCAGCCCGTGGGGCGGCGGCTGTCCGTCCAGTGGCCGAGGCGCAGGCCGTCGACGTCGCAGAGATGCCCTCGCAGCGGCGCAGACATCGGCGTCAGGGCCGCGGCTTGTGCGGCTGCAGGCCGCCGCAGTCGGCGCCCAGCCAGCGGCCTTCGCCGGTGATGGTCAGGGTCCGGCCCTGGCGCTGGATGCTCAGCTTGCTGCTGTAGTGCTCGGGGCTGTCGAAGGTGAACTCGCCGTCGCCTTCCGAGGCCGGATCGGTGCAGGTGAAGTGGCTGCGAACAGTGTTGCCGCTGCGCGAGACCTGCTGCTTGCAGCGCCCCTTGTCATCCACCGGCGGCTCGTGGCGCTCCGCCTGCTCCTTGCTGACGCAGGTCTTGAGCGTGATGCCGCCGCCGGCGCCCAGGTTCATCTGGACGCCGTGCTGGCTCATCATCTGCTCCATCATCTGGCGCTTTTCCGGCGGCATGTTCGCCATGGCCTGGCGGGCCTTGTCCATCTTGGCCTGCTGCTCGGGGTCGAGCTGCGGCTTCTGCGTCATTTCCCAGAGACCGGGCTTCATGGACGGCTGCGCGCCTGCGCACAGCGGCAGGGCCAGCAACATGCCGATCAGCAGCGGCCGGGCGCGGCGGTCGGCACCGAAGGGGCGGCGGTTCAGCTTCATCGCAACTCCTCGCCTCCTCGCAAGGGGGAGGCTGCGGGGCAGTGTAGTCCGCCGCCTCGTTCAGGCAAACACGCCGGCCTGTTCGCTCATGCGAGCGCTGACCTCGGCCAGGTGGTGCAGGCCGTCGCCCCACTGCATCTCCATCACCGTGAGGCGCTTGAAGAAGTGGCTGGAGATGTATTCGTCCGTCACGCCGATGCCGCCGTGCAGCTGGGTGCACTGCTGGCCGACGTAGCGCATGGACTGGCTCAGCTGCACCTTCACCTGCGCCAGCGCGCGGCGGCGCTGCGCGGGCGCCTCGCCGAGCTTCAGCGTGGCGAAGTAGCTCATCGAGCGAGCCAGCTCCAGCTGCATCTTGACGTCGGCCATGCGGTGGCGCAGGGCCTGGAAGCTCGCGATCGCCACGCCGAACTGCTTGCGGGTGTTGAGGTAGTCGGCCGTCAGCCGCACCAGCGCGTCCATCGCCCCGACGGCCTCGGCGGCCTGGGCAGCGATGGCGGTGTCGGCGGCGAGTTCCAGCAGCGCCTGGGCCGTCTCGGCGCCCGCGATGCGCAGGCCCGGGGTCGATCGCAGCTGCAGCTCCGCGGCGGCGGACCCGTCATGCAATGCGTGGCCGCGCGCCGTCAGCCCCTCGGCGCCGGCCTCGACGACATAGAGCGCCGCGCCGTGCTCGTCCTCGGCCGGCACGATGAAGGCGTGGGCATGGGCGCCCGCGTTGACGAGGCTCTTGCTGCCCGTCAGCCGCCCACCCTCGGCTCGCATCGCGCCCATGCCGAGGCGGTAGCGCAGCCCGCGCTCCTGGTGCGCCAGCACGACCAGCGCGTCGCCACCCGCGATGCGCGGCAGCCAGGCCGCCTGCACGGCCGGCGGGGCCTGGGCCAGCAGCAGGGGCGCCAGCAGCGCGCCTTGCGCATAGGGCTCGAGCACCAGGCCGCGGCCCAGCTCCTCCATCACGACCATGGCCTCCACCGGGCCCATGCCCAGGCCGCCGTGGGCCTCGGGCACCTGCAGCCCCATGAGGCCGAGGCCGGCCAGGCCTTCCCACGCGGCCTGCGAGAAGCCGCCCTCGCGGACGATCTGCCGGCGCTGCTCGAAGCCGTAGTCCTTGTCGACAAAGCGCTGCACGGCGTCGCGCAGGGCCTGTTGGTCTTCGCTGAAATCAAAATCCATGGCGGTTCTCCTGCGCGTCAGCCCAGCAGGGTCTGGGCGACGATATTGCGTTGCACCTCGTTGGAACCGCCGTAGATCGTGGTCTTGCGGTGGTTGAGGTAGTGGCTGGTCAGCGAGGCGCAGTGGGCCGCGCCGCCGGGCCACAGCCCGCCGAGCGCCTGGTCGCCCTGCCAGCCGGCCTCCATGGCCTCGTGGAGATAGGGCGTGGAGAAGGGGCCGCCGGCGAGCATCATCAGCTCGGTGTAGCGCTGCTGGATCTCGCTGCCGCGGATCTTGAGCAGGCCGGCAACATCCAGCGACTGCCGGCCCGAGCTCTCGGCGGAGAGCACGCGCAGCACCATCATCTCCAGGGCGATGATGTCCACCTCCAGCAGCGCGATCTGGTCGCGGAAGCGGCTGTCCTCGTACACGCCCTCGGCCACGGCGATGCGCTTGAGCCGCTCCAGCTCGCGCTTGGCGCGGTTCACGTCGGCGATGTTGGTGCGTTCGTGGGCCAGCAGGTACTTGGCATAGGTCCAGCCCTTGTTCTCCTCGCCGATGAGGTTCTCGACGGGCACGCGGACGTTGTCGAAGAAGACTTCGTTCACCTCGTGCTCGCCGTCCAGCATGATGATTGGGCGGACCGTCACCCCGGGGGACTTCATGTCGATCAGCAGGAAGGAGATGCCGGCCTGCGGCTTCACCTGCGTGTCGGTGCGCACCAGGCAGAAAATCCAGTCGCCGTACTGGCCGAGCGTGGTCCAGGTCTTCTGGCCGTTCACGAGGTAGTGGTCGCCTTGGCGCTCGGCGCGCGTCTTGACCGAGGCCAGGTCCGAGCCGGAGCCGGGCTCGCTGTAGCCCTGGCTCCACCAGACGTCGCCGCTCATGATGCCGGGCAGGAAGCGCTGCTGCTGGGCCGGGCTGCCGAAGGCCATGATCACCGGGGCGACCATCACGGGGCCGAAGGGCACGACACGCGGGGCCCCGGCGAGGGCGCATTCCTCCTCGAAGAGATGGCGCTGGATGGCGTCCCAGCCCGGGCCGCCGAACTGCTTCGGCCAGGCCCAGCCGTGCCAGCCCTGCTTGCCGAGGATGCGGGCCCAGCGCTGGAGGTCGTCCTTGTGCAGGCGCTGGGCGCGGTGCACCTTGTCGCTGATGTCCTGGGGCAGGTGGGCGGCGACCCACGCGCGGATCTCGGCGCGGAAGGCTTCCTGTTCGGGGGTGAAGGCCAGTTGCATGGGCGTGTCTCCTGGGCCCGTCCGGCGGGGCGGGCATGGGGCCTGTGATCGCAGGCGGATGGGAGCAGGTTTTAGCACGGCCGTTCTTTTCTGCCCTGTCGAATGGGGGACAGTCGGTGGCTAGGGAATGCCCTGCCGGGCGCGGGGTCGTCGGCGCCCGTCCCGAGACCCGTGCCCTTCACAATGCGGGCCATGAACACGATTCCCGCCACGCTGGCCCTCCACGGAGGGGCCGGCACCATTCTTCGCGAAACGACGCTGCCGGCCGTCGAGCAGGCCTATCTCGACGCTCTGCAGGACATCCTGCGCGCGGGCGAGCAGCTGCTGGCCCGCGGTGCGCCGGCCCTGGACGTGGTCGTCGAGTGCGTGCGGCTGCTGGAGGAGAACGAACGCTTCAATGCGGGCCGCGGCGCGGTCTACACGGCGGACGCCACGCATGAGCTCGACGCCAGCGTGATGGACGGCCACACGCGTCGCGCGGGGGCGGTGGCCGGCCTGCGCAGCACGCGCAATCCGGTGCGAGCGGCCCGCGCGGTGATGGAGGCAAGCGGCCACGTGATGCTGATCGGTGCCGCCGCCGACGCCTTCGCCGCGGCGCAGGGGCTGGAGCAGGTGCCGCCCGACTGGTTCGGCACGCCGGAGCGGCTGGCCCAGCTGCGCCGCGCGCAGGGTGTGGGCGAGGCGGCCATCCTCGATCACGACGGGGCGCAGCCGCCACTGGATGAGCGTCAGAAGTTCGGCACGGTGGGAGCGGTGGCGCTGGACGCGCAGGGCCGGCTCGCGGCGGCCACCTCGACCGGCGGCATGACCAACAAACGCCCCGGGCGCGTGGGGGACTCGCCCATCCTCGGCGCCGGCTGCTATGCCGATGGCACGGTGGCGGTGTCCTGCACGGGCACGGGCGAGGCCTTCATGCGTGCCGTGGCGGCGCACGAGGTGTCGGCACAGATGCGCTACCTGGGCCGCAGCTTGGCCGAGGCCGCCGGCGATGTCGTCGACACCCAGCTGCCGGCCGTGGGCGGGCAGGGCGGGCTGATCGCGGTCTCGCACACGGGCGAGGTCTGCCTGCCCTTCAACACCGAGGGCATGTACCGCGGCTGGGTTCGCTGCGGGCAGGGGCCTGAGGCGCGCATCTTTCGCTGACCCCTTTGCAGCGCTCCGCCCGGCCGCCAGCGGCCCCGGAAATGCAAAAAGCAGCCCGAAGGCTGCTTTCGTGCGAGGCGCTGAAGGCGCTTACTGCTTGCGACGGCGCGTGTAGGCCACGGCACCGAAGGCGGCGAAGGCCAGGGCGATCGAGCCGGGTTCCGGCACATTGCTGACCTTGTCCGTCACCGACACGAAGGTCTGGGACAAGGGGCTGGAGGTGCTCTTGTACACCGTGAAGTTGTAGGCGGACTTCGACAGGCCCAGGCCAGTCGTCCAGAAGGACTCGTTGGCGTTGTTCAGGGCGTCGAGGTACTTCTCGGCCTGGGTACGGACGCTTTCGTAGTTCAGGTTGCTGAACTGGGCGCCGCCGCCCTTGGTCGGGTCCGCGGCACCGCTGTTGCCGTCGCCGAGCAGCTCCCACAGCACGTACTGGAAGGCGGCCGACTTGGTGTTGCTCGTCAGGCTGTCCTTGTAGGCGTAGTTGTAGAGCTCGACCAGGTTGTTGTAGAGCGCCACGGTACCGGACTGGTACTCGTAGTTGTCAGCCACGGCGTAGGAGCCGCTGGAGTACAAGGTCTTGTAGCCCGAGGCGGCACCGTTGCCGCTGGTCGCCGAACCGTTGGCGCCGAGGGTGACACCCATGAAGGCGTCCAGCGAGGACGTCGCGTAGGTGTTGCTCAGCTTGCTGGTGGTCAGCGGGTCGATGCAGTACACCCAGAAGGACGTGTTCGCGTAGGAATCGTTCACCAGCGTGGCGCCCATCGACTGGCCAGGCTTGGCATAGCTGCCGATCTGGACGTCGGCCTGCGTGTACCGCGTGGTGCCGGTGCTCGACAGGTTGGTGTTGTAGGCCAGCGCCGAGCCCATGCTCAACACCGCAAGCCCGAGGCTCAGGCCCAGGGTGGCAAAGGTCTTGGTCATTGCTGAAGTGCTCATGGTCGTGTCGCTTTGTTGCTTGCCGGCGCATCTCGCCCAGCTACGGACGGGAGGCTACCAGCGATCGTCATTATGTTCATCCCGTGAACGAGGGGCTCTGTGGCAGCGGCCGGATCTCGTCACACTTGGGGAACAATGTAAGCAATTATGAGGCCAGCGCTTCCAAGTTCATGATTCACAACGAATTGTTGTCGAATCGACCAGGGCTGCAGCCCTGGGTTGTAAGACTGGCCGACAAGCGAACAGACATCGCTGCCGGCCGACGGCTCACAGGCCCAGCTCGGCCTTGAGCGCCTTGAACTCGCTGCTGTCCCGGAATCGCCCCGGCATGCTCAGGGCCGCCTGAAGTTCCTCCTTGGCGTCCGGCTTGCGGCCGGATTTCGCCAGCGCGTAGGCCAGGTGGAAGCGCAGCACGCCCTGGTTGGGGTCGCGCAGTCGCGCGTCGCGCAGCAGGCGCAGGCCGGCCTCGATCTCCCCGCGCTTCACATGGATCCAGCCCTGGGCGTCCAGCGTTTCCGGGCTTTCCGGCGCCAGCTTGCGGGCCCGCTCGGCCATGGCCAGGGCGCCGGCGTCGCCCAGCCGCTGCAGCAGCAGGGCATAGGTCGCCATAGCGGAGACGTCCTGGGGGTCTCGGGTGATGAGCGTCGAGAAGCTGCGCTTGGCCGCGTCGTTCTTGCCCAGCTCGGCCTGGGCCTCGGCGAGGACCCGCAGCAGGCCGAGATCCTGCGGCGACTTCTGCGACCAGGCCTCGAGCGTGGCAAGCCCCTTCTGCGGATCGCCGCCGCTGGTCTGCGCCCGCGCCAGCAGCAGCGCATTGCCGGAGGTCGGCTCCAGGTCCAGCACCTGCTGGTAGCGCTTGGCGGCCTCGGGGAACTGCCCGCGGGCGTAGGCGAGGTGGCCGGCCGTCAGCAGGGCCGGCATCGCGTTGGGATACTTGGCCAGCAGGGTCTTGAGCGCGGCGTCGGCGCGGGCGTTGTCCTTCTTCCGGTTGGCCACCTCGATGGCCAGCACCAGCACGTTCAGGGCCTCGGCGCCGTTCTGCTGGGCCTTCTGGAGGTTGTAGCTCGCCCCGTCCACATTGCCGATGGCCAATTGCTGCCGCCCGACGATGACTTGCGCCTCGGGGTCATAGCCCGCGATGCGCGTGGCTTCCTGCAGCAGCGTGCGGGCATTGCTCATGTCGCCGTGCATGGCGTAGGTGCGGCCGAGCGTCAGTGCCACTTCCAGATTGCCCTGGTACTTGCCGTTGAGCGCCTTGCCGACCGCGATGGCCTGGTCCATCTTGCGCTGGCTGGTGTAGAGCTCCATGAGCGTGAGGCCGGGGCGGGGGTCGTTGCGGGAAAGGTTCGATGCCTTCTCCAGGGCCTCGACGGCCTCGTTGAAGCGCCGCGCGCGCAGCTCCAGCACGCCCAGCTGGTAGAGCAGCTGCGGGTCTTCGGCGTCCTTCTTGAGCAGGCCGTCGATCCGCTGCCGGGCCCCGTCGAACTGCTTTTCCTCGATGTCCAGCCAGCTGAGGTTGATCAGCGCCGGCTTGAAGCCCGGGCTCTTGGCCAGGGCCTGCTGGAAGGAGGCGCGGGCGCCGCCCTTGTCCCCCAGGCGCCCCTTGATGTTGCCCAGGTAGTTGATGAGCATGGGGTTCTGCGGGTCGCTCTTGAGCAGGTTCTCGGCCAGTTGCAGGGCGCGCGAGCCCTTGCCCATGCTGGCGTAGGCCGTGATGAGCTGGATGGCGGCGCGGGTGTCGCCCGGGTTGACGGCCAGCACCTTCTCCAGGTTGCTGATGCCGGCCTCGCCCTGGCCCAGGGAGAGCTGGCTCAGGGCGAGTTCGCGGATGGTGTCCGCCGTCGGCTGCAGCGCCGCGGCCTTGTCGAAGGTCTCCGCGGCGAGGTCGTAGCGCTTGCGGGCCAGGTGGATGCTGCCCTGCAGATAGAGCACCTGCGGGTCGTTGGGCCGCAGGCGCAGCAGATTGCTCACCACCTGCTGGGCCTGGACGGGATCGCGCTGCTCCAGGGCGATGCTGGCCGCCATCAGCTGGCCGGCGTAGTGGTTGGCGTTCAGCGCGAGGAGGTTGCGCAGGTGCTCCCGGGCCTTCTCGTTGTCGCCGAGGGCCTTGAAGGCCATGGCGCCCGCGAAGTTGAGGCTCTCGTCGCTGTTGATGACGCCAGCGGGCTGCAGGGCCAGCAGTTCGGTCGTCTGGATGTAGGCGTCGCGGGCCTTGGCGGCATTGCCCTTGCGGGACTCGAGCACCCCGCGCAGATAGGACGCCCGTGCATCGGCCAGGCTGGCCTGCTCGAGGGCGAGGAGGTCCTGCTCGGCCTCCTTCAGCTGATTGCCCGTCACGTACAGGCCGGCGCGCGCGACCCGCGCGTCGACATTCAGCGGCTGGTGCTGCAGGGCCTTGCCGTAGGAGGTCAAGGCGGCGCCGCCATCCTTGAGCTTCTGCTGGACCGTGCCCAGGGCATACCAGGCGGCGCTGTTGGCGGGATCGAACTCCAGCGCCTTGCTGATCTGGGTCCGGGCCTTCTCCAGGTCGCCCTGCCGCGTCAGCATGGTGGCCTCGGCCAGCAGGGGCAGCGGCGAGCGCGGCGCCAGCGCACGCGCCTCGGCGAAGGACTTGCTGGCCGGCTCCTTCTGGCCCAGCGTCGCGAAGGCGGTGCCGCGCAGCGTCAGGATCTCGGCGTGGCTGCCCACCGGCACGCCATTGGTGTTGACCCGCTCGAGCAGCTTCTTGTACTCGCCCAGTGCGATGTAGAGCTGGCCGAGGTCGACCATCACCTCGCTGCGGGAGACGCCCTGCTTGAGCGCCTCGTCGAAGGCCGCCTCGGCGGAGGCGAGATCGCCCACCTTGAGCAGCGTGCGGGCCAGCAGCAGGTGCGCGGACAGCATGCGCGGATCCGCCTGCAGCGAGTTGCGCAGCTGGATCAGCGCGCCCTCGACGTCCTTTTTCTCGAGACGCTGCTGGGCGTCGTCATAGAACTTGCTGGCCGCATCCCCCGCGCCCTGGGCCTGGAGGGAGGCGCCAAGAAGCAGGGCAAGGAGCAGGCGGGAGGGCAGGCGGTTCATGGGCGATCCAGTGCGGCGGTGCCGGCCCCAGGCCGTGCAGGCATGGGAGACCGGTGAAGAAAAGGGACCGCGGCGGCGGTCCCGGCAGGCGATGGGCGGAGGCTCAGTCGCGGAAGTTTTCGTAGCTGAGCGGCAGGTCCGCCATGTCCTTCTTCAGCTGGGCGATGGCCAGCTGGAGGTCGTCACGGTTCTTGCCGGTGATGCGCACGACGTCGCCCTGGATCGAGCTCTGGACCTTGAGCTTGCTGTTCTTGATCGCGGCGGTGATCTTCTTGGCGTTGTCGGCGTCGATGCCCGAGCGGATCTTGTAGACCTGGCGGACCTTGTCGCCGCCGAGCTTCTCGATCTTGTCCTTCTTCTCGAGGAAGCTGATGACCACGCCCTGCTTGGTCAGCTTGCCGTAGAGCACGGCCTCGATCTGCTCCAGCTGGAAATCGCTGTCGCCGGTCGAGTGGATTTCCTTCTCCTTGGCCTTGAGCTCGACCTGGGCGCTGGTGCCCTTGAAGTCGAAACGCGTGTCGATCTCTTTCTTGCTGTTGTCCACGCCATGGCCGATCTTGACCATGTCGGGTTCCAGCTTGGTGTCAAAGCTAGGCATCAATTACATCCTTGAGGGCAGTGCCCGCGCCGGAAGCGGCGGGGGAATCTGGGAAAATTCTGCCATGCAACACGAGATGCCGAACACCCGGGACGAGGGTCTGCGCCCGAACGGGGTCCCCGCGCCCCTCACGATCGAGGAGGGCGTGAACCTGCGGCCCTACAACAGCTTCGGCCTGCCGGCCACGGCGCAGCGCCTGGTGCGCATCCGCCAGGAGGCAGATCTCCGCCGGGTGATCGACCACCCGGAGCTCGGCCTGTGCCCGAAATTCGTGCTGGGCGGCGGCAGCAATATCGTGCTCACGCGGGATGTCGAGGCCCTGGTGCTCAAGATGGAGATCATGGGCAAGCGCGTCGTCGAGGAGCGCGAGGACGCCTGGATCCTCGAGGTCGGCGCCGGCGAGGTCTGGCATGACGTCGTCCGCTGGAGCCTCGAGCAGGGCTGCCCGGGGCTGGAGAACCTCGCGCTGATCCCCGGCACCGCCGGCGCGGCCCCGGTGCAGAACATCGGCGCCTACGGCATCGAGGTGAAGGACCGTCTGGAGGCCGTGGAGGTGGTGGACCTCGTCACCGGCCGGCCGGTGCGCCTGCCGGCCAGCGTCTGCGCCTTCGGCTACCGGGACAGCGTCTTCAAGCAGACCGGCTTCGGCGGTCTGGCCGGCAAGAGCGTGATCACCCGGGTGCTGCTGCGCTGCCCCAAGCCCTGGGTGCCGCACCTGAGCTACCTCGACCTCGAGCGCAAGATGGCGGAGACCGGCATCTCGGCGCCCTCGGCGATGCAGATCTTCGACTGGGTCTGCCAGATCCGGCAGGCCAAGCTGCCCGACCCGCGCCAGATCGGCAACGCCGGCAGCTTCTTCAAGAACCCGGTGGTCACCGAGGAGCAGTGCCGGGACATCATCGGCCGGGACCCCGGCATCGTGCACTACCCCATGCCCGACGGCTCGGTGAAGCTGGCCGCCGGCTGGCTGATCGACGCCTGCGGCTGGAAGGGCAAGAGCGTGGGCGGCGCGGCGGTCTACGAGCGCCAGGCGCTGGTGCTCGTCAACCGCGGCGAGGCGCGGGGCGCCGAGGTGGTGACGCTGGCGCGCGCCATCCAGGAAAGCGTCTACGGCCGCTTCGGCATCCGCCTGGAGCCGGAGCCGGTGATCGTCTGACGGCGGCGCCGGGCCGGTGTGCCGCGCCCGGGTCCTGATCAGGTCTTGATGAAGGGGTGCTCGCACAGCGCCCGGCACCGGGCGATGGCCTGGCGGATGCGCCCTGCCAGGGCCTGCAGCACCTCCTCGTGCCTTCCAGCGGCGGCGGCGGCCTCGAGCTCGGCGGCCGGCTGGCTCAGCAGGCGCAGGCCGAGGTTGGCGGCGGCGCCCTTGAGCTCGTGCGCGAGTTCCCGCAGCTGGGTGTGATGGGGCCCCGCGAGGCCGTCCGCCAGCCGCTGCTCGATGACCGGCAGGCCGGCCACGAAGCGCTCGTAGAGCTGCGCCACGGCCTTGCCGCTGAGGTGATGCCCCAACTCCGCGATGACCTGCGCGTCGAGCTCCTCGTCGTCAGCCGGTGCCGGTGCCGGACTGGGGGCCGGTCGGGCCGTCCGGTCCTCGCCGCTGCATGGGGCGGAGGGCGCGTCGACGGCCTCCCACGGCTGGCGGTTCAGGGCAGCGGTCAGCTCCTGGATGCTCAACGGCTTGGCCAGGAACTCGTCCATGCCGGCGTCCTCGGCCTGCCGGCGCGTGGCGTCGAAGGCATCGGCGGACAGCGCGATGATGCGGATGTCGCGCCGCGGCCCCGCCATGGCGCGGATGTGCCGTGTGGCTTCCAGCCCGTCCATGACCGGCGTGTGCAGGTCCATCAGCACCAGGTCGAAGTCGTCCTCGCGCAGCCGCTCGACGGCCTCCCGGCCGTTGTCGCAGAACACGGCCTTGTGGCCCAGGCGTTCGAGAACGGCCTCCAGGAACTGCCGGTTCGTGGCGTTGTCCTCGGAGACGAGGATGCGCAGCTGCCGAAGCGCCGCCAGCGGGACGGTGGTCGCCGGGGCCAGCGGCCGGAGGGCCGGCCCGGGGAGGCACTCGTTGAGCTTGAGCTCGACCGTGAAGACCGAGCCCTGGCCCAGGGCCGACTGCACCTGGATGTCGCCGCCCATGGCGCGGGCCAGGGTGCGCGAGATCTCCAGGCCCAGCCCGGTGCCACCGAAGCGCCGCGAGCTGCTGGCGTCACCGCGGCTGAAGCGCTGGAAGAGCAGGGCCTGCGTGGCGGAGTCCATGCCGATGCCGGTGTCGCGGATCTCGAAGCGCAGCAGGTCGCTGCCCAGCGCATCGGCCTGCCGGCTCACCTGCATGCTGACCTGGCCGTGCTCGGTGAACTTGATGGCATTGCCCAGCAGGTTGAGCAGGATCTGGCGCAGCCGGGTCGGGTCGGCCATCACCCAGCGGGGGACGTCGGGCTGCAGCTGCAGGTCCAGGGCGAGGTCCTTGGCATGCGCCTGCGGCCAGCACACGTCCTCGAGCTCGCGCAGCAGCGCGGGCAGGGCGGTGGGCTCCGGGCGGATGTCCACGCCGCCGGCCTCCATGCGGGAGACGTCGAGGATGTCGTTGAGCACGGCCAGCAGGTGGCGGGCGGAGTCGTTGGCCGCCTGCAGCTGCTGGCGCTGGGGGGCGTCGAGCGGGCTGTCCTGGAGCAGTGCCAGCATGCCCAGCAGGCCGTGCATGGGCGTGCGCAGCTCGTGGCTCATGTTGGCCAGGAAGACGCTCTTGGCGCGGCTGCCGGCTTCCGCCTGCTCCTGCGCCTGCGCGAGGCGGCGCGCGTGGGCGCTCTGCTCGCGCGCGTGGGTCCGCAGCCGGCCGAACTGCCGCAGCAGCAGGGCCGAGAGCAGCAGCACCACGCTCACCTGGAAGGCATTGAGCCACAGCCCCGTGCGGTTGTGGTCCCGCACGATGGCGTGGCGCTCGGAGACCTGGGCGGCGACGAAGTGCGAGGCCGTCAGCGACAGCTCGCGGATGGGCTCCGCCAGCGACTCCAGGCGGTCCAGCGCCTCGCGCAGGCGCTCCGGTTGCCGGGTCACGAGGCGGGCGTCGAGCGGCAGGGCATCGGCCCAGCGGATGAAGGTGCGGGTGCGCTCCAGCGTGAGCCGGTAGTCGGGGTGCTGGCGCAGGATCTGCGTGGCATGCTCGGCCTCGATCAGGCTCAGGCGGCTGACGAAGATCTCGTAGCGCTGCGCCACCTGCTCGGGGTCGATCGCCGGATTGGTGCCGAGCGCCTGCTCGAGCGCGAGGCGCAGGCGCAGGGACTCGGTCTCGAACTGGAAGAGGCTCCAGACGAGGTAGTCGTCCTGGTAGCGCTCGGTCGCGTCCAGCAGCTTGTACTGGCGCCACTGCAGCCAGCCCATGCCACCGAGTGCCAGCAGCAGGACCAGCACCATGGCCACCGGCAGATTGAGCCAGCGGCGGAACGTGCGCGTTCTGGGCTCCATGCCGTCAGCGGATCTCCAGGGCCTTGAGCTGCCAGGCGCAGCGGCTGTAGTAGATGCTGCTGCGCAGGCGGCGGTCCTCGTCGAAGGGGTAGATGATGAACAGCGGCCCCTTGTCCCGCACGGACATGGGCTGGTCGTCCATCAGCCGGGCGAGGATCACCGGGAACTGCAGTACGTCCTCCATGGGGATGGTGACGCGGTAGTCGTTCAGCGCGTAGGCCTCGATGGACCCGCCCCGCACGCCGGCCTGGGCCAGAACGTCGCGCAGCAGCGGCCCGGTGAACTTGCGGGCCTGGGGATACCAGGGCGTGTGCACCGTGAAGCTGCGCTGAGGCAGTGCGGCGAGCATGTCCATGTCGAAGGCGGCGCGGCCGTCGACATTGGTCTTGAGGCCCGTGCCGCTGAGCGTCAGCACCACCCGGCCCTTGGGGGCGTCGAGGGCGAACGCCCGCCGCGGCAGCGCCGCACCGAGGGCCAGCAGGCCGAGCGCCGCCAGACCCGCGCGGCGGCCGGGCTGCAGGGCGGGACGGCGGCTCGGCTGCATCGTCAGTCTTCGTTCTTCAGCTGGGGCAGGGCGAGGCCCGAACCCGGCGTCAGCAGGCCGACCTGGCTGTAGGTCATGAGCTTGTCGCGGGTGTCGATGATGTCGAGATTGCGCATGGTCAGCTGGCCGATGCGGTCGGCCGGCGAGAAGGGCGCGTCCTCGACCTTCTCCATGGACAGGCGCTCGGGCTTGTAGGTCAGGTTGGCGCTGCGGGTGTCCAGCAGCGAGTAGTCGTTGCCGCGGCGCAGCTCCAGGGCCACCTCGCCCGTGACGGCGCGCGCCACCCAGCGCTGGGCGGCCTCGCGCAGCATGATGGCCTGCGGGTCGAACCAGCGGCCCTGGTACAGCAGGCGGCCGAGCTTCATGCCGTTGATGCGGTACTGCTCGATGGTGTCTTCGTTGTGGATGCCGGTCACCAGGCGCTCGTAGGCGATGTGCAGCAGCGCCATGCCCGGGGCCTCGTAGATGCCGCGGCTCTTGGCCTCGATGATGCGGTTCTCGATCTGGTCGCTCATGCCGAGGCCATGGCGGCCGCCGATGCGGTTGGCCTCGAGCATCAGGGCGACGGGATCGCTGAATTCCTGGCCGTTCAGGGCGACGGGCAGGCCCTCCTCGAAGCGCACGGTGACGGTCTCGGCCTTGATCTGGACGTCTTCGCGCCAGAAGGCCACGCCCATGATCGGGTTGACGATCTTGATGCCGGAGTTCAGCAGCTCCAGGTCCTTGGCCTCGTGGGTGGCGCCCAGCAGGTTGGAGTCGGTGGAGTAGGCCTTCTCGGCGGACATCTTGTAGGCGAAGCCGGCCTTCTGCATGAAGGCGGACATCTCGGCGCGGCCGCCCAGCTCGTCGATGAAGGTCTGGTCCAGCCAGGGCTTGTAGATCTTCAGCGAGGGGTTGGTGAGCAGGCCATAGCGGTAGAAGCGCTCGATGTCGTTGCCCTTGAAGGTCGAGCCGTCACCCCAGATGTTGACGTCGTCTTCCTTCATGGCGGCCACCAGCATGGTGCCGGTCACGGCGCGGCCGATGGGCGTGGTGTTGAAGTAGGTCAGCCCGCCGGTGTGGATGTGGAAGGCGCCGCTTTGCAGCGCGGCGATGCCTTCGTGGACCAGCTGCGCGCGGCAGTCGACCAGGCGGGCCTGCTCGGCGCCGTAGAGCATGGCCTTGCGCGGGATCTCGTCGTAGTCCGGCTCGTCGGGCTGGCCGAGGTTGGCGGTGTAGGCGTAGGGAATGGCCCCCTTCTGGCGCATCCAGTGCAGCGCGGCGCTGGTGTCGAGGCCGCCGGAGAACGCGATACCGACCTTTTGGCCGGCGGGGATCTGCTGAAGAATCGTGGACATGGGTGCTTGCTGGAAGGGTAGGCGCAGGGGCTGCGCTCCCGCTGCGCGGTCGGGAGCGCCCGGGACGCTGGTCCGGATCCGATTATTCTCTGCGAAATCGGGCGGGTTTTCCGCCATGGCGGCCGCGGCTCGCTTGACGCTTGGCAGATGCAGCGTTCGCGCACCGGGCGGGCCTTGTCGCCGCGGCGACAAACGCCGCCGCCGCGGCCCGGCAAGATGCGCCGCACGGGCAGGGTGCCCGAGGGAGCGTGCATGAGCGACGGCAAGCAGGCAGCGGTGCAGGGCGCGGAGGCAGCTTCGGCGGCGCGACGGGTGTCCCGGCACTGGCCGGCGCGTCTGCCCCGGGAACTCGTCATCCCCGAGACGTCCCTGTGGTTCAACCTGGAGGTCGCGGCGCGCCGTTTCCCGGGCAAGGCCGCCACGCTCTACGGCGGCAGCGCCATGAGCTACGCAACGCTCCACGCCCGGGCCGAGGCCCTGGCTGGCTGGTGGCAGGCCCAGGGTCTGCAGCGCGGCGATCGCATCGCCCTGTACCTGCAGAACTGCCCGCAGTTCCTGGTGGCCTTCTACGCCGCCATGAGGGCCGACGCCGTGGTCGTGCCCGTCAACCCGATGAACAAGGCCGAGGAGCTGGCCCATCTGCTGACGGACTCGGGCGCCCGGGGGCTGGTCTTCGCAGCCGATCTCGGCCCCGTGGTGCAGCAGGCGCTGAGCGCGCTCCCGGGGCCGGCCCCGGTCCTGCTGGGGCTCCACTACGCCGACGCCTGGCCCGCCGAGGGACCGCCGCCGACGTCCGGCCTGAGCGGGCCGCTGCTGGACTGGCTCACGGCCCGCCCGCCACTCATCGCGGGCGCCACGGCCTGGACGGCCGCGCTGGAGGCCGGCTGCCGACCCGGCCCGGCGCTGAACGGCCCCGACGACCTCGCCCTGCTGCCCTACACCTCCGGCACGACCGGCCTGCCCAAGGGCTGCATGCACACCCACCGCAGCCTCATGGCCAACACCTGCGGCGGCGGGCTGTGGGGCTCGGCGTCCCCGGAGGCCGTGGGGCTGGCCGTCGTGCCCATGTTCCACATCACCGGGCTGCTGTACGGCGTGCTGGCGCCGGTCTACTGGGGCATGACGATGGTGGTGCTGCCCCGCTGGGATCGCGAGCTCGCCGGGCAGTCCATCTCGCGCCACCGCGTCACGCACTGGACCTGCGTGCCGACCATGATCATCGACCTCTTCGCGAGCCCCCACTACCGCAGCTTCGACCTCTCCAGCCTGCGCTACATGAGCGGCGGCGGCACGGCCATGCCACAGGCGGTGGCGCAGCGCCTGCTGGACGAGTTCGGCCTGCAGTTCGCCGAGGGCTACGGCCTCACCGAGACCGCCGCCCCCACGCACGCCAACCCGCCCGAGCGCGCCAAGCTGCAGTGCCTGGGCATTCCCATCTTCGGCGTCGATTCGCGCGTGGTGGACCCCGTCACGCTGGCGGAGCTGCCGCCTGGCGAGGTGGGCGAGATCCTCAGCGCGGGGCCCATGGTGTTCCAGGGCTACTGGCGCCAGCCGGAGGCCACCGCGGCTGCGTTCGTCGACCTCGACGGCCGGCGCTTCTTCCGCACGGGCGACCTCGGCCGCATGGACGAGGAGGGCTACTTCTTCCTCACCGATCGCCTGAAGCGGATGATCAACGCGAGCGGCTACAAGGTCTGGCCCTCGGAGGTGGAGCTGCTGCTCTTCCAGCATCCCGGCGTGCAGGAAGCCTGCGTCATCGCCACGCGGGATGCCTACCGCGGCGAGTCCGTCAAGGCCGTGGTCGTGCCCCGGGCCGAGGCGCGTGCCACGCTGACCGAGGAGGCGCTGATCGCCTGGGCCCGCGAGCACATGGCGGCCTACAAGGTGCCGCGCAGCGTGGCGTTCGTGGAGAGCCTGCCCAAGTCGGGCGCCGGCAAGGTGATGTGGCGGGTGCTGCAGGCGCGGGAGAACGAGTCGTCCTGAGCCGTGGAGCGACGCCTGCTTCGGCGCTTCGCCGGACGGATTCGCGGGTCAGCTCAGCCGCGGCGTTCCTGCCGGCGCAGGTAGCTCGCGACGTAGCTGCAGGCGGGCACGACCCGCAGGCCCTGTTCGCCGGCCCATTGCAGGCCGGCGGCCACCAGTCGTGCCGCGAGTCCCTGGCCCTGCAGGGCGGGCGGCACGCCGGTGTGCGTGAACACGACGGCATCCCCCTGGCGCTGGTAGTCCAGCACGCAGCGCTGCCCGGGCTCGGGTTCGAGCCAGAACTGCTGCGCTGCAGGGTCGTGCCGGACGTCCATGGGAGGGCCTGTTCGGGCCGGGCGCTTCAGCGGCCCAGCTGCTGCCAGAGGTAGGTGTACTCGAGGGCCTGCAGCGTGGCGCGCTGCTCGTTGTCGGCCGCACCGCCGTGGCCACCCTCGGTGTTCTCGTAATAGTAGACCTCATGGCCGAGCTCGGTCATTCGGGCCACCATCTTGCGGGCATGGCCGGGGTGGACGCGGTCGTCACGCGTGGACGTCGTGAAGAAGACCTTGGGGTAGGTCTTGTCCTTGCTGACGTTGTGGTAGGGGCTGTACTGGCGGATGACGTCCCAGTCCTTGGCGTCGTCCGGGTTGCCGTACTCGGCCATCCAGGACGCGCCGGCGAGCAGCTTGTGGAAGCGGCGCATGTCCAGCAGCGGCACCTGGCAGACCACGGCATTGAAGAGGTCCGGGCGCTGCGTGAAGGTGGCGCCCATCAGCAGGCCGCCATTGCTGCCGCCCATGATGCCGAGGTGGCGGGGCGAGGTGATCTTCGCGGCGACGAGGTCCTCCGCCACGGCGATGAAGTCCTCGTAGCTGCGCTGCTTGTTGGCCTTGATGGCTGCCTGGTGCCAGGCCGGGCCGAACTCGCCGCCGCCGCGGATGTTGGCCAGCACATAGACGCCGCCGCGGCTGAGCCACGCGCGGCCGCGGCCGCCGGAGTAGCCCGGCTGCAGCGAGACCTCGAAGCCGCCGTAGCCGTACAGCAGCGTGGGATTGCTGCCATCGGCCGTCGCGCCCTTGGGCCAGATCACGAAGTAGGGCACGCGGGTGCCGTCCTTGCTCGTGGCAAAGCGCTGCTCGGCGCGCATGCCGGTGGCGTCGAACTGGGCCTGGCGGGACTTCAGCACCTGGCGCTCGTCACTGCCGGCGCGCGACAGGAAGAGGGTGTCGGGCGTGAGGAAGTCGGTGTAGTACAGGACGTAGCGATCCGCCAGCGGGTCCCGGGGCAGCTCGCTGTCGTACAGCGAGGCCAGGTGCAGGGCGCCGGGGAAGGGCGCCTTCACCTCGCGGTGGCGCGGGGCCTGCGGCTTGCTGAAGTCCCACTCCTCCAGCCGGCTGGCGACCTGGTCGATCACCGACAGCAGCACATGGCTGCGCGTCAGGTTGTAGCCGGCCAGCGAGCGCGTGGCCGTGGGCTGGAACAGCACCTTGAGCTTGCGCTCGCCGCGCTGGTAGGCCTTCAGGTCGGTGATCAGCAGCGTGCCGCTCTTGTAGGTCTGGCCGCCGACGTTCCAGTCATTGCGCGGCTTGAGCAGCATCCAGGGGCCCCAGAAGCCGGACTCGACGTCGTCCGGAACCTCCAGCTTCACGAGCTTGCCGCCCTGCAGGAAGAAGCTGCTGCTGGTGTAGAAGTCCAGGGCGCGCTGGAAGAACACGCGGTGATGGCCCGGCGTGCGGTCGACAAACACGCTGGCGGCGACGTCCTTGGCCTCGCCCTCGAAGACCGTCGTGGCGGCGCTCAGCGGCGTGCCGCGCTTCCATTGCTTGATGACGCGCGGGTAGCCGGAATCGGTGAGGCTGCCCGGCCCGAAGTCGGTGCCGACGAAGAGGGTGTTCTCGTCCAGCCAGGTCAGCTGGCTCTTGGCCTCGGGCAGCTCGAAGCCGCCCTTGATGAACTGCTTGGTGACGGTGTCGAACTCGCGGCTGACCTGCGCATCCGAGCCCCCGCGCGAGAGGTTGACCATGCAACGGCGGTAGCTCGGGCCCAGGCATTGCGCGCCATGGAAGACCCAGCTCTCACCTTCGGCGGCGCCCAGGGCGTCGAGGTCCAGCACGGTTTCCCAGGCGGGCTCGGCCTTCTGGTACTCGGCCAGCGTGGTGCGGCGCCACAGGCCGCGCTTGTGCTGCTCGTCCTGCCAGAGGTTATAGAGGAAGGCGCCCATGCGGTTCGCGGCGGGGATGCGGTCGCGCGCATTGAGCACGCCCAGCAGGTCCTGGCGCAGGGGCTGGAATTCCGGGCGGGCCTTCAGCACCTTGAAGCTGGCCTCGTTGCGCTCCTTGACCCAGGCCAGGGGCTTCTCGCCCAGGACTTCCTCGAGCCACTGGTGCGGATCGGCAGGTTCCGGGGCGCTGGCCGCGTCGGCGGCGTGCAGCGTGCCCGGCAGCAGGGCGGCGGCAAGGCTCACGGCGGCTCCCAGGGTGGTCAGTTGACGGCGCTTGAGGCGCAGCAGGTCCAAGGTCTTCATCGCTTCTCCGGTCTTGTTGGCTTGGGCCGCCCTCCTGGCAGCCGGGCCGGAGTCTAGCGGTCAGGCCTCCGCGTGCTTAAGGGCACGGGGGTGAATCTCCAATTGACGAGAGGCCGTGGAAATGTAGATGTTGCCGTCCTGGATGCTCACCTGCAGCTGCATGCTGCGCTCGGCGAAGGCGGCCAGGGCCTGCGACTCCTCCGGCGCGATCTGCCACACGGCCAGCTTGGGCGCCCGCGTGAGCTTGCTTTCGATGCCCGCCCACCAGACGGGCGTGCTCGCGGCGTAGCAGTAGAGGCTGACGCGTTCGGCGCGGCCGTGGGCCTTCATCAGGCGGCGCTCGTCGGGCTGGCCGAGGTCGATCCAATGGACCACCTCGCCGGTGAGGTCGAGCTGCCACAGGTCCGGGTCGTCGACCTCCGACAGCCCCTTGGTGAACTCCAGACGCCCGCGCAGGTCGTCGGCGGGCACGTTCAGGGCGAAGGCCAGCACGCGCATCATCATGCGCTCGTCGGTCTCGCTGGGATGCTTGGCGATGGTGAGGTTGTGCTCGCCGTAGACATGGCGGTCCATGTCGGCGATGTTCAGCAGGGCCTTGTAGATGGTTGCCTTGAGTGCCATGAGCGTGTCTTTGTACCTGGGCAGCGGCGGAGCGCCGTGCCTGCGTGGGAGGAGTCGGCGCAGGACTCGTGCTGCGCCAGGACGAAGGGGCGGATTATCCCCGGCCGGCCGGTCGAGCCGCTCGTGGCATCATTCCGGCTTTGCGCCATCCGGCGTGCCAACCGCTGTGCCGCAGCATCAGCCCCGCACCGTCATGAAACGAATCCTCCTCTCCGTCTGCCTGGCCGCCCTCCTGCCGGCCCTGGCTTCCGCCCAGACCGTGAACCCCAACGCCAAGGTCGACCCCAAGAACAACAAGGTCAGCCGTCCGGTGGTGGAGAAGCCCAAGCAGAAGCTGATGACGCGCGACGAACTGCGCGCCTGCTTCAAGCAGCAGGCCGACAACGACGCCGAGGCCAAGGGCGTGCTGGCCGCCGAGGCCGAGTACAAGCAGGCCCGTGAGCGCCTGATGGCCGACAAGGAGACGCTGACCAAGGAAGGCGAGACCATCGACGCCAACGCCGTCGCCATCAAGGCCGAGCAGGCCGAGCTGATCAAGTCCAACGAGGACCTCAAGACCAAGCTGCCCGACATGAGCCGCAGCGAGCAGAAGGCTGCCATCGACGGCTACAACGAGCGCGCCAAGGCCAACGACGCCAAGATCGAGGCACACAACAAGCGCAAGGACGAGTACATCGCCCGCGCCCGCGCGTTCGACGAGTCCATCGAGAAGTTCAACAAGAGCGGCAAGGACCTGGAGAGCCGCAGCCTGGATCACCTGGACGCCGTCGACAACTGGAAGAAGGCCTGCGGCAACAAGCCCTACGACGAGGCCGACGAGATCGCCATCAAGAAGGAGCAGGCAGCCGCTGCCGGCAAGTAAGCCGTGCGCTGCGGTCCCCGGGCGGGGGCCGCGACGTTCGACGCTGACGATCAGGCGCTGGCCCGCGAGGGCGCAGCGCCTTTTTCATGGCGGCGCCGGAGGGCGGCCCGGCCCGACACCATCAGGCCGCGCCGTAATAGGCATCCAGCCCGGCCAGGAAGACCTTGAAGTCGATGGGCTTGGTCCAGTAGTCCGCGAAGCCGGCCTCGCTCGCGCGCCGCACGTCCTCCGGCATGGCATTGGCCGACAGCGCGACGCAAGGGATGTGGGCCGTGGCGGGATCGGCGCGCAGGGCCTGCAGCAGCTCGTGGCCGTCGCCATCGGGCAGCTGCATGTCCACGAGGATCAGCCGAGGCTGCAGCGCGGCCGCCATCCGCAGGCCTTCAGCCACCGTCTCCGCCCCGCTGAGGGCGATGCCGCCGCGCTTGTGCACCAGCTCCTCGACGATCAGCATGTTGATGGCGTTGTCCTCGACATAGAGCAGGCGCGGCAGGGCCGTGACTTCAGGGGCGGGACTCGGGCCGGGGGCGGACATCATCGGGGCGGGCAGGGTGGCGGGTAGGGGATTGTCGCCCCACGCGGGTGGCGACTTGACGAAGGACAAGACCTGACCCCCGGAAATCGGGGACAACGGTGATGCCCTGCAACGAAGGCATGGCCCTGCCGCGGGCTGCCGTGGCAGCATCAGGACAGCGAGGTTTCATCCATGCATATCGGGATTTTGACAGGTGGCGGCGATTGCCCGGGGCTCAACGCCGTGATCCGGGCGGTGACGCTGGCCCTGGTCGAGCGCTGCGGCGCCACCGTCACGGGCATCGAACGCGGTTTTCTGGGGCTGCTGGATGGCCGCTGCCGCCCGCTGGAGGCCTCGGCCGTGCGTGGCCTCATCGCGGAGGGCGGCACCATCCTCGGCACGCACAACCGGGCGGATCCCTTCCACTTCTTCGGGGCGGGCGGCACCGACTGCTCGGGGCAGGCACTGGACTTCCTGGGCCGCCACAACATCGACGCGCTCGTCGTCATCGGCGGCGACGGCACCATGACCATCGCCGAGCGCTTCGCGCGCCTCGGCGTGCCGGTGGTGGGCGTGCCCAAGACCATCGACAACGACCTCATGCTCAACGAGCGCAGCTTCGGCTTCGACTCCGCGGCGACGGTCGTGAGCGACGCGCTGGGCCGCCTGCAGACGACGGCGCGCAGCCACGGTCGCGTGATGATCGTCGAGACCATGGGGCGCTATGCCGGATGGATCGCGCTCGAAGGCGGCCTGGCCGGTGGTGCCGACGCCATCCTGATGCCCGAGCAGGGCTACCAGATCGAGCAGCTGGCCGCCTTTGCCCGCCAGCGGGCCCAGGAGCAGGGCTTTGCCTTGCTGTGTGTGGCGGAAGGCGCCAAGGCCATCGGCGGCGAATGGGTCATCCAGCGGCAGCTGGACGACAGCCCGGACCCCTTGCGCCTGGGCGGCATCGGCCACCGGCTCACGGCGGACCTGGAGGCGCATCTGGGCAGCCAGGTGGAGGTCCGCTGCACGCTGCTCGGGCATCTGCAGCGCGGCGGCTCGCCCACCGCCTTCGACCGTGTCCTGGCGACGCGGTTCGGCGTCGCCGCGGCCGGCCTGGTGATGCGCGGGCAGTTCGGCCGCATGGTGGCGCTGCAGGGCGATCGCTGCGTGGACGTCGGCCTGGCCGAGGTCGCCGGGCAGACCCGCTACGTGCCCCTGGACCACGAGCGTCTCCAGGTGGCGCGAGCGCTGGGGACGTTCCTAGGGTAAACCCGTTCATCCGGCTTCGCTGCAGTTCATCTCGGTCGATCGGCAGCCCGTCCCCTCCGGCTTGGTGGCCCGCCCCTCGCTTGGCACAGTGCAGTCCATGCCGCCACTGCGTGCTGCCTGTTGCCCCGAGGAGGTTCCCATGAAGCCCGTGACCATTCCCTGCTATGACCGTTACGCCCCCCTTCGCCGCCTGGCGCTGGGCAGCGGCCTGGTGCTGGGGCTGACCCTTGGCGCGGTGATGGCGCTGCCGACGCAGGCGGCCCTGCCCACGCGCACGGCGCCCCAGATCGAGACGCTGCCTCGCGTCGAGGTGCACGGCCAGCGCGCCCGCATCGAGCAGCTGCCGCCGGTGGTCATTTCCGGTCGCCGCGCCGGGGCCGCGGACGTCCAGCTCGCGGGCGCTGCATCCGAATCCCCCTGGCAGACGCCCTGAGGCGGGGCTGACTATGATGCCGCGTCGGCTGCCGTTCCGGGCGGCCCCAGCGCCCGCCTGCCATGACACCGTCCCCCGCCGCCTTGACCTCTGCCCCTGAACCGTCCGAGCGCATCGCGCTGGTCACCGGCGCCGGCAGCGGCATCGGCCGCGCGGCCGCGCTGGCACTGGTCCGGGCCGGATGGCAGGTGGTGCTGGTCGGGCGCCGCGCCGAGCCGCTGGCCCAGACGCAGGCGGCCGCCATCGCCCCGGAGCGCTGCTGGGGGCAGCCCTGCCAGGTGGGCGATGCGACGGCGGTGAAGGGCCTGTTCAGCGCCATCGAGGCGCGCTTCGGTCGCCTCGATCTGCTCTTCAACAATGCCGGGGTCAGTGCGCCCGCGGTGCCGGTGGACGAACTGACGGTCGAGCAATGGCAGGCCGTGGTGGACGTCAACCTCACCGGCAGCTTCCTGTGCGCGCAGGCCGCCTTCGGTTTGATGAAGCGCCAGCAGCCGAGGGGCGGGCGCATCCTGAACAACGGCTCGATCGCCGCCCACGTGCCGCGCCCGAACTCGGCGCCCTACACCGCCACCAAGCACGCCATCACGGGGCTGACCAAGGCGCTGAGCCTGGATGGGCGCGAGCACGACATCGCCGTCGGCCAGATCGACATCGGCAATGCCGCCACCGAGATGGCCCTGCCCATGCAGCAGGGCGTCCGCCAGGCCAACGGCAGCATCGCCGTCGAGGCCACCATGGACGTGCAGCATGTGGCCGATGCCATCGTGCAGCTGGCGCAGCTGCCGCTGTCCGTCAACGTGCCCTTCATGACCCTCATGGCCAACCGCATGCCTTACATTGGGCGCGGCTGACGCCTCGGCGTCTTCTCTTCTCGAAAGGAACCGGCTTGTTCTCTGCTCTGATTTCCCTGGTGCTGCGTCTGGTCCTGGCTGTGGCCACGGCCATCCTGGTGCTGGGCCTGATGGCGCTGGCCCTGGCGACCCTGCTGGGCCTGAGCCTGTGGAGCCTCCTGCGCGGCCGCAAGCCGGTGGTGGATCTCTCCGGCTTCGCCCGTGCGCGCGCCTTCCGCGCGGGGCAGGGCTTTGCGGGGGCTGCCGGACCCGGCGGACGGCGCATGGATCCGGCGGACGTCGTGGATGTCGAGGCCCGCGAGGTGGGGCGCGATGTGGGGCGTGACGTGGGACGTGACGCGGGAGGCGATGCCAGCGCCGCGTCTGGCCGTCCGGCGCTGCCGCCTCAGGCACCGTAAGGCGTTCGACGGCGCAGGGGCCCTGCGGCCCCCGCGGCGCTGCGTTGTTGCTGCATGCATGCGGCTCGGGGCGCAGGGCCGCTCAGGCCTTGCTCGCCATGGATCGGTGCCGCTCGGCACGGCTGCGTCACCCTGAGGCTCCTGGATCGCCGGGCCGCAGGCCGGGGGGGCGGATCCGGCCCCGTTCGGCGCCCGTGCGCCGGGTCGCCCCGCTCACCAGCGCTTGCTGCTGAGCTCCTCGAAGATCTCGCCGTAGATGCGGTAGCGCGAGGCCGCGATCTCCCCCGCCTCCAGCGCGGCCCGCACGCCGCAACCCGGCTCGTGCAGATGGGTGCAGTTGTAGAAGCGGCAGCCCCCGGCATGCCGGCGCAGGTCCGGCATCAGCTGGGGCAACTGGGCGGGCTCGATCTGGCGCAGACCGAACTCCTGGAAGCCCGGGGAGTCGATCAGCGCGGTCTCGCGCTCGGCGTCCATCCAGTACCACTGCGTCGTCGTCGTGGTGTGGCGGCCGGAGTTCAGCGCCTGGGAGATGTCCCCCACCTGGGCCTGGGCATCCGGGATCAGGAGGTTGATCAGCGTGCTCTTGCCGGTGCCGCTGGGGCCCAGCACAAAGGTGCGCTTGCCCTGCAGCCAGGGCACGAGCGCGGCGGCGGAGGCCGTCGGGTCCTCGCGCAGCGCCAGCTCCATGACCGTCAGGCCCATGTCCCGGTAGGGCTGCAGGCGCTCGCGCTGGGCGTCGACACCGGGGAGGTCGGTCTTGTTGAGCGCCACCCGCGCGCTGATGCCGGCGCTCTCGGCGGCGATCAGGGCACGCGCCAGCTGCGACTCCGAGAACACGGGCTCGACGGCCACCAGCACCAGCAGCTGGTCGAGGTTGGCGGCGAAGCTCTTGGTCTTCCATTCGTCCTGGCGGAAGAGCAGGTTGCGGCGGGGCTCCACGGCCTCGATCACGCCCTCGTCACTGCTCGCTTCCGCCCAGCGGACCTGGTCACCCACCACGCAGTCGCTCTTCTTGCCGCGCGGGTGGCAGACGCGCCGCCGGCCCTCGCTGTCCTCGACGATGTAGTGCCGCCCATGGCCCCGCACGACCAGGCCGAGGTCCAGCCCGCCGGCCTGGCTGGCGCGGCTGTTCGCGCCCGGGCGGCCCTTGAAGCGCGGAGCGCTCACGGCTGGGCCTCGGGCAGCGCGTTGATCTGGGCGGCGCAGATGAAGTCATTCACGCTCAGCGCCTGCACCGAGTGCGTGCAGTAGCTCACCGTGGCCACGTTGTAGCTCAGCACCATGTCCGGGTGGTGGTCCTGCGCATGGGCGATCTCGGCCACGGCGTTGGCGAAGGCCATCACCTGGTAGTAGTTGTCGAAGGTGAAGCGGCGGGCGATGGCCTTGTGCGTGGCATCCGGCAGCCAGCCGGGCACCTGGGCGAGCCAGTCACCGAGTTCGGCCTCGGGCAGGGCGGCGGTCTGGGGCACGCATTGGGCAAGGAGGAGGTTCATGCAGGGCGGGGGCTGAGTCGTTCGATGGCGGCGAGGCGTTCGCCGGCCGGGGGATGCGAGTAGTAGAAGCCGGCATAGACCGGGTCCGGGGTCAGGGTGCCGGCATTGTCCTCGTGGAGCTTGAGCAGGGCGTTGGCGAGGTCCTGGCCGCTGGACTGCGCGCAGGCGTAGGCGTCGGCCTGGAACTCGTCCCGGCGCGAGAGCTGGGCGGCGATCGGCGTGAAGAAGAAGCTGAACACGGGCAGCACCAGCATGAACAGCAGCAGGGCGAGCGCGTCGTTCGGCGCCGCCATATTCGGCTGCACGCCCAGGCCGACGTAGAAGCCGACCTGCGTCGAGAGCCAGCCCAGCAGTGCAAAGCCGAGCAGGCTCAGCGCGAAGAGGCTGACCATGCGCTTGAGCACGTGGCGATGCTTGAAATGCCCCAGCTCGTGCGCGAGCACGGCCTCGACCTCGCCCGGGTGCAGGCGCTGCAGGAGGGTGTCGAAGAACACCACCCGCTTGGCCGCGCCGATGCCGGTGAAGTAGGCATTGCCATGGGCCGAGCGGCGGCTGCCGTCCATCACGAAGAGCCCCTTGGCCGCGAAGCCGCAGCGGGCCATCAGGGCCTCGACGCGCCCGCGCAGGAGCTCGTCCTGCAGCGGTTCGAACTTGTTGAACAGGGGGGCGATCACCGTGGGGTAGAGCACCATGATGAGCAGGTTGAAGCCCATCCACGCCCCCCAGGCCCACAGCCACCACCAGGGGCCGGCCGTGCCCATGAGCCACAGGATCAGCGCCGCGATGGGCAGGCCGATCAGGGCGCCCACGAGCAGGCCCTTGAACAGGTCGGCCACGTAGAGCGGCAGCGTGGTGCGGTTGAAGCCGAAGCGCTGCTCCAGGCGGAAGGTGTGGTACAGCGCCAGAGGCAGATCGAGGAGCCCGCCGATGAGGGCGAAGACGGTCAGCAGGCCCAGCTGGTAGCCCAGCGGGCCGAGGCGCTGCAGCGTGTGGTCCAGCACCCATTCGTTGAGGCTGTTGAGGCCGCCCAGCAGCGTCCAGCCCACGAGCAGGGCGCTGGAGATGGCGAGGCTCAGCATGCCGAAGCCGGTGTTGGCGGCGGTGTAGTCGGCGGCCTTCTGGTGGGCGCCGAGCGGCACGCTGGCCGCGAAGGGCGCGGGCACGGCACCGCGGTGCTGCCGCACATGGCGCACCTGGCGGCTGGCGAGCCACAGCTTGAGCAGCAGGCTCAGCGCGAGAGCCGAAGCCAGCAGGACGCTCATCACGGGGGCCGGCAGCGGCGGCAGCCACGCTTGCAGGGCCGAGGTCAGGGAGGCAGTTTGCATGGCCCCGAGTGTAGGGCTGCGACAATCGCCCCTTGCCCCCGAGGCGCCATCCGATTGAATGACGACACCATGAGCGACACCACTGCCCCCCTGCTGCCCATCAGCGACCAGAACCTGATCTGGATCGACCTGGAGATGACCGGCCTGTACCCCGACCGCGACCGCATCATCGAAGTGGCCGTGGTCGTCACCGACCCGCACCTGACCGTGCGCGTCGAGGGCCCGGTCTTCGCCATCCACCAGACCGATGAGACGCTGGACAAGATGGACGCCTGGAACAAGGGCACCCACGGCAAGAGCGGGCTGATCGACCGCGTCAAGGCCTCCACCATTTCTGAGGACGAGGCCGCCGCGCAGACCATCGCCTTCCTGAAGCAGTACGTGCCGGCCGGCAAGTCGCCCATGTGCGGCAACAGCATCTGCCAGGACCGCCGCTTCCTCGCGAACTACATGCCGACGCTGGAGGACTTCTTCCACTACCGCAACCTGGACGTGTCCACGCTCAAGGAGCTGGCCCGCCGCTGGAAGCCCGGCATCATCGAGGGCTTCAAGAAGGCCCAGGCCCACACCGCGCTGGCGGACATCCATGAGTCCATCGACGAGCTGGCCTACTACCGCACGCACTTCCTGAGCCTCTGAACCGGCTGCCGAGCAGGCCTTTGCGGGCTTCCCTGACATGACGGCATCGCTTCGCCCGGCGCAGGTCCAGGCCGCCTTCGACTTCCCGCGCCATCCGCTGGCCCGGGAGGACGGCGAGCGCGTGCGCGGGGTCTGGACGACCCCGCCGGCGCGCTGGCTGCGGGCGCACAGCGCCGAGGCGCTGCCCGGCGTGATCGCCGCGGCGGAGGAGGCCGCGCAGGCCGGGGCCTGGGTGCTGGGCGGGCTGCGCTACGAGGCCGCCGCCGCGCTCGACCGCCATCTGGCCCACCACGCGGCGACGGGCCCGCTCGCGGAGTTCGCCGTCTACGAGCAGGCCCCCGAGCCCTGGCCGACGCTGGTGTGCCACACCGGGGCGCTCGGCTGGACGGACACCCAGCCCGATGCCGACGAGGCCGCGCAGGTCGAGCGCATCCGTGAGTGGATCCGGGCCGGCGACTGCTACCAGGTCAACCTGACCACCCGTCTGCGGGCGCGGGCCGCCACGCCGGAAGGCGTCACGTCGGACTTTGTCCAGCCGGACCTCGCCCAGCTCTTCTTCGCGCTGCAGTCGGCCCAGCCGGGCGGCTTCGCGCTCTTTCTGCGGGAGGCGGGCGTGGCGAGCGTCTCGCCCGAGCTCTTCTTCGACTGGCGCCCCGTGCCCGACGCGCCCGACGGCACGCGCAGCTGGCTGCTCGCCGCCCAGCCGATGAAGGGCACCGCGCCGCGCGGCCGTGACGTCGTGGAGGACGAGGCCGCGCAGGCGCATCTGCGCACCAGCCCCAAGGAGCGCGCCGAGAACCTCATGATCGTGGACCTGCTGCGCAACGACATCAGCCGGGTCGCGCAGGTCGGCACGGTACGGGTGCCGCGCCTGTTCGAGCTGATCGCGCTGCCGACGGTCTGGCAGATGGTCTCCAGCGTGAGCGCCGTCACGCGTGCCAGCGTGCGCCTGCTGGACGTCTTCCGGGCCCTGTTCCCCTGCGGCTCCGTCACCGGTGCGCCCAAGGTCCGCGCCATGCAGATCATCCGGGCGCTGGAGCCCGAGGCCCGCGGCTGGTACTGCGGCGCCCTGGGCCTGCTGCAGCCGGGCGGCGTGGCGACCTTCAATGTGCCGATCCGCACGGCGGAGCTCGGGCCCGAGGGCCTGCAGTGCGGCATCGGCAGCGGCATCACGCTGGATTCCGACCCGGCCGCCGAGCTGGCCGAATGGCGCGCCAAGACGCGCTTCCTGCTGCGCGCCGAAGCGCCCGTCGAGGCCCTGGAGACGCTGCGCCTGGAGGACGGCGCCTATGCGCTGCTCGATCTCCACCTGGCGCGCCTGCAGCGCACGGCCCATCACTTTGGCCTGCGTCACCGGGCGGCCGACGTGCGCCAGGCGCTGGCCGCGCTGGCCGCGCAGCACCCGAGCGGCCGCTGGCGTGTGCGACTGACGCTGCCCCGCGAGGGCCACCCGCAGCTGAGCTGCCAGCCCTTGGGCGATACTCCGACCCCGGTGCCGCTGATGCTGGCCCGCCGCCCGATGCCGACGCGGGGCGCGCTGGCCGAGTATCTGCAGCACAAGACCACGCGACGCGCCCACTACGAGGCCTTCGCACAAGACAAGATCGCGGCAGCCTTCGATGTGCTGCTGTGGAACGAAGACGAGGAACTGACGGAGTGCAGCTTTGGCAATATCGCACTCCAGATCGAGGGCCGCTGGCTGACGCCGCGCCTGGCCGCCGGGCTGCTGCCGGGCGTGCTGCGCGAGTCGCTGCTGGCCCGCGGGCAGCTGCAGGAAGCGCGGCTGCTCAAGTCGGACCTGGCGCGTGCCCAGGGTCTGGCCTTTTTCAACAGCCTGCGGGGTTGGTGCCCCGCCGTGCTGATCACTGACCCCTGATTTCATCGGGGCGGCCGCAGGGCCGGTCCCGACTCCATGCCATGGCAACTAGCAAGACCCCGCGCCGCAAGGCTGCCCCCGACGTCGCGTCCGAAGCGGCTGCGCCGGCTCCCGTGAAGAAGCCGGCGGCGAAGACGGCCGCCAAGGCCGCGCCCAAGGCCGCGTCCAAGGCCGCGTCCAAGACCGCCGCTCCGACCGCCGCCAAGGTGGCGACCAAGACGGCCACGAAGGCCGCCACGACGACCTCGACGAAGGTCGCCGCCAAGGCGCCGGCAAAGTCGCCCGCGAAGGCACCCGTGAAGGCGACCGCCAAGGCCGTGGCCGAGGCGCCCGCGAAGCCCGTTGCGAAGAAGGCCGCGCCGGCCGCCAAGAAGGCCGCCGTGACCGCGCAAGCCGCTGAGGCCGCCAAGCCCGCGAAGGCCGCCAAGGCGCCCGCCAAAACGGCAGCGGTGAAGACGCCCGCAGCCCAGAAGGGCACCGCCAAGGCGGCCAAAGCGGTGAAGGCGGTGGCCGAGCCCGAGGCCTCCGCGGCCCGCAAGCCGGCGAAGAAGGCGGCCGGCAAGGCCGCCGTCGAGGTCGTGGCGGCTGTCGCGCCGGCCGCCAAGCGCAGTCGCGCCGCGGCACCGAAGGCGCCGGCCGCCGAGCCGGTGGCGCCGGTTCCTGCCAAACCCGCCCGAAAGACCCGCGCCAAGACGGCGGAGACGCCGGCCGTTCCGACGGCTGCGCCCGCCGGCAAGGCGCGCAAGGCGGCCACGCCCGCTGTGGCGGCCCCGGTGGCGGCACTCGTCGCCGAGGTGGCGGCGGCCTTCGAACAAGCTGCGCCCGAAGCCGGTGCCCGCCGGGGGCGCAAGACGACGGTCCCGACGACCCCGATCGACGCGCCCGCCGCGACGCCGGCCCGCAAGCCCCGCGCTGCGAAGCCAGTCGCCGAGGCCGTGGAGCCGCAGGCCGAGGACGCCACGCCTGCAACCGTCGCGGCGCCGCAAGGTCCCGACTGGCGCTGGCACAAGGCCCAGCCGGGCCTGTTCGGCAGCTATGCCATCCAGTCTGCAGACGGCAGCACGCTCGCCACGCTGGACCTGCAAGGCAGCGCCCTCGGCCGCTACCGCTGCAGCTGTGCCGAATTCCAGGACAGCGAGGCCGGCACCTGCGCGCACAGCCAATGGCTCATCGGCCAGCTCGCCGCGGCCCGCGAAGGCCAGGCCGAGCGCCTGGCCGCCGGCCCGGACACGCCCTACAGCGAGCTCACGCTGAGCGCCGGCTGGGAACGCCGCCTGGTCTGGCGCCTGGGGCAGGGCGCGAGCCCGGCACTGCGCGCGCTGGCCGAGGATTGGGCCGACGAGGACGGCCGCTTCATCGCACCGCTCGAGGGTCAGGTCTTGCCTTCGCTGCTGCAGGCCGCGGCCGAGGAGGGCCATGAACTGCGCGTGGCACCGGACGTCTGGCAGCAGCTGGCGCTGTCGGCCGACGCCGGCGACCGCGTCGAGCGCCTGGCGCAGCGCTTCGAGCAGGGCCTGGCCTCGCCCGCGCTGCACGCGCTGGTGAAGGCACCCCTGCCGGACCTGCAATGGGAAGCCGCGCTCTTCGCCGTCTGCGCGGGCCGTGCCCTGCTGGCGGATGAATCTCCGCTGCCGCAGCGGGCCTCGGCCGTGGTCGCCGCGCGCCTGTGGCAGACCGGCTTCGACGTCGGCGCCGTGGCCATCGTGGCGCCGGCCGAGCTGCAGGCCGCATGGCGTGACGAGGTCCAGCGCCTGCTGGGCGCCTGGCCGGCCGACTGGACGCTGACGACGCCGCTCGCGCTCGACGTGGCCGGCGGCTGCGAGCTCCTGATCGTCGATGCCATCGAGACCCTGGGTGAGGCACTGCCTGCGCTCCAGGCGATCGGCGCGCCGCAGCTGCTCCTGCTGGCGCAGCGTGAGCTGCTGGGCACCGCGCTGCTCGCCCCGCTGGTGGCCTGGCTCGACGAGGCCCGCCGCGGCCCGTATGCCGCGCTGCGCCGCCTGGGGGCGGACGCCGGCAAGCGCCAGCAGCGCGAGGTGCTGGAAGCCGTGATGCTGGCGCGCCGCCGCCGCGATCTGGCGCAAAGCCTGCCCGCGTCGCTGGTGGCCCAGCTCTCGACCACGCTGCTGCGCATCACGGAAGAGGACGCGCCGGGCGTGCAGCTCGACGCTGGCGACGTCCAGGCCGTGAAGCGCCTGCATCAGCGCTGGTCGCGCCTGGGCAGCCTGTCCGCCGGCGAGCAGCTGCAGCTGCAGCAGGCGCTGCTGCGTCTGCGCCACGGCGAGGGTGCCCAGGCCGAGCGCCGGGGCGAGGCTCGCGCGGCGGCCCTGGTGCGGCTGCTGCCGGAACTCGTGCCGGCCCGCGCCGAGCGCGTGGTGGTCTTCGCGCAGCAGGATGCCGCCCTGCGCCCGCTGGCGCTGGCACTGCAGGACCTCGGCCTGCCGCTGGCCAATCTGCGCCAGCACCAGAGCGTGGAAGTGCGTGCCCTGGAGCTGCAGGCCTGGGCCGACGGTGAGGCCAGCGTCCTGCTGGCCACCGACGCCGCCTGCGCGGGCCTGGATCTGCGCCAGGATGGCAGCGTGCTGGTGCATGCCGACTTGGCCTGGAACCCGGCGCTGATGCGCGAGCGCCAGGCGCGTGTGACGGCCGAGGGCGGCGAGGTGCCGGCCTGGGTGCTGGTGCTCGAGCGCGCGCTGGACCCGGCCGTGCTGGCCGCCCATGCCGAGACGGACGCGCTGCCGTCCGCGCTGCAGGACGGCGAGGCCGGGGCCATCCCCTTCCTGGCGGGCGCCGATCTGCAGGCCTTCATGGAGGCCCTGGGCCGGGCGCTGGCCGCCTTGCCGGGCGCCTGAACAAAGCGCTAGAGCAGGGCGGGCGCAGCCAGGGTCCGAGAGGCCCTGGCCGCCGCCCCTCTTCAGCCTGAGCGGCCTGGCGAGCCGGCACGAATTCACGCCTGACCCCGCTTCGGCCCTGAGCATGCTTGCCCCGGGCCCGCGGGTGCTGGCGCTTTCCGTGAAAACCCTGGTATACTCGCGGCTTCGCTGCAGCAAGGCGTCCACACCCGACAAGGGTCGGACAGGGCCTCGCCAGTGAACCGTACGTCTCCTCTGACCTTGTCCGGCAGCCCCTGGCCATCACCTTGATGCGCAAGCGGTGCCCGACGCCCTCGGGTTCGGTCGGCGGCGATGCCGTCGCTTTGACTGTGACCCCGACGCCGCACCGGCTCCAGAGCTCAAGCCTCTTTCTCTGCTTGGCAGACCCCTGATGGTCTCGCACGCCCGGTGTACGACGTGAATCGTCTTCCAGCGACCTGACCAAGACCGCGGCTATTCCAATTGCCTGCTGCGGTCGCATGTCTTGCGCCTGCCATCCGTGGCAGACGCCGGGCATGGCTTTGCAGAAAGAAATCATGAGCTTTGAAAATCTGGGCCTGAACGAAGTCCTGCTGCGTGCCGTGAAGGATTCCGGCTACGAGAACGCCACCGAAGTGCAGACCCTGGCCATCCCGCCCGCCATCGAAGGCGCCGACCTGATGGTCTCCTCGCGCACCGGCTCGGGCAAGACCGCCTCCTTCATCCTGCCCGCCCTGGAGAAGATCCTGGCCGCGCGCGGTGACAACACCAAGCGCCGCGAGAAGGGCAAGATCTACGGTCCCAAGGTCCTGGTCCTGGCGCCCACCCGCGAACTGGCCATGCAGGTCTCCAAGGCCGCGCAGACCTACGGCCGCCATGTGCAGGGCCTGAAGGTCGCCACCGTGCTGGGCGGCATGCCCTACGCGCTGCAGATCCGTCAGCTGACGGGCCCGCTGGACATCCTGATCGCCACCCCCGGCCGCCTGCTGGACCACCTGGCCTCGGGCAAGTGCGTGCTGGAGAACGTCGAGATGCTGGTGCTGGACGAAGCCGACCGCATGCTGGACATGGGCTTCATCGACGACATCAACACCGTCGCAGCCGCCACCCCGGCCACGCGCCAGACCGTGATGTACAGCGCCACCTTCGCCGGCCACGTCGGCCGCCTGGCCCAGGAGCTGCTGCGTGACCCGCAGCGCATCGACGTCGCCTCGCACACCGACACGCACGAGAACATCGAGCAGCGCCTGCACTGGGCGGACAACCCCATCCACAAGGACAAGCTGTTGGAGTCCATCCTGGCCCAGCCCGAGCTCGACCAGGCCGTGGTCTTCACCAGCACCCAGCGTGACGCCGACTGGCTGGCCGAGCGCCTGGCCGAGATCGGCCATGCCGTGGCCCCGCTGCACGGCGCCATGCCGCAAGGCAAGCGCAACCGCACGCTGATGGCCCTGCGCCGTCGCGAAGTGCGCGTGCTGGTCGCCACCGACGTCGCCGCCCGTGGCATCGACGTCCCGACCATCACCCACGTGATCAACTACGGCCTGCCCATGAAGGCAGAGGACTATGTGCACCGCATCGGCCGTACCGGTCGCGCCGGCCGCCAGGGCCTGGCCGTGACGCTGGCTCTGCGTGACGACGTGTCCATGATCCGCCGCATCCAGCACTTCACGACGCAGCAGATCCCGGTTCAGCACATCGAGGGCCTGGAGCCCAAGACGCAAGAGCCGCGCATCTTCCCGCCGCGCCCCGCCGGTGAACGCGGTTTCGATCGCGGCGACCGTCCGGGCTGGGCTCAGAAGGGCGACAAGCGCTTCGGCAGCAAGCCGTTCCAGCGCGAGGGTTTCGCGCCGCGCGGTGGCTTCCAGCAGCGCGATGGCTTCCAGCCGCGTGAAGGTTTCGCGCCGCGCGACGGCGGTGGCAAGTCCTTCGGCCGCGAGCAGGGTGCCCAGGGCCGTGACTTCGCTCCGCGTGAGGGCTTCGCTCCGCGTCGTGACGAAGGCTTCCGCCCGGATGCCCGCCGCTTCGACGACCGCAAGCCCTACGGCCAGGACCGTGGCTTCGGCGGCCAGGATCGCGGCTTCGACCGTGGCGGCGACCGTGGTGGTGATCGCCCCGGCTTCGGCGGCGACAAGCGCGGCTTCGCACCGCGTGACGACCGCGGCGGCTCCTTCGGCGAGAAGCGCGGCTTCGGCGGCAAGCCGGCCTTCGGCGACAAGCCCTTCCACGGCAACCGCGAAGGCGGCCGCGAGTTCAACCGCGACTTCGGCGATGACCGCCGTGCCGGTGGCCCGGGCAAGCGTCCGGCCCCGCAAGGTCCGCGTCGCGGCGGCTTCGGTCGCTGAGTGAGCAAAGGCCGGCGCGTCCCAGACGCCGCCGGCTTTTTTTTCGTCTCTGATTGATCATTCCGGCGAGATGGGAACGCGGCAGCACGGCACGCTCACGCAGTGGGACGATGCCAAGGGTTATGGCTTCATCGCCCCGGATGCCGGCGGCGGCAAGCTCTTCGTCCATGCCCGGGCCTTCGGCCTGCGCGCCTGGCGTCCCTATGTGGGCGAGCGCCTGAGCTTCGAGGCCGGGCATGACGCGCAGGGCAAGCCCCGCGCGCTGCGCGCCAAGGCGCTGCAGCCCCGTCGTCCGGCGGCCCGCGCGCCGGCACCGCCCCGGTCCGCGCCGGGCTCGCGGGATGCGGCTCGCGGCGGCGCCGTCCTCCTCCTGATCCCGGCCTTCGCCTCGCTGGTGCTGGCCGTGCACCTGTCCTGGCCGCTGCCCCACGGTGTGTGGGGCGCCTACATGGCCATGAGCCTCGCCACCTTCATCGTCTATGCCGGCGACAAGCGCGCCGCCCGCAAGGGCCAGTGGCGCGTGGCCGAATCGACGCTGCAGGGCCTGGCCCTGTGCTGCGGCTGGCCGGGCGCGTTGCTGGCCCAGCAGCTGCTGGCCCACAAGCGCAGCAAGCCTGTCTTCATGCGGATCTTCTGGGGCACCGTGGCCCTCAACATCCTCGTGTTCATCGCGCTGTTCACGCCAGCGCTCAATCCCTGGGGCCGTCTGCTGTCCTGACGCTGCCCGCCCGTTCCATGTCTTCTGACCTTGCCGTGAGGCCGCTGCGTGTGGCCGACCTGGACGCCGTTCTGCGTCTGCAATCCACCTGCTACGGCCCGGACTACGTCGAGCCGGCCGAGGCATTCGCCTCCAAGCTGCGCGAGACCGCAGCGCTGCAGACCTGCTGGGGGGCCTTCGATGCCGCCGGCGAGCTGCTCGCCTATGCCATCAGCCTGCCGGTGTGCGCCGACACGATGCCGGGCCTGCACGCCAGCGACTACCGCTGCCCGCCGGCGCCGACGCTGCTGTACCTGCACGACGTGGCCGTGAGCCCGGCCGGGCGCGGGCGGGGCCTGGCGCAGGGCCTGCTGGCGCATGTGCAGCACCGCGCCATCCTGCTGGGCCTGCCGCGCCTGGGCCTGATCGCGGTGCAGGACTCCGCGCCGTTCTGGCAGCGCCTGGGCTTCGCGCCGCTCGCGGCCAAGCCTTCCTGGCTGCAACGCAAGCTGCAGAGCTTCGGCGAGGCCGCACGCTACCTGGAACGCCAGGTCGGCGCCGCGGGCTGATCACCAGGTGGAGAAGGGCCGTGCCGCGAGCGCGGAGTTGAAGTAGCGCGGGTCCTGCGTCACTTCCTCGCCGACCCAGGCCGGGCGCTCGAAGGGCTGGTCCTCGCGCGGCAGCTCGATCTCCGCGACCACGAGCGGCGCATTGGCGCCCAGGAACTCGTCGATCTCCCAGACGAGCTCGCCCATGGGCACGAGGTGGCGGCGCTTCTCGACGGCCGGGCCGTCCGCCAGCGCCAGCAGCGCCTGCGCATCGGCCACGGGAATGGCGTACTCGAACTCGCTGCGCGTGGCGCCCACGCTGCGCCCCTTGATCGTGAGGAAGGCCTGCTCGCCGTCGATGCGCACCCGCACCGTGCGGGCCGGGTCGCGGTTCAGGTAGGCCTGGCAGAGGTAGCGGCCCTCGCCCTGGCGCCAGCCGTCGCCCCGCACGAGGAACTTGCGCTCGATCTCGACACCCATGCCCTCAGCCCTTGAAGCCCTGGAGCGCGCGGGCGCACTCCGGCACCAGGGCCGAGCCCTTGTAGATGAGGCCCGTGTAGACCTGCACCAGATCGGCCCCGGCCTGCAGCTTGGCGCGCGCGTGCTCACCGCTCATCACGCCGCCGGCGCCGATGATGGGATAGCCCGCGCCCAGCTCGGCGCGCAGCAGGCGGATCACGCGGTTGCTGGGCTCGAAGACGGGCTGGCCCGAGAGGCCGCCCGTTTCCTCGGCATGCGGCAGACCCTTCACCGCCTCGCGGCCGATGGTGGTGTTGGTGGCGATGACGCCGTCGATGCCGTTGGCCTTCAGCGTGCGGGCGATCACGACGACCTGGTCCTCGTCCAGATCCGGCGCGATCTTCAGGAACATGGGCACCACGCGGCCGTGCTGGGCCTGCAGCTGCAGCTTGCGCTCCTGCAGGCGCGAGAGCAGGGCGTCCAGCGCCTCATCGCTCTGCAGGGCGCGCAGGTTCTTGGTGTTGGGGCTGGAGATGTTGACGGTGATGTAGTCCGCATGCGGGTACACGCCGGCCAGGCCGATCAGGTAGTCGTCCACCGCGTTCTCGATGGGCGTGACGGCGTTCTTGCCGATGTTCAGGCCCAGCAGGCCGCCGGCCTTGCGGAAGCTGTGGGCCTGCTTCACGTTGGCGATGAAGCTGTCCAGGCCTTCGTTGTTGAAGCCCAGGCGGTTGATCAGCGCGTTGGCGGCGGGCAGGCGGAACATGCGCGGCTTGTCATTGCCCGGCTGGCCCTTGGGCGTGACGGTGCCGACCTCGATGAAGCCGAAGCCCATGGCGCCCAGGCCGTCGATGCAGCGGCCGTTCTTGTCCAGGCCGGCGGCCAGGCCCACGCGGTTGGGAAAGCGCAGGCCGGCCAGCTGCACGGGGTCGCTCACCCGGCTCTGGGACCACAGGCACTGCAGCGGCGTGTTCTGGAAGCGGGCGATGGAGCCCAGCGTCACTTCGTGGGCGTGCTCCGGGTCCATGCCGAAGAGGAAGGGGCGGGTCAGGGCGTAGGGGATCAGGGACATGGCGGCGAGCCGGCCCGCCGGCGGGCGGCGGTCGGAGGCAGAGGCTTGTAGGGATGGGCGCGATTGTCGCATCCGGCCTCGCTGATAATCGGCGCAATCCCGCCTCTGCCCAGCTGCCATGAAATCCCTCGACCATCCCCAGAACGACCGCGAGATCGGCTCGCGCGACAGCACCCGCGACACCACCCGCACCGATGACACCCGCATCGGCGCCGTGCGCCCGCTCATCTCGCCCGCCCTGCTGCTGGACGAGCTGCCCATCACCGACGAGGCCCTGAACCTCGTCGAGCGCGCCCGCCACGAGATCAGCGACGTGCTGCACGGCCGCGACGACCGCCTGCTGGTGGTGGTCGGCCCGTGCTCCATCCATGACCACGACCAGGCCATGGACTACGCCCGCCTGCTCAAGAAGGCCCGCGACGAGATGAAGGGCGAGCTGCTGCTGGTGATGCGCGTCTACTTCGAGAAACCGCGCACGACCGTGGGCTGGAAGGGCTACATCAACGACCCGCGCCTGGACGGCAGCTTCCACATGAACGAGGGCCTGCGCCTGGCGCGCCAGCTGCTGCTGGACGTGACGGCCCTGGGCCTGCCCGCCGGCACCGAGTTCCTGGATCTGCTCTCGCCGCAGTACATCTCCGACCTCATCGCCTGGGGCGCCATCGGGGCCCGCACGACCGAGAGCCAGAGCCATCGCCAGCTGGCGTCCGGCCTGTCCTGCCCGGTCGGCTTCAAGAACGCGACGGACGGCGGCATCAAGGTCGCGGCCGATGCCGTGCTGGCCGCCCGTGCCAGCCACGCCTTCATGGGCATGACCAAGATGGGCGCCGCCGCCATCTTCGAGACCCGCGGCAACGATGACTGCCACCTGATCCTGCGCGGCGGCAAGACGCCCAACTACGACGCGGCCTCGGTGCAGGCCGCCTGCGAGGCGCTGAAGTCCGCCGGCCTGCGCGAGCAGGTCATGATCGACTTCTCCCACGCCAACTCCAGCAAGAAGTTCGAGCGCCAGATCGACGTCGGCCATGACGTCGCGGGCCAGATCGCCGGCGGGGATGCGCGCATCACCGGCGTGATGATCGAGTCCCACCTGCAGGCCGGCCGCCAGGACCTGCTGGAGGGCCAGACGCGTGCCGACCTCAAGCCCGGCGTCTCCATCACCGACGCCTGCCTGGGCTGGGTGCAGACCGAGCCTCTGCTGCGCGAGCTCGCCGCCGCCGTGAAGGCCCGCCGCGCTCGCCAGGGCTGATGCCCGCCTCCCGGCCAGGCAAGACCTGACCCTCTTCAGAATTTCCGGAAAGACTGCAATGACCCAAGACGAACTCAAGGCCCTCGTCGGCCAGGCTGCGATGGCCTATGTGGAGGAGGGCGCCATCGTGGGCGTCGGCACCGGTTCGACGGTGGACAAGTTCATCGACGCCCTCGCCGCCAGCGGCAAGAAGATCGCCGGCGCCGTGTCCAGCTCCGTGCGCTCCACCGAGCGCATGAAGGCGCTGGGCATCCCCGTGCTCGACGCGGCCGAGGTGCAGGGCCTGAAGGTCTACATCGACGGCGCCGACGAGATCGATCACCAGGGCCACATGGTCAAGGGCGGCGGCGCCGCGCTGACCCGCGAGAAGATCGTCGCAGACCTGGCCGAGACCTTCGTCTGCATCGCCGACGAGTCCAAGCTCGTGCCGACGCTGGGCAAGTTCCCGCTGCCGGTGGAGGTCATCCCCATGGCCGCCGCCCAGATCGCCCGCCGCTTCGCTGCGATGGGTACCGATGCCCAGCTGCGTGCCGGCGTGGTGACGGACAACAGCTGCCACATCCTCGATGTGCGCGGCCTGTCCATCACGGACCCGGTGGCCTTCGAGGCTGACGTGAACCAGTGGCCCGGCGTGGTCACCGTGGGCGTCTTCGCCCGCAACAAGGCCGGTGTGTGCCTGCTCGGCACGGCCGAGGGCGTCAAGACGCTGACCTTCGCCTGAGCCCGCGGAGGTGCTGCGCGACACCCTGGCCTACCTGCTGGGCCGGCGGGCCTTCGAGGAGCGCCACCACCGGCGCTACCAGTTCGCGGCCAGCCTGTTCCTTCGTTTCGTGGCCAGCGCCCTGGCCCTGTCCTACGTCGCGGCGGGGCAGGAGGAGTGGCGCTGGATCCGCGCCGCGATGGTCGGCTGGGTGCCGGCCTGGCTGTTCACGCCCGAGCTGATGGCGCTGGTGCACGCGCTGTTTTCGGGCATCCGTGAGCAGGCGCTGTCGGATGTGCAGGGGCAGTACTACGCCTTTCGCGGCAAGCCGATCCGCGTCGTGGAATGGCTGCCGGGCGAGCGCTGGCTCGCCACGGACGACCTCGAGCGCGTGCTCGGCTTCGCGATCAGTCGCCAGTTCCTGCGACATGCGCAAAAGGAGACGCAGTGCGTCCAGCGCGACGGCCGCATCTGGCTCAGCGCGGCGGCCGTGCTGAGCTACCTGGACGGGCGCCCGGAGCCGCTGTCCCTGAAGCTGCGCCAGTGGGTGCATGGCACCGTGTGGCTGCCTTCCGCGCAGGCGCGGCGTCTGGGCAAGGACCGCTGGCAGCAGTGAGGCGCGGCGCGGGGATCGCCCCAGGCTGAGGGCCCGCGGCAGGTCAAAAAAAAGGGAAGCCGGCGGGCTTCCCTTTTTACTTGCAGCCGGGGCGCCGACGACCGACAGGCCCTCGGCGCCCGGTGCATCAGGCTCAGTTCACGTTGACGGCCGTCCAGGCTGCCGCCACGGCATTGGCCTGCGTGCTGCCAGCGCCGTACAGCTCGTTG
Source organism: Burkholderiaceae bacterium (assembly GCA_041912595.1). Taxonomy (GTDB): domain Bacteria; phylum Pseudomonadota; class Gammaproteobacteria; order Burkholderiales; family Burkholderiaceae_C; genus Roseateles_B. The sequence continues at coordinate 69,478 of JAYRMR010000008.1, forward strand.
GCTGCGGCGATGGTGGCGGCGCGGGCACCGGCGTAGTTGGTGCTGGAGGTCATCTTGGTGGTCAGCGCGCGGTACCAGATCTTGGCGGCGGCATCGCGGCCGATGCCGCTCAGGCTGCCGGCGCCGGTGGCCACGCGGGTGTCGCCGGCCTTGCAGGTCGGGCTCGCGCCGAAGCTGCTGTTCGTGCCTTCGGCCAGCATGAAGTAGAAGTGGTTGGCCACGCCGGAGCTGTAGTGCACGTCGAGGCTGCCCACGCCGCTGTACCAGCAGTCCGCCGAGCCGCCATCGCTGCTGGGCTTCATCATGTTGCGCAGGAAGGCCGCGCCGATCATGACCTTCTCACCGATCAGGTAGTCACCCGCGTCGCTGCCGTTGGCGGCATAGAACTCGACCATGCTGCCGAAGATGTCCGAGGTGGCCTCGTTCAGGCCGCCGGACTCGCCGGAGTAGGTCAGGTTGGCGGTGCGGCTCGTGACGCCGTGGGTCATCTCGTGGCCGGCCACGTCCAGCGATACCAGGGACTTCAGGCTGCTGCCGTCGCCGTCGCCGTAGGTCATGCAGAAGCAGGAGTCGGACCAGAAGGCGTTGGCGTAGTTGCGGCCGTAGTGCACGCGGTTGAAGGCGCCCTTGCCGTCATTGGCGATGCCGCTGCGGCCGTGCACGTTCTTGTAGTAGTCCCAGGTGACGGCGGTGCCGTACTGGGCATCGACCGCGGCGGAGGCGAGATCGGCGGTGGTGCCGGTGCCCCAGACGTTGTCGGTGTCCGTGAAGATCGTGCCGTTGCCGGCCGTCTTCTTGTTCATGTTGGTGGTGTAGGTGCTGCCGCGGGCCGGGTCGCGCAGCTCGTAGCCGCCGCTGATCGAGTTGGTCGTCAGGGTGACCGTGCCGCTGTACAGGCTCTTGCCGGTGCCGGTGGCCGCGGCGGTGTGGATGTCATTCCACATGTCCAGGTGAGCGCCGGTCTGGGCGTCGATGATGGCGTGCTTCTCGAAGGGCGTGCCGTCGGCTTCCTCGCCGCCCACCAGGACGTCCCAGGCCAGGCGGGGCTGCTCGCCACGGGCGTAGATCACGAGTTCAGGCTTGGCGCCCATGTCGGCGCCGCCATGCTTGGCGATGGCCAGCTGCTTGGCCTGGCCCAGGGAGATGGCGGGCTTGGTGTCGACCTTGGGCTCGCGGACCAGCGTGTGGTGCATGGCCTGCAGGCTGCCGTTGCGGTCCGAGCGCACGACCAGGTCGCCGCCGATCACGCGCAGGCCGTCCACGGTGCGGTCGAAGCGGACGTGCTCGGTGCCGTCGGCATCGACGATCACGTCACGCACGCTGTAGTCATGGCCGGTGCCGTGCAGGCTGCGGCCGGAGAACTGCTTGATATGGCCGAGCGCGCGCCCTTGCGGGTCGGCTTGAGCGGTCAGGGGGGCCAGCATGAGGCCCGCCAGAGCGGCCACGGCGATGCTGATGCTGTTCAGGGACCTGGACTTCTTCATCGTGTACTCCGTCTTGCGCTGGATCCGGGGATCCTTGTGTTTTTGAATGGCTTGCCGAGGAGGGGAGCTCGGGGCACCCATGAAATTTGCGACAACTTGTTGCCGCGCGCGCTCCCCAGAATCCCTCTTGGTGTTGCCCCCCACTTGCGCAGGTCATGACGAATGTCATAGGCGTGACTTGCCTTGGCGCGAAGTCAGGCTTCCTTGAATGTCATGGGCAGGCGGATGGTCACGGCGGTGCCGCGGCCGGGCTCGCTCTGCAGCGTGAGGGCGCCGCCCATGCGTTCCACCACGAGCCGGTGCACGCTGGTGAGGCCCAGCCCCACGCCGCTGCGGCCCAGCTGCGTGGTGTAGAAGGGCTCCAGCACGCGCGGCAGGTGCTCGGCGGGAATGCCGACGCCGTCATCGCGCCAGTGCAGGCGGACCCAGGTCGTGTCCGGCGGGAGCTCGCGACCGGTGAGGGTCGTGTGCTCCAGCGTCGGATCTGTGGCGTTTTCGAGATCTTCGACCGACAGGTCGATCCAGATCGTCCCCTGCCGACCCTGCCGGAAGCCGTGGATCAGGCTGTTCTCGAGCAACTGCTGCAGCACGTGCTGCAGGTCCTGCGGGTGCGCGCGGAAGGGGCAGTGGGCCGGCAGATTGAGACGCAGCTCCACGCCGGCCTCGGCCAGCGCCTGGCGCCAGCTGGACGCGCTGAGCTGGACGAGGGCGCTGAGGTCCAGATCGCTGCGCTCCTGCTGGCCGTCGTCCTGGCCTAATGTCTTGAAGCGCTGCACCAGCTGCGCCACGCGCACGAGGCCGCGGTCGATGAGGTCGCTGCCGCCATCCAGCTGCACCAGCAGGTCGGCGAGCTCGCCGCGGCGCAGGCTGTTGTCCTGAAGCCGCTGGCGCAGCTGCTGCGCCCGCTCGCCGATGAGCGAGGCGCCCATGCGCGCGTTGTCCAGCGGCGTGTTCATCTCGTGGGCCATGCCGGCCACCATGCGCGAGAGCGCCAACTGCTTCTCGTGCTGCATCAGCGTGCGCATGGCCTGCTCCAGCTGGGCGCTTCGCTCGCGCACCTGGGCTTCCAGCTCGTCGTGGGCCTTCTGCAGCGCCATCTCGGTGGCCTGGCGGATGGAGATCTCCGCCTGCAGCCGGGCGAGGGTGTCGGACAGCTCGGCATTGCGCTGGGCCAGCGAACTCTCGAGGTCGGAGCCGCGCTGGGCGAGGGCCTCGCGTTCGTGGATCAGGTGCGGGCGTTCGAGCACCGCGTCCACAGTGTCGCTCAGCGTGTGAGCCAGCTGCCGGTAGGACGCCTGGCGGAGCTCGTTCAGCCGCTCCGCCGCCCACAGCGCGTCGCCCATGCGCCCGAGCCGGCGCCCGAGGCGCTTCACGGCATGCAGGCAGGCGTCCCGCACCGCTGAGCGGTTGAGCCCGTCGCCCATGTAGTCGCGGGCGGTGTCCATGAGCGCCTGCCATCCCGCTTCGCTTTGCTGGGCGTTGACCAGCACGGCGCAGTAGCGGTGCCACTCCCGCCAGCCCGGGCGGTTGCGGTCGACCTCCGGCCGGCGCTCCACCGCTTCCATCAGCGAGCGGCTGAGCTCGGCATGGCCGCGCGTGGCCTCGACGATCGCGAGATTGGTCAGGCTCACCGAGGCCAGCGCCTCCAGGCCGTGGGCCTCGGCCAGGGCCAGGGCCTCCCGGTGCAGGGCGAGGGACTCCTCGAGGTGGCGTTCGAAGCCGGCGTCGTCGTCCGCGCGGATGGCCAGGCTGAAGGCGGCGCCGGCGGCTCCGGCGCCCCCGAGGATGCGATGGCGAAAGGCGGGCGGCAGCGGCGTGCCTTCTGCCAGCAGCTGCCGGCAGGACGCGCCCAGCTCGTCGTACATCTCGGCATGGAAGAGCACGCTGTTGCGCTGCACCGTCATCAGCTGCGCGAGCTCGTCCTCGCCGCCCTGCAGATAGAGGCTCGCCGCCATGCCGGCGCTGTGCAGGGAGGCCGGGAACATCTGCAGCAGGCTCTCGAGCGTGTGCATGACCCGCCACGCGGCGGCCTCCGCGACGGGGGCCTTGAGGGTCATGCCGAGCTGCTGCAGCTCCCGGGCCCGGCGCAGCCGCTGCAGCGCGGCGGAGGGCTCGCGGCCGATGCCCTGGAGCAGCCGGTAGGCCTCCAGCTCCAGGGTCTGGGCGGGGTCGGGACGGAAGCTGTTCGCGCGGTCCAGCTCCTCGCGGAGCTTCTCGGCGGGCCACTCGAGCTGGCTCAGCCGCAGGCCGGCGAGCAGCTGCGCGAGTTCATCCCGGCCCTCGCCGGGGGGCGGGGCGGAGGGGGCGATGACGTGAGGGTCGGACCTTGCGCCGCTGATGGATGGGGGCACTTGCTGAAACTCCTGGCAGTGCGGACTGTGCGGTGCGCTGGTATCAGCTTAGCGTCTCGGGCCGGCGCGTCCAGTCCCGCGGGCAAGGGTGCTCAGCCCGGTCGGGAATGGGGCCGCGCCTGGCGGCACGCAAAGCGCAGCGGGTCCACCGCGTCCACCAGGCTCGCCTCCAGCGGTGCGGGCGCGCCGGTGAGCCGGCTCGCGGCGAGCTCGCCGCACAGCAGCGCCCAGGTCAGCCCGCGCGATGCCATGGCCGTGCACACGACCAGTCCCGGGAGGCGCGGGATCATCCGCACCTGGTCGGTGCGGCCTACCAGGGGAGGCACGGCCAGGCCGCCGACCAGGGGCAGGCGGTCCGGCGCGATGAGCCGCCAGCCCACCCGGCCCTGCGCCGGCGCCGGACCCGGCATGGCCTGCGGGGTCAGCAGGGCGAGCTGGGCGAGGTTCTCGAGGTGGTCGCTGTCCCGGATTTGTGGGTCCAGGTCTCCCTCCTGATGTGTGGCGCCGAACACGAGACCGCCGTCCGGCAGGCCCAGTGCATAGCCCGCACCGGCGATCGGCACCCGGGGCGCCTGCAGGCCGGCGGCGGCCAGTTGCTCGGGCCCGAGCCGGCTGATCTGACCGCGCTGCGTCATCAGGGGCGGCAGCAGGGCGCCCAGGTCCGGGCCGGCCAGGGTGCCAAGCAGGCCCAGGCTCTCGGTGCCGGCGGCCAGCACCAGCGCTTCGGCCTCGGCCAGCAGCTGGCCGTCGGCATCGAGGCAGCGCCACAGGGCGCCATCCCGCGCGAGCCGGGCCACGGGCCGGCCGCACATCAGCTGGATGGGGCGGGCCGCGGTCGTCAGCAGGGCCCGCGCGAGGCCGCCCGGGGGCAGGGCGCCACCGCCCGGGTAGAACCAGGCCGGGCTGCCACCGCTCCCCGCCGCGCCTAGCGGCCAGCCGGCGGCCTGTGCGGCCTCTGGCGCGCCGAGGGCCTGGACGTAGTCCTGCGGCAGCCCCAGGCGGGTGATCTGGGCCTGCAGCGTGGCGGCATCCCGCTGAGGGTCGAGGCGCAGCAGGCCGCCCTGAAGCCAGGGCAGATGGCCGCTGGCGAGCAGCGCGTCGGCGCAACGCCGCGTGTGCAGCGCCGTGGCGCGGTTGAAGCGGGCGTGCAGGCCGTCGTCGGGATTCAGCGTGCCGTGGAAGAGGCCGCCGGGATTGCCCGAGCCCGCCTGCGCGGGGCCGTCGCGGGCCTCGAGCAGGCGCACGTCCAGCCCCTGTGCGGCGAGCGCATGCGCGCAGGCGGCACCGGCGATGCCCGCCCCGAGCACGATCGCCGTGCGCGCCTGCGGGGCCAGGGCCTCGCGCCCGGCGGGCCGCTGCGGCACGTGACGCGGCTGGTGCTGCGCCACGCTCATCTGTCCCTTGCTGGCGAAGCCCTCGGCCTTGCGGACCTCGAAGCCCGCGCTGGCCAGGCCCTCGCGCACGGCACGTGCGACGCTCCAGGTGGCTGCGGTCGCGCCCGGCGCCGCCAGCCGGCCCAGGCTGCGCAGGAGGTAGGGGTCCCAGATCTCCGGGTTCAGCGAGGGGGAGAAGCCGTCCAGGTAGAAGGCATCGACCTCGGCCAGCAACTCGGCCAGCCAGTCCCGCGCCTCGCCCAGGCACAGCATCAGGCGCACGCGGCCCTGCTCGAAGTCCAGCACGTGCAGGTTGTGGGTCAGGGGCGGCCACTGGGCCAGGAGCTGGCGGGCGAGCCCGGGCTCGGGCGAGTGCGCGTGGGCCCGCTGCAGGTCCGCCGTGCGCAGAGGGTGCTTCTCGACGCTGATGAAGACGAGGCGCTCGGCGCGGGCCGGGTCGTCCCGCCAGGCGGCCCAGGTGGCCAGGAAGTTGTTGCCCAGCCCGAAGCCGGTCTCGAGGATCACGAACCGGGCGCGCCCCTGCCAGCGCCGCGGCAGCCCGTTGCCGCCGAGGAAGACGTGGCGGGCCTGCGCGAAGGCGCCGGCGCGGGCATGGTAGACATCGCCGAAGGCCGGCGCGCTGGGCGCGGCGGGCTCGGAGAAGTCGACGTCGGCAGGGCGGATGGGCTGAGTTTTCATGGGCGGCGCAGTATGCCGCAGCCCCGCGGCGACGAGGCTGCGCTGGCTCAGACCTCCACGGACTCGCCCTGCTGGGGCACGCGCACGGCCCAGCCGAGCTCGTCCTGGATGCGGCTGCGCAGGGCGTCGGCCGCCTGGGGCTCGCCGTGCACCACGAAGGTCTGCTCCGGCGGGCGGCGGAACTGGCGCAGCCAGGCCATCAGCTCCTCGCTGTCGGCGTGGCCGGAGAAGCCCTCGAGGTGGCTCACTTCCGCGTTGACCGGCACGAACTCGCCGCGCAGCTTGACCTCGCGGTCGCCCGCCACCAGCTTGGCGCCCCGCGTGCCGCCGACCTGGAAGCCCGCGAAGCAGATGTGGTTGCGGGCCTGCGGCGCCATCACCTGGAGGTAGTTGAGCACCCGGCCTCCGGTGGCCATGCCGCTGGCGGAGATCACCACGCCGGGCCGGCGCGTCATCGCCTGGGCCGTCTTGAGGGACTCCTGCGGCTTGCTCACCAGCGTCACCCCCTCGCACAGGCGCGAGAGCTCGCCGGGCGACACCTTGGCCAGGCGGCGGTATTCCAGCGTGATCTCGGTGGCCTCGCGCGCCATGGGGCTGTCCAGCACGATGGGCAGGTTGCCGGGGATCTCACCCGCGGCCCGCAGGCGCTGCAGCACCAGCAGCAGGGCCTGGGCGCGGCCCACCGCGAAGCTGGGCAGCAGCACGCTGCCGCCGCGCTCGATCGTGGTGCGGATGATGCGGCCCAGCCGCTCCTGCACATCTTCCGGCGGATGGCGGCGGTCGCCGTAGGTCGACTCGATGAGCAGGACGTCCGCCTCCTCCAGGGGCTGGGGCGGGGGCAGCATCAGGTCCTTGCTGCGGCCGAGGTCGCCGGAGTAGACCAGCCGGCGGCCCTCGCTCTGCACCGTGATGCACGACGCCCCCAGCAGGTGCCCCGCGGGCGTGAAGCGGATCTCGCTCTTGCCGAGCTTCAGCCGGCCGTCGCGGGGGAGCCCCACGAAATGCGTGAGCGCGTGCTGGGCGTCCTTGAGCGTGTAGAGCGGCAGGGCCTTCTCATGGCGGGTGCTGCCCGTGCGGTTGGCGCGGCGGGCGTCCTCCTCCATCAGGTGGGCGCTGTCGGACAGCAGCACCTCGCACAGCTTGCGCGTGGCCGGCGTCGAGAAGATCTGGCCCTTGAAGCCTTGCCGCACCAGGGCCGGGATGTAGCCGCTGTGGTCCAGGTGGGCATGCGAGAGCAGCACGGCATCGATGCTGTGCGCCGGCACGCCCATCGGCAGCCAGTTGCGTTCGCGCAGGGCCTTGTAGCCCTGGAACAGGCCGCAGTCGAGCAGCAGGCGCTGCCCGCCGGTGTCGATCAGGTGACGGGAGCCGGTGACGGTGTCGGCGGCTCCCAGGAAACTCACGCGCATGGCTCACTCCCCAGGATCGGCCCCGCTGGCGGGGCGCGGTGTGCTGGCGATTGTGGCCCAGCGGCGCCCGGCAGCCGCGCGGGGCGGCTGAGCCAGATCAATGCCGCTGATCCGTGCTGGCGATCCGTGCCGCCGTTCAGTGATCCCGCTGCGCCTGGCTGGCGGGGCTGCACTTGGCGGCCAGCCAGCGGCCGTCGACGGACCACTTGCTGGTGACGCGGCTGCTGGCGTCGCCTGGCTTGTGCTCGACGGTGCCGGTGACCTCGTACTTGAACGCCCGGGCGCCGTACTGCACCTGCGCCTGGCCCTTTGAGGTCTGGCCGCTGGAGTTGCGGCAGCTGTACTGCAGCTGCTCACCCGGCTGATCGGCGAACTGGCACTTCCAGCCCTCGACGCCGGCGGTGATCATCTGCTGCAGGACCTGACGCGGCTGCATCTCCCGCACGTCCTCGGCGGTGATGCATTCGCGTTCCTCTTCGACGCTGTTGGGGCTGGCCCCGGCCGGCGCCTTGCCCGGGGGCAGGCCCTGGGCGCTGGCATTGCGCAGCGCCTTCATGGTGGCCAGGGCCTGCAGGACCTTCGGATTGCCCTCGTGGGTCTCCTGCGTCCGGACGAGCCACTCGCCCGGCTCGGGCATCGTGGCGGCCTGGGCCTGGGCGAAGGTCAGGATGAGGCCGAGGCTGAGCAGCGAACGGGCCATGGCGATCGGGCGATGTTTCAAGGTCTCTCTCCCCTTTTGTGTGAGTCGGCGCAAGTCTAGGCGGTGTCCATGCCGCTCGCCGCCCGGCGGGCAGCGCTGCTGTAACGCACGGTGACGAACGCCGGCAGACGTCGCGGGGCGAGCCGTGATCCCGTCAGCCGCGACCCGGCGCCTGAACGAAGGCCGTCGATGCGGCGCTCGAGGCCCGCCACTGGCTCATCACCTCCGACGTGACGTCCTGGCCGCCCGTGAGGTTGGTGAACACGGTGCTGACCGTCCAGATGGGTCCCCACGGGATGCCCCACCAGCCCAGCAGCAATGAGGCCAGGCTGTGAAGGGCGGCCTTGCCAGCCACGCTCTCGCCTGCGGGGATGAAGTAGATATCGGAGCTGCGCTTGAAGGACACCACGAGCATGGACAGGCAGTAGGGGAAGAGGACGAAGCGGGCGCCGCCGTCGACGGCAGCCTCGATCTGCGCCGGGCTCAGGTGCTCGATACCTTTGATCTTCATGAGTTGACTTTCAGGACAGGGGGAGGGGCGGGGGCCGCGCGCTTCAGCGGGTCTGGAAGTAGGGACGTTCGTCGCCGAACAGCAGGGACTCTGCGCCGATGCGCCAGGCCATCGGCGCCGCCGATCCGTAGACGATGGCGCCCATGCCCATGGCCTGGCCGCGCATGAAGAGGGGCATGCCCTGCATCAGCGCGGCGCATTCCGCCGTGGGCCGGCGCTGCTCGAGGGCCGCGATGAAGCGGCGCAGGCGGGCTTCGTCCAGACGACCGACCTGGGCTGCATACATCGGCAGCTGGGCGAGGAGCTCCTGCTGGCCCTGGCGTTCGCGCAGGGCAAGTCCGAGGCTGCTCCAGTAGCTGCGGGCATCGATGCCCGCATCGACCGGCAGACGCAGCGCCGCCTGCCGCATGGCGGGGCTGGCCGTGTCCGACGCCCCGAGCAGACGGATGAGCCGCGGATCGCGCGTGCCCTCCGGCGCCGGTGCACGCGACAGCACCTGCTCCAGCTGCCCGCTGGACAGCGCGGCGTAGGCGCGCGCCCACGAACCGCCGTGTTCCTGGCCTCGTTCCAGCGCGAGGTGCAGGTTCAGCTCCTGGGAAGCGGGACGGAGCGTCTGCATCAGCTTGTCGAGCTCGGCACTGCTGAGCCCCCCCTTCCAGCGGGCCAGCCGGGCCAGATCGACGTTGACTTCCTCGGCGAGGCTGGCGCTGCGCTGGCGCACGAAGTCCCAGCCTGCCTTGGCCTGGGCCCAGTGCGCCTGCTCGGCGTGGGCCATGCTGGCGGCATAGGCGAGCCAGAGGTGCCGAGGGTGCGCTTCGGCGCCGTCGATGAAGGCCTGGCTCTTGGCTTCGCTCTCCGGCTGGCATCGCACCGACAGGTAGCGCAGGTCGGCGTCGTCGGGCGCCTGTCGGGCCTGCCCTTCGATTTGCGCGCACAGGGCGGCACGCCGGGGCTCGTCGGCCCGGTCCATCTCCATGCGCCGCCACATGAGGTCGGCCGGGGCCTCCTGGAGGCGCTGGGCGAGGATCTCGCGGGCAGCGGGGCCGTCGCCGAGCAAGGTCCACCAGATGCCGATGCCGGCACTGTCCGAGGCGTCCCAGCGGGCGTGGGCCTGGATCAGGCGCTCAGGCTTTTCGTCCGGGGGCAGGGCTGCCAGCTGCGTCGTGACCTGGCTCACCGGCACGGCCTCGAGGACGCGACGCGACTCACCGCCGCCCTTGGTCCGGACGGTGCGCGGCGGCTCCTCGAAGACATGGCGAGCCTCGCTGGCCCGCCAGCGCGCGGTGCCCACACGGGTGGGCGGCGGTGGCGTGCCGCCTCCGTAGACGGCAACCCACTCGACCATGGCGGCAGCCGAGGCGACGTTGTAGACGTAGTGTTCGAATGCGCCGCCGATGGGCGCCTCGAAGCGCTCGATCAGCGCCCGATCCGCCGTGCGGGTCTCCACCTCCAGCGCCCGGTGGGCAGGCGCCTTCGTGAGCCGGTGCTCGCCCGGCGCCAGAGACAGCGTCTCGCCGTTGGACAGCGTCACGACGACCGGCCGGTCCAGGCCGTTGTAGAGGCTCACCGTGGCCTGCATGGCCAGGCCGCCGAGTCCGAGCACCGACACCACGATGCCGCCGGCCACCACCAGCCGTGCCGTGGCCGGCAGCCAGCCATCCGCCGTCTGGAAACGAACCCAGAGGCTCTGGCGGAAGTCCCGCGGGCGCTCGTGACCTTCGAGCAGGACGTCGGGTGTCGGCGGGAACTCGCTGCGACCCGGCGCGGCGCCGGGATTGGTCTCGCTCAGCCACTGCCGAACGAGGCGCTTCTCGGTGTGCAGCAGCAGCTCCAGGGCCTCCCGTCGCAGGGCACCGCAGGCGTTGGCCTGCTGGTCCACCCAGCCGTCGATCACGTTCAGCCAGTCGCCCAGGTTCTGTGCGGTAGGCCAGGGCAGCTGCAGCTGGCCGATCGCCTCCCGCCATTGCTCGATGTGCAGGGCTTCGGCCAGCACCGCGTCGAGCTGCACGAGCGAGGCCTCCTGGTCCAGCTTGTGCATGGCCTGCTGCAGCGCGCTGGCCGCGTCGACGATGCGCTGGCGACCGGCATCGTTGACCCGGCCGGTAGCCGTGGACTGGCGGAGCGTGTGCTGCAGCAACCCCTGCAGGTCTCGCAGATTGGCCTCGCCGTGGCTGCCGTAATGCAGCGCGGTGATCAGGCCTCGCAGGTGCTCGGGCCAACCTTGCCCCAGGCGCTCGGCCACTGCCAGATGCAGGCTGCGCACGCGCAGGTCCTGCAGGCGCAGCGACTCGCGCAAGGCCTGCAGCTCGGTCTGCACCTGCTGCAGCGCGACATGCAGGGTCTTGCGGCTGAGCGTCTGGTCACGGAAACGGATCACGCCTCCGTGGGCCTCCAGATGGCCGCGCTCCAGCGCCTGCAGCTGGCCTTGCTCGGTTTCCAGCGAACCGAGGCGCGCCATGTCCTGGCTCAGGCGGGCGGGATAGAGATCCACGAGCTGGCTGCGCTCGAAGCCGGGGCAGTCCTGCCACAGCGTCTGGGCATCGGCCGAGTGGCGCACCGGGGAGCGACCGAAATGGATGCCACGGTAGCGGGGGTCGAGGTGCTCGCGCTCGAACTGCTGCTGCAGTCGTTGCAGCGATTCGTCCGTGGGCGGAGGGCCCGCTTCGCCGGCCGCTGTCGGGTCGGCAGCCTGGCCGTCTGACTTGTGCTCGGAGGGCCCCTCGCTCGCTTTCAGGGCGAGCGCCGTGACCTGCACTCGCAGCGCGGCGGCCTCCTGGAACAGGCCCCAGGCCGGTCGATCGTCGATCGGGGCATGGATGTACTGACGCTTCGCGTTGGCCTCGCGCTCGTGGCTTGGCGGATGGCTCTGCCACATGCGAGGCGGCTGGGCCATCTGGGCCTGGAAGATGCGGTGCCCCGCCGGATCCTCGGGCAGGGGCGGCGGCCGGCCATGGTCCGGCTGCTGCAGCAGGCTGGCCAGTCGCTGCTGGATCTGGTCCTGCAGCGCGAACAGGTCGTCCACCCGGCGTCCGGCCTGCTTCTCGCCCATCGCGAAGGTCATGGCGCGGGACCACGCGTCATCCGCAGCCTGGAGGCGGTACAGGGCGTGGATCAGCGCGTCGCTGCCGGTCAGGGCGACGGCCACCAGGTCGGCATTCATCTCCATCTCGCGGGAGAGCGCACGCTGCAGCAGGTCCACGGCGCGGTAGGCGCTCTCGACCAGGCTTCGCACCGACCAGACGACGAGCCGCAGCCCCCAGCCGAGCCAGGCAATGCGCAGGTCCCACTGGGAGACGCGCTGCAGCACCTCGTCCAGCTTTCCCCGGTGCACCACGAGGTGCCTCGCGATCTGCTGAGCCACGTAGACCCAGCGCCCCACGGCCATGGCCCGCTGGCCGAAATGGCCAAACTCATGGGCGAGCACCGCACGGAACTCTCCCAGGTTCAGGGCCTGGACAAGCCCCAGCCCGATCAGCAGGTTCTTGCGAGAGGGGATCAGCAGATTCAGCAGACTGAGGTCATAGAAGACCGAGGCATTCACGTCCGCGCTCAGGAAGACCTTGTGCGGGCGCGGGGCCCCGGCCTTGTCGGCCAGCCGATGCAGGAAGGCGAAGAGCTCCGGCTGATCCTGCGGGCGGAGTTCGAGCAGGCGGTCCGTGCCGCTGCGCTTGACGAAGAACAGGGCCCGGAACATGAGGGCTGCGAGAAAGGCAGCACCGAGCCCACCGAGCCAGCCCCACAGGGCGTCCTGTCCCATGCCGCCGCCGATGGTCAGCTCGAAGGCCGTCCAGGCGAACCAGGTGGCGAGTGCCAGATACAAGGTGACGAAGCCGAGCAGCGCGAGCAGCGCGATCCAGGTCTGGCGCTGGTAGCGGCGACCCGGGCGGGCGAGCCGCTCCATCAGGGTCGCGTCGGGCAAGGCCGGCTCGCCACCTTGGGCGTCAGGGGACGCCTGCCGGGTATTCCGCTGCGTGTCGTCTTGAGTACGGGCGACGTGAGTGTCTTGCGGCGCTGCGGGCTCGCTCATTCGATCCTCCCTGTGGCGCCCGCCGTGTGGTCGGGGGCGCGCCTGCTTTTTCGAGGGCCGGAGTGTCTCAGGGAAGTGCTGGTCCTGCCTCCTGGGAGACCCTCGGCGGTGTGGACACCTCCACCCCCGGGGGGATTGCAGGCCGGGGGCCGGAACGTGTGGGCGCCAACGAAAAAGCCCGGCATGGCCGGGCTCTTCAAGGGGGAGGCCTGCTCAGGCCAGGGCGATCAGCGCTTCGGGCTGGTCAGCCGGGCACCGCCGCCACCTTGGCGCGGCGCGCCGCTGCCGGCCGGGCGCTGGCCCTGGCCACCACGCGGAGCGTCCGTGCGAGCACCGGCATTGCGACCCTGGGACGGCGCACCGTCACGACGGGCCGGCGCCTGGCCGCGACCGGCGTCCTGGCGCGGGCGGTCACCGCCGCGGCCTTCGCCACGACCGTCACCACGCGGTGCATCGCCACGCGGTGCGGAGGGACGACCGCCACGACCGCCACCACCACCACCGCTGCGGCCGCCACGGCCGGCACCACCGCCGCCGTTGAGCACCATGCGGCCCAGCACGATGGGCTCGGGCTTGGCGTTCGGGTCCGGCACGAAGCCGGGCACGACCTCGCGCGGGATCTCGCGCTTGATCAGCTTCTCGATGTCGCGCAGGAAGCCGTTCTCGTCCACGCACACCAGGCTCACGGCCTCGCCCTTGGCGCCCGCGCGGCCCGTGCGGCCGATGCGGTGCACGTAGTCCTCGGGGACGTTGGGCAGCTCGTAGTTGACGACGTGGGGCAACTGGTCGATGTCGATGCCGCGGGCGGCGATGTCCGTCGCCACCAGCACCTGCAGCGTGCCGGCCTTGAACTCGGACAGCGCCTTCGTGCGCGCGCCCTGGCTCTTGTTGCCGTGGATGGCCATGGCCGAGATGTCTTCCTTGTTCAGGTACTCGGCCAGGCGGTTGGCGCCGTGCTTCATGCGGGTGAAGACGAGCACCTGGTGCCAGTCGCCCTGACGGATCAGGTGGGCCAGCAGCTCCTTCTTCTTGTCGCGGTCGACCGGATGGATCTTCTGGGCGATGGACTCGTTCGTCTGGTTGCGACGGGCGACCTCGATCAGCGCCGGCTGGTTCAGCAGGCGGTCGGCCAGGGCCTTGATGTCATCGCTGAAGGTGGCCGAGAAGAGCAGGCTCTGCTTCTTCTGGGGCAGCAGGGCCAGGACCTTCTTGATGTCGTGGATGAAGCCCATGTCCAGCATGCGGTCGGCTTCGTCCAGCACCAGGATCTGCACGTGGGACAGGTCCAGCGTGCCCTGCTGGGCGTGGTCCAGCAGACGGCCGGGCGTGGCCACCAGGATGTCCACGCCCTTGCGCAGGCGGTCGATCTGGGGCTGCATGCCCACGCCGCCGAACATCACCATGGACGTCAGGGGGAGGTACTTGCCGTAGAGGCGCACGCTTTCCTCCACCTGGGCCGCGAGCTCACGCGTGGGCGTCAGCACGAGGGCGCGGATGGGGATGCGACCGCGAGCGTCGCGGGTCGGCTTCTGGAGGGAGAGACGGTGCAGCAGGGGCAGGGTGAAGCCTGCGGTCTTGCCGGTGCCGGTCTGGGCCCCGGCCATCAGGTCGCCGCCTTGCAGCACGGCCGGGATGGCCTGACTCTGGATGGGAGTGGGGGTGGAGTAGCCGGCGTCGGCAATGGCCTTCAGGAGGGGCTCGGCCAGGCCCAGGGAATCAAAACTCATCGACTGCAGGATTCGCACGCCAGCCGCTATATGCCAGGCCGCGCCGCATTGTGTGCGACGCCAGTCTTCGGGCCCGGCGGGGCGGGTGCTTGAGCTCAAAAAAAATGACGCCACGGCAAGACTGTGAGCCGTAGCGTCGGGGCCGATTATAGGTGCGCACCCCGCGCCGACACCCGGATCGGCGAACGAAATGTCGTGACGGGCTGTGCAGCCGTGCGCGCCGCGGCCCGGTGCGGCCCCGGAAACTGCGACAATAGCGGTTTGGCTCGGGAGTGGTCCACCAGCGCAGCCGGTGGGATGCGCCGGCCGCAGCGTCAAGGTGCGGCCGTGGCAGCAGGGGCAGCCGTGGTGGCCGCCTGCCGGCGAACGCTGCGGTGTTCGCCCGCCGGCTCCCGGCTCCCGCCACCTGTTGCCGCACCGGCCCCGGCCTCTGGTCGAGGCCTTCGCGGCCGGGTGTCGCGCCCGAATTCCTGAAGTTTCAGATCCTCCACCTGCTCTCAACCCTGAGTAAGCCATGGCCCAATATGTTTTCTCGATGAACCGTGTCAACAAGACGGTTCCCCCCAAGCGTCACATCCTGAAGGACATCTCGCTGTCCTTCTTCCCGGGCGCCAAGATCGGCGTGCTGGGCCTGAACGGTTCGGGCAAGTCCACGCTGCTGAAGATCATGGCCGGCGTCGACAAGGAGATCGAGGGCGAAGCCATCCCCATGCCGGGCATCAAGATCGGCTACCTGGAGCAGGAGCCGAAGCTGAACCCGGACCAGACCGTGCGTGAGGCGGTCGAGGAAGGCATCGGCGGCGTGCTGGCTGCCAAGAAGCGCCTGGACGAGGTCTATGCCGCCTACGCCGAGCCGGACGCCGACTTCGACGCCCTGGCCGCCGAGCAGGGCGAGCTGGAGGCCATCATCGCCGCCGCCGGCTCCGAGAACACCGACCTGCAGCTCGAGCTGGCCGCCGACGCCCTGAACCTGCCGCCCTGGGACGCCCAGATCGGCGTGCTGTCCGGCGGTGAGAAGCGCCGCGTGGCCCTGTGCCGCCTGCTGCTGTCCAAGCCCGACATGCTGCTGCTCGACGAACCCACCAACCACCTGGACGCCGAATCCGTGGAATGGCTGGAGCAGTTCCTGCAGCGCTTCCCCGGCACCGTGGTGGCCATCACCCACGATCGCTACTTCCTCGACAACGCCGCCGAGTGGATCCTGGAACTGGACCGCGGCCACGGCATTCCCTGGAAGGGCAACTACTCCGACTGGCTGGACCAGAAGGAACGCCGCCTGGAGCAGGAGCAGAAGTCGGAAGACGCCCGCGCCAAGGCCATGAAGGAAGAACTGAAGTGGGTGCGCTCCAACGCCAAGGGCCGCCAGGCCAAGAGCAAGGCGCGTCTGGCCCGCTTCGAGGAACTGAGCGACGTCGAATACCAGAAGCGCAACGAGACGAACGAGATCTTCATCCCCGTGGCCGAGCGCCTGGGCAATGAAGTCATCGAGTTCGAGAACGTCACCAAGTCCTTCGGCGACCGCGTGCTGATCGACAACCTCAGCTTCAAGGTCCCGCCGGGCGCCATCGTCGGCATCATCGGCCCGAACGGCGCCGGCAAGTCGACGCTGTTCCGCATGATCCAGGGCGTGGAGCAGCCGGACACCGGCACCGTCAAGATCGGCAAGACCGCCAAGCTGGCCTTCGTCGACCAGAGCCGCCAGAGCCTGGACGGCAGCAAGACGGTCTGGGAAGACGTCTCGGGCGGCCTGGACAACATCGTGGTCGGCAAGTTCGTGATGCCCAGCCGCGCCTACATCGGCCGCTTCAACTTCAAGGGCAACGACCAGCAGAAGATGGTTGGCCAGCTCTCCGGCGGTGAGCGCGGCCGCCTGCACCTGGCCAAGACCCTGGCCCAGGGCGGCAACGTGCTGATGCTTGACGAACCGTCCAATGACCTGGACGTCGAAACCCTCCGCGCGCTGGAAGAGGCGCTGCTGGAGTTCGGCGGCTCGGCCATGGTGATCTCGCACGATCGCTGGTTCCTGGACCGCATCTGCACGCACATCCTGGCCTGCGAGGGCGACTCCCAGTGGTTCTTCTTCGACGGCAACTTCCACGAGTACGAAGCCGACAAGAAGAAGCGCCTGGGCGAGGAAGGCGCGCGCCCGAAGCGCATGCGCTTCAAGCCCATCCGCTGATCGCGAAGGCGGCCGGCGGCACCAGCGCCGGCCCACGCAGCGACGACAAGAGGCCCCGCGTGGGCCTCTTTTTCATGGCGGACGGGGCCCGGCCGGACATGTCCCCACGGCTTTCTTTACGCTTCTTCACCGCCAGGGCATGGCGGGCTTACCGGCGCTGCCGACACTGACTCCATCCCACCCAAGGAGCAGTTGTATGAAAAGCCTCAATCTCAAGCGCCTGATTCCCGCCGCCGCCATGGCCCTGGCCCTCGTGGCCGGGGGTGCCCAGGCGCAGCGTCACCCCGGTATGGGCGGCCCTGGCATGGCGGGCGGCATGATGGGCGGCCACGTCGAGCACATGCTGGACCTCGTGGACGCCACCGACGCCCAGCGGACCCAGATCAAGACCATCATGGACGCCGCCCGCGCCGATCTGAAGACCCAGCACGACGCGCTGCGCAGCCTGCACGAGCAGGGCATGACGCTCTTCGCCGCCACCAATGTGGACGCCGCCGCCATCGAGGCCCTGCGCGTGAAGGGCAGTGCGCTGCACGAGCAGGTCTCCAAGCGCATGAGCCAGGCCATGATCGACGTCGCCCGCGTGCTGACCCCCGAGCAGCGCGCCAAGCTGGCCGCCAAGCTCAAGCAGCGCCAGGCCCGTATGGCCGAGCACATGAAGTCGCGCGGCGGCCAGTGAGCCCGCAAGCCCGGATCATTTGCGGAGGACTGCGCTTATGCTTCAGGCCTATTTCCCTTCCGCGGCGCACGCCGACCGGGCCTCGGCCCGGGCGCGCTGCGCCAGCCATCTGCCTGCCATGAATTCCAGACTGCTGCTGATCGACGATGACGCCCGCCTGACCGACATGGTGGGGGCCTACCTCCAGTCGGCCGGCTTCGACATCGACGTGGCGCACCACCTGGCCGAGGCGCGCCAGAAGCTGGAGCAGGGCGTGTACGACCTCGCCGTGCTGGACATCATGCTGCCGGACGGCGACGGCCTGGACTTCTGCCGCGAGCTGCGCCGCGACGCCCGCATGAAGCGCCTGCCGGTGCTGATGCTCTCGGCCCGCGGCGAGCCCATGGATCGCATCCTCGGGCTGGAGCTTGGCGCCGACGACTACCTGCCCAAGCCTTTCGAGCCGCGCGAGCTGCAGGCCCGCGTCAAGGCGCTGCTGCGCCGGGCCGAGCCGGACATGCAGGGCGTGGAGGTGCTGCGCTTCGGCCGCCTGGAGATCGACCTGGCCGCCCGCATGGCCCGCCTCGAGGGCAAGCCCTGCGATCTCACGAGCCACCAGTTCGACCTGCTGGTCGTGCTGGCGCAAAGCCCCGGCCGCGTGCTCTCGCGCGACCAGATCATGGACTCGCTCAAGGGCCACCCGCTGGAGGCCTTCGACCGTTCCATCGACGTGCACATCTCCCGCATCCGGGCCGTCATCGAAGACGATCCCAAGACGCCACGCCGCGTGCTGACCGTCCGCGGGGCCGGCTACGTGTTCGCCCGCAAGCAGGACTCCGAAGGCCAGGCGTGAAATCCCTCTACTGGCGCATCTACCTCACCGTCATCGTCGTGCTGGCCGCCTTCGCCCTGGGGGCGGCCTGGCTGTTCCAGCGCCAGATCGAGCAGGAACGCGGCAACGCCGAGGTGGCCGCCGGTGAACGTTGGCAGGCCATGGCCGTGCTGCTGCAGCGCGCCCTGCCGCCGCCGGATGCGCCGCGCGAGCAGCAGGCCCGCGCCATCGAGGAATGGGGCCAGCGGCTGCGCATGGCGCTGGCGCTGGAGGATGCCCAGGGGCAGCGAATCGGGGCCTCCGAGCTGTTCGAGCGCCGGGAGGATTTCCCGGGCCAGCGCCAGCTGGAGATCACGCTGGACGATGGTCGCCACATCGCCTTCATCCGCAACATCCGGCCGCCCGGCCCACGCCCGGAGGCGCGGCAGCCGGGGCATGGCGCCGACGGCAACCCCGGGCCGCAGATGATGCGGCGCGAGGACGGCCCCTGGGGCGCGCCGATGCTCCTCGGCCCCCGGCTCTTCCACGGCCAGGGCCTGGCGATCGTGATGGTGCTGCTGTTCGTGGGCATCGCGGCGGGCGCCTTCCCGGTCGTGCGCCGGCTCACCCGCCGGCTCGAGGCGCTCAAGTCCGGCGTGCAGACCTTCGGCGACGGCCAGCTGAGCCATCGCGTGGACGACAGCGGCCGGGACGAGGTCGCCGCCGTGGCGCGCAGCTTCAACGAGGCCGCGGGGCGCATCGAGACCCTGCTGCGCTCGCACCAGAGCCTGCTGGCCAATGCCAGCCATGAACTGCGCTCGCCCCTGGCGCGCCTGAAGATGGCCTTCGCCATGTTCGAGGACGCCGGCGAGGCCCAGCGCCAGAAGCTCAAGCTTGAGATCCAGACCAATATCGCCGAGCTGGATGCCCTGGTCGAGGAAGTGCTGCTGGCCAGCCGCCTCGACAGCGGCAGCCAGCAGATCCAGCAGGACGCCGTGGATGTGCTCGCGCTGGCCGCCGAGGAATGCGCGCGCAGCGGGGCCGAGCTGCTGTCCGATGAGCGGGACTCGCAGCTGCGCCTGCAGGGCGAGGAGCGCCTGATCCGCCGCTCGCTGCGCAATCTCCTCGAGAACGCCCGTCGCTACGGCGGTGGCAGCGTCGAGCTGAGCCTGCAGCCGGTGGGCCGCCTGCTCGAGCTGCGGGTGGCGGACCGTGGGCCCGGCGTGCCGGACAGCCTGCGCGATCGCATCTTCGAGCCCTTCTACCGCCTGCCCGGCCATGCCGAGCAGGCCGGCGGTGTGGGGCTCGGGCTGAGCCTCGTCAAGCAGATCGCGGAGCGCCACGGCGGCTCGGTGCGCTGCGAGGCCCGCGAGGGCGGTGGCAGCGTGTTCGTGCTGAGCTTGCCCCTCAAGACCTGACCCCGTCCGGTCGTCTGGGCGCCGTCGCATCTGGAGGCCGGTGCTGGTGACGGATCGTGCCGACGACCTGACCCGTCAGCCTGCGCGGCCCGCGCCTGCCCTCAGCTCAGTCTGTTCAGTCGGCTCAGGGCGCGGCGACCGCAGCTTCGCCCGCGTCCTGCCGCTCCCGGCCATGGGCCCAGGCCATGAGCGCCACGAGGCCGGCCGAACACATCAGCAGCCCCAGGCTGGCGGCCAGCCAGAAGCCGCTGGCGCCCCGGCAGAAGCCCGGCAGCCATGCCGGCGGCGCGAAGGCCAGCCAGTAGCCCCCGCCCAGCCCCAGGCCCCAGATGGCCACGGCATACACGAGCATTGGGGCCAGGGCCACGTGATGGGCGCGCAGCACCGAGGCCGCGATGGCCTGGCAGGCATCGCCCGCATGGAACAGCCACACCCACAGCAGCAGGGGCAGGGCGGCCGCCTGGATGGCGATGTCGGGCGTGTAGAGCGCCAGCACCTCCCGCCGCAGCAGGAACACGAGCCCGCCCATCAGCAGGGACAGCAGCAGCGCGATCTCCAGTCCGTGCCAGCCCAGGCGCCGGGCATCGGTGAAGTCGCGCGCGCCGAGGCGCTGGCCCACGAGCGCGCCGGTCGCGTTGCCCAGGGCCATCGGCAGCATGAACATCATTGCGACAAGGTTGGCCGCCAGCTGGTGCCCGGCCACGGAGGTCGCCCCCAGCCGCGAGATGAACAGCGCCATGAAGGTGAAGCCCGTCACCTCGATGAGGATGGACGCGCCCATCGGCACGCCCAGGCGCAGCAGCCGCCCGATCAGCGCCGGGCGCGGCGGATGCAGGCCGCCGCGCTGCAGGCCGAAGGGCGCGTAGTGCGGATCCCGGCGCAGCACGTGCAGGCCCAGGAGCAGCTGCGACCACACGACCAGCGCCGTGGCCATGGCACCGCCCGGCGCGCCCATCGGCGGGAGGCCCAGCGCGGGAACCCCATGGATCAGCCCGGCGCTCAGCGGCAGCTTCAGCAGCAGGCCGCCGACCTGCAACGCCATCACCGCCTTCGGGCGGGACACCGCCGTGTTGAAGCCGCGGTAGGCGGTGAACAGCAGCGCCGCCGGCAGGGCGAGGCCCAGGAAGTGCAGGTGGCGCCGCACGATGGCCTCGACGGCCGGCTCGGGCCGTGCCAGCGCCAGCTGCGGATCGGGGAACAGCAGAATCAGCTCGCCGATCACGGTCAGACCCAGCGCCAGCCAGGCGGCCTGGTGCAGGCAGTCGCCCACGCCCTCGTGGTCCTGCGCGCCGAAGCGCTGGGCCGCGACGGGCGACACGGCCAGCACCACGCCCATCAGGCCCACGAAGACGCTGGTGTACATCGCGTTGCCCACGGCCAGCGCGGCCAGGTCCAGCGCGGCATAGCGGGCGACGAGCAGGGTGTCGATCGTCGAGTAGGCCAGCACCGCCAGCTGGCCGATGAACACGGGCCAGGCCAGGGGCAGGATGCGGCTCAGGCTGCCGTGGCGGCGTCGTCCGAGGGCCGCCTTCACGGCGCCTCGCCTTCGCCCGCCTGGCGCTCCCGGGCGCGTTCGGCATAGCGGTTGAAGCGCCAGGCCGTGCCCTCGATCGTGATGCGACGCCACGTGACGCGCTTCTCGGCCGGCGTCATCACCGGCCAGTTCTGCACCTCGTCGAAGGTGCGGCCGCAACCCTTGCAGAGCTCATCGCCCTGGCTCGTGGAGCAGATGGCGATGCAGGGGGCGTCGGGCGTGCTGTCGTACCAGCGCAGCCAGGCTTCGCGGGCGGGGGCGGGCAGGGTGTCCTCGTCGCACTCGCTGTCGCGGTGGTAGACGAGCAGGGCGTAGACCTCCGCCAGGGCCTGGACGGGCGGACACGCGCTGAGCCCGTCGCCGGGCACGCGCTGGCGCCACCAGTTGATGGCGGCCTCGATGTCGGTGATGTGGATGCCGGCCATGGACTGCAGCGGGCGCTTCTCTTTCGGGGGCTTCAATAGGCGAGGCCCATGGCCTGCCGCACTTCCTTAAGCGTCTTGCGGGCCACGGCGCGCGCGCGCTCGGTGCCGACCTCCACGATCCAGTGGACCTGCTTGGGGTTGGCCAGGAATTCATCGGCCCGCTCGCGCCAGGGGGCCTGCTCCTTCTGGATGGCCTCGATCACCGGCTGCTTGCAGTCCAGGCAGCCGATGCCTGCGCTTCGGCAGCCCTGCTCGGCCCAGGCGCGGGTGTCGCTGTCGGAATAGAGCTGGTGGAAGGCCCAGACCGGGCAGCGCGTGGGCTCGCCCGGGTCGCCGCGGCGCACGCGCTGCGGGTCGGTGGGCATGCGGCGGATCTTGTCCTCCACGACCTCCGGCGCCTCGCGCATGGCGATGGCGTTGCCGTAGCTCTTGCTCATCTTCTGGCCGTCGAGGCCGCCGAGGCGGGAGGTCTCGGTCAGCAGCGCCTGGGGCTCGGGGAGGATGGGGGCCTCGGGGCAATAGAGGTGGTTGAAGCGGCGGGCCACCTCGCGCGTGACCTCCACGTGGGCGGCCTGGTCCTCGCCCACGGGAACGAAGGCGGCCTTGTAGATGAGGATGTCGGCCGCCTGCAGCAGCGGGTAGCCCAGGAAGCCGTAGGTGGCCAGCTCGCGGTTCTTCTCGACCTGGTCCTTGTAGCTGGGCATGCGCTCCAGCCAGCTGTGCGGCGTGCTCATGGCCAGCAGGGTGAAGAGCTCGGCGTGCTCGGGCATGCGGCTCTGGATGAAGAGCGTGCACTGCTCGGGGTCGAGGCCGGCGGCGAGCCAGTCCACGACCATGTCGTAGACGTTGCGCTCGACGACGGACTTGTCCTGGTAGTGCGTGGTCAGCGCGTGCCAGTCCGCGACGAAGAAGAAGCAGTCGTAGGCCTGCTGCAGCCGCACCCAGTTCTTGAGTGCCCCGTGGTAGTGGCCCAGGTGCAGGGCGCCGGTGGGGCGCATGCCGGAGAGCACGCGCTGGCGGGGCAGGGTGGGGGTGTCGCTCATGAGATGGGTCAGCCGGTGCGGGGCGCTCCGCGAAGATGCCGAGCGCCGGGGGAAGGCCGTGATTGTAGGGAGTCGGGCCGGCGCCTGACGCAGGTCAAGGGGAGGCCCTGCGCGGCGCTGGCTACACTTGCGCCCCATGAAGCACATCGTGATCCTGATCTCCGGCCGCGGCTCCAACATGGAGGCCATCGTCAAGGCCTGCGCCGCCGAGGGCTGGCCCGCCCGCATCGACGCCGTGATCAGCAATCGCCCGGATGCCGCCGGCCTGCAGTTCGCCGCCGAGCACGGGGTGCCGACGGCGGTCGTGGACCACAAGGCCTTCCCGGATCGGGAGTCCTTCGACGCCGCACTCGCGCAGGTGATCGACGGCTTCGCGCCCGACCTCGTGGTGCTGGCCGGCTTCATGCGCATCCTCACGCCGGGCTTCACGCGGCACTACGAGGGCCGCATGCTCAACATCCACCCCTCGCTGCTGCCGGCCTTCCCGGGCCTGCACACGCATGAGCGGGCCATTGAGGCGGGCTGCCGCTTCGCGGGCGCCACGGTGCATTTCGTGACGGCCGAGCTGGACCATGGCCCCATGGTCGCGCAGGCCGTGGTGCCGGTGCTGGACGGTGACGACGCCGGGGCGCTGGCCGGCCGCGTGCTGAAGCTCGAGCACCGCATGTACCCGGCCGCGGTGCGCTGGTTCGTCAGCGGTCAGCTCGCCGTCGAGGGCGCGCGCGTGCGCCAGCTGGCCGGCGAGAGCCAGTCCTTCAGCTGAGCCGCAGTTCCAGCGATTTCAGCGGCGTCAGCGTCTTCAGCGGCTTCAGCCCACCAGGCTGGCCAGCAGGTTGATCGACAGCGCCAGCACGCCCGTGTTGAAGACGAAGGACAGCAGGGCCTGGATCGTCACCAGCCGGCGCATGCGGCGCGAGCTGATCACCACGTCGGAGGTCTGCGAGGTCGCGGCCAGGGTGATCGAGAAGTACAGGAAATCCCAGTAGTCGAGGTCCGTGTCCTCGCCGGGGAATTCCAGCCCGTGCGGGGCATGGCTGCCGCGGTGGTAGAGGCGTGAGTACGCCAGCGCGAACTCGATCGGCAGCAGCAGCCAGGTGCCCGCCACCGTGGCCAGCGCCAGCAGCAGGTAGGGCCACCCGGCCACGACATTGCTGCCATGCCGGACCTGGCTCATCTCGGTGACCAACGCCGCCAGGATGGCCAGCGCGCCCGTCACGGCCAGCATCAGCACCACCGGCACGCCGTCGCCCATGCCCAGGGCCCGGCGCTGCAGCTGGCGGGCGTCGGCCCGGCCCATCATCACGAGCACGAGCAGCACATAGGTCCAGACGCCGGCGTTCCAGCCCAGCAGCAGCCGGGTGACGAGCGGCAGCGGCGTCGGCCAGAGCACGGCCAGCAGCGCGCCCAGGGCCAGCGCGATCAGCACGCGGGGCCGCCAGCGCGCAAACGCGTGGCGGTGCGCCTGCGGGCTGCTCATGCCTCGACGAGCGCGAAGCGCGGCGTCAGGCGGCCGTCCACCTCGACCGGCTCGAAGAACATCGCATGCGGGCGCACCCACAGGCCGCTGTCGTTGTAGAGCGGGCGGTAGAGCACGAGCACTTCCTCGGTCTCGCTGTGGCGGACGGCGCCCAGCACTTCGTAGTCCTGGCCCTTGTAGTGGCGGTAGCGGCCGGGCGGCGTCGGGGGCAGGGGCGGGAGGGGGGCTTTGTCGGTCATGGCGGCAGGGGGGAAGTCGGGCCTCGGGCGCTGCCGGTTGGGCAGCCGCGCCGGGCCTGGGATAATCCGGCGATGCATCCTAATGCCCTTCTCGATCTCTGCGCCGAACTGCTGCGTTCGGTCCTCAAGTTCGACGCGCCGGCCGACGGCGTCGTCTCTGCCTTCTTCCGCAAGAACAAGGCCCTGGGTCAGCGCGAGCGCCACGCCCTGGCCGAAACCACCTACGCCGTGCTGCGCCAGAAGCCGCTGCTGCAGAGCCTGGCCCAGTCGGGGTCCGGCCCGCTGGAGCGCCGCCTGGCCATCCTCGCCTGGGCGGGCGGCGACGCCGGCCTCAAGGGCGCGCTGAAGCCCCAGGAGCAGGAATGGCTGCAGCAGGTCCGCCAGGTGGACCTCGCCAGCCTGGCGCCCAAGCTGCGCCACAACATGCCCGAATGGCTGGCGGAGCCGCTGCTCGCGCGCCTGGGCGAGGACGAATTCTGGGCGCTGGCCGCCTCCATGAGCGAGGGCGCCCCGCTGGACCTGCGCGTCAACACGCTCAAGGCCAAGCGCGAGGACGTCCAGGCGCAGCTCAAGGCGGCCGGCATCGACGCCGAGACCATGCCTTATTCGCCCTGGGGCCTGCGCGTGCAGGGCAAGCCGGCGCTGAACAAGCTGGAGGCCTTCACGAGCGGCGCGCTGGAAGTGCAGGACGAGGGCAGCCAGCTGCTGGCCCTGGCCCTCGATGCCAAGCGCAGCGAGATGGTGGTGGACTTCTGCGCCGGCGCCGGCGGCAAGACCCTGGCGCTGGGCGCCGCCATGCGCAACACCGGCCGCCTCTATGCCTTCGATGTCTCCGGCCATCGCCTGGAGTCGCTCAAGCCGCGCTTGGCGCGCAGCGGGCTCTCCAATGTCTACCCCGCGCAGATCGCCCATGAGCGCGACGACCGCATCAAGCGCCTGTCCGGCAAGATCGACCGCGTGCTGGTGGATGCCCCGTGCTCGGGCCTGGGCACCCTGCGTCGCAATCCGGACCTGAAGTGGCGCCAGTCGCCGCAGGCGGTGGCTGAGCTGCAGGTCAAGCAGCGGGCCATCCTGGACAGCGCCGCGCGCCTGCTCAAGCCGGGCGGCCGCCTGGTCTACGCGACCTGCAGCCTGCTGGAGGCCGAGAACGAGGAGATCGCCCGGGCCTTCGGCGAGTCCCACCCGGACTTCATCCCGCTGGACGCCGCGGCCGTGCTGGAGAAGGCCCATGTGACGCAGGCGGCCGGCCTGTGCGAGCAGGGCTTCATCCGCCTGTGGCCGCATCGCCACCGGGTGGACGGCTTCTTTGCCGCCATTTGGGAGCGCAAGGCCTGAGATCGTTTGCACGCCCCGGGTCGCCACGCCGCAAAAGCGCCACTTTGGCGCGCTTGCGGCGGCGGGCGCAGGCCGGCTAGATATAGATCAAGAGGCCTTTTAGGGCATCTCCCCTACAATTGACACGCTTTTTGACATCCCCATGACGCTTCTCAAGGAAGCAGAGGTCGGACTGAATGAATGAATTGATGATCGTGCGCGACGTGCTCGTCAACTGGCTGAGCGAAGGCCTGACGGGCGCCAGCTTCTGGCAGATCGTGGTCTACACGCTGGTGGTGACGCATCTCACCATCGCCTCCGTGACCATCTTCCTGCACCGCGCGCAGGCCCACCGTGCCCTGGACCTGGGGCCCATCCCCTCCCATTTCTTCCGCTTCTGGCTGTGGCTGACGACGGGCATGGTGACCAAGGAATGGGTGGCCATCCACCGCAAGCACCACGCCAAGTGCGAGACGGTCGATGACCCGCACAGCCCGGTGACCCGCGGCATCGAGACCGTGCTGCTGCGCGGCTCCGAGCTCTACCGCGCCGAGGCCAAGAACGAGGAAACGCTGGCCAAGTACAGCCACGGCGTGCCGAACGACTGGATCGAGCGCCATCTGTACACCCCGTACAGCTGGCAGGGCGTCGCCCTGATGATGATCATCAACGTGGCCCTGTTCGGCGCCATCGGCGTCACGATCTGGGCGATCCAGATGGTCTGGATCCCGATCTGGGCCGCCGGCGTGATCAACGGCATCGGCCACTACTGGGGTTATCGCAACTTCGAGGCGCAGGATGCCTCCACCAATGTCTCGCCCTGGGGCCTGCTCATTGGCGGCGAAGAGCTGCACAACAACCACCACACCTACCCGACCTCGGCCAAGTTCTCGGTGAAGCCCTTCGAGTTCGACCTCGGCTGGGCCTATATCCGCGCCATGGAGATGATCGGCTGGGCCAAGGTCCGCAAGACCGCGCCTCAGCTGAAGATGGGCGAGCTCAAGGCCGAAGCCGACAAGGCCACGCTGGAAGCCATCATCGCCAATCGCTACGAGATCATGGCCAGCTACGGTCGCAACGTGAAGGCGGCCTGCGCGATCGAGCTGGCCCGTCTGAAGGCCCAGGGCGAGCAGCACAGCGCCAAGTGGCAGCAGTTCAAGCTGGCCAAGCGCTGGCTGCACCGCGACGCCGATCGCATTCCCCAGGCCGTCCAGAGCGATATCGCGGGTGTGCTCGCGGCTTCGCCGGCCCTCGACAAGCTGCTGACGATGCGCGAGGAACTGCGCCAGCTCTGGACCCGCACGAACGTGTCCGCCGAGCAGCTGGTGCGCGATCTCCAGGCCTGGTGCAAGAAGGCCGAGGAGAGCGGCATCGCCGAGTTGCGCAACTTCTCCATGAATCTGCGCGCGGCCCGCGCCTGAGGTCCTCCGCCGGCTTGCCCGGTGTGAAGCCTTGCAAAGCCCGGTAAAGGCGCCCCTCGTGGGCGCCTTTTTCATAGTCAAGGCTACATAATGGTTTTCCCTGGGCTGTCATCGCGGCGCCAGGGCCCGCGTTGAAGCGGGATCCCTGCAGGCGGAGTGTTACGCTGCGGCAGGGTTTCAGTCGAAAACCATGTGAAAGGAGAATGCCATGAAGCAATGGAAGATCGGGCTGCTGGCCCTGGTCGCGGGGGCGGGGATGGCCGGTGGCGTGCAGGCAGGGGAGGCGGAGATCCATTTCCAGCCCCTGGACCAGTACCGTGATCTCGGCCGCACCACCGTGGAGCGCGAGGACATCCAGAAGTCGCTCAGCGAGCATTTCCAGAAGCTGGCCGCCGCGCGCCTGCCGGCCGGGCAGACGCTGAAGATCGACCTGCTGGAGATCAACCGGGCCGGTGAGATGGACATGCGCCATGGCATGCCGGATGAGGTCCGCGTGCTGCGCGAGGTGACCTGGCCGCAGATGGACTTCACCTTTGTGGTGGTCGAGGGCGGCAAGGAGCTCAAGTCCGGCAAGGCGGCGCTGTCCGACATGAACTACCTGCACGGCACCAGCGCCCGCTACAACGACGGCGACCCGCTGCGCTACGAGAAGCCGATGATCGACAAGTGGTTCGACACCGAGTTCGGCAAGAAGACCGCGGCCCGCTGAGGCCTGCCACCGGGGGCCTGGCCCCCAAGAAAAAAACCCGCCAGCTTGCGCTTGGCGGGTTTTTTCATGGGCTGCAAGCCGGGCTGAATTACTTCAGCTTGGTTTCCTTGTACAGGACGTGCTTGCGGGCCTTGGGGTCGAACTTCATGAATTCCAGCTTTTGGGGCGTGGTCTTCTTGTTCTTGTTCGTGGTGTAGAAATGACCGGTGCCGGCAGAGGATTCCAGCTTGATCTTTTCGCGTCCGCCTTTGGATGCCATGTTGTTGCTCCTTGGTGCTTAGTGGATCAGATCAGAGCTCGCCCTTGGCGCGCAGATCAGCGACGACTTGTTCGATACCGACCTTGTCGATCAGACGCAGAGCGGCATTGCTCACGCGCAGACGCACCCAGCGGTTTTCGGTTTCCAGCCAGAAACGACGGTACTGCAGGTTGGGCAGGAAACGACGCTTGGTTTTGTTGTTGGCGTGGGAAACATTGTTGCCCACCATGGGCTTCTTGCCCGTGACTTGACAGACGCGTGCCATGACGCTTCTCCGGTTCGAATTTCTTTACCAGATGCCAGCCCCTGGTTTCTCCAGGCCCTGACATCCCATTGACCGCTCTATGCCTGCTAAACCCGAAAGACTCACACGAGGTGAAGACTCCCAGGGGCGATCCATCCGGCAGGCAAGCCAAAGAGTATAGCTGAAAAAGGAACAGCCGCCCAGAGGCGGCCGTTTCATGCTGAAAAATGCGCCTCGCGCGTCGATCAGCCCTGGGCCTGCTCCAGATAGCGTTGGGCGTCGAGGGCGGCCATGCAGCCCGTGCCGGCGCTCGTGATGGCCTGGCGATAGACGTGATCCTGCACGTCACCGGCCGCGAAGATGCCGGGCACGCTGGTCATCGTGGCGAAGCCGTTCAGGCCGCTGCGGGTGATGAGGTAGCCGTCCTTCATTTCCAGCTGGCCCTGGAAGATGCCGGTGTTGGGCTGGTGGCCGATGGCGATGAAGCAGCCGTGCAGCGGGATGTCCTTGGTGCTGCCGTCCTCGTGCTTCACGCGCACGCCGGTCACGCCGCTCTGGTCGCCCAGGACTTCGTCCAGCGTCTGGAAGACGTGCAGCTCGATCTTGCCGGCCGCGACCTTCTCCATCAGCTTGTCGACGAGGATGGGCTCGGCGCGGAACTTGTCGCGGCGGTGGATCAGGTGGACCTTGCTGGCGATGTTCGACAGGTACAGGGCCTCCTCGACGGCCGTGTTGCCGCCCCCCACCACGCACACCTCCTGGCCGCGGTAGAAGAAGCCGTCGCAGGTGGCGCAGGCGCTGACGCCGCGGCCCGAGAAGGCCTCCTCGGAAGGTAGGCCCAGGTACTTGGCCGAAGCGCCGGTGGCGATGATCAGGGCATCGCAGGTGTAGTGGCCGCTGTCACCCTTGAGCAGGAACGGGCGCTTCGAGAAGTCGACCTCGTTGATGTGATCGAACACGATCTCCGTCTGGAAGCGCTCGGCATGCTGCTGGAAGCGCTGCATCAGCTCCGGGCCCTGCACGCCCATGACGTCGGCGGGCCAGTTGTCGACCTCGGTGGTCGTCATCAGCTGGCCGCCCTGGGCCATGCCGGTGATCAGCAGGGGCTTGAGATTGGCACGTGCGGCGTAGATGGCGGCGGTGAAGCCGGCGGGGCCGGAGCCCAGG
Source organism: Burkholderiaceae bacterium (assembly GCA_041912595.1). Lineage (GTDB taxonomy): Bacteria > Pseudomonadota > Gammaproteobacteria > Burkholderiales > Burkholderiaceae_C > Roseateles_B. The sequence continues at coordinate 98,657 of JAYRMR010000008.1, forward strand.
ATCAGCAGCTGGGTGTGGCGGGTGTTTTGAGTCATGGTTTCTCAGCTGGGGTTGCAGTCAGGACACACAAGGGGACAAGGTTTTACGTTTCTGGCCAAACCCTATGAAGGTGCGTGACTTAATTGGCACAATGCGTCCATTCTAGGGAAGTCAAGCGGCGCCAGCCTGACGCCACCCCAATGACCACAGCTTAGGAGCTCATTCATGGCCATGCTGTCCAATCTGGACCTGATCCGTCGCGTGCCCTTGTTCTCGTTGCTGACGACTGACCAGGCGCAGTCGATCGCCGACAGCGTGATCAAGCGCCGGTTCAAGCGCGGTGAGGTGGTGGTGGAGCAGGGCACCAAGTCCAACGCGCTGTTCATTCTGCTGAACGGCCGCGCCCGCGTGTTGACCGCCGACAACCGGGGTCGCGAAGTCATCCTGGCCGTGCTGCAGGCGGGGGACTATGTCGGCGAGATGAGCCTGATCGACGGCGAGTCCCATTCCGCCACGGTGCGCGCCGAGGTCCAGACCGACATGCTCGTGCTGGGCCGCAACGAATTCGCCCGCTGCCTGCCCGAGAGCAGCAGCCTCTCGTACGGCATCCTGCGCGGCCTCGTGGCCCGCCTGCGCAACGCCGACCGCCAGATCGAGTCCCTCGCCCTGCTGGACGTCTACGGCCGCGTGGCTCGCACGCTGCTGGACATGGCCGAGGAAGACAAGGGCATCAAGATCATCCGCGGCAAGGTGTCCCGCCAGGACATGGCCAAGGTCGTCGGCGCCTCGCGCGAGATGGTCAGCCGCGTCATGAAGGACCTGGAGGACCGCGGCGTCATCGAGACGCTGGAGAACGGCTCCGTGGTCATCAAGGAACGCCTGCACGACTGATCCTGTTGCAGATGGGGCCTGGGTGGCGGCCGGCAGGGCCGCTTTCCTGGGTCACAATCGCAGGATGAGTTTTCCCCTGGGTTCCCTCACGGGTGCGGAGGATGCCGCCCCGGCCGACAAGGTCTACAAGCGCCAGTCCAAGAAGGCCAGGCCGGCGCCCGCGCCGGCGGCCACGTCCCTGCGCACGCCGCTGTGGCTGATCCTGGGCGGCCTGCTGTGGTGCCTGGTGCTCCTGGCGCTGCTGACGCACGACCGCACGGACGCCGCCTTCTCCATCGCCGGCAGCAAGGACCACGTGAGCAACCGCGTCGGCACGCTCGGCGCCTGGGTCTCCGATCTCCTGCTCTTCGGCTTCGGCTATTCCACCTGGTGGCTGATGCTCATCGCCCTGCGCCGCTGGCTGAGCGGTCTGGCCGACGTGCTGCGCACCGAGCCCGTGGTGGACGAGACCCCGGTCTGGCAGCGCCGCGGCCTGTGGGCCCTGGGTGTCGTGCTGCTCATGGCCGCCAGCTGCGCCCTGGAGTGGACCCGCCTCTACGGCTGGGAGACGCGTCTTCCCGGCGCCCACGCCGGTGGCGTGCTGGGCTATGCGCTGGGGCCCTGGAGCATGAAGCTGCTCGGGTTTGCCGGCTCCGGCCTGGTCTGGATCGTGGCCCTGCTGGCCGGCAGCTCCCTGGCCCTGCAGTTCTCCTGGATGCGCCTGGCCGAGATCGTGGGCACCCGCATCGATGAATTCCGCCAGCGCAACGTCGACCGCCGCGAGGTGGCCGAGGACAAGCGCGTGGGCAAGAAGGCCAAGCGCGAGCGCGAGCAGGTGGTCGAGGTCGAGCGGCAGGTCGTCGAGGAGCACGTGCCCATCGTGATCGAGGCGCCCGTCGTCGAGGTGCCGCAGTCCACCCGCGTGGCCAAGGAGCGCCAGACCACGCTGTTCAGCGATCTGACCGACACCAAGCTGCCGCAGGTCGACCTGCTGGATGCCGCGCCGCCGCGCGTCGAGACGGTCACGCCCGAGTCGCTGGAGATGACCAGCCGCATGATCGAGAAGAAGCTGCGCGACTTCGGCGTCGAGGTGCGCGTGGTGGCGGCCTCGCCGGGTCCGGTGATCACGCGCTACGAGATCGAGCCGGCCACCGGCGTGAAGGGCTCGCAGATCGTCAACCTCGCCAAGGATCTGGCTCGCTCGCTGAGCCTGGTCTCCATCCGCGTGGTCGAGACGATCCCGGGCAAGAACTTCATGGCGCTGGAGCTGCCCAACGCGCGGCGCCAGACCATCCGCCTGTCCGAGATCCTCGGCTCGCAGGTCTATGCCGACGCGTCCTCGCAGCTCACCATGGGCCTGGGCAAGGACATCGTCGGGGCGCCCGTGGTGGCCGACCTCGCCAAGATGCCGCACTGCCTGGTGGCCGGCACGACGGGCTCCGGCAAGTCCGTGGGGATCAACGCCATGATCCTCTCGCTGCTCTACAAGGCCGAGGCCCGCGATGTGCGCCTCATCCTCATCGACCCGAAGATGCTGGAAATGAGCGTCTACGAGGGTATCCCGCATCTGCTGGCGCCCGTCGTGACCGACATGAAGCAGGCCGGCAACGCGCTGAACTGGTGCGTGGGCGAGATGGAGCGGCGCTACAAGTTCATGTCCAAGCTGGGCGTGCGCAACCTCGCCGGCTACAACAAGAAGATCGACGAGGCCAAGGAGCGCGGCGAGAAGATCGACAACCCCTTCAGCCTCACGCCCGAGCAGCCGGAGCCGCTGGAGCGCCTACCCTTCATCGTCGTCGTGATCGACGAGCTGGCCGACCTGATGATGGTCGTGGGCAAGCAGATCGAGGAGCTGATCGCCCGCCTGGCCCAGAAGGCCCGCGCCGCCGGCATCCACCTGATCCTCGCCACGCAGCGCCCGTCGGTGGACGTGATCACCGGCCTGATCAAGGCCAACATCCCGACCCGCCTGTCCTTCCAGGTGTCCAGCAAGATCGACAGCCGCACCATCCTCGACCAGATGGGCGCCGAGGCGCTGCTGGGCATGGGCGACATGCTCTACATGGCCTCGGGCACCGGCCTGCCGATGCGCGTGCACGGCGCCTTCGTGAGTGATGACGAGGTGCACCGCGTCGTCGAGTACCTGAAGGCGCAGGGCGGTGAGCCGAACTACATCGAGGGCATTCTCGAAGGCGGCGTGCTGGAAGCCGAAGGCGGCGAGGGCGGCGGGGCCGGAGGCGGCGACGCCGAGTCCGACCCGATGTACGACCAGGCCGTCGCCGTGGTGCTGCAGCACAAGCGGGCCTCCATTTCGCTGGTGCAGCGCCATCTGCGCATCGGCTACAACCGCGCGGCGCGCCTGCTGGAACAGATGGAGAAATCCGGCCTCGTCGGCGCCATGGCCACCAACGGCAGCCGCGAACTGATCGTGCCCAGGCGAGACGAATGACGATGCTTCGAATGAACACCACCCGCCGCCTGCTGTGTGCGGCTGCCCTGCTGCTGGGGTCAGGTCTTGCCCAGGCCGACGCCGTGCAGTCGCTCAAGGACTTCGTGCGCGACGTGAAGAGCGGCCGCGCCGCCTTCAGCCAGACCGTCACCGCGCCGGACGGCAAGCGCAAGAAGACCTCCAGCGGGACCTTCGAGTTCCAGCGCCCCAATCTGTTCCGCTTCCAGTACCAGAAGCCCTTCGAGCAGCTGATCGTGGGCGATGGCCAGAAGGTCTGGACCTTCGATGCTGACCTGAACCAGGCCAGCTCGCGCCGCATCGGGCAGGCGCTGGCGGGCACGCCCGCGGCCCTGCTGGCCGGCGGCAACATCGAGAAGGACTTCGAGCTCAAGGCCCAGCCCGCCGAGGGCGGCCTCGACTGGGTGCTCGCGCTGCCGCGTCAGGCGGAGGGCAACATCCAGCAGCTGCGCGTCGGCTTCAAGGGCCGCGAGCTGGCGGCGCTGGAGGTGCTGGACGCCTTCGGCCAGCGCTCGCTGATGCAGCTCAGCCAGCTGCAGACCAATGTGGCGATCGGTGCCGACCGCTTCCGCTTCGAGGTCCCCAAGGGCGTGGACCTGCTGGAGCAGTGACACCGACGCGCTGAGCGCCCCATGTCAGAGAACGCATCCCTGTTCGGCGACGAGCCCGCCCCGGCCCCGCAGGCACCCTCCCGTGCCGCCGGCAGCGCCAAGGCGCCGGCCTACCAGCCCCTGCCCGAGCGCCTGCGCCCGCGCCACCTGGACGAGGTCATCGGCCAGCGCCAGCTGCTGGGCGAGGGCATGCCGCTGCGTGTGGCCTTCGAGACCGGCCGCCTGCATTCCATGATCCTGTGGGGCCCGCCGGGCGTGGGCAAGACCACGCTGGCGCGCCTGCTGGCCCTGGCCTTCGATGCGCAGTTCATCAGCATCTCCGCGGTGCTGGGCGGCGTGAAGGAGATCCGCGAGGCCGTCGAGCGCGCGCAGGTCGCGGCCGCGCAGGGGCGGCGCACCATCGTCTTCGTGGACGAGGTGCACCGCTTCAACAAGTCCCAGCAGGACGCCTTCCTGCCGCACGTCGAGTCGGGTCTCTTCACCTTCATCGGCGCCACCACCGAGAACCCGTCCTTCGAGGTCAACTCGGCGCTGCTCTCGCGGGCCAGCGTGCACGTGCTCAAGTCCCTGGACGAGGACGACCTGCTCGCGCTCGTGCGTCGCGGCGAAGCGGCCCTGGGCTGCCCGCCGTTCACGGATGCGGCGGCGAAGCGCCTGGTGGCCTATGCCGACGGCGACGCGCGACGCCTGCTGAATGCCGTGGAGACCGCCGCGCAGCTGGCGCCGCCCGGGCTCTCGAGCATTGACGAGACGCAGCTCGAGCGCGCGTTGGGCGAGCAGCTGCGCCGCTACGACAAGGGCGGCGAGCAGTTCTACGACGTCATTTCCGCGCTGCACAAGTCGGTGCGCGGCTCGGACCCGGACGGCGCGCTGTACTGGTTCTGCCGCATGCTCGATGGCGGCGTCGATGCCCGCTACATCTCCCGCCGCCTGATCCGCATGGCGAGCGAGGACATCGGCCTGGCGGACCCGCGCGCGCTCCGGATCTGCCTGGACGCGGCGGACACCTACGAGCGTCTCGGCTCCCCCGAGGGCGAACTCACGCTGGCGCAGGCGGTGGTCTACCTGGCCATTGCGCCCAAGTCCAATGCGGTGTACACCGCCTACAAAGCCGCGCGGGCCCTGGTCAAGCAGGATGCCAGCCGGCCCGTGCCCCTGCATCTGCGCAACGCGCCGACCCGCTTGATGAAGGACCTGGGCTATGGGCATGAGTACCGCTACGCGCATGACTTTCCGGGCGCCTTCGTGGCCGGGGAGCAATACCTCCCCGACGGGCTGGAAGACCAGCGCTTCTACGAGCCCGTGCCGCGCGGGCTCGAGATCCGCATCGGCGACCGCCTGGCCGAGCTGCGCCGGCTCAATGCCGAGGCCGGTGGTGTGGCCGGTGATGCGGCCGATGATGTGGCCCACGAGCGGACGAGGCGCGGCGAGACCTGACCCCGGGCCCTGGCTTTCGGGCCCCGCGCCAGCGGGTTATCCCCAGCGGGTGGCGCCGGTGGCGCACTCCTAAAATCCGCGCCCATATGCTGAGTCCCTCTGGCACCCCAGCCCGCTGCTCCGAAGGTCGCGGGCTTTTTTCTTGGCGCCTCGGTGCCGTGGGTCCGGGGGACGTGGAAGCTGTCTTTTCCTAGTCCGGACGCCGCCTCGTCGAGGTGGCAGGGAAGTGGAGTCATTGATGGAAATCCTGGTCCAACAGATCATCAACGGCCTCGTGCTCGGGAGCATGTACGCGCTCGTGGCACTGGGCTACACCATGGTGTACGGCATCATCAACCTGATCAACTTCGCGCACGGCGAGATCCTGATGGTCGGGGCCCTGGTGAGCTGGACGGTGGCCACGGCGCTGGCCGATTCCGGCCTGCCGGGCTGGGCCCTCATGGGGATCGGCCTGATGTGCGCCATCGTGGTCTGCTCGCTGCTGAACTTCACAATCGAGAAGATCGCCTACCGCCCCCTGCGCAGCGCGCCGCGCCTGGCGCCGCTGATCACGGCGATGGGGATGTCGCTGCTGCTGCAGACGCTGGCGATGATCGTGTGGAAGCCGAACCCCAAGCCGTTCCCGCTGCTGCTGCCCACTGAGCCCTTCAATCTGGGCGGGCCGGTGATCACGGTGACGCAGGTGCTGATCCTGGTGCTGACGGTGGTGATCCTGGCGGCGCTGATGTACCTGGTGAACCACACGAAGCTGGGCCGCGCGATGCGCGCGACGGCGGAGAACCCGCGCGTGGCGGGCCTGATGGGGGTGAAGCCGGACTTCGTGATCTCGGCGACCTTCGTGATCGGCGCGGCGCTGGCCGCGGTGGCCGGGCTGATGTGGGCGGCCAACTACGGCACGGTGCAGCACTCGATGGGCTTCATGCCGGGGCTGAAGGCCTTCACGGCGGCGGTGCTGGGTGGCATTGGCAATCTGGCCGGCGCCATGCTGGGCGGGATCGTGCTGGGGCTGATCGAGGCGATCGGCGCGGGCTACCTGGGTGACCTGACCGGCGGCGTGCTGGGCAGCCACTACGCGGACATCTTCGCCTTCGTGGCGCTGATCCTGGTGCTGACCTTGCGTCCGAGCGGCCTGCTCGGCGAACGTGTTGCCGATCGCGCCTGAGGCCAAGGAGTAGCAAGAATGAAGAACAAGCTGATTGTGTTCGTGCTGGCAGCGCTGGGGCTGCTGGTGGTGCCGCTGATTGCGCAGCAGTTCGGCAACGGGCCGGTGCGGATCATCGATCTGGCGCTGCTGTACGTGATGCTGGCGCTGGGGCTGAACATCGTGGTGGGCTATGCGGGCCTGCTGGACCTGGGCTATGTGGCGTTCTACGCGGTGGGCTCGTACATGTTCGCCTTGCTGGCGAGCCCGCATCTGCTGGAGAACTTCGAAGGCATCGCCGCGATGCTGCCCAATGGGATGCACTCGCCGCTGTGGGTGATCATCCCGGCGGGGGCAGGTCTTGCCGCGCTGGCGGGGGTGCTGCTGGGCTCGCCGACGCTGAAGCTGCGCGGGGACTACCTGGCGATCGTGACGCTGGGCTTCGGGGAGATCATCCGTGTGTTCCTGAACAACATGGAGTACCCGCTGAACATCACGAACGGTCCGCGCGGGATCGGGCAGATCGACGGGATCCACTTCTTCGGGCTGGACCTGGGCAAGAGCCTGCAGGTGTTCGGGGTCACGCTGCCGTCGGTGACGCTGTACTACTACTTCTTCCTGGCGCTGGTGGTGGTGACGGTGATCCTGTGCTTCCGCCTGGAGCAGTCGCGCATCGGCCGGGCGTGGATGGCGATCCGCGAGGACGAGATCGCGGCCAAGGCGATGGGTCTGAACACGCGCAACCTGAAGCTGCTGGCCTTCGGGATGGGGGCGACGTTCGGGGGCGTGGCGGGCAGCATGTTCGCGGCGTTCCAGGGCTTCGTGAGCCCGGAGTCGTTCAGCCTGCAGGAGTCCGTGATGATCGTGGCGATGGTGGTGCTGGGCGGGATCGGGCACATCCCGGGCGTGATCCTCGGGGCGCTGCTGCTGTCGGCGCTGCCGGAGGTGCTGCGCTATGTGGCCGGTCCGCTGCAGGAGATGACGGGAGGCCGGCTGGATGCGGCGATCCTGCGTCAGCTGCTGGTGGCGCTGGCGATGATCAGCATCATGCTGCTGCGCCCGCGTGGTCTGTGGCCGAGCCCGGAGCACGGCAAGGCGGCGCCGCAGGCGGTGAAGTGAGCCAGGACAGCAGGAGCAAAGAACAATGAGCGAAGTCGTACTCAAGGTCGCCGGCGTGTCCAAGCGCTTCGGCGGTCTGCAGGCCCTCTCGGACGTGGGCATCCAGATCAACAAGGGCCAGGTGTATGGCCTGATCGGCCCGAACGGGGCGGGCAAGACCACGTTCTTCAACGTGATCACGGGGCTGTACACGCCGGATGCGGGGACCTTCGAGCTCGGGGGCGCGCCCTACCAGCCGACGGCGGTGCATCTGGTGGCCAAGACGGGCATCGCCCGCACGTTCCAGAACATCCGGCTCTTCTCGGAGATGACGGCGCTGGAGAACGTGATGGTGGGGCGCCATGTGCGCACGCACTCGGGACTGATCGGGGCGGTGTTCCGCACGCCGGCGTTCAAGGCCGAGGAGGCCGCGATTGCGAAGCGGGCGCAGGAGCTGCTGGACTATGTGGGCATCGGCAAGTACGCCGAATTCAAGGCGCGCACGCTGTCCTACGGCGACCAACGCCGCCTGGAGATTGCCCGCGCGCTGGCCACGGACCCCAAGCTGATCGCGCTGGACGAGCCGGCCGCAGGCATGAACGCCACCGAGAAGGTGGTGCTGCGCGAGCTGATCGACCGCATCCGCAAGGACGGCCGCACGATTCTGCTGATTGAGCACGACGTGAAGCTGGTGATGGGCCTGTGCGACCGCGTGACGGTGCTGGACTACGGCAAGCAGATCGCCGAGGGCACGCCGGCCGATGTTCAGAAGAACGAGAAGGTGATCGAGGCGTACCTGGGAACGGGTGGGCACTGACGGCCCACCCGCCCCCCTACGCGCTGCGCGCGCCCCCCAGGGGGCGAGCCCCGAGGGCCGGCAGAGCCGGACCCTGGGGCTCCACTCGGGAAGGCATTGCGCGCCGGCCGGTATCACAAGAGATTTGGAGTCAAAGATGACGAATGAAGTGCTGTTGAAGGTCAGCGGGCTGAAGGTGGCCTACGGCGGGATCCAGGCGGTGAAGGGCGCGGACTTCGAGGTGCGCCGCGGCGAGCTGGTGAGCCTGATCGGGGCCAATGGCGCGGGCAAGACCACGACGCTCAAGGCGGTGACGGGCCTGCAGCCGGTGGCGGATGGCGACATCCAGTACATGGGCAAGTCCATCAAGGGCCAGGGCGCATGGGACCTGGTGAAGCAGGGCCTGGTGATGGTGCCGGAAGGTCGTGGCACCTTCACGCGCATGACCATCGTGGAGAACCTGCAGATGGGCGCCTACATCCGCAACGACAAGGCGCAGATCGAGGCGGACATCGAGCGGATCTTCGGGATCTTCCCGCGCTTGAAGGAGCGTGCGACGCAGCTGGCCGGGACGATGTCCGGCGGCGAGCAGCAGATGCTGGCGATGGGCCGCGCGCTGATGACGCAGCCCAAGGTGCTGCTGCTGGACGAGCCGAGCATGGGCCTGTCGCCCATCATGGTCGACAAGATCTTCGAGGTCGTGAACGACATCCACGGGCAGGGCGTGACCATCCTGCTCGTCGAGCAGAACGCCAGCCGCGCGCTGGCCGCGGCGAACCGCGGCTACGTGATGGAGAGCGGCGTGATCACGATGACGGGCGCGGGCAAGGATCTGCTGAACGATCCCAAGGTGCGCGCGGCCTATCTGGGCGAATAAGCACCCACCTCACCGTGCGCAGATGGCCGGTGGCGCAGCCACTCGGCCCCCGCGCGAAGCCCGAGGATCCGGCTCTGCCGGGCCGACGGGCTTGCCCCCTTCGAGGGGGCGCGCGCAGCGCGTAGGGGGTGGTCAATCAGACCGGCTTGACCAGCTTCGAGCGGGCCCAGGCGTCAGCCTCGCGGCCCGGCGTGTTGCCCGAGACCTTGATGCGATCCAGCAGCTCGGCCACGCGGCCGCGGATCTCGCCGACCTCGGCCATCACCTTGGACTCTTCACCTTCGTTGCGGAACTCGCGGGCCACGCTGACGATGCCGCCGGCGTTGACCAGGTAGTCCGGCAGGTAGGTGATGCCACGCGCCTGCAGGGCATCGCCGTCGGCCACGGTGGCCAGCTGGTTGTTGGCGGCACCGGCGATCAGCTTGGCCTGGATGGCGGGGATGCTCTGGGCGTTGAGCACGGCGCCCAGCGCGCAGGGCGCCAGCACGTCGGCCTGGACCGACAGGATCTCGCCGACGCTCACGGCGCGGGCGCCCAGCTCGGCCTGCGCACGGGCGACCTTGTCGGCGTTGACGTCCGCCACGACCAGCTTGGCGCCGGCCTTGTGCAGGAACTCGGCCAGGTGCCAGCCCACGGCGCCGAGGCCTTGCAGGGCGACGGTCACGCCGTCCAGTGAGCTGCGGCCCAGCACGCGCTTCACGCCTTCGTCGATGGAGACGAACACGCCCCAGGCGGTCTTGGGGCTCGGGTCGCCACCGAAGGCGCCTTCACGCGGGATGCCGCTCACGAACTGGGTGTGCTGCTGCACCACGCGCATGTCGGCGGTGGTGGTGCCCACGTCCTCGGCGGTGATGTAGGCACCATTGAGCGAGGCCACGGCGCGGCCGAAGGCGGCGAAGAGCGCGGGGCGGTCGAAGTCGCCGGCCGGCTTGATGATCACGGCCTTGCCGCCGCCGAAGGGCAGGTTGGCCAGGGCGTTCTTGAGACTCATGCCCTGCGACAGGCGCAGCGCGTCGTTCAGCGCGGCCAGCTCGTTGTCGTAGGTCCAGAAGCGGCAGCCGCCGAACGCGGGGCCGCGGGCGGTGCTGTGCACGGCCAGGATGGTCTTGAGACCGGTCTGCTCGTCGGTGGCGAAGAGCACGCGCTCGTGGGCGGGTTGCTCAGGCAGGCCGAACAGGGAGGAGGGGATGGAAGCCGGCGATTCGGTCAGGGCGCGGACGAGGTCAGACATGGCGTGCTTGCACTTGTGATGCGAGAGAGGGATGGCGCCACACCTGTCCGGTCAAGCCCGGTCCAGGCCACGTGGCGGCGGATCAGCACGGCTTGTGGCCGCGCTGGGCCAGAAGTGTAGGGGCGATGGGGGCCTCGCGCTTTCGTCAAAGCGCAAGCATTCGGCATGCCGTGATGCATGCCACGCATCCCCAAGGGCCGGCGCCGCGCGCGGCGGCAGGGGTCAGACCGGGTCCTGGAAGCTGCCGCGGCGCAGGGTCACGACGAGGGTGTCCCGGTGGCCGTGCTCGGCGGCGGGCTGGATGGGCGTGGTCTCGTGGATGACGCGCTCGTCGTCCAGCAGCAGCAGCGTCCAGGGCTCCTGCAGCGTGAAGCGCTCGCCGCGCGGGCCGTCGGCCTCGAAGACGCGCGACTCGCCGCCCTTGATGCCGACGCGGCTCACCAGGAAGACGGCCACCAGGTCCACGCCGTCGCGGTGTGCGCCTTCGGGCGTCGGGCGGCCGATGCCGTCCGTGGTGTCGATGCGGAACTGGTGCGTCTCGATGAACCAGGGCTGCGGGCCCTTGAGCGCATCGGCGGCGCGCGCCAGGCGCAGTAGCAGCGCCTGCCACGCGGGCCGGGCGGCCAGGGCCGGCTGGACGGGCTCGAACCAGCGCTCGAGGCCGCCGTGCAGGGCGTTGTAGTCCAGCGGCTGCCAGTGGGCGCGGTGGCCCTGCTGGCGGAGCTGGCCGTCCGCGGCGACGAAGCTGCCGTGGCGCCGGAAGCGGTAGCGGCCGCCGTCACGCAGATGGGTGTCCGGCGGGAGGTCGTCCCAGAAGGGCGCGAGCGCCTGCAGGTCCTCGGCCGGGATCTCCGCCCAGTGGCTGAGGCTCTCCGGGGCGATGACGGCCGCGCCCAGCTCGCGCAGGCGGTCCTCGAACTGGCTGGCGCTGGCGTAGGGCGGCGGGAAGTGCTTCATGGGGGCAAGTATGAGGCTGTCATGCGCCCGCGAGGACCCGCCCGGGGCCGGGCGGGCGCAGAGCGCGCGGCACTCAGGCGCCGTGCTTGTCGGCTTCGGAGGTGAAGGCGTCGGCGTAGAACTCGTCGGCGGGCAGGCCGCCCTGCGCGCTGAAGTCCTTCTTGGCACTCTCCACCATGATGGGCGCGCCGCAGGCATAGACCTGGAAGCCGCTGAGATCCGGCAGGTCGGCCAGCACGGCCTGGTGCACGAAGCCGGTGCGGCCGGTCCAGGCTTCCTCGGCCTTGGGCTCGGACAGCACGGGCACGTAGCGCAGCGTGGGCATGCTGGCTGCGGCCTGCTCGGCCCAGTCGTGCAGGTACAGGTCCGCCTTGCTGCGGCAGCCCCAGTACAGATGCACCGGGCGGGTCAGGCCCAGGTGCTGGATGCGCTCGAGGATGGCCTTGATGGGCGCGAAGCCGGTGCCGCTGGCGAGCAGCACGATGGGCTTGTCGCTGTCCTCGCGCAGGAAGAAGCTGCCGAAGGGGCCTTCCATGCGCAGGATGTCCTTCTCCTTGAGCGCGCCGAAGACGTGGTCGGTGAACTTGCCGCCGGGCATGTGGCGGATGTGCAGCTCGATGGCGGCCGGCGTGCCCAGGTTGTGGGGCGCGTTGGCCATGGAGTAGCTGCGGCGGGCGCCGTCGCGCAGGATGAACTCGACGTACTGGCCGGCGTGGAACTGGAAGTTCTGGTTGGCGGCCAGCTGCATGCGGACCACCGCGACGTCCGGGGCCGGCTTCTCGATGCTGATCACGCGGCTGGGCAGCTTCAGCACCGGGAACTCGCCGGCGCCAGGCACCGTGCGGGCCTCCAGGACGCAGTCGGTCTGCGGAGTGGCGCAGCAGGTCAGGACCATGCCCTGCGCCTCTTCCTCGGCACTGAGGGCCTTGGCCTGGTGGGCGCCATGGATCACGCGGCCTTCCAGCAGCTTGCTCTTGCACGAGCCGCAGGCGCCGTCCTTGCAGCCATAGGGCAGGCCGATGCCCTGGCGGATGGCGGCGCCGAGCAGGGTTTCATCGCGTTCGACGGCAAACTCGCGGCCGCTGGGCTGGACGGTGATCTGGAAGTTCATGGTGAAGGGGTCCGGACAAGAAACCGGCCCGGGCACCACCGTGCCCTCAAGGCAGCGGCGGGCGGGCCGTACACTGGCCCGACATTCTGCCTGAGCGGTCTCCTCCCAGGGGCGCCGGGCCTTTCGGCATTGACCGCCCTGCGCTTCGCCCATGCCTCGTTTTCATTCCGTCCGCCCCTCGATGGCCTCGACCGCCAAGGCCGCTCCGGCCGCGCCCCGTCTGCTGATCGTCGGCTGCGGCGATGTCGGGATGCGCGTGCTGCGCCGGGTGCCGCCGGGCTGGGAGGTCTTCGCGCTGACGTCCTCGCCGGCCCGCCGCGAGGCGCTGCGGGCGGCGGGCGCGGTCCCGCTGATCGGCAATCTCGACGATCCCCGCAGCCTGCGGCGCCTGGCCGGGCTGGCCACGCATGTGCTGCATCTGGCGCCGCCGCAGGCCAGCGGCGCCCGCGATGAGCGCACGCGCCATCTGCTGCACGCCCTGCGCCGCGGGCCGGCCCCGGGGGCGCTGGTGTATGCCAGCACGACGGGCGTCTACGGTGACGCGGGAGGCGCATGGCTCGACGAGACCTCCGCGCTGCGGCCGCGCTCGGACCGCGCGCATCGCCGGGTGGATGCCGAGCGCGCGCTGCGGGCCTTCGGCCAGGCCACGGGCGCGCATGTGAGCGTGCTGCGCGTGCCGGGCATCTACGCCTGGGACCGCGAGGGCGGCCATCCGCGCGAGCGCCTGGCGAGGGGCACGCCGGTGCTGGCGGCGGCGGACGACGTCTACACCAACCACATCCACGCCGACGACCTCGCGCGGGCCTGCCTGCGCGCGCTGCTGCGGGCGCCGGCTGGACGGGTGTTCAACGTCTGCGACGACACCCAGCTGCGCATGGGCGACTACTTCGACCTGGCGGCGGACCTCTGCGGCCTGCCGCGCCCGCCGCGCATCAGCCGCGAGGAGGCGAGGGCGCAGATGTCGCCGATGCAGCTGAGCTTCATGGCGGAGTCCCGCCGGCTGCGCAACGAGCGCCTGCACCGCGAGCTGGGCCTGCGCCTGCACTACGCGGACGTGCGGGACGGCCTCCTGGCGGGGCGTCCCGGCTGAGGGGCTTCGCGCCTCAGCGGCGGCCGCCGCGCCAGTGGTTCAGCAGCAGCCACGCGCCGATCATGCCGCCCAGGTGGGCGAAGTGCGCGACGCCGCTGGCACCGCTCAGGCCCATCAGCAGCTCGAGGGCGCCGAAGATCGCCACGAAGACCTTGGCCTTCATGGGGATGGGCGGGAACAGCGGCATGATGATGCGGTCCGGGAACAGCATGCCGAAGCCCAGCAGCAGACCGAAGAGGGCGCCTGATGCCCCGACAGTGGGGCCGATGGGGTACGGAAACAGCGCGGGAAAGAACGGTGCCACGGCAGCGAAGAGCAGCTGCATCGCCGCCGCGCTGAGCGTGGAGGCCACCAGCAGCTGCAGGTAGCGCTTCTGCCCGAACACCATCTCCAGCTCGGAGCCGAACATCCACAGGCCGAGCATGTTGAAGAACAGGTGCATGGCGTCGCCGTGCAGGAAGGCGTAGCTCACCATCTGCCAGGGCATGAAGTAGCCGCTGCTGATGGGCCACAGGGCCAGCCAGGGCTTCCACTCGGGCACCAGGATGAACAGGCAGAAGAAGCCCACGCAGGCCAGCATGAAGGCTTTGGTGACGGGCGGCAGTTGGGGCATGGTGTCAGGTCTTGCGCAAGCGGGGCGGGGGGCCCCGGAACGCTCGGAGTGTATGCGTCTGCACAGCCGCCTGCCGGCGCGGCGGGCGCCCGGCGAGCGGCGCCGGAAACGAAAAAACCACCTCGCGGTGGTTCTTCTCTGCGTGCAGCGCCCTGGCTGTGGTGCCCGGAGTCGGACTCGAACCGACACGCCTTGCGGCGGGGGATTTTGAGTCCCCTGCGTCTACCGATTTCGCCATCCGGGCCGAAGGGTGCCTTACGCAAGCGGCGGATTATGCCATGCCTTCCCCGGGGCTCCGGGCCGGCGGCCCGCCCCAGGCGTGGCAGCCCCGCTGCCATCTGTGCCAAGCCCTTCGCTCCGCGCGGGCCAGCCCGCTGAGGGACAATCGCCGCCATGAGCACAAAACAGTACCCGAGTCTGGAGGACGTGATCGGCAATACGCCGCTGGTGCGTCTGCAACGCATCCTGGGGCCGGAGCTGGCGGCCCGCGGCAACGTGCTGCTGGGCAAGCTGGAGGGCAACAACCCCGCCGGCTCGGTCAAGGACCGCCCCGCCATCAGCATGATCCGCCGGGCCGAGGAGCGCGGCGAGATCAAGCCGGGTGACACCCTCATCGAGGCCACCTCGGGCAACACCGGCATCGCGCTGGCCATGGCCGCCGCGATGCGCGGTTACCGCATGGTGCTGATCATGCCGGAGGACCTCTCCATCGAGCGCGCGCAGACCATGAAGGCCTTCGGCGCCGAGCTGATCCTGACCCCGCGCTCGGGCGGCATGGAATACGCCCGCGACCTCGCCGAGCAGATGCAGCGCGACGGCCGCGGCCGCGTGCTGGACCAGTTCGCCAACGAGGACAACGCCCGCATCCACTACGAGACGACGGGCCCCGAGATCTGGCGTGACACCGGCGGCGAGATCACGCATTTCGTCAGCGCCATGGGCACGACGGGCACCATCACCGGCACCTCGCGCTACCTGAAGGAGATGAACCCCGCCGTGCGCATCGTGGGCGCGCAGCCCGCGGAAGGCTCCCGCATCCCGGGCATCCGCAAGTGGCCGGAGGCCTATCTGCCCAAGATCTACCGCCCCGAGCAGGTCGACGAGCTGGTGCAGGTGAGCCAGAGCGACGCCGAGGACATGGCCCGCCGCCTGGCTCGCGAGGAGGGCTTGTTTGCCGGCATCTCGGCCGCCGGCGCCTGCTGGGTCGCCCTGCAGCTGGCCCGCACGCTCAGCAACGCGACGCTGGTGTTCGTGGTCTGCGATCGGGGTGATCGCTACCTGTCCACGGGTGTGTTCCCTGCCTAGAATCGCCGCCAGGAAGGCAATGCACATGGACATCCACAAGGAACTCGACACCCGCGGTCTGCACTGCCCGCTGCCCATCCTCAAGGCCAAGAAGGCCCTGGCGGACATGCAGAGCGGGCAGCTGCTGAAGGTCGTCGCCACGGACCCGGGCTCGACGCGGGACTTCCAGGCCTTCGCCCGCCAGACGGGCAACGAGCTGGTGGCCCAGAGCCAGGCGGGCGAGGAATTCGTCCACGTCCTGAAGCGTCGCTGACAACGCTCACGCCGCTCACGCGGCTGCGCACCAAGAACAAAGGCCTGCCGACTCGGCGACGAGTCCGCAGGCCTTCTCGTTGGCGGCCAGGGGCCAGACGCTCAGATGGACAGCGTCCGGAGGTAGTCCCGGAAAGCGCCGCCCAGCTCCGGATGCGCCAGGGCCAGCTCCACATTGGCCTGCAGGAAGCCTTCCTTGGAGCCGCAGTCGTAGCGCTTGCCTTCGTAGCGGTAGGCAAAGACCTTCTCGCGGCGCAGCAGCCCCGCGATGCCGTCGGTCAGCTGGATCTCGCCGCCCACGCCGCGCGGCTGGCTGGCGATCTCATGGAAGACGCCCGGGGTGAGGATGTAGCGGCCCGCCACGCCCAGGCGCGAGGGCGCGACCTCGGGGGCCGGCTTCTCCACGATGCGCTGCACGTCCAGGAGCTGCTCGCTCACCGGCGTGCCGGCGACGATGCCGTAGCGGCGGGTGTGCTCGGCGGGCACCTCCTGGACGGCCAGGATGGAGGCGCGCCATTCCTCGAACTGCTCGACCATCTGCTTGAGCACCGGCTGGCCGTCCGTGGGGCCGACCATGAGGTCGTCGGCCAGCAGCACGGCGAAGGGCTCGTTGCCGACGAGGCGCTGCGCGCACAGCACGGCGTGGCCGAGGCCCAGCGCCTGCGCCTGGCGGACGTAGATGCACTCCATGTCGTCCGGCTTGACGCTGCGCACCACCTCCAGCAGCTCGCGCTTACCCGCCTGCTCCAGGCCGACCTCGAGCTCGAAGCTCATGTCGAAGTGGTCCTCGATGGGGCGCTTGTGACGGCCGGTCACAAAGATCATCTCTCGGATACCGGCGGCATAGGCCTCTTCGACCGCATACTGGATCAACGGCTTGTCCACGACCGGCAGCATTTCCTTGGGTTGGGCTTTTGTTGCCGGTAGAAAACGCGTGCCGAGGCCCGCAACAGGGAAAATGGCTTTGTTGATATGCATTTGGCAAGCTGCCTGGGGCGGATGGCTTGCATTGTGGCACGCGGTATCTGGCCGCCATGCAAGGCCGTTGGGAACATGAAGAGATGAATTTGCTGGTGCTGGAACCTCTGGACGCAGAGGTGATCGAATGGCTGGGCAGGCGGCATGCCGTGCGCGTCGCGCCCGAGCTCGCCCGTGATCCGGCGGCCCTGCGCGAGAGCCTGCCCCAGATGCACGGGCTCATCCTGCCGCCCACGGTGGCCGTGGACCATTCCCTGCTCAAGGCCGCGCCGCGCCTGCGGGTGATCGGCCGGGTGAGCGCCGGCATCGAGACGGTGGACATCGAGGCCTGCCGCATGCATGAGGTCGAGCTGGTGCGCTCGGGCACCGCCACTGCGCAGGCCGAGGCCGAGTACATGCTCGGTGGCGCCCTGAACATGCTGCGCCGGGTGCCGGTCTATGGCGCGGACGGCCTCTTGGTGGGCCGCGAGCTCGGGCAGAGCACCGTCGGCCTGCTGGGCCTGACGCCGGCCTCCAAGGTGCTGGCGCAGATCCTGCCGGCCTTCGGCGCCAAGGTCGTCGGCTACGACCCCTCGCTGCACGAGAGCGAGGACCTGTGGCAGCAATGGAACATCCCGCCGGTGCCGCTGCGCTCCCTGATGGAGCAGAGCGACGTGCTGTGCGTCCAGCTGCCCTACTACCCGCGCTACAAGGGCCTGCTGGGCCACCGCGTGCTGGGCCATGCCAAGGCGAACCAGGTGGTCGTTGCGCTCACGCATTGCGCGATGTTCGATGACGTCGCCCTGGCCGGGGCCATGCGCAGCGGCCGCATCCTGGCGGCCTGGATGGACAGCGTCGAGCCCGGCTGGCTGGAGCCCGACCGGCCCCTGCACGGCATGCCCAATCTGCAGATCACCCCCCGCGTGGCCAGCACCACCCGGGAGTCGCGGGTGCGCGCGGCCTGGGCCGTGGCCCGGCGCATGGACGAGCTCCTGACGAAGGCCGAGGCCCCGGCCGCCGCCGTGGCGGAGCGCAGCGGCGCCTGAGCCCGAGGCCGGGCCCGCAATGGCAACGGGGCCCTTGCCGGGCCCGCAATGGCAACGGGGCCCTTGCCGGCCCGCAATGACAACGGGGCCGTTTCCGGCCCCGTCGAACGTCCTTGCGGATCGTGCCTCGCGAGGGCCCAGGGCCCTCAGATGACCCTCAACCCAGGCGTGCGGCCTGAGCCTTCAGGCGTTCCACCGTGACGCCGAAATCGGCCACGCGCTGGCGTTCCTGGGCCACCACGGCCTCGGGCGCGCGGGCCACGAAGCTCTCGTTGGACAGCTTGGCCGTCGCCTTGGTGATCTCGCCTTCGAGGCGGGCGATCTCCTTGCCCAGACGGGCGCGCTCGGCCTCGACGTCGATCTCCACCTTCAGCGCCAGGCGGGCCTCACCGTGCACCAGCACCGGCAGCGCGGCAGCGGCCTGCTCGAAGCTGGCGTCGTCCACCAGCTGCACCTCGGCCAGCTTGGCCAGCGTGCGGATCAGCGGGGCGGCCTCGGCAATGAAGCCCTGGCCACCGGCCACCAGCAGGGGCACGCGCTCGGCGGGCGACAGGCCCATCTCGCTGCGCAGGCTGCGGCAGGTGCCCACCACGGCCTTGAGCTGGTCCACCCAGGCGATGGCCGCCGGGTCGATCTTCTCGGGCTGCGCCACGGGGTAGGCGGCGTTGACGATGTAGTCGGTGCTCTTGCGGCCGGCCACCGGCGCGACCGTCTGCCACAGGGCCTCGGTGATGAAGGGGGCCACGGGGTGCAGCAGGCGCAGCGTGGTCTCCAGCACGCGGATGAGCGTGCGGCGCGTGGCGCGCTGCTGCGCCTCGTTGCCGACCTGGATCTGCACCTTGGCAATCTCGAGGTACCAGTCGCAGTACTCGTTCCAGACGAAGTCGTAGATGGCGTTGGCGACGTTGTCCAGGCGGTAGTCCGCGAAGCCCTGGGCCACGGCCTGCTCGACCTTCTGCAGCTCGCTCGTGATCCAGCGGTCCGAGGGGCTGAAGCTCAGGTAGCCGCCCTCGCAGTCCGCGGCGGTGTGCTCCTTCAGGCCGCAGTCCTGGCCTTCCGTGTTCATCAGCACGAAGCGCGTGGCGTTCCAGAGCTTGTTGCAGAAATTGCGGTAGCCCTCGCAGCGCTTGGAGTCGAAGTTGACCGAGCGGCCCAGCGTGGCCATGGCCGCGAAGGTGAAGCGCAGGGCGTCGGCGCCGTAGCCGGGGATGCCCTCGGGGAATTCCTTCTCCGTGGCCTTGCGGACCTTGGGCGCCGTCTCCGGCTTGCGCAGGCCTTGCGTGCGCTTGTCCAGCAGGGGCGCCAGCTCGATGCCGTCGATCAGGTCGACCGGGTCCAGCACATTGCCCTCGGACTTGGACATCTTCTTGCCCTGCGCATCCAGCACCAGGCCGTGGATGTACACGTGCTTGAAGGGCACCTTGCCGGTGAAGTGCTTGGTCATCATGATCATCCGGGCGACCCAGAAGAAGATGATGTCGTAGCCGGTGACCAGCACGGAGGAGGGCAGGAAGAGGTCCTGCTCCAGCGTGGCCTCGGGCCAGCCGAGGGTGGAGAAGGGCACCAGGGCGGAGGAGTACCAGGTGTCGAGCACGTCCTCGTCACGCTTGAGCGCCTTGCCGGGGGCCTTGGCCTGGGCTTCTTCCTCGCTGCGGGCGACGTAGACGTTGCCGTCCTCGTCATACCAGGCCGGGATCTGGTGGCCCCACCACAGCTGGCGGGAGATGCACCAGTCCTGGATGTTCTTCATCCACTGGTTGTAGGTGTTGACCCAGTTCTCGGGCACGAACTTGACGTCGCCCGAGCTGACGGCCTCGATCGCTTCCTCGGCGATGGACTTGCCGTTGGCGCCGGCCTTGCTCATGGCCACGAACCATTGGTCCGTCAGCATGGGCTCGATGACCTGGCCCGTGCGGGCGCAGCGCGGCACCATGAGCTTGTGCTTCTTGACCTCGATGAGCAGGCCTTGCGCCTCCAGCTCGGCCACGATCTTCTTGCGGGCGACGAAGCGGTCCAGGCCGATGTACTCGGCCGGGATCTCCGTGGCTTCGTGGGCGCTGACCTTGGCTTCCAGGTCGAAGATCGTAAGCATGGGCAGGCCGTGGCGCAGGCCGACCTGGTAGTCGTTCGTGTCATGCGCCGGGGTGACCTTGACCACGCCCGTGCCGAAAGCCTTGTCCACGTAGTCGTCGGCGATCACCGGCACCAGGCGGCCGGTGATGGGCAGCTTCACCTGCTGGCCGATGAGGTGGCGGTAGCGCTCGTCCTCGGGGTGGACCATCACGGCGGTGTCGCCCAGCATGGTTTCCGGGCGGGTGGTGGCGACCACCAGCGACTCCGTGCCCTGCGCCATCGGATAGCGGATGTGCCACAGCGAGCCGTCTTCCTCCTCGCTCTCGACCTCGAGGTCGGACACGGCGGACTTCAGGATCGGGTCCCAGGACACGAGGCGCTTGCCGCGGTAGATCAGGCCTTCCTCGAAGAGGCGGACAAAGGTGTCGGTGACCACCTTGGACAGCTTGTCGTCCATGGTGAAGTACTCGTGCTCCCAGCTCACCGAGTCGCCCATGCGGCGCATCTGGCGGGTGATGGTGCTGCCCGACTGCTCCTTCCACTCCCAGACCTGGGCGACGAAGTTCTTGCGGCCGAGGTCGTGGCGGCTCTGGCCCTTTTCCTGGAGCTGGCGCTCCACCACGATCTGCGTGGCGATGCCGGCGTGGTCGGTGCCGGGCACCCACAGCGTGTTGTGGCCGCGCATGCGGTGGTAGCGCGTCAACGAGTCCATGATGGTCTGGTTGAAGGCGTGGCCCATGTGCAGCGTGCCGGTCACGTTCGGGGGCGGCAGCTGGATGCAGAAGGAGTCGCGGCTCTTGTCCAGCGTGGGACGGTAGAGGCCTTGGGACTCCCACAGAGGGCCCCAATGGGCTTCCAGGGCGGCGGGCTCGAAGGACTTGGCAAGTTCGGTCATGACGCGCTTTGCTGCTTGAAATGGCCGCGGGGCGTCTC
>JAYRMR010000009.1:0-112409 GCA_041912595.1 Burkholderiaceae bacterium
GGCATCAACTCGCAGATCTACAGCCAGAGCGGCGGCTACCAGGGCCTGTCCTTCGCGATTCCCGTCGAGGTGGCTCAGCGCGTGCGCCAGCAGATCGAGAAGGGCGGCAAGGTGCAACACGCCCGCCTGGGCATCACCGTGCAGGACGTGAACCAGGGCTTCGCGGACTCCTTCAAGCTGGCGCGGCCGGAAGGCGCGCTGGTGGCCAGCATCGAGGACGGCAGCGCCGGCGCCAAGGCGGGCCTGAAGTCGGGCGACGTGATCCTGAAGTTCAACGGCCAGCCCATCGTGGCCAGCGGGGACCTGCCGGCTCTGGTCGGCCAGGCCATGCCCGGCGAGACCGCCACGCTGGAGGTCTGGCGCCACGGCAAGCTCGAGACGCTCAAGGCGAAGCTCGGGGATGACGGCGAGCGCAAGGGTCGCTTGGCCAAGACTGACGACGAGGCGGGCCCGCAGCAGGGCAAGCTGGGTCTCGCCCTGCGCCCGCTGGAGCCCCAGGAGCGCCGGGACAGCGGCGTGAAGGAGGGCCTGGTGATCGACGACGTCAGCGGCCCCTCCGCCATGGCCGGCGTGCGGCCCGGCGATGTGCTGCTGGCGGTGAACGGCACGCCGGTGAGCTCGGTCGAGCAGGTCCGCAGCGTGGTCGCCGGGGCCGAGAAGTCCGTGGCCCTGCTGGTGCAGCGCGGGCGGGACCGCATCTTCGTGCCGGTGAAGCTGGGCTGATCGCCACACGGTTCTCACAATGAAGAAAGGGCGCCCCGCGGGGCGCCCTTGTCGTTCATGGGAGCAAGGGGGCTCAGTGCCCGTGATGCCCGTGCCCCTCGGCCAGCGCGTCGCCGTCCAGCGGCGTGCCGGCGGCGTCGCCCTCGAAGAAGAAGGGCTTGCGGGCCTTCTGGCGCGGGGCGACCTCGTTCATGCTCGGGACGGCATACAGACGGCCGCCGACCATCACCTGGCTGATGCGGTCGCTCTGGCGGATGTCCTGGAGCACGTCCCCGTCGATCACCACGAGGTCCGCCAGCTTGCCCTTCTCGAGCGAGCCGATGTCGTGGTCGAGGCCGAGGTAGCGGGCCGGGTTCAGCGTGGCGCTGCGGATGGCCTCCAGCGAGCTCATGCCGCCCAGGCCGAACATCCACATCTCCCAGTGCGCGCCCAGGCCTTCGCGCTGGCCGTGCGCCCCGATGTTGGTGCGGGTGCCGGCGCGCTCCAGGGCCGTGGCCGTCTTCGCCACCTGGATGACGTTGAAGTCCTCCTCGGGCGCGGTCTCGCGGCGCACGCTGCGGGGCTCCAGCACCGAGCGCGGCACGAACTTCGAGAGGATGGGATGGCGCCACACATCGGTGCGCGCGTACCAGTAGTGCTCGCCGTCGAGGCCGCCATAGGCCACGTTGAGGGTCGGCGTGTAGCCCACGGCGGTCTGCGGCCACAGCTGCAGGACGTCGTCATAGACCTTGGCCACGGGCAGCGCGTGCTCCACGCCGGTGTGGCCGTCCACCACCATGCTCATATTGGTCTGGAACAGGGAACCGCCTTCCGGCACCACCATCATGCCGGTCTCGCGCGCAGCGGCGAGGACCTGCTGGCGCTGCTCGCGGCGCGGCTGGTTGTAGCTCTTCACGCTGATGGCGCCGGCGGCCTTCATGCGCTTGAGATGGGTGAGGGCGTCCTCGTAGCTGTTGATCAGCGCCGTGACGTCCGCCTTGGCGCCGTACAGGATCGTGCCGGTCGAGAAGATGCGCGGCCCGACCACGCGGCCGGCGCGCTGCATCTCGGCCTGCGTGAAGATCTCGGCCGTGCTGTTGCTGGGGTCGTGGATGGTGGTGAGGCCAAAGGCCAGCGAGGCGTAGTTCACCCAGCTCTGCTGCGGGATCAGGCGCGACTCCGCCATGCCGCCATGCCAGTGGGCATCGATCAGGCCCGGGATCAGCGTCTTGCCGCGCACGTCCACGCGGCGCGCATCGGCCGGCACCGCGACGTCCGCCTCACGGCCCACGGCCACGATGCGGTCGCCCTCGATCAGCAGCGTGCCGTTCTCGATGACCTCGTTGCCCTTCATGGTCACGATGCGCCCGCCGGTGAAGGCGATGCGGCCCTGCGGCTTGTCCGCCGCCTGACGGAAGCCGATGGCGCGGCCCTGCTCGACCGGCTTGTAGGCCTGGCCCTCGCCCTTGGCGAAGACCTGCGCCAGCGGCACGCTGAAGAGCTGATCGGCGAGGGCGTAGTGCAGGGTCTGGCTGTCCCCGGACCACTGCAGGTATTCGCCCGCGTTGATATCCAGCTGCTTGACGGGCACGGCGTCCATCTTGGGCGCCAGCGACAGCGTCTTGCCCGTGGCCGGCAGCGGCACGACGTAGGCGTGGAAGCGCTCGACGAAGCCCAGCCAGCGACCGTCCGGCGAGAGGCTGAACTCGCTGGCGAACTCGCTCTTGGCGATGTCCAGCTCGCTGCGGTCCTGCAGGTTCAGACGCACGAGCTTGTGCACGCTGTCGACCTCGCTCGGGTAGCTGCTGCGGGTGAAGTAGAGATGCTCGCTGCCGGCGCCCCACTGCGGCGCCGTGCCGTCCTTGCTGACCCGCTGCGGCTCGCCCTGGCCGTCGGCGCGCGCGAGGTACAGGCCGGTCTCCAGGCCCTGCAGCGGCGAGGTCAGGTAGCCGCCCTTGGACTTCTGGTAGGCGACCCACTTGCCGTCCGGCGACAGGCGCGGCGCCAAATATTTGCCCGGCGTGCGCGTCAGGCGGGTCTCGCGGCCCGAGGCCAGGTCCAGCTTCCAGATGCTGCCCAGCTGCGCGTCGTCCCAGCGCACATAGACCAGCTCGCGGCCATCGCGCGAGAAGCTGGGGTAGTAGGCGAAGCTGCCGTCGTCCTTGCCCAGCGGGCGGGCCGGCGAGGCGCCGGCGAGGTCCTTCACGTACAGGCGGCCCAGGGCCGAGTACACGACCTGGCTGCCTTGCGGCGAGACCGTGACCCAGCGCAGCTGCTTCACGTCGAACTCGGCGGGCGAGACGTCATGGGCGAAGCGCAGGGCCGGGCGGATCTCGCGGGTGTCCTTCACATGGAAGGCAATCTCGGCGGCGCTGCCCTTGAACGGGTCCACGCGCCACAGCTTGCCCTGGGCCCACACCACGATGGACTTGGCATCGGGCGTCCACGCGAAGGCCGGGTAGACGCCGTGCACGGACCAGCTCTCCTGCAGGTCGCGCTCCAGCTGACCCCAGGCGGCGAACTCGCGGCCCGTGGCGAGGTCCTTGAGGAAGAGCGTGGACTGCGGGCCGGCCGCGCTGCGCACGCGGCGCACGAAGGCGAGGTACTTGCCGTCCGGCGAGGGCGTCGGGCGCACCGCGCCGCCGGGGCCGGTGACGAAAGGCTCGGTCGTGCCGTCCTGCAGGTCCTGGCGGAAGATGCGGAAGATCTCGCCGTTGCCGTCCTTGTTGTACTGGAAGCTGCTGCCGGGCGTGCTGTCCTGCGAGTAGTACAGGAAGCGGCCGTCGGGCGAGATGGCCGGCTCGCCGCGGTCCTTCTGCCAGTTCGGCTTCTCGTTGAGCTGCACGCCCTTGCCGCCGTCCAGGTGGTACATCCAGATCTCACCCGAGCCCAGCGAACGGGTGCCGGTGAAGTGCTTGCGGGCCAGCACGTACTGGCCGTTCGGGTGCCACACCGGGTTGTTCATCAGACGGAAGTCCTCCGTCGTGAGCGCGCGGGCGCCCGTGCCGTCGGTGTTCATCACCCAGATGTTGTCGCCGCCGCCCGCATCGGACATGTAGACGATGCGCTTGCCGTCCGGCGAGAAGCGGGCCTGCATGTCCCAGGCCAGGCCGTGGGTGAGGGACTTCGCCTCACCACCGGCGATCGGCAGGGTGTAGAGGTCCCCCAGCAGATCGAAGACCAGGGTCTGGCCGTCGGGGCTGACATCCACGCTCATCCAGGTGCCGGTGCGCACGTCCACGGAGACGGTCTGCACCTCGCCGGGCGGCTGGTTGACGTTCCAGGCGGGTTTCTTGGCCTCGGCGGCGGGCTTGTCAGCCGGCTTGTCGGCCGCCACGGCCAGACCGCTGCACAGGAGGGCGCCGGCCAGGGCCTGGCTCAGGCGGGCGGGCGTGGGAAGGGCGAGAAGGGGGCGTTGGGTCTTCATGGCGCGCGAGCATAGCTCGCGCCCGGAGGGCCGCCATCAGGGGCTCCCTGAACGGCGGTTTTCAAGGCGCGAACGGCGGACGCCGCGCGCGCAGGCGGGCTTGCCCGAGTCAGACGGGCTCGTCCTGCGCCTCGGTCTCGCCGGTCGGCAGGCGCAGCAGCCGCGTGTGGAAGTCGTACTCGAAGACCTCGCCATGCCGCGCCCAGGAGATGGCCGTGTTGAGCACCGCCTCCGCCTCGACCGGGCCCAGCTGCTCGCTGAGCAGGCGCAGGAAGGGGCGGTCGGGCAGCTGCCCGCCGTCGTCCTGCTCCAGACTGTGGCGGATGTGGGCGATCAGCGGCACGCGGTCCAGCACCTGCTGGCCGAAGAGCTCCTGGCGCAGCGCATGTCCGCCGTCGACATAGCGCTGGCCGAGGGCGCTCAGCTGCAGGTCGCCGCTTTCCAGGTGCGCCAGCCCGAGCTGCGCCAGGGCATGGGCGACGGGCAGCATCTGGGCATCGGTCAGCTCGGAGGCCTCGGCCAGCTGCGGGAGGTCCGCGCGGCCGGTGAAGGGCGGGGCGGCCAGCAGCTCCAGCAGGCCGTCCATGCGCGCGACATCCGCCTCGGGCAGCCGTTCGGTGACGGACGCCGGCCGGGCCGCCTCCTCGCTGGCCATGCCTGCGGCCTCGCTGCCGGCCCGGACCGGGCGGCCCGCGCCGGCGGTCATCAGCGCGTAGACCTCGTCGATGAGGGCCCGCACCTCGGCGCTGTCCGGGTTGCGGGGCCGTGGCAGCTGGATGGCGAGCTGGCAGCGGATGCGGCCCGGATCGCTCGCGAACACGAGGATGCGGTCCGCCATCAGCACGGCCTCCTCGATGTTGTGCGAGACCACCAGCATGGCCTTCGTGGGCATGGTCCCGCCCTGCCACAGCTCGAGGATGTCCTCGCGCAGGCGCTCGCCCGTGAGCACGTCGAGCGCCGAGAAGGCCTCGTCCATCAGCAGGACCTCGGGTTCCGTGACCAGCGCCCGCGCGATGCCCACGCGCTGGCGCATGCCGCCCGAGAGCTCGCGCGGCAGCGCGCCCTCGTAGCCCGAGAGGCCGATCAGCTCGATGGCGGCCTCGGCCCGCGCCTCGCGATCGGCCTTGCCCATGCCGCGCGCCTCGAGGCCCAGCTCGACGTTCTGCTGCACCGTCAGCCAGGGGAAGAGCGCGAAGGACTGGAAGACCATGCTGATGGCCCGCGCGGGGCCGTGCAGCGGCTGGCCGCGGTACTGCACCTGGCCACGGTCGGCCGCGACGAGCCCGGCCATGATGCGCAGCAGCGTGCTCTTGCCCGAGCCGGACTGCCCGAGCAGGGCGACGATCTCGCCCTCGCGCAAGCTGAAGTCGACGCCGTCCAGCACGGGGCGCACGTGGCCGTCGGCCGAGCGGAAGGTCTTGCCGACGCCTTGGAGTTCGAGGATGGCCTGTGCCATGGGATACCTCCGGATCTGTGAATGCGGGTGGGGTGACGGACGGTGGGCTCAGGCGTGCAGACGCTCGCCGGCCAGGCGGTAGAGCCGCCGCCACACGAAATGGTTGAGGCCCATCACGAAGACGCACATGGCGCCGATGCCCAGGGCGATGCGGGGGAAGTCGCCGCGGGCGGTCATCTCGGCGATGTAGCTGCCCAGGCCCTGAGCCCGCAGCGTGGTGTCGCCCCAGCTGACGTATTCCGCGACGATCGACGCGTTCCACGAGCCGCCGCTTGCGGTGATCGCCCCCGTGACGAAGCTGGGGAAGACGGCCGGCAGCAGGTAGCGCCGCCACTTCAGCCAGCCCCGCACGCCGAGGTTCTGTGCGGCGAAGCGCAGCTCGCTCGGGATGCTGGAGGCGCCGGCGATCACGTTGAAGAGGATGTACCACTGCGTGCCGAAGATCATCAGCGGCGACAGCCACCAGTCCGGGTCGAGGTGCCAGTGCACGATGCCCATCACCACGACGGGGAAGAGCAGGTTGGCGGGGAAGGCGGCCAGGAACTGCGCCACGGCCTGCAGGCGCCCGGCCCAGCGCGGATTCAGGCCGATCCACACGCCGATGGGCACCCACACGAGAGCCGCCAGCGCGATCAGCACCAGCACCCGGGCCAGGGTGTAGCCACCCAGCACGAAGACGTGGCCGACCTCCGCCCAGCCCACCTCGGTGTGCACGAAGCCCACGAGACGCCAGACGGCGAACAGCACCAGCGCGGCCAGCAGGGCGTCCCAGGCCCGCCGCAGGAGCGGGGCCGGCGCGGTGGGGCGCGCCCGGACCGAGGTGCCGTCGTAGCGACGGCGAAAGAGCAGCAGCGTGCGCTGCAGCTGCTGCCCCGACCAGCCCGCCAGGCGCTGCATGCCCTGCGTGCGCCGCAGCCAGCTCAGAAGCCAGGAGCGCGGCGCGAGGTCGGCGCCGCCTTCCTCGAAGCGGAACTTGTCCGCCCAGGCCACCAGCGGGCGGAACAGCAGCTGGTCATATAGCAGGATGCCGATCAGCATCGCCCCGATCGCCCAGCCGATGGCGGCGAGGTCGCGCGCCTCGATCGCCAGAGCGATGTAGGAGCCGACGCCGGGGAGCTTGATGCTCTGGTTCGACACGGTGATGGCCTCCGAGGCCACGACGAAGAACCAGCCACCGGACATGGACATCATCATGTTCCACAGCAGCCCGGGCATGGCATAGGGCAGCTCCAGGCGCCAGAAGCGCTGCCAGCCCGAGAGCTGGAACACCTGCGCCGCCTCCTGCAACTCCGAAGGTACGGTGCGCAGGGACTGGTAGAGGCTGAAGGCCATGTTCCAGGCCTGCGAGGTGAAGATCGCGAACACGGCCGCGCACTCCACGCCCAGCAGATTGCCCGGGAAGAGGGCGATGAAGCCCGTCACCGTGATCGACAGGAAGCCGAGGATGGGGATGGACTGCAGGATGTCCAGCAGCGGCACCAGCACCTGCTCGGCCGCCCGGTACTTGGCGGCCAGCACGGCGAACACCGCGCTGAAGACCAGGGCGGCGGCCAGCGCCATGAACATGCGCAGCGTGGTGCGCAGCAGGTAGTAGGGCAGCTGCCAGGGGTCGAGGGACAGCGGCAGCACGTCCCCCAGCTCGAAGGGGCGGGCCATCTGCGCCGCGCCATAGCCCAGCAGGACGAGGGTGGCCAGGACCAGGGGCAGCAACGCCCAGTCCCAGCGGTTGATGCCGGCCTCGACGACGGGCCGGGCGAAGAATTCGCGCGTGTTCTTGCTCATGGGCGACAACGCTCAGGCAATGCGCCGCGGCGGGGACGTCCGCCGAGGGTGTCACGCGCGCCGAGGCGAGGCGCGTGACACCGAAGGACGGCCGGGGATCCGGCACGCGGGCGGGTGGGACGGGGCGCGAGGCGAGCCGCAGGACACCGGCCAGGGCCGGCGATCCGGTCGATTCTGGCGGCTCCATCGGCGCTGGCAAGACCGGCGGGACCGGCCCCAGGCAGCGACGAGGCTTGGCGGAGATTCGCCAGGGGCGGCAGCGGCAGGATGCGCAGCCACCCGGTCAACGGGTGTCAGTGCATCAGCGCTGCGGCGGCCCGGGCGGCGCGCATCGCAGGGAAGCAAGGAGGACTGACACTGTCCACGAGGGGACTCCGTTGTTGAGACGGGCGCGATTGTTGCATTGCACAAATGGCGACGTCAATCGCGGCGGGCCTTCCGGGAGCCCCGTGCCGTCGACTTTGCATTCCTTGACGAAGCCGACACGCGGCAAGCGGCCTGCCCGGGATGCAATGCGCTCGCAGCAGGGCGGCGGGCGATCACGGACAATGCCGCGATCGCGCCTCGCGGAGGCGCTCCCTGCAGAGATTCACCATGACCACCGTCTCCAAGTTCCTGCCCCAGGGCCAAGGCCTGGCCGCCGTGCTGCTCAAGCGCGCGTCCGCCGTCACGCTGGACGCCGGCCAGACCGCCGCCGCTCAGTTCCAGGCCACCGACAGCCTCGGGCGTCCGCTGAGCGTGGCGCTGCCCGCCGGCACCGCGCTGCACGATGGCGATGTGCTGGTGGGCGAGGACGGCTCGCTCATCCGCGTGGTGGCCCCGCATGCCCCGGCCCCCCATGTGCACGGGCCCGGCTGCGGGCATGAGCACCACGAGCACGCACATGCGCACGCGCCGGCCCACGTCCACGGCCCGGGCTGCGGTCACGACCATGGGCATGCCCACGAACCTGCGACCCGCGGCAAGCCGCTGGGCATCGCGGTGACGGCCGCGCCGCACGTGCATGGCCCGGGCTGCGGGCATGACCATGGCCACGATCACGCGCACGATCACGGCCATCAGGCCCACGATCACAAACACGACCACAAGCACTGAGCCCGGCGGCGGTCCGGGCCTCTTCATGGAGTCTTTCGCATGAGTTGTCGAGTCCCGCGCCGCACGACGGTCCTCCTGGCCACCCTGCTGCTGCCGCTGCTGGCGGCCGTCACGCTCACCGGCCTGCCCCCGCCCGCCGAGGCCCAGCAGGGCACGCTGCGCGAACGCATCCGCGAACGCATGGCCGAACGGCGCGAGGGCCGCAAGACCGATGCGCCCGCGCCGGACGCCAGCGACGCCGAGCTGGCGCGCCCGGGCACGCACACCGGGCGCCTCGAGGTCATGGGGCAGGCGCGGCTGTTCATGGTGCACGTGCCGGCCGGCTACCGCCCGGGCCAGCCGATGCCCGTGGTGCTGGCCTTCCACGGCGGCGGCGGGAGCATGGAGCTCCAGGCGGATGACAGCCGCTACGGCCTCATCAGCAAGTCCGACAGCGCCGGCTTCATCGCCGTCTTCCCCAACGGGCACAGCGGCCTGCCCGGCCATCACCTCGCCACCTGGAATGCCGGCGGCTGCTGCGGCTCCGCCCGGGACAGCGGCAGCGAGGACGTCGCCTTCGTGCGCGCCCTCATCGGCCATCTGAAGCAGCGGCTGAGCGTCGACGCCGGCCGCGTGTACGCCATCGGCATGTCCAACGGCGGGATGATGAGCCACCGCCTGGCCTGCGAGCTGTCCGATCAGCTGGCCGGCATCGCCGCCGTCGCCGGGACGGACGCCACCAGCAGCTGCCAGCCACGCCGGCCGATCTCCGTGCTGATGATCCATGCGCTCGACGACGACCACGTCCTCTACCAGGGCGGCGCCGGCCCCAAGGCCTTCCGGGACACGAGCAAGGTGATGGACTTCGTGTCCGTCCCCGAGACCGAGCGCCGCTGGGTGCAGCGCAACCAGTGCAGTGCGACCGCGCAGCCGGTGCTCGAGCGACCCGGTGCCAGCTGCGTGCGGCACAGCGGCTGCGCGGACGGCGTGCAGGTCCAGCGCTGCACCACCGAGACCGGCGGCCACAGCTGGCCGGGCTCGGACCGCAGCCGCCCGGGCAAGGAGAAGCCCTCGCAGGCCCTCGACGCCAACGACACGATCTGGGCCTTCTTCCAGTCGCTGCCGCGCCGCTGACCCTCGGGACGAGCGCCTCCCGGACATGACGACGGCGCCCGGCGCTTCGCAACGCTGGGCGCCGTCGTCTCGTCAGTGGGCGGCGATCGTCCGGCGGGCTCGCCGGCGATCGTCCGCCCGCCCGTCGCTTATCGCGGCAGGGTGTAGTTCAGCGTGAACGTGCCGCTGCCCGAGTACGAATAGACCTCGATGTAGTAGTAGCCCGCCGTGCCGTTGTAGGAGATGGCCTCGGTGGAGGTCGAGCCCTCGGAGCGCGCGACGATGGACCAGCTGCTGCCGTTCCACTTGTACAGGTAGAGGTCGAAGTCCGCGCTGGACGGGCCGCTGAGGTTCATCTTGAACGCGCCGCCGCCACTGCTGTAGTGGTAGCCCGGGCTGCCGCTCGGGTAGGTGGCCGAGTCGCCGTAGCCCAGCGTGCCCGTCACCGTGGTGCCGCCCGTGCCGCCACCGTTGACCGTCAGCGTGGCGTTGCCGCTCGTGGTGCTGCCGTTGGCGTTGGTCACCACGACGCTGAAGTTCGCGCCGTTGTCCGCCGTGGTCGTGGCGGGCGTGGTGTAGCTGGCCGAGGTCGCGCCGCTGATGCTGCTGCCGTTCTTGCGCCACTGGTAGCTCATGGCCGAGCTGCTGGTAGCCGTCACCGAGAAGGTCGCCGGGCTGCCCGCGTTGACCGTCACGCTGGCCGGCTGGCTGGTGATGACGGGCAGGGTGGTGTCGCTGCTCTTGACGGTCAGCGTCGCATTGGCGCTGGTCACGCTGCCCTTGGCGTTGGTGATGACGACGCTGAAGAGCGCGCCGTTGTCCGCCGTGGTGGTCGCGGGCGTCGTGTAGCTGGCACCGGTGGCGCCGCTGATGGCGCTGCCGTTCTTGCGCCACTGGTAGCTCAGCGTGGTGTCGCTCGTGGCGGAGACGCTGAAGGTCGCGGTATTGCCCACCGTGACGGTGGCGCTGGCCGGCTGGCTGGTGATCGCCGGCAGGCCGTCGGACGGCGGATTCGGGCAGGTGACGCCCACGGCGTTGAACGCGCTGATCACGTCGGCCACGCTGTAGCCGCGGCTCTGCGCCGCCTTCATCACGCCGCAGGAGCCGTTGCTGAAGGTCTCGTTCTGGCCCCAGTACAGGCGGTTGGCGTCGGCGAAGACCTCGAAGGCCTTGCGCGTGTTCCAGGACGACTTGTTGGCCAGCGTGTAGAAGGCCTTGTTGTAGACGCCCGAGGTCAGGTGCACGTCCAGCGAGTCGTTGTAGTTGGCGGCGTTGCTGATGGAGCGGCCGTCCTTGGTCGGCTCGTCCATGTAGCGCAGGGCGCCGGAGCCCTTGAAGATCTCGTAGCCCACCAGCCAGTCGTTCGAGCCGCGGGCGTAGTATTCCGCGGCCTCGCCGGCCATGTCGGAGAAGGCCTCGTTCATGCCGCCCGACTGGCGCGAGTACACGAGGCCCGAGTTCTGCTCCGTGAAGCCGTGGCTGATCTCATGGGACGCCACGTCGAGCGACACCAGCGGGTAGAACGTGGACGCGCCGTCCCCGAAGTGCATCGCCGTGCCGTCCCAGAAGGCGTTCTCGTAGCTGCTGCCGTAGTGCACGCGCATCTGCAGCTTCTGGCTGATGGGGCGCACATTCAGCCAGTCCTGGTACATGTTGAAGATGATGTTGCCGAAGGAGTGCGCGTCGTTCATCGGCGAGTAGGCGCCGTTGATCGTCTTCACGGTGTTGCGCGGGCAGGTGAAGCTGTGCGGCGTGGAGCCCGAGGTGCCGCCGTTGAGATTGATGGTGGCGACGTTCGTGCTGTTGAGCGAGCAGGTGGAGCCGCTCTGCGTGACGTCCAGATAGCCCTTGCCGGCGGTGGTGCCGTACTCGTACTGGCCCGTCTTCTGGTTGCCGCCAGGGCCCGTGCCGATGGCGTGGTTGAGGCCTTCCCAGCGCTCCAGCACGGCGCCGGTGTTGGCGTCGATCAGGAAGAAGGGCCGGCTCAGCGTCTTCTCCTGGCCCGACAGCATCGAGACCTGGTAGACCAGCTGGGCCTTGTTCTGCTCATTCAGGCGCACGAAGAGCTGCGCCTGCTCGTTGCGCGTGTCCGCGGCACGGGCCAGGCCGCGGGCCTGCGCCAGCACGGCGGATTCGCTCAGGGTCGGGCGCGCGCTGGCGAGGTCCTGCTCGATCTTGTTGACGAGCACGCCGGTGAAGTGCGAGCTCTGGGCCGCGAGCCCCTTGGCGGCGGCGCGGTGTTCGACGATGCCATGGCCCCACACCGGCACGCCCTGGAAGAGCTGCTGGTGGCGGGTCACGACCAGGCCGCTGGCGTAGGTATGGCTGCGGGTGGCGCGCAGGTCCTCGGCGCGCAGGCCCAGGGCTGCGGCGCCCTGGGCGCCGGGCACCAGCGTCTGGCCGGGCGCAGAGCCCTTGCCGGCGGACAGGTCGATGCGTTCGGCCGCGAGGGCCTGGGTGGCCGCGGCGACGGCGGCGAGGGCGAACAGCGTTCGCAGGGAGGAGGGTGTCGTCTTGCTCATGTCGTATCTCTCTTGTGGTGAAGCGATGGTCCGCCCCTCTCGTGGAGGAACGGGGGAGCGCTTCTGCCCATGACCGGCCCGCCGCCCTCGCCGACGATGCGGCGAAGAACGCGCCAGAACTGCCCATGACCTGGTTCGGCCCCTGCAGAAGCGTGCACTTGCAAGACCAGCGTGCCGGCGGCACCGCCTGCGACCCTCGCGGGCAGCGGGGACCGCCAAGGTGGCCCGCTGCCGTCGGCCCCGGCCTGACGGCGTGCGAGCCGCGGCGGGGTCCTGTTGTAGGGCCGGACTATTTCGCCAATCGCCCCCGGACCACTTGTACGCATCCGGCGCCGCGGGCGGATTTGCGTACAAGCGGGGCGGGGCCTCAGGGAATGCCATCTCCCAGGATTACCCGCAGCCGCCCAGAAAAAAAGCACCGACTCGCGCCGGTGCTGTCAAAAGGGAGAGCAAGCAATCAGGTCAGGGGTAGATCGAGTACTTGAGCGTGTAGGCGCCGCTGCCCGCGTAGGACGTCAGCCGCACGTAGTAGCGGCCGGCGTCGCCGACATAGCTGATGGCCTCGGTGGACGTCGGTCCCTCCGACTTCGCCACCAGCGTCCAGGTGCTGCCGACGAGCTTGTAGAGGTAGAGGTCGAAGTCGGCACTGGCGGGGCCCGTCAGGTTGAAGCGGAAGTTGTAGCGCGTGGAGACCGTCCAGTAGCCGGGGCTGCCGCCGGGCAGGCGGGTCGAGGCGCCCGAGGCCAGCGTGCCGGTGACGGTGGTGCCCGAGTCCGTCGGCCCGTTGACCGAGATCGTGGCCTGCGCGCTGCGGCTGCCGTCCGCCTGGCTGGTGGCCTTCACGTGGAAGGTGCCCAGGCGGGCCGGCGCGGTGTAGACGCCGGCCGGGGTGATGCTGCCGCCGTCCGCCTCCACGACCGACCACGTCACCGCCGTGTTGGGCGTGCCCGTGACCGTGGCCGAGAAGGCCTGGGTGGCGCCCATGTTCAGCGTCGCCATCGGGGGGCTCACACCGATCTGCACGCTGGCGGGATTCACCGTGAGGCTGGCCGCGCTGCTGGCGACCGTGCCCAGGCTGTTGCTGACCACGACGTTGTAGCTGCCGGCGTCCGCGGTCTGGGCGCTGGCAAGGCTGTAGGTGGCCGCATTGCCGTTGGCAGCGACGTTCACGCCGTTCTTGCGCCATTGGTAGCTCAGCGCGCCGCCGGTGGCCGCCACGTTGAAGCTGGCGCTCTGGCCCGCCGTCACCACGACGTTCTGCGGCTGCGTGCTGATCACCGGCGCGGTGCTGACCCCGCCGCCCATGCAGGCATCGCTGACTCGCGTGGGAAAGCGGTAGCCGCTGAAGTCCTCGAGGATGGCGAGGTTCTCGGGGGCATAGACCCGGTTGATGAGCGCCGGCACCTTGCTGCTTCCGAGCTTCGCGGCCTGCGGGTCGGACTGCGTGATGAAGTAGGCCGTGCGCAGGAACTGCACCAGCACGTACTTGCGCCAGGTGGCGTCGCTCTTGAGCTTCGCGTAGTAGCCCGCATGGTTGGCCTTGGCGACGCGCAGGTAGAGCTGCAGGTAGTTGAGGTTGGTGAGCGCGATGTCCCGCGAGTTGCTGGCCCCGATGCCATCGATGAACTCGGCCACCGCGAGCGCCGCGGGCAGGCCCATCAGGCCGGCGTTGAGCTCGGCCGTGACGCCCTGCAGGTGGTAATCGCCCTGGGCGCTGTCCTGGAGGTAGAGCTTGTCCATGTCGGACGAGGCATCGTCCTTGATCAGCGCGAGGATCTCCTTGCGGGGAAAGCCGCCGTCCGCGTCGTAGAGCGGGAACTTGAGGAACTGCGTCGTGTCGTCGATCCACGAGGAGCTATAGCTGTTCCACTGCGTGCGGCTGCCGTCGAGGTCCCACATGTGGGTCTCTTCGTGGATGGCCACCATGAGGGACTCGGCCATCTTGTTGAAGCTGCTGGTGTCGACGAAGCCCTTGAAGTACTGGTCGTTCGCCTGCGCCTGGGCGAGCGCCTTGCCGCTGGGCCAGCGCCGCCCGTAGACGCCGGTGATCGTGGCGAGCCAGTTGCTGGTGGTGAAGCCGGCCTTGAGGTCGCTCACATCGGCCTGCAGGTTCAGCGGCTCGCGGTAGCAGAAGGTGCCCTGGTCGATGTCACCGAGGGCGATGGAGGCCGGACCGGCGGATCCGGGCTGCGGAAGAAGAAGGGCACCGGCCACGAGGCCGGTGCCAAGGAGTCGAGCAAGCATGAAAGCAGTCTCCGTGGACGCGAAAGAGGACATCGCAGCCCTGGATCGCAGAGCTGCACGGGGGATCCCCTCTCTCGGGCGTTTCCGACCCACGAGGGCCGCCTTGCCGGAAGGCCTGCATCGGGCCTTCTCTTCTCTGGGACGCATGATGCCCAGCGCCCGCGCGGCTGGCTTGTACGCAATTGAGGCCCGGGGCCGCGGTCCACACAAGTTTCATCGGGCACGGAACTTGCGCCACGCCCGGGCATGGACCATGTGGACAAACCAGGGAAGGGCGGCGAGCCGGCCGGGATGCAGGGCGTCCGCGTGCTGCTGATCGAGGACGGCGTGGCGAGCCCCCAGCAGCTGCGCGGCGAGCTGCAGCAGCTGGGCTGCGAGGTGCTGGGCACGGTGGACAACGCCGCGCTCATCCATGACTGCGTGCAGCGCCTGCAGCCGGACGTGGTGATCGTCAACGCCGAATCGCCCACGCGGGACACGCTCGAGAACCTCGCCGCGCTCAACGACGCGCTGCCGCGCCCGGTCGTGGTCTTCGCCGAGGACCCGGCGGATGCCCCGATGCGGCGGGCGCTGGCGGCGGGCGTGAGCGCCTATGTGGTCGCCGGGATGCAGCCGCATCGCCTGGCGCCGGTGCTGCAGGTCGCCATTGCCCGCTTCGAGCAAGACCTGGCCCTGCGCCAGGAGCTCGACCGCGCGCAGGCCCAGCTTGCGGCGCGCAAGACCATCGAGCGCGCCAAGGGCATCCTGATGCAGGAGGCCGGGCTCGACGAGGAGGCGGCCTACCAGCGGCTGCGCCGGCTGGCCATGGACCGCAAGCTGCCCATGGCCGAGCTGGCCGCCCGCATCATCGACGCGCAATCCCTGCTGCGCCCCACATGAGGCCATGGCGCCTGCGCATGCACCAAGGCGAGGCGCGGGCGGCATGTTGCGGTGCATCAGAACCGCCCGCCGCCGGGGAGTCCGCCTGGCACGCTTCCTGCTGAAGTGAGATCGGGGGCCACAAAGGCGTGGCCCTCGACGACAGGCCGAAGCGATCGGCCCCGACATCCGGACAAAGGCGTCCGACCCCTGAGTGGCGCAGCCGCGCTGCCAGCAGGTCGTGACGCCTTTTTTGTTTTGCAGTCATCAGGAGAACACGCATGTCCAGCAGCCACAAGGAGGGCTTGATGAGCCAGGAAAGACGCCAGATGCTCGGCGCCGCCGTCGGGACGGCCGCAAGCCTCACGATGCCGCAGGCCTGGGCCGCGGGCTCGGACAAGCCTGAGAAGGAGGAGGTCCGCATCGGCTTCATCCCGCTGACCGACTGCGCCTCCGTCGTGATGGCCTCGGTGCTGGGCTTCGACCGCAAGTACGGCATCCGCATCATCCCGAGCAAGGAGGCCTCCTGGGCCGGCGTGCGGGACAAGCTCGTCAACGGCGACCTCGACATGGCCCATGTGCTCTACGGCCTGGTGTACGGCCTGCACCTCGGGGTCTCCGGCCCCAAGAAGGACATGGCCGTGCTGATGACCCTCAACCGCAACGGGCAGGCCATCACGCTCTCGAAGAAGCTGGCGGACAAGGGCGCGGTGGACGGTGCCTCGCTGGCCAAGCTGATGAGCACGGAGAAGCGCGAGTACAGCTTCGCCCACACCTTCCCCACGGGCACGCATGCCATGTGGCTGTACTACTGGCTGGCCGCGCATGGCGTGCACCCCTGGGGCGGCGCCAAGGTCATCACCGTGCCGCCGCCGCAGATGGTGGCCAATATGCGCGTGGGCAACATGGACGGCTACTGCGTCGGCGAGCCCTGGAACCACCGCGCCATCATGGACGGCATCGGCATCACGGCGGCCACGAGCCAGGAGATCTGGCCGGACCATCCCGAGAAGGTGCTCGGCGCCACGGGCGACTTCGTGAAGAAGTATCCCAACACCGCGCGTGCCGTGATCATGGCCGTGCTGGAGGCCAGCCGCTGGATCGACGCCGGCCTGCAGAACAAGCTGAAGATGGCCGACACCATCGCCGACAAGAGCTACGTCAACACCAGCGTCGACGCCATCAACCAGCGCATCCTGGGCCGCTACCAGAACGGCCTGGGCAAGACCTGGGACGACCCCAAGCACATGAAGTTCTTCGACGACGGCGCGGTGAACTTCCCCTACCTCTCCGATGGCATGTGGTTCCTCACCCAGCACAAGCGCTGGGGGCTCATCAAGGATCACCCGGACTACCTGGCCGTGGCGAAGCAGATCAACCAGGTCGAGCTCTACCGCGAGGCCGCCTCGCAGCTGAAGGTGAGCGTGCCCAAGGACCCGATGCGCAGCAGCAAGCTGATCGACGGCACCGTGTGGGAGGGCAAGGACCCGGCCCGCTACGCCGACGGCTTCAAGCTCAAGGCCTGAGCCACCCCGCGCACTGATCGATCTCAAGGAGTCCCCATGGTGTCTGCCGTCTTCCATTCCCCTCGCGACACGAGCGCTTCGCCCGCACAGCCCGTGCCTGCGAGCCCGCCGCTCCCTCGGCCGCCGCGGGCGCCGCGCCAGCCCCTGGACGTGTCGGCGCTGCTGGCCCGGGCGCTGCCGCCGGTGCTGGGCCTGGCCCTGCTGGTCGGTCTGTGGGGGCTGCTGACGTTCAAGGGCGGGCCCATCCCGACGCCGGCCGCGACCTGGGATTCGGCCGTGCAGCTCTTCAGCGATCCCTTCTACCGCAAGGGTCCCAACGACGTGGGCATCGGCTGGAACGTGCTGAACTCCCTGCAGCGCGTGGCCCTGGGCTTCGGTCTGGCGGCGGCGGTGGGCATCCCGCTGGGCTTCGTGATCGGGCGCTTCGAGTTCGCGAACCGCATGGTCTCGCCGCTCATCAGCCTGCTCAAGCCCGTGTCGCCCCTGGCCTGGCTGCCCATCGGCCTGCTGGTCTTCAAGAGCGCCGACCCGGCCGCCATCTGGACCATCTTCATCTGCTCGATCTGGCCCATGGTGGTCAACACGGCGGTGGGCGTGCAGCGCGTGCCGCAGGACTACCTGAACGTCGCCCGCGTGCTGAACCTCTCGGAGTGGAAGCTGCTGACGCGCATCCTCTTCCCCTCGGTCCTGCCCTACATGCTGACCGGCGTGCGCCTCTCGGTGGGCACGGCCTGGCTGGTGATCGTCGCGGCGGAGATGCTGACCGGCGGCGTGGGCATCGGCTTCTGGGTCTGGGACGAGTGGAACAACCTGAACGTGCAGCACATCATCGTGGCCATCTTCGTGATCGGCATCGTGGGCTTGCTGCTGGAAACGGCCCTGGTGACCCTCGCCAAGCGCTTCACCTTCGAGGATTGACCCCCGTACCGGCTTCGCCGGCCCCCTCGAGGGGGCTCGCCCGATGGCTTGGCAAAGCCAGTTCCACGGGCTCTGCTGGATGAGTCGGGCCCGATGGGGCCCTCAGCAAGGAGATCGCAATGACACCTTTCATTCAAGTACAACAGGTGGACATGGTCTACAAGACCCGCAAGGGGTCGTTCAAGGCCCTGGAGGGCATCGACCTGGACATCCGCCGCGGCGAGTTCATCAGCCTGATCGGCCACTCGGGCTGCGGCAAGAGCACGCTGCTGAACCTCGTCGCCGGGCTGCTCAAGCCCAGCCAGGGCGCGCTGCTGTGCGACCAGCGCGAGATCGCCGGCCCCGGGCCCGAGCGGGCGGTGGTCTTCCAGAACCACTCGCTGCTGCCCTGGCTGAGCTGCCTGGACAACGTGCTGCTGGCGGTGGAGACCGTGTTCGCGGCCAAGGAGGCCCGCCCGCGCCTGGTGGCCCGCGCGCAGGCCGCGCTGGAGCTCGTCGGCATGGCGCATGCGGCCTACAAGCGCCCGCACGAGATCTCCGGCGGCATGAAGCAGCGGGTGGGCATCGCCCGCGCGCTGGCGATGGAGCCCAAGGTGCTGCTGATGGACGAGCCCTTCGGCGCGCTCGACGCGCTGACCCGCGCCCATCTGCAGGACGAGCTGCTGAAGATCGTCGCCACGACGCGCAGCACTGTCCTGATGGTGACGCATGACGTGGACGAGGCGGTGCTGCTCTCGGACCGCATCGTCATGATGAGCCCGCCCACGCCGGACGGCCGCGCGGCCACGCTGGCGCAGATCCTGCCCGTGCCGCTGACCCGACCGCGGCAGCGCGTGCAGCTGGCCGAGGACCCGGTCTACCTGCAATGCCGCAAGGCGGTGATCGACTTCCTGTACGCCGGGCATGCCACGCACGCCAAGGCCGAACCCGCACTGGAAGCCTGACCCCCTCGATTCCCGACCGGCCGGCCTGCGAGCGTCGCGGGCAGGGCCAGGTCTTGCCTGGAGCACGCATGGACAAGATGAAACTGGTGATGGTGGGCAACGGCATGGCCGGTGTCCGCACCCTCGAAGAGCTGCTGAAGATCGCGCCGGACCTCTACGACATCACAGTCTTCGGCGCCGAGCCGCACCCCAACTACAACCGCATCCTGCTGTCGCCGGTGCTGGCCGGTGAGCAGACGCTGGACGAGATCGTCCTCAACCCGCTGAGCTGGTACGAGGAGCAGGGCATCACGCTGCACCTCGGCAAGACGGTCACCGAGATCGACCGCCGACGCCGCGTGGTGCGCGCGGCCGATGGCACCGAGGCGGCCTACGACCGCCTGCTGATCGCCACCGGCTCGACGCCCTTCATCCTGCCGGTGCCCGGCAAGGACCTGGACGGCGTCATCGCCTACCGCGACATCGCGGACACCCAGACCATGATCGAGGCGGCCACCCGCTACCGCCAGGCCGTGGTCATCGGCGGCGGCCTGCTGGGGCTGGAGGCCGCCAACGGCCTCATGCTGCGTGGCATGGACGTCACCGTCGTCCACCTGGGCGACTGGCTGCTGGAGCGCCAGCTGGACGAGCAGGCGGGCAGCCTGCTGCGCGATTCCCTGGTGCAGCGCGGCCTCAAGTTCCGCCTGGGGGCGCAGACCGAGGCGCTGCTGGGCGACGAGTCCGGCCGCGTCAGCCAGGTCCGCTTCAAGGACGGCACCGCCATCCCCGCCCAGCTGGTGGTGATGGCCGCCGGCATCCGCCCCAACACCGCGCTGGCCGAATCGGCCGGCCTGCTGTGCCAGCGCGGCGTGGTGGTCAGCGACACCCTGCAGACCGTCACCGACCCGCGCATCTACGCCGTGGGCGAGTGCGCGGCCCACCGCGGCATCGCCTACGGCCTCGTGGCGCCGCTGTTCGAGCAGGGCAAGGTCTGCGCCACCCACCTCGCGCAGTTCGGCATCGGCCGCTATCAGGGCAGCCAGACCAGCACCAAGCTCAAGGTCACGGGCATCGACCTCTTCTCGGCCGGCGACTTCATGGGCGGGGAGGGCAGCGAGGAAATCCTGATGAGCGACCCGCACGCCGGGGTCTACAAGAAGCTGGTCATCAAGGACGACAAGCTCGTCGGCGCCTGCC
The DNA here is from genome assembly GCA_041912595.1 of Burkholderiaceae bacterium. Classification (GTDB taxonomy): domain Bacteria; phylum Pseudomonadota; class Gammaproteobacteria; order Burkholderiales; family Burkholderiaceae_C; genus Roseateles_B. The sequence continues at coordinate 19,743 of JAYRMR010000009.1, forward strand.
TCTACGGCGACACCGTCGATGGCAGCTGGTACTTCAAGCTGCTGCGCGAGGGTCGCAGCGTCGCGGACATCCGCGAGCGCCTGATGTTCGGCGAGTCCAATATCGGCGACGTGGGCCATGAGGGCCACAGCAAGGCCGCGGCCATGGCGGACAGCGACGAGGTCTGCGGCTGCAACGGCGTCAGCAAGGGTGCCATCTGCAAGGCCATCAAGGACAAGGGCCTCTTCACGCTGGAGGAGGTCCGCAAGCACACCAAGGCCAGCGCCTCCTGCGGCTCCTGCACCGGCCTGGTCGAGCAGCTGATCATGTTCACCGCCGGCGGCGACTACTCGGCGACGCCGCGCAAGAAGGCGATGTGCGGCTGCACCAGCTTCAGCCACCAGGAGGTGCGCGAGGCCATCCGCGACCGCCACCTCACGCGCCGCGAGGCCGTGATGCAGACGCTGGAATGGACCAGCCCCGACGGCTGCCCGACCTGCCGTCCGGCGCTCAACTACTACCTCATCAGCACCTGGCCGCAGGAGGCGGCGGACGATCCGCAGTCCCGCCTCATCAACGAGCGCAGCCACGCCAACATCCAGAAGGACGGCAGCTACAGCGTGATCCCGCGCATGTGGGGCGGCGAGACCACCGCCGCGGACCTGCGCCGCATCGCGGACGTGGTGGACAAGTACGCGATCCCCACGGTCAAGGTGACGGGCGGCCAGCGCATCGACCTGCTGGGCGTGAAGAAGCAGGACCTGCCCGCCGTGTGGCAGGACCTCGGCATGCCCTGCGGCCATGCCTATGCCAAGGCCCTGCGCACGGTGAAGACCTGCGTGGGCAGCGAGTGGTGCCGCTTCGGCACGCAGGACTCGACGCAGATGGGCAAGGACCTGGAGCGCGCGCTGTGGCGCATGTACGCGCCGCACAAGGTGAAGATCGCCGTCAGCGGCTGCCCGCGCAACTGCGCCGAGGCCGGCATCAAGGACGTCGGCGTGATCGGCGTGGACTCGGGCTGGGAGATCTACATCGCCGGCAACGGCGGCATCAAGACCGAGGTGGCCGAGTTCCTGTGCAAGCTGCGCACGGCCGAGGAAGTGCTGGAGTACAGCGGCGCCTTCCTGCAGCTCTACCGCCTGGAGGGCTGGTACCTGGAGCGCACGGTGCATTACGTCGCCCGCGTCGGCATGGACCACATCCGCCGCCGCATCCTGGAGGACGGCCCCGGCCGCCAGGCGCTGTGGGCCGAGCTGCAGGCCGCGCTCGCGAACGAGCCCGACCCCTGGTTCGAGCACGACAAGGCCCGCGTGGACCTGCGCCAGTTCGAAACCCTCTGAGGAGCCGCCATGCACACGATTCCCACTGACGGCTGGATCCCGGTCTGCCGCCTCGACGACATCCCGCCCCTGGGCTCGCGCCGCATCCAACGCCCCGAGCTGCCGGACGCCGCGCCCGTCGCCCTGTTCCGCACCTCCGACGACGAGGTGCACGCGCTGCTGGACCGCTGCCCGCATCAGGGCGGCCCGCTGAGCCAGGGGCTGGTCTTCGGCAAGGCCGTGGCCTGCCCCCTGCACAACTGGACCATCGAGCTGCGCACCGGCAGCGCCCGCGAGCCCGACGAGGGCCGCACGCCGCGCTTCGAGGTGAAGCTGGTTGAGGGTCAGGTCTTGCTGCTGGCGAGCGAGCTGGCCAGCCTGGGCACCGAAGCGCTGGCGCCCAGCCCCTGCGGCCGCCGTTGCTGATGCCATGAGGGAAACACGAAGCACCTGTGCCTACTGCGGCGTGGGCTGTGGCGTGATCATCGAGAGCGATGGCCGCCACATCACCGGCGTGCGGGGGGATCCCGAGCACCCGGCCAACTTCGGCCGGCTGTGCAGCAAGGGCGCCAGCCTGCACCTGACGGCGCGGCCCGAGGTGCTGCTCAGCCGCCGCCTGCTGCAGCCGCAGTGGCGCGAGGACCGGGCGCAGCCCTGGCAGGCGAGCGGCTGGGACGCGGTGCAGGAGCGGCTCGTGGCGCGGCTGCTGGACCTCCGCGCGGCCCACGGCTCCGAGGCGCTGGGCTTCTACATCTCCGGCCAGCTGCTGACGGAGGACTACCACGCCTTCAACAAGCTGGCGCGCGGCCTGTGGGGCACGCCGCACATCGACAGCAACTCGCGCCTGTGCATGAGCTCGGCGGTCGTGGGCTACAAGAAGGCCCTGGGCGCCGATGCACCGCCCTGCAGCTACGAGGACGTGGAGCAGGCCGACTGCCTCTTCATCGCCGGCTCGAACACGGCCTGGGCCCACCCGGTGCTGTTCCGGCGCATCGAGGCGGCGAAGGCGGCGCGGCCGGACATGCGCATTGTCGTGGTCGACCCGCGCCGCACCGAGACCGCCGAGTTCGCCGACCTGCACCTGGCGCTGCGCCCCGGCAGCGACGTGGCGCTGTTCCAGGGCATGCTGCACGTGATGATCTGGCAGGGCTGGATCCGTGCGGACTACATCGCCGCCCACACCGAGGGCTTCGAGGCCGTGCGCGAGGCGGTGCGCGCCATGACGCCCGCCCGCGCGGCGCAGCTCTGCGGCCTGCAGGAGGCGCAGATCGTCGAGGCGGCGCGGCTGTTTGCGCAGAGCCCGTCCACGCTGTCGCTGTACTGCATGGGCTTGAACCAGAGCAGCGCCGGCACCGACAAGAACCAGGCGCTGATCCAGCTGCACCTGGCCACCGGCCAGATCGGGCGGCCCGGCGCCGGGCCGTTCTCGCTCACGGGGCAGCCCAATGCCATGGGCGGGCGCGAGGCCGGCGGCATGGCCACCTTGCTGCCGGGGCACCGCGATCCGGCATCCGCGGTCGATCGCGCCGAGGTGGCGGCGCTGTGGGGCGTCCGGCAGATCCCCGATCGCCCCGGCAAGACCGCCGTCGAGATGTTCGAGGCCGCCGAGGCTGGCGAGATCAAGGCGCTGTGGATCGCCTGCACGGACCCGGCGCAGTCGCTGCCGCATCAGTCCCTCGTGCGAGCGGCCCTGCAGCGCTGCGAGCTGGTCGTGCTACAGGATGCCTTCACCGGCAGCGCCACGGCCGCCTTCGCCCATGTGCTGCTGCCCGCGGCGACCTGGGGCGAGAAGGAGGGCACCGTCACCAACAGCGAGCGCCGGATCAGCCGCGTGCGCGCCGCCGTGGCGCCGCCGGGGGCCGCATGCACGGACTGGCAGATCGTGCGCGACCTGGCGCGCCGCCTGGAGCCGGCCCTGCGGCCCGGTCAGCCGAGCCTCTTCGACTGGAACAGTCCGGCCGAGGCATGGCTGGAGCACCGCGAGGCCACGCGCGGCCGGGACCTCGACATCACCGGTCTCAGCTACGCCGGTCTCGAGGCCGCGCCGCAGCAGTGGCCCTGCCCGCAGGGCGCCACGCAAGGCCGTGCGCGGCTGTATGAGGACGGCCGCTTCGCCACCGACAGCGGCCGCGCACGGTTCCATCCCATCGCGTGGCGCGCGCCCGCGGAGCCGCTGACCGTCGAGCGGCCGTTGCAGCTCTCGACCGGCCGCTTGCGGGACCAGTGGCACAGCCTGAGCCGCAGCGGCACCGTGCCGGCTGCCTTCGCGAGCGCGCCGCAGCCGCGTCTGGGACTGCATCCGGAGGAGCTCGCCCGCCAAGGGCTGCAGGCGGACGACATCGTCGCCGCCGAGAGTGCGCGCGGCACGCTGCATGTGCGCGTGGCGGCGGACCCGCAACTCGGCCCCCGTCAGGCCTGGCTGCCGATGCACTGGGGCAGCGAATACCTGCTCGGCCGGGACGACGAAGGCGAGCCCCTGCGCGGGGTGAACGCGCTGAGCCAGGCGGCGCGCTGCCCGGATTCGGCCCAGCCCGAGCTCAAGTTCGCCGCCATCCGCCTGCGCCGGGTCGAGCTGCCCTGGCGCGTGATGGGGGCGGCCCATGTCGACCTCGCTCATGCCGAGGGCCTGCACGAGCAGCTGCAGGCGCTCGGGCGCGAGGCGGCCTATGCCAGCTGCGTGCCCGCCGAGGGCGCGACGCCGGGCCAGGTCGGCTGGCAGCTGGAGGCCGCCTTTGCGCAGGCGCCCGATCCCGCATGGGTGAGGCAGCTGAGCGCGGTGCTGGACCTGCAACGGCCGGGCACCATGCGCTATGCCGATGGCCGCCGCGGGCACCTGCGCCTGCTGCGTCTGCAGGGCGAGGGCGCCGAGGCCCGCCTGCAGGCCTGGCTGCGCGTGGCGGAGGGCGAGGACGGCGCCTGGCTCGACGCCTGGTGGCGCGAGGCCCGCCCCGTGGCGCCGCTGGGACGCCAGCTGCTGGCCCCGCAGGCCCGGCTCGCCGAGCCGCCCGCCAGCCCGGTCGTCTGCCAGTGCCTGGGCGTGCGCGAGGCGCAGATCCAGGGCCAGCTGCAGCGCTGTCAAGACCTGGCCCCCGCGGGCCGGCTGCAGGCGGTGCAGGCCGCCCTGCGCTGCGGCACCCAGTGCGGCTCCTGCCTGCCGCAGCTGCGTCGACTCAGCCAAACCACCCTGGAGACCCATCCATGAGCCTCTCGAACGCAGACACCCGCGGCCTCCCGGGCCGCGTCAGCCTGGTCGGCGCCGGTCCCGGCGACCCCGAGCTGATGACGCGCAAGGCCTGGTCGCGGCTGATGCAGGCCGACCTCGTGCTGGTGGACGATCTCGTCGACCCCCGCCTGCTCGCCGAGCTGCCCGGCCGCACCCGCGTGCTGCGCGTGGGCAAGCGGGGCGGCTGCGTGTCGACCGAGCAGCACTTCATCCACGGCCTGATGATCCGTTCGGCGCGCCAGGGCCTGCACGTGGTGCGGCTCAAGGGCGGCGATCCCTTCATCTTCGGCCGCGGGGGCGAGGAGCTCGACGCCCTGCGCGCGGCGGGCATCGAGGTCGAGGTGCTGAACGGCCTGAGCGCCGGCCTGGCGGGCCCCAGCAGCGTGGGCATTGCGGTGACGGACCGGCGCTGCGCGCCCGGCGTGGCGCTGGTGACGGGCCACAACGGCGAGGGCGGCCGCGCGCCGGACTGGGCCGCGCTGGCCCGATCGGGCCTCACGCTCGTCGTCTACATGGGCGTGAGCCGCTGTGCGGACATCGTGGCGGCCTTGATGGCAGGCGGCCTCGCGGCCACCACGCCCGTGGCGGTGATCAGTGCCGCCCACACCGCGCAGCAGCGCGAGGCCTTTGGCGTGCTGGCCCTGCTGCCGGCCCTCGTGGCCACGGAAGGGCTGGGCTCCCCCGCGGTGCTGGTGATCGGCGAGGCGGTGGCGCTGGGCCAGGCCCGGCAGTGCCTGCCCGACGCGCCACCGGTTCGGGAACAGGCCATGCGCTGATGCCGCAGCGCGGCCCGGGTGCGGGTCCGGGTGCGCGTGCGAGGGACGCGGCTCAGACCGCCGGCGGCCGGAAGTCCTTCAGCCAGGCGGGGAACTGCTCCGCCGGCATGGGACGGGCGATGAAGTAGCCCTGGCCGACATCGCAGCCCATGCCCAGCAGGCGGCGCCAGTGCTCGGCGGACTCGATGCCCTCGGCCACGGCGCGGCGGCCCAGGTCGTGCACCAGGTCGATGGTGGAGCGCACGATGGTGGCGGAGTTCTGGCTCTCGGTCATGTCGAACACGAAGGACTGGTCGATCTTGATGTAGTCCACCGGCAGGCGCTGCAGATAGGCCAGCGAGGAATAGCCGGTGCCGAAGTCGTCCACGTACAGCGGGATGCCGGCCTCGCGCAGGCCGTGCAGGATGCCCATCGCGAAGCTGGCGTCCTCCATGACCGTGCTCTCGGTGATCTCCAGCTCCAGCGTGCCCGGCTCGGCGTCCCACTCGCGGTGCAGGCGCAACACGGTGGGCAGCAGGTCCTCGTCGCGCAGATTGCGGGCCGAGAGGTTGACGGCCAGGGGCAGATGCAGCCCCTGCGGGCGCCAGGCCTTCAGCTGGGCCAGCGTGCGGCCCATCACCCATTCGGTCAGCGGCTTGATCAGGCCGGTCTGCTCGGCGAGCTCGATGAACTCGCCCGGCCCCAGCAGGCCCAGCTCGGGGTGCTGCCAGCGCACCAGGACCTCGGCGCCCGAGACGCGCCCCTCGCGCATGTCCACCTTGGGCTGCACGAACAACCGCAGCTCGTCCCGCTCCAGCGCGTGCTTGAGTTCGCCGGCCCGCTTGAGCTTGCCGGGGTCGATGCGGTCCATGCTGCGCTCGAAAGGCGCGCAGGGCAGGCCCTTGCGCCGGGCGTGCTGCATGGCGATGTCCACGCGACGGAACAGGTCGTGCGGGCTGCTGCCGTCCTGCGGGCTCTGCACCAGGCCCATGCAGACGTTGACATGCAGCGGGATGTCCGCCACCAGCACCGGCCGGGCCAGGGCCTGCTGCAGGCGTTCGACCACGGCGAGCGCCTGCGCGCGATCGCTGTCCCGCATCAGCACGGCGAACTCGTCGCCGCGCAGACGCGCCACGAGCGCCGAGGCCGGCGCCTCGGCCCGCAGGCGTTCGCCGATCTCCCGCAGCAGGGCATCGCCCTGCTTGAAGCCGAGCGTGTCGTTGATGTCCCTCAGGCGCTCCACATTGCATTGCAGCAGGGCAAAGCCGGCGGGCGCGGCGGCCGCGTCCTGCGAGTCTCGCGATGCGGGCTCCAGCGCCGCCGCCAGGGCCTCATCGAACTGCGTGCCGTTGGGCAGCCCCGTGAGGGCGTCGGTGCGCTCCAGGCGCTGCATCGCGGCCAATGCCTGCTGGCGCTCGGCGCGGGCGCGCAGGGTGTCCAGGCCGAAGGCCAGATCCTCCGCGGCCTCGGCCAGCAGGCGCGCCTCCTCCTGGTCGAAGGTCGAGGGACGGCGGTCGTAGATGGCCAGCACGCCGAAGCAGCGCCCGGCGGTGATCAGCGGGCAGGCCATCGCGCAGGCGACGCCGCCCAGGCTGTGGTGCCACAGGGCCTCGGCCGCATCCTCGGCGATGTTCCCGACGAAGGTGGCCAGGCCCAGGCGCATGGCGCGTGCCGGGGCGCCCTGGCCCTCCGGTGCGTCGGCCAGGGGCCAGTCCTGCTGGCGCAGGAACTCGAGGCCGGCCGGCAACCCGCTCTGCGCCACGGCCTGCAGCCGGCCCGGATCCTCGGGATGCGGCTGCCACACGATCGCCAGCTGGTAGCCGCCGGCGCTGACCACGGCCTCGCACATGCCGTCCAGCAGGGTCTGCTCGTCCTGGGCGCGCAGCAGGATCTTGTTGCCCGCGCTGAGGGTGCGCAGGGCGCGGCTGACGCGCTGCAGCTCGTCGACGTGCTCCTCCAGATGCAGGTTCAGCACCTGGATCCGCTGCTCGGCTTCCTTGCGGTGGGTGATGTCCGTGCCCAGCACGTAATAGCCATCCACCGCGCCGTCCGCCATGCGCCGCGGGGCGTAGCTGATGGCCTGCCAGACGCCCGGGAAGGGCTCCCAGTCGTAGCTCTGGGGCTCGCCGGCCAGCACCTTCGTGATCATCGGGCTCGCGACGGCGTAGCGGTCCTTGCCCAGGACCTCCTGCACGCTGAGGCCGGTGAGGTCCGCCAGCCCCGGCGCGAAGCAGTCCAGGTACTGCCGGTTGACGTAGACATAGCGCAGGGACTTGTCCACGTAGGCGATCATGGCCGGCACATTGCTGAGGACGTTGCGCAGGTGGTCCTTGCTCTCCAGGAGCTGGATGCCGCGTTCCTGCGCCGCGCGGTCGGCCTGCTCCTTCTGCTGGCGCAGCAGGGCCTGCAGGGCCAGCTCGTCGGTGGTGTCGCGGACCACGTACACGAGGCCCAGGAACTGCCGCTTGCGGCTCCACAAGGGCGCCGCCATGACGTTGACGGCGCACAGGCTGCCGTCCGGCCGCTGCAGCCGGGCCTGCAGACCGCTGGCCCGGACGGCCTCGGCCAGGCGCGTCAGCGGCATGGGCGAAGCGGCCTCGGAGTCGGCATCCACGAGGCTCAGCAGCTCGCCGACGTCACGGCCCTGGGCCTGCTCCAGCGGGCTGTCCAGCAGGTGCTCGGCCGCGGGGTTCATGCGGCGGACATGGCCTTCGGTGTCGGTGACCAGCACGGCGTCGCCGATGGAGCGCAGGGTGACGTCCAGGTGCTCCTCGCGCTCGGCCAGGTCCTGCTGGTGCTCCTGGGCCGCCGCCAGCTGCCGCCGGATCAGGCCATGGCTGGCGGCCAGCAGCGCCAGCAGGGCGGCGGAGACCACCGTCCCGGCCCAGCGCAGCTCTTCGCGGGTGCGCGTCTGGCGGTCGCTGTACAGCTGCTGCTGCCGAACAGCCTCGCCCTCGAGGGCATCCAGCAGCGCGTGCATGCGGGCCCGCGTGGCCTGCAGGGGGGCGGCCATGGCATAGGCGGTGGCAGCCTCCTGGCCCTCGGCCTCCCGCAGCCGCATGATCTCGTTGGCGATGCTCATCCGCTGCTCGATCACCTGCCGCAGCTGCTCCCATCGGCCCAGCTGGGCGGCGTCATCCTGCACCAGACGCTGGATGCCGGCCATCGCCGACTCCCGGCGCACCAGCTGGAGGTCACGCGAGCGGCGGTGGGACTGCTGACCGGTGAGGCGGAAGTTCTGGGTGTCCAGCTCCGACTGCAGGGTGCTGTTGCGCACCAGGGAGACCTTGGCCAGCAGCTGGTGCGTCTGGGACACCAGCGCCACGGCCTCCTCGGCATCGATGCTGAGCTTGTAGAGGGCGGCGCACAGAATCAGGGTCGTTGCCAGCGCGGCCGCGAACACCTGGCGCACCGTCCGATCGAATCTGGATCGCAATATCGCCCGCTCCGTGAAGATAAGCCGCGGAGTATGCGCTGCCGAGGCACCCGCGCCACGATTTCGTCAGCCGCTGTGGGGTTATGTCAGTGGGCGCTATGCGAACGGCGCATCAGTGGTGAGGCCCCAGGCCGCGCAAGGCGGGCGGCCATTGCGCCGCAGGCAGGGCCAGCAGGCGCGAGAAGGGCCACAGCTCGCCGCCGTGACGGGCCTGCAGCTGCCGGGCCAGGCCGGCATCGGCGAAGGCCGGCAGGGCGCCGCGGCGCATGGGGCTGGCGGCTGCCGCCGGCCAGGTGCTGTCCATCAGCACGGTGGCGGCCTCGGCGGCGATCCATCGTGCTTCCGGAGCGCCGGCGTCGGGCAGGTAGAGCCGCGCGACGTCCTCCCGGCCATAGCCCGGCGCATGGCGGCCGGGGTTCTGGAGGTAGAGCAGCAGGTCCGGCGCCGCGTCGAAAAAGTGCGCCGCCCCATCGCGATAGATCAGCTGGCAGGCCCAGCGCGGCTGGCGGGCCGGGTACATGCCGCACACCGGGCAGCGCGCCTGCGGCGGCGGCAGGCGCGCGGCGAGGGGATCCGCCCCCAGCGCGGGCGTCCAGGACTGCAGCGGCGCGACGCGGCAGACGTCCTCGGGCGCCTGCGCCTCACGCGCCGCCGCATCACCGCCCCGCGGCCAGGTCGCAAGCGCCGCGCCGCCGCCCAGCACGGGCAGGCACAGTCCGCCGATCAGCCAGCGGAGGGCGTGACGGCGGCCTGGCGTCGCGTGGGGCGCGGCGGCCTGCGCAAGGCCGGGGCAGGGCTCGGTCCGGGCGTTCACATCCGGCTGTCCTGCTGAGCGCCGCCGCTGAGGTCCACCATGTCCGGCTTCAGCGCGGCAAAGGCCAGCACCTTGCCGCCGAAGGCCTGCGCGAAGGCCTGGGCCGCGGCCTGCTCCTTGAAGCTGGCGATGGTCGGGCCCATGGAGCCCTGGCGCTTGCTGCCGAGCACATAGAAGCCCTGGCGGACGTCGAACCAGTGGCCGCGCGGGATCTCCCAGTCGGCCTGCGCCATGTCCTGGGTGTAGGCGATGCGCACGGCGCGCTGCTGCTCGGGCTTGAGCAGCACGTTGAAGAGCTCCACCGTGTCGCAGAACCAGTGCGGCTTGGCGTCGCCGACGTAGAGGATCTGGCCCTTGGGGCCGGGATAGTCGGCGAGCAGCATGCCGTCGAGGTCGCAGCTCAGGCCGGCGACGATGTCGCTGGGCGCGGGCGGGGCCTCGTCCTGCTTGCCGCAGGCGCTCAGGCTGCCGACCAGACCGAGGAGCCCCAGTGCCAGGCCCTGGCGGCGGGTCAGGGCGGGCAGGCGATCGGGCAGGGTGTTCATGGCTTGAATCTCCAGGAGGCAAGGGCCAGCGGCGCGAGGATCCAGCCGAGCATGGCGGACCCGAGCAGCCAGGGCTGGCCGAGGCTCGGCGGCACGACGGCCGCCAGGCCATAGAGGCGCCGGACGTCGTCCAGCGCAAAGACGTTGAGGATGCGGAAGAGGTCCGCCGGGTTCAGCAGCAGCACATAGGCCAGGGCGTCGCCGCCGACCTGCCCCTGGCTCGCGACCAGCACGCCCATCAGCGCGAGGTCGAAGACCAGCACCAGCACGAACCACAGGCTGATGGCCAGGCCCGAGGCGCGCGTGCGGTCCCGTGCCAGCACGGAGATGAGCAGCGCCAGGCTCAGGAAGGCCAGCCCCAGCAGGATGGAGCTCAGGACGAAGCCGCTGTAGTGGTAGAGCCCGGCCTGCCCGAAGCGCTGCCACAGCAGCACGCCCACCAGCGCGAAGCCGATCAGCGTGGACAGGGTCAGCGCCGCCGCCAGGCCCAGGTACTTGCCCAGCAGCAGCTCCAGGCGGGTCAGCGGGTGGGCCAGCAGCAGGTCCAGCGAGCCGCGCTCGCGCTCGCCCACGATGGCGTCGAAGCCCAGCAGCAGGGCGATCAGCGGGATCAGGTAGATCACGAGGCTCACCAGGCTGGCGATGGTCAGCTCGATGGAACGGGGCCCGACCACCCCTTGGGCGGCGCTGCCGAAGTAGGTGATGGCGAGGGAGAAGGCCGTGAAGACCAGCGCCACGGCCAGCACCCAGCGGTTGCGCAGGCGGTCGCGGAATTCCTTGCCGGCCAGCGTGGCCAGGCAGCGCCATTGCAGGGCTGCGTTCATGCGGCCTCCCGCAGTTCGAAGTAGACGTCTTCCAGGCTGGGCTCCTGCAGGCTCAGGTCCGCCAGGTCCAGCGCCGCGAGGCGCTGCAGCACGGGCATCTTCAGGTCCCGCGGGCAGCGCAGGCAGGCGTGCTGCGCGTCCTCGCGCTGCAGCGCCAGCCGGTCCAGGAGGCCGGACAGCTGCGAGGGCAGGGCGTCCAGCTGGGCCGGCGTGCCCGTCAGCAGCACGCGCAGCGGCATGGCCGAACGCTCGCGCAGCGCCTGCACGGTGCCCTGCGCCTTCAGCCGCCCGCCGCTGAGCATGGCCAGCGCATCGACACGGCCCTGCAGCTCCGCGAGGATGTGCGAGCTGATCACGAGGGTCACGCCGCTGGCGCGCAGGGTGTCGAGCTGGCGATAGAAATCGCGGATGGCCGAGGGGTCGAGGCCGGTGGTCGGCTCGTCCAGCAGCAGCAGGCGCGGTTCGCCGAGCAGGGCCTGCGCGAAGCCCAGGCGCTGGCGCATGCCCTTGGAGTACTCCCGCACGGCACGGCGGCTGGCCGCGGCCAGGCCCACCTGCTCGAGCAGCGCGTCGCACTGCGCCAGCGGCGCGTCCTTGAGGCGGGCGAAGAACTGCAGGGTCTCCAGGCCGCTGAGGTTGTCGTAGAGCACGAGGTTCTCGGGCAGATAGCCCAGATGCCGGCGCAGGGCGCGGAAATGGGGGCCGTCCACGGCCTCGCCCAGCACGCGCAGGCTGCCGGACGTCGGACGGATGAGGCCCAGCAGCAGCTTGAAGAGCGTGCTCTTGCCGGCGCCGTTGTGGCCGATGAGGCCGAAGAGCTGCCCGGGCGCCACATCCAGGTCCACGCCGTCCAGCGCCTTCAGCAGGGTGGGGCCGGCGCCGTAGTGCTTGCAGAGGCCGCGCAGTTGCAGCACGGCCCCGCCGTCATTGTGCGAGCTTGTCACGCCATTGGCTCCAGTCGCGGTGGTGAGGGTTCATGCGCGGTGCGGCGTCGACGACGCTGGGCACCCGCAGCACGGGGAATTGCTGGCCGAGCACGCGCAGGGCCTGCACGGCGGGGCTGCCGCTGAGCAGCGCCATCGCGGGATGCTGGTACTGCAGCCGGTCGACGACGTCGTTGGCCTCGTAGGGCAGGTCGCCCACGCCGTCGCCGTCGCGGTCCCAGCCCTGGTAGTTGCTCCAGTGGTTGCCCTGGCCGGCGGGCTGGCCGGGCTTGTCGCCCCAGGCCTCGTCGCGGCTGCCCACATAACGCACCTGCTCGCGGTTGCCGATGAAGTCGTTGCCCTGCACGGTGTTGCGGGTGGAGCCCGCGCTCAGGTGCACGCCCACGGCGTTGTTGAGCACGAGGTTGCCGCGCACGGTGGCGTACTCGACGTCGTAGATGAAGAAGCCCCGCCCGTTGCCGGCCACCACATTGCCCTCGATGACCGAGTCCTGCAGCGTGCGCAGCATGATGCCGTGGTCGGTGTTGGCCCAGGTGCGGTTGTTGCGCACGGTCTGGTCCCGCACTTCCATCAGCGCCAGGCCGCCGCGGTTGTGATGGCTGTCATTGCCCTCCCACAGGTTGTAGTAGGAGTTCATGTAGTGCGTGCCGTAGCGGCTGTGGTGCAGCTCGTTGCCCCGGAACTCGGCGTGGTGGGAGACGTCCACGTACAGCGCGTCCCGCACGAAGCTGATGCGGTTGTCGAGGATGCGCGCGCCCTGCGTGTTGTAGAGCTGCACGCCGTTGCCGCGCTGCGAGGTGTTGAGGTCGCGCAGGCCGGTGATGTTGTTGCGCTCCACGCGCACCTCGTCCGCCTTCTCGATCCACAGGCCGAAGAGGTTGTAGACGAGCTCGCAGTCCTTCACCACGGCGCGGTGCGAGCCCGGCTGCAGGTAGATGCCCGCGTGCTGGTCCTTGAGGCTGTGGCCGCTGTCCCGCACGATCAGCCCTTCGATGCGCACATCGGGCGCCGTCACGCGGATCGTGTCGCCGCGCCGGCCGCCGCTGATCGTGGGGCGGTTCACGCCGCGCAGGGTCAGCGGCTTGTTGATGCGCAGGGACTCGTCGTGGAAGGCGCGCTCGATCTCCACCACGTCGCCCGCGGCCGCGCGGTCCAGCACCGGCTGGATCGCCTCGCCGGGCTTGACGCGCCAGGTGGCGGACCAGGCGGTGCCAGCCAGCAGCAGACCGGGCAGCAGGCCCAGCAGCGCCGCGATCCGCCGTGCTGTGGGAGGCTTCATGTCAACAGCACTCCCATCGCCTTCAGGACCAGGAAGCAGCTGGCGCCGAGCAGCAGGTTCTTGAAGCCGACGTAGCTGAGCATGTCCATCACGCTGGCGCGGCGGTAGTTCGCCTGCCACCACGGGCCGTCCTTGACGTAGCGGCGGCCCTGCAGGCGGATCAGCACCTCGTAGACGCTCCAGCCGAACCACCACAGGATCAGCGCCGGGCCCGACAGGCGCCCGGTGGCCGCCAGCACCCAGGCCACGCTAGCGGCCAGGGCGAAGGCGACGCCGGCCAGCAGCAGGGCGCGCGAGCCGCGCAGGCTCTGCGGGCTCCAGGGCCAGAGGTGGTCGCGCAGTTCGAGCAGCACCCAGCGCAGGCCGGTGGCATCGGCCTTGTGGGGCGGCTGCTGCGGCTCGGTGGGCATGCGCGGGTCCGGTCCCTGGGCCACCTTGGCCGGCAATGCCGGTGCCACGGGCGTGATGGGGATGAAGTAGCCGTCACGGCCGATGGGCGTGATCAGCAGACCGTCGCGCTCGCGGCGCTTGCGCTCCTTGGCCAGGGGCGGGCAGCCGGCAGTGTCGGTGTAGAGCACCATGCAGTCCAGGCAGTGCAGGCACTCCCGGTGGTCGATGCGGCCGGCGGCGTCAATGGCCTGGGCGCCGCAGCCCACGGCGCAGGCCTTGCAGCTGTTGCAGTCCATCTTGCGGCGCAGGCCGAACCAGCGGAAGGTGCTGGGCATGGCCAGGGCGGCGCCCAGCGGGCAGATGTACTTGCAATAGGGCCGCTCGACGAAGAGCGAGGCGCCCAGCAGCGTGCACACGAAGAGGCCGTAGGGCCAGGCGCGGTTCAGGATGCCGACGAGGAAGGTCGTCTTGAAGGGCTCGACCTCGGCCAGCATCTCCGCCGTGCTCATCGACACCAGCGAGACGGCCAGCAGGCCGAAGAAGATGCCGTACTTGAGCCACTTGAGCTTGTCATGCAGGGGCTGCGGCACCCGGCGCTGCCAGCGCTTGAGGCCCAGCTTGCCGCCGATCTTGTACAGCGCCTCCGACAGCGAGCCGAAGGGGCACATCCAGCCGCAGAAGAGCCCGCGGCCGAACAGGAAGACGGTCAGGATGATGAAGATCCAGAAGACGAAGATGAAGGGGTCGGACAGGAACAGCGACCACGTCCACTGGAACAGCAGCGAGTGGAACCAGGTCAGCACCTGGGTGATGGAGGGCTGGGCCATCACGCCGAAGCCCACGAAGGCGATGGACAGGGCCCAGGCGCTGTACTTGAAGATATTGACCGGCCACTTGTTGCGGTGCGTGGCGCGTCGGGTGAGGCGCTCGCGCAGGGCGTAGACCACCGTCACGCCGAGCAGCAGCACGACGAAGGCGGCGATGCCGGGGGCGCGGGCCTTCCAGACGCGGCGCCAGGGGGCGTCGTCCTCCTCGACCTCGGGGCGGCCGCCCTGCATCAGCTCGGCGGGCAGCCAGTACTTGGCCTCGAAGTTGGCGAAGCTGCGCTGGCCCGTGGCGCGGTCCACGCGGTTGCCCAGGAAGGCCAGCTTCCAGGGGTAGGCGGCCGAGAAGCTCGGGGCGCGGATGATGAAGATGGCCGATTCGGTGTAGCTCGGCGCCCCCGCGGCCTCTAGGCCGTAGAGGTTGAGGTAGTCCAGATCGCGGAAGGTGAAGGACTCGGCGCCCTGGCGCACCTGCACGCGGTCGTAGATGCCGCCGCGCACGAAGCCCGACCCTTTGAAGGACTCGGCGCCGGCGCTGCGGATGATGAAGAAGGCCTGCTCATGCGCCTTCAGGCGGCTGCGCAGGTTCTCGTAGCCCGTCCGGCCCAGCAGGCTGCGGCCGAGGTCGGGGTGGTTCAGGTCACCGAACCACAGCTCGATGAAGGGTTCGGCGCCGCGGTCCAGGCCGACCTGCTCGGGGCGCACCTGCAGGCGCTGCACGGCGCCCAGCTTGACCAGCTGCGCCCAGCTGTAGGTCGTGCCCGTCTCGATGGCCTTCAGCGGCTCGCGGTGCACGGGCGCGATCAGCCCCACCTGGCGCGCCACGGCGCTGCTCGAGAGCTGCATCACCTGGTTCTGCGCGATCACGGTCACGGTGGCGCCCGAGATGGCGTCCACGCCCAGCACCTGCTCCTCGGGGCGCGAGGGGCCGACCTCGATCTTGTCCCGCACCGACTTGCCCACGTACTGGTGGTTGAAGTTGACCAGGGCGGCTTCGGGAATGCCCAGCAGCAGGATGGGCTCGGAGTGCTTCAGCACCTTGACGCCCACATAGCGGCCCTCGCGGTCCATGCCGATCAGCGTGACCACGGGCTTGCCCGAGTAGGCGGGGGTGTCCGTGATGTCGGTGGACAGCATCACATAGCCCAGCAGCGGGCCATGCGCCTCGCCCTCCTTGGCCGGGCCATAGGCCTCGACATAGGGCGGCTGCCCCTTGCGCGGCGAGAAGCTCACGGCACCCGGGAACACCGCCACGCAGTCCAGCTTCGCGCACAGCTCCGGCGCCGTCGCCAGGTCGTCCGGCAGGTGGGCCTCATAGGCCTGATGCGTGCCGCGCTCCTGTGCCTTGGCCGCAGACGCTTGATCTGCCGCAAGCGTCAGACCCGCGAATCCGCCAAGAAAAAGCGCGGCCCACAAGGCCGCGATGAAACGAAGAACTACCGACATCTTCTCTTTCCTACCCACAGGATGGTCTCGAGTCACCCCACAGGCACTCCCATTCAAATCGTCCGACCCAACCGAGCCCGAGCGCTGAAGTGCGCCCGGCGCAGCCGTGGCGCCCTCAACGGAACCCGAGGATCCGGCTCTGCCGGTCCTACGGGTTCGCCCCTTGAGGGGCCGGCGAAGCCGGTAGGGGTGGTCGTTATTCCACAATCATGCGCGTACGCATTTCGAGGTGGAGGGCATGGCAGAAGTGCGTGCAGTAGCACCAGAACACGCCAGGCTTGTCCGCCACGAAGGTCACCGACGCGGTCTCCAGCGGGTTCACGATGAAGTTCACGTTGTACTTCGGGATCGCGAAGCCGTGCGTCAGATCCTCCACCTTGTCCAGGTTGGTCAGGATCAGCGTGACCTCGTCACCCTTCTTCAGCTTGAACTCGCGCATGCTGAAGGCCGGCGCCTGCGAGGTCAGGCGCACCGTGACCTTCTTGCCATTGCGCTCGACGCCCGATTCCTTCGGGTCCTTCACCGCCAGCGGGAAGTCCTCGAGGTTGTAGACCTGCTTGGGCTTGACCAGATCGCGCTTGAAGATGATGAAGTCATGCGGCTCGCCACGCACGGGGTGGTCGGCCATCAGGACCATCTTGTCGCCCGAGATGTCGACCATCTGCTCGTTCTCGGGGTGCAGCGGACCCACGGGCAGGAAGCGGTCCTTGGAGAACTTGCAGCCCACCGCGAGGTACTTGCCGTCGGCGGCGCGGGTCTCGGACTGGCTGGCGTTCAGGTGGCCCGGCTGGTATTGCACGTCCAGGCGGTCGACCACGTACTTGGCGCTCTTGTCCCCGCCGTGGAATTTGATGGCGGCGTCCACGTTCCACTTCACGACCTGGCTGTCCAGGAAGAGGGTGGTGTAGGCGTTGCCGCGGCCGTCGAAGGCGGTGTGCAAGGGGCCCAGGCCCAGCTCGACTTCGGCCACGATGGCCTTGTCCGGCGCTTCCAGCTTGCCGTCGAAGTAGTCCAGCACCTTGGCCAGCTCGATCACGGTGGCCGTGGGCGAGAGCTTGCCGGCGCAGATGAAGTACTTGGCGTCCGGGCTGGCGTTCACGCCGTGCGGGTTCTTGGGCACGCTCACGTAGGCGGTCAGCGCGGTCTTGGGATCCTTGTTGGACTCGCGGGTGCCGTCCACGACGGGCACCTTGGAGTCGCCATAGGTCTTGAACTTGCCGGCCTTGACGGCGGCCTCGATGCGGCCCACGTTGAAGAAGAGGCAGGCGTCGCGCTCGGCGGACATCATGTCCTCGTACTTCGCGCCCATCTCGGTGTTGTACTGGTTCGTGGCTGCCAGCTTGCCGTCATAGGACGTGGCCACCAGGTCGCAGTTGCCGTCGATCAGCACTTGCCAGCGGACTTCCATCGTCTCGGCGTCCACGCAGCTGAAGAGCGAGCGGTACTTGCTGGCGTCCTCGGTGCCGGTGTTGGGCAGGGGGATGGCGAACTCGCCACCGCAGAAGACGCGGGTGGTGTAGTTGATCTTCGGATCGATCGGGTCGGCCTTGTCCGGGAAGATGCCGTGGAAGCCCTGCACATTGGGCAGCTCGGTGATCTTGTCGCAGACGAAGTAGTCCAGGCGGATGCGGGCGACGCGGCTGTTGATCTTGTCGTTGACCCAGGCGTAGCGGCCGTCGTAGTTGCCGTCCTTGTACGAGGCATGGACGTGGTGGGTGTCGGCCACCGTGTAGCGCAGGCTGCCGTCGGCCTTGGTGCCCATCACCTTCTTGGATTCGTTGGTGATGCCCCAGCCCACCAGGGCGTCGGGGTTGAAGCAGGGGATGCGCAGGATTTCGCGGCCGGACGGCAGGCCCAGCACGCGGACGTCACCCGTGTGGCCACCGCTCCAGAGGCCGTAGTAGCTGTCCAGCTCGCCCGGCTTGAGGTGCGAAGGATTGCCGCCGGCATGACCGGCCGCGACAGGAGCGCTGCCCGCGGCGGCGGGGGTGCCGTCGCTCTTCTTCTCGGCGCAGGCGGCGACGCCGAGCGTCAGGCCCGCCAGGGCTGCGGAGTTCATGAATCGACGGCGTCCCAGTCCGCTGGGTTCTTGGCTCGTCACGGTGTTCTCGTCCTTCATGGTTTGACCTCGGGTGATTGAAACGCTCGCAGGAGTCAGCGCCGCTTGCGGGGTGCAGGGTCACTGCCTGATGCGCTCGCATCCTCGGGAATGCCCGCGTTTGTCACCTTGAACCAAATCAAGGTTTTGAACTTTTACGAGAAATACACCTTTAAGCCGTCGGAGAAGCTTGCGGTACACGCCCCGGCTGCACAAAATCCGCCCTCATAGGCGCCTGCCATGCGGGCGGCGCCATCTATGGAGCCTCTTCATGACTTCGATTCTGCGTGGCCGCCTGGCCGTCAACACCCTCATCGCTCTGTCCGTCGCGGCCCTGGCGGCCTGCGGCAAGCAGGACGCTCCCGCCAGCGCGGGCGCTCCGGCCGCCAGCACCCCGGCCCCCGTGACCGCCGCCGCCCCGGCGGCGCCTGAGAACACCGTCGGCAAGTCGATCTTCGGCAAGACCTGCTCGATGTGCCATGCCGCCGGCGTGGCCGGTGCCCCGAAGCCGGGCGACAAGGCCGACTGGGGCCCCCGCATCGCCCAGGGCAAGGACGTGCTCTACAAGCACGCCATCGAGGGCTTCACCGGCGCCAAGGGCATGATGCCCGCACGCGGCGGCGGTGCCTCCCTCACCGATGACGAAGTGAAGGCGGCGGTCGACTTCATGGCCGACCAGTCGCGCTGAGCACCGCCGGCAAGGAAGGGACACACCATGCAAAGGCGTCATTGCCTCGCGGCACTGGGCGGCCTGGCGGCGGCACTGCCCGCCGTCAGCCTTCAGGCGGCGATGCTGCCTGCAGGCCCGACGAAGTCTGCGTCATCGGCGCTCTCGGCGTCCTCGACGTCTGAGCGCCGCGAGCTGATGGGCACCCAGGTCGACCTGCACGTCGCCGCGGTGCCGCCCGCCCTGGCCCGCGAGGCCATGGACGCGGCCTGGCAGCGCATGGCCGCTCTGGCGGCCCAGATGAGCCGCTTCGAGGCGGGGAATCCGCTGTCACAGCTGGCGGCCGAGGCGGGGCGGGGTCAGGTCTTGACCGTCTCGCCCGAGCTGGGTGCCGTGCTGGCCGCGGCACGCCAGCGCGCGAGCGACACCCAGGGCCTCTACGACCCCACCGTCGGCAGCTACCGGGGCTGGGACTTCCGGCCCGGGCAGCAGCGCGAGGCGGGCGAGGCCGAGATTCGCGAGCAGCGCCGTCTGCGCGGCTGGCAGCACCTGCAGCTCGACGCCTCCGGGCGCCGGGCGATGCTGGACCGCGCCGGTGTGCAGCTGGATCTGGGCGGCGCGGCCAAGCTGCCCATCCTCGAGGCCGGCCTGCAGGTGCTGCGGGCCCATGGCGTCGAGCATGCGCTGATCAACGGCGGGGGGGACGTCCTGACGCTGGGGCGTGCCGCCCCCGATCGCGCCTGGCGTGTGGCCCTGCGGGACCCGCGCCAGCCGCAGCGCTGGCTGGGCGTGCTCGACATGCCGGCCCGCGGTGCGGTCCTGGCGGCCTCCGGTGACTACGAGCGCGGCTTCGACGCCGCCGGACGCCATTGCCACCACATCCTGGACCCGCGCACCGGCCAGCCCACACAAGGGCTGCACGGGCTGGCGCTGCTGGCCGAACGTGTGGCGGACGTCAACGCCTGGGGGCCCGCGATGATGGTCGGCGGCGCCGCTCAGGCCCGTCGTTGGGCGCGTGGCCTGCAGGGCGTGGAGCTGATGCTGGCCGGACCCGGCGAAGGCCAGGGCCGCGAGGAGCTCTGGATGAGTTCCGGCCTGACCAGCGCGCTGCGCCGCGCCTGACGGCCCGGGGTGAGGTGGGGGGATGCCGGCGTCTCGCGCCCGATCCCCGCACACCTCAGTGCACCCAGGGCTCCCACGGCCAGGGCATCATGCCCGTCGGCTGCGTCGCCCATTGCCGGCGATAGGCCGACGGCGCCATGCCCACCACGCGGCGGAACTGGCGGCTGAACTGCGCCTGGTCGTAGAAGCCGCAGCCCAGCGCGACATCCATCAGCGACTCCCCCTCCTGCCGCAGCAGCGCGCAGGCCGCGCGGACCCGGTGACGCACGATGAACTCCTGCGGGCTCATGCCGAACACCCGCCGCACCAGCGCCGAGAAACGCGCCTGGCTCAGGCCCGCCATGCCGGCCAGCTGCGCGACGCTGTGGCGGCGCTCGCAGGTCTTGGTCATGGCGTCGACGGCCTCGACGAGCGTCGCATCGCCCGCGTCCCGCCGCAGCCCCGGCACGTCCTTGGACAGGCACAGAATGCCGTGCAGCTGACCGCCAGCCGAGCACAGCGGGTACTTGTGCGTGACACACCAGCCCGCCCCGCCGCCAGGCAGCAGGATGGGGTCGAGCTGGTAGAGCAGGGGGCTGCGCCGGCTCAGCACCCACTCGTCCTGCGCGCGGTAGCGGCAGGACAGCGCCTCGGGCCACAGCTCCGTGACCGTCCGACCCCGCAGCGCCGCGTCCTGCGGCAGGCCGAGGCGCTGCAGCAGCGATGCGTTGAACGAAACATAACGGCCGGCGCGGTCCTTCACCACGAACAGAAATCCGGCCAGGCCCTCGAACAGCATGGCCGTCTGGGCCGCGCCGAAGAGCAGGGCCTGCTCCGTGACGGCGTCGGCGCGCGATTCATCCTCCCGGCTCAGCCCCGGTCCTTCGCACCAGGGGCGTCCCAGGGCGGGTGGACCCGTCTCGACCCTCAGCGGCGGCTGGCACGAGGCACGCATGCTTTCCTGCATGTTGGGCTCCTTCCTTGCACTCTCTCCGTGCCTGATGTTGACGCAGCGATCTCCCGCGCGGGGCGCGGGAGGGGACCGTCTCAGGGCATGTCCCCATGCGGTTATCCCTGAGAACGGCCCGGCGATGGCATCAATTCGGGAAGGTGTAAGTGAGCGTGAACGCGCCGCTGCCCGCGTAGGACTTGACCTGCGCGTAGTAGTAGCCCGCCGTGCCGCTGTAGGTGATGGTCTCGTTCGAGGCGCTGCCCTCGCTCTTCGCGACGATGGCCCAGGCGCTGCCGTTCCACTTGTAGAGGTAGAGGTCGAAGTCGGTGCCGGACGGGCCCGTCAGCTGCAGCGAGAACGTGCCGCCCGCCGTGCTCTGGTGGTAGCCGCTGCCGCCGCTGGGGTAGGTCGCGCTGGTCCCCGCGCCGCTGAGGCTGCCGTTGACGGTCACGCCGCCGCCCCCGCCACCGCCGGAGCCGCCCGTGTAGCTGGTGAACACCTGCGCCGCGCGGGCCTCGTTGACGGCGTGCCAGGGCTGGCCGAGCGCGCGCATGCGGGAGTTTTCCGTCGGCCGGTACAGCCCGCTGGTGCAGTACTTGGCGCCCACGAAGAGGCCCACCGTGCCGTTGGCATAGCTGCCGGCCGGCGTCGGCACCGGGGTGCTCGCGCTGATCTTCGAGGCCCACTTGGCGGTGCTGCGGGTGCTGGCCCGCGTGGCGTTGGCCTCGCTCGGCTCGCTGCTGGCGTCGCAGGTGCCGTAGTCGTATTCGTCGGCGAGCTTGAAGGCGGTGTGACCGATCTCGTGCAGCGCGATCTCGATGGACTGCGGGTGCATGGTCATGGTGCCGATGTTGCCGCCCGCGCCGCCGTAGGTCGTGCTGTTGGCGACGACGATGATGACGTCGCGCGCGTCGGCGGCCGTCACCGAGCCGACGGCGGTGAACACCTTGGTCTCGTCGGCACAGACGAGCCGGTCGATGCCGTAGCAGCCGATCACCGTGCCGAGCGCGGTATTGCGCGTCACGCCGCCTTCGCTGACGCCGGACTGCGGGCTGACGATGTCGACGCGGCGGATGTTGATCGAGTTCCGGTAGGCCGCGAACAGCGGGTCGGCCAGGATGCCGTCGTTGATCTTCTTGGCGTCGGCGATCCACTTGCTCTGATCGGCGCTGGCATAGCCGTCGCCGATCAGCACGATGTCCATGCGCTGCGCGCTCGCCCCGCTGTTCCACAGCACGGTGCTGCCGGTGGGCGTGGCCAGCGGTGCGGCGAGGCTGCGCTGCGAGAGGGGCAAGGCGGACTGCGCCGCGAGGTTCTCGAGCTCGCCGCGGGCGAGGCGCCGCAGCGGTGTCGCGCCGGCCAGAGCGTTGCGGGCGGCCAGCGTGGCGCTGTGCTCGACGATGTCGACGCTCTGCACCTCGGCGGACCAGGGCAGGCGCAACTCGACGCTGCCGTCCCGCTGCACGGCGCGGGCCAGCTGGATCTGGCCGGTGCGCGGGTCAAACACTTCCGCCCATTGCCGGCCCGGATGGCGGGCCGTGCGGCGGAAGAGCTCCTGGCCGCGTGCGTCCCGCGCGATGAGGACGAGATCCCCCTCGCGCGCCTCCCCGGGCTCCGCCTGGCTGGCGAAGCGGCCCTTCTCCGCGTGGCTCAGTTGCAGGCCGGCGGCGGGATCCAGCGGGTTGTGCCGCAGCCGCAGCAGCAGGTCCTCGGCCTGCGCCGTCGTGGCGAGCGCCAGCGGCAGGGCCAGGAGCAGCGCCGCGCGCAGGCGCGAGGGCGGTCGGGGGGAGCAGGGAGGCAGGCAGGGTGTGTTCATGGCGTTGTCTCGCGGAGGGGATTCATGGGTCCGGCCCTCTGGCAGATGAGGCCGGCACGGCACTTGGCGGCCGCGGTGCGATCTTGGCGACATGCCACCCCGCCGCCTTGTACGCATTCGGCCCGCGGGCCCCAATCCCGCCAAAACGTTGCGCCGCGGCGCCAGGGGATTGCCCGGGGCACGGCCTCGGTGGCCCGCCCCGGGCGACGACATTCCCGTGATGCGCGTGTGACGAGCCCCCCGCGCCGGCCCGCCGCGCGCCTGCATCCTTTGCCAGTTCCTTGCCTCCTGCAACTGAGGCTCAATCGCATCCACTCGCCGACCCAGGGGGGATGGCACGCAAGGAGAACGAGATGACTGTCGATGTGGCGCCGCGTGCGCCGGGCTTCGTGAGCGAGCTGCTGACACCGGCCCAACTCAAGCGGCTGATTCCCTGCGGCGCGACGGCCGCGGCCACCGTGCAGCAGGCGCGCAAGGGCGTCCGCGCCATCCTCCAGGGCCGCAGCGACCGCCTGCTGGTGCTGATCGGCCCGTGCTCCATCCATGACTGCATGGCTGCGCGGCACTATGCCCGCCGCCTGCTGCACCTGCGCGAGCAGTGGGGGCAGGAGCTCGAGATCGTCATGCGCGCCTACCTGGAAAAGCCGCGGACCACCCTCGGCTGGACCGGCCTGCTCAACGATCCCTTCCTCGACGGCAGCGGCCTCATCGCCCAGGGCCTGGAGATCGGTCGCAGCCTGCTCGAGGAGCTGAATGCCATGGGCATGCCCGTGGCACACGAGGTGGTGGCGCCGGCGTCGATGAGCTATCTCGATGATCTGCTGAGCTGGGTGGCCATCGGCGCCCGCACCTCGGCGTCGCCGGTGCACCGCCAGCTGGCCTCCGGGCTGGGCATGCCGGTCGGCTTCAAGAACGGCGTCGAGGGCCAGGTGCAGGTGGCCGTCGACGCCATCCAGTCGGCCCGCCATCCCCACAGCTTCCTGGCGTTGCAGCCGCATGGGCAGCTCGGGGTCTACAACAGCGCCGGCAACCCCGACGCCCATCTCGTGATGCGTGGCGGCACCCGGCCCAACTACGATGCCGACAGCCTGGCCGCGGCCACCGCTCAGCTGCGCGCCGCCGGTCTTCCCGAGGTCCTCGTGGTCGATGCAAGCCACGGCAACAGCCAGAAGGATCACCGGCGCCAGTCCTTCGTCTGCGCGGACCTGGCCGCCCAGATCAGCGCCGGCAATGCGGCCATCGCCGGCGTCATGATCGAGAGCCATCTCGCCGCGGGCCGCCAGGAGCTGAAGCCCGGTGTCCCGCCATCGCCTGAGCTGAGCATCACCGATGCCTGCATCGGCTGGGACGAGAGCGCCGAGCTCCTGCGCCTGCTGGCCCACGCCGTGCGGGCGCGACGCAGCCGAAGTCGACAGCCGGCCGCCGAGGCCGCCTGCTGACCGGCCCGCGACGCCGCCGCTGATCGCAGCGCCCTCGCGCCGCCCACCCCACACCGCCATCCCGCCTCACCCGACGCGCCGAGCCGCGTCGGTGGCTTCCGCACGCCCGCATGCCCGCACGACGCGGCGGGCGCGGGCCGAGGCACCGGCCCGTTCTCCACGAAGGAACCCGCCCCATGACTGTTCACGCCGACTCTGACGCCGACGCCAACACCGATATCGTCCTCGACTCCCTCCCCACCACGCCACGCCGGATCGCGCCCCCGCAGGTCGCACCGCACACGCCGCGCGTGCCGGCCGAGGGCGTGGAACCGGGCGAGGGTGCCTCGTCCCCACCCCTCGTGCGGCAATGCCTCGCCCAACTGCGTGCCGCGGCGGCCCGTCGCAGCGAGGATTCCTTTGCCCTGCGCGCACGGCAGCTGATCGCGCTCTGCGACCACCTGCAGGCCCAGCGCGAGGTGCTGATGCAGGCCGGTTGGCTCGCCGGCTATGCGCCCTGGGACCAGCGCCTGGACATCGACGCCGGGCTGCAGGCCGTGCGGGCGCTCGCCCAGGCGCCATCCCAGGACTGGGGCGAGGCCGCGCTAGTGACGCCACGGCCGCCGCAGGCGCTGCCAGGCGATGAGACGGTCTGGGTGGCGCCCGTGCAGAGCCGCGGCGAGGGCGTGGAGGTGCTGGTGCTCGGGCTGCACCGGCCGGCGGCCCATCTGCTGCTCGGCTTTGCCCGCGCCTGGCTCACCGGCCGCGCCTGCCTGGCGCTCAGTCCCGAGAGCCATCCCGTGCTGGAGGCCCTGCTGCCGCTGATGCGCAGCGGCCTGCCGCACCTGGGCGCAATGCTGCGCTGGCAGGTGAGCGACGGGGGCTGGGCGGCGTCAGAAGTGCTGCCGCTGCTGGAGGGCGCGGACCACGTGCAGGTCTGGCGCGCGAGGCCGGCCGGCGAGCCCCATCCGCAGGCGCCGCTGCAGTCACCGCTGCAGGGGCTGGCGGCCCAGATGCGCGCCCCGGTCGCCGCGGGCCTCGCGGTGCTGGGCGAGGACGTCGAGCCCGGCTCGGCCCTGTTCGATCATCTGGCGGATCAGGTCGCCCTCGGTGCCCTGGCCCTGCAGGGGCTGCATGAGCGGGCCGTGCGCGGCGTGTGCCTGCCCCGTGCCGTGCTCCCGGCCTTTGCCCAGGCCCTGTCGGCGCGCTGGCAGGAGTGGCAGGGCAGCCATCCCGTCACGCACTGGCAGAGCGCCTCGGCGCGGCAGCAGCGGCTGTTGGCCCAGGCGTGGACGCAGCAGGCGATCGACACCGGCGCCACGCTGCAGGCGGGCACGCCGTCCCTGCCGGCCGCCCTCGAGGCGTCGCAGGTGCTCGCGGGGACCGCAGTGGGCGATCCACTCGGCGCGCTGGCCCAGGCGCCGCTCGGTGCGCCCCTCCTGCTATGGCCCTACGACACCCCCGAGGCGCTGTCCGCCCTGCTGGCCGCGGTCCACGAGGGGCCCGGAGACGCGCTGGCGATCCTGGCCACGCAGGACGACGGCAGCCGCCAGGCCTGGTGCGGCCGCCTCGCGCGGCACTGCCGTGTCATCCATGCCTTGCCCGAGAGGCCGGTCGAGCCCGAGGACCACGCGCGCACACTGCGCGGGGCCTGGGCGCTGCTGGCCTCGCTCGACGCCACCGAGGCGCCGGCATCGCTGCAGGCGCTGCTGCCCACCTGCCTCCTGGTGGGCGGCCCGAGAGAGGTCGGCCGCGTGCTGGACACCTACCTGCCCGGCGCCGAGCCGCGCGACGTCGCGGTGCATCCCTTCCGCAGCCACTTCGAGGAGCTGCGCGTTGGCGACTCCTTGCTGACGCACCGGCGCACCGTGACCGAGGCCGACATCGCGGCCTTCGGGGGCGTGTCGGGCGACTATTTCTACATGCACTTCGACGCCGAGGCCGCCGCCGCCTCGCCCTTCGGCCGGCGCATCGCCCATGGCTACCTGGTGCTCTCGGCGGCGGCCGGCCTGTTCGTGTGGCCGGGGCCGGGGCCCGTCCTGGCGAACTACGGGCTGGAGCACCTGCGCTTCATCCAGCCCGTGGGCATCGGCGACACGATCCAGGCACGCCTCACCTGCAAGCGCAAGCAGGACCGGACCCGCCCCGGCGCGCGGCGCGGGCAGGGGGTGGTCGTCTGGGACGTGCTGGTCACCAACCAGCGGGGCGAGGCGGTGCTGCGCTACGAGATCCTCACCCTGGTGGCGCGACGGGACCCGGGCGCGGCGGCCTGATCCGATCGCCGCTCCCGGGCTGCACGCGCGCCGACCTCAGCGCACCGGCTCCCGCTGCGCGAAGTAGCGCGCCGGCGAGTCGCCGAAGCAGCGACGGAACATCGCGATGAAGTTGCTCGGGGTGGCATAGCCCAGCGCGTCGGCCACGTTGGCGACGCTGTCGCCCCGGGCCAGTCGCTCCAGGGCATGGGTGAGGCGGGCCTGCTGCCGCCACTGGGCGAAGGTGACCTGCGTCTCGGCCGTGAACAGGCGGCCGAGGGTGCTGGGGGAGAGGCCCGCCCACTGGGCCCAGTCCTCCATGGTGCGCTTGTCCTCCGGCTGCTCGAGGATGGCATTGGCGATGCGCAGCAGGCGGCGGTCCTCGGGCATCGGCAGGTGCAGGGGCTCGTGCGGCGCCTGGCGCATTTCGTCCAGCAGCACCGCCAGCATCCGCTCCTGGCTCGCATCGAGCTGCGCCTGCTGCGTCCAGGAGACGGCACGCCGCACCAGCGCCCGCATCAGCTCGCTGATGCCGATGACGCAGGGGCTCGTGGGCAGGGCCTGGCAGGCCGCGGGCGCGATCACGACGCTCCAGCCGCTCATCGCGCCGCTGATGCTGACCTTGTGGGCGACGCCCGGGGGAATCCAGCCCGCCCGGTGCGGTGGCAGCAGCCAGGAGCCCTGGGGCGTGCGCACATGGACCAGGCCGTTCTCCACGCAGAAGACCTGCCCGCGCAGATGGCTGTGCCAGTCGATCTCACGCGTGCCGAGGCGGTAGTCCGCCTGCGCGTCGTCCTCGCCCCAGATGGCGATCAGCGCCGGGCCGTCTGCGCGCTCGCTGGGGTCGAGGCCTTCGGCGGCCAGGGGCGGTGAGGGGGCCGGTGAGGCGGGTGAGGTCATGACTGGATTTCATTATTTTTAGCCTGAACAACGCTATCACGCTTTTGACGTGGCGGCCAAGAATTCAGACCAACGAGAACTCAGGGAGAGGCAAGACCATGCGCTGGCCACAAGACACCACGGCGGACACCGCCACATCGCCCCAGGGCCGCGAACGCGATCAGTCGGGGCGCCGGGCACCGGCCGCGGCACGGCTGCTGCTTGCCCCGCTGGCCCTTCTTGCGGCCTGCGCCACCCCGGGGCCGGCGACCGAGCGCGCCGCGCTGCTGACCGCCGCCACCCTGGCACCTGCCGAGCAGAAGTCCACCGAGAAAACGTCGATTGAAGCGTCCACGGAAGCAGCCACGGAAGCATCCCTCGTCCCCGCGCCGGACTGGTGGCGGGCCCTCGGGGACGCCCAGCTGAACACGCTGATGGACGAGGCGCTGGCCGGCGCGCAGGACCCGCTCGCCGCCCAGGCCCGCCTGCGGCAGGCGCAGGCGCTCGCCGGCCTGGCGGACGCCCGTCAGTCGCCCAGCGTCTCGGCCAGCGCGGGTTGGACGGCGGAGCATCCGGCCTCCCTTGCCGTGCCGGCCAGCCAGGGCGGCGGGCAGCTCACCCGGCAATGGCGCGGCACGGTGGGCGTCGACTGGACGCCCGATCTGTGGGGCGGCCAGAACGCCGAATGGCAGGCCGCGCTGGGGGACGTGCGCGCGGCCGAGCTGTCTGCCCAGGAAGCCCGCATCCAGCTGTCCGTGGCGCTGGTCCAGGCCTATCTGCAGCTGGCGTATGCGCATGTGCAGGGCGACATCGCCCAGGCCGAGTTCGATCGCGTGACCGACGTCCGCCGGCTGACCCTGCAGCGCCTGGACAGCGGCCTGGCGACGCAGGCCCAGCTGCGCCAGACGGACAGCGACCTCGCCAGCGCCGCCCAGCAGCAACTGCAGGCGCGTCGGCGGGTGGTGGCGGCGCAGCACGCGCTGTCGACGCTGGCGGGGCAGGGCCCGGGCCGGGGCGAGCGCCTGACGCGTCCGGCCTGGCCGGGCAGCGCCCCGTCGCCGTGGTCCGCAGCGCCCTCGCCACGGGCCGAGGTGCCGTCGCTGCCGTCGGGTCTGCTGGACCGCCGCACCGATGTCCTGGCCGCGCGCTGGCGCGTGGAGGCCGCCGGTGAGCGCATCCACGTGGCCCGCACCGCCTTCCAGCCGCAGCTGAACCTCGGCGCCCTGGCCGGGCTCGCCGCCAGCCGCGGGGGCGATCTGCTGCGCTCGGGTGCCGGCACCTACAGCGCGTCCCTGGGCCTGACCCTGCCACTGCTGGACGGCGGCCGGCGCCGCGCGGGCCTGGCGCTGCAGGAGGCGCAGTACGACGAGGCCGTCGCCCACTACAACCAGACGCTGATCCGCGCCGTCAACGAGGTGACCGACCAGCTCCAGGCCCAGCGCTCGCTGGCCGAGCAGCTCGAGCAGCAGCAGCGCGCCCGCGAGGCCGCCGACGAGGCCTGGCAGCTGGCCCAGCAGCGCTACACCGCGGGCGTGGGCAGCTACCTGGATGCGCTCTCGGTGCGCCAGCAGCTGCTCGTGGCCGAACAGCGCCTCGCCGCGCTGCAGTCCCAGCGTCTGCAGGACGGCCTGGACCTGGTCCGTGCGCTGGGCGGGGGCTTCCAGCCTGCCGAGCCGCCCCAGCCCTGATCCGCCCCCACCGACACATCGCCAGCCCGCCGCCCGCCCGCTCAACGCCCGCCGCCCGCCAGCCCCTCGGGGCCTCCGGCCGGTCCGCCATCACGACACAGAGGAACCCATCATGAGCACTGACGCCGCCACGAAGACCAGCACCCCCGCCCCGGTGGCACCGACCGCCTCCGCCCCGCAGGCGCCACCGCCCGCCGCCATGCCCCCCGATGGCACAGGGCCGGCCAAGGGCCGACGCGCCCGCCTGCTGCAGATCCTGCTGGTGGGGGCCGCGCTCGGCGGCGCCGGCTGGGCCTTCTGGTACCAGCAGGTCGGGCGCTGGCAGGAGGAGACCGACAACGCCTACGTGCAGGGCAATCTGGTCCAGATCACGCCCCAGACCGCGGGCACCGTCGTGGGCATCGACGCCGACGTGGGCGAGCCCGTGACCATCGGCCAGCGCATGGTCGCGCTGGACCGCACGGACAGCGACGTCGCGCTGGATTCGGCCCTCGCGGACCTGTCAAGCGTGCTGCGCAAGGTGAAGGGCCTGTACACCCAGGAGCGCGGGCTGCGCAGCACCATCCACGGGGCCGAGGCGGACGTGCAGTCGCGCCGGGTCACCCTCGACAAGGCGCGTGCCGACTTCCAGCGCCGCAAGGAGCTGGCCCGCTCGGGCGCCATCTCCGACGAGGAGCTGGCCCATGCGCGGGACACGCTGGCGGCGGCCCAGAGCGCCCTGACGGCCGCGCAAAGCCAGGTGGCCTCGCTCGAGCAGCAGTACCAGGGCAGCAAGGCGCTGGTGGACGGCACCGTGGCGGTGTCCCACCCCGAGGTGCAGAAGGCCGCCGCCACGCTGCGCCAGGCCTATCTGGACCAGCTGCGCACCTCGCTGATCGCGCCCGTCGCCGGTCACGTGGCGCAGCGCAGCGTGCAGCTCGGGCAGCGCGTGGCGCCCGGCACGCCGCTGATGTCCGTCCTCCCGGTGGACCAGGTCTGGGTGGAGGCGAACTTCACCGAGACGCAGCTCGCGCACCTGCGCATCGGGCAGGCCGTGGAGCTGAGCTCGGATGCCTACGGCGACGAGGTGCGCTACAGCGGTCGCGTCGCGAGCCTCGGGCTGGGCACGGGCAGCGCCTTCTCGCCGCTGCCCGTGCAGAACGCGGCGGGCAACTGGATCAAGATCGTCCAGCGCCTGCCGGTGCGCATCGAGCTCACGGACCCGCGCCAGCTGCTGACGCATCCGCTGCGGCTGGGCCTGTCCATGCATGCCCGCGTGGATGTGCATGACGTCAGCGGCCCGATGCTGGCGGACGCCTCCCGCGTGAAGGCCGGCCTCAGCACCGACGTCTACCGCAAGCAGGTGGACGCCGTGGACGGGCTGATCGAGCACGTCCTGCGCGGCGGCCAACTGCCCGTGGCGCCGCGATCGCCCGGCGCCAAGACCTCCCCGGGAGTGGCTCGATGAGCAGCGCCGCAGCCGCCGCACCGGCGCTGCCGGCCCGGCCGGGCGCCCCAGGTGGGGGAGGGGGCGGCGGTGCCGCGGCCTCCGGCGCCGAGTACACCCCGCCCAGCGTGCCCCTCGCGACGGTCGGCCTCGCGCTGGCCGTGTTCATGCAGGTGCTGGACGGCACCATCGCCAATGTCTCGCTGCCCACCATCGCGGGCAATCTGGGCGTCAGCACGAACCAGAGCGCGTGGGTCATCACCACCTTCTCCGTATGCAATGCCATCGCCTTGCCGCTCACCGGCTTTCTGGTGAAGCGGGTGGGGCAGGTCCGGCTCTTCCTGTGGTCGACGCTGCTGTTCACGCTCGCCTCGCTGCTGTGCGGCCTGGCGCAGAGCCTCGGCGCGCTGGTGCTGTTCCGTGCGCTGCAGGGCGCCGTGGCCGGCCCCATGATTCCCACGACGCAGGCCCTGATGCTGTCCATCTATCCGCCGCACCGGCGGGGCTTCGCGTTGTCGATGATCGCCATGGTCACGGTCGTGGCGCCCATCGCCGGCCCCTTGCTCGGCGGCTGGATCACCGACCGCTACGCCTGGCCCTGGACCTTCCTCATCAACGTGCCGATCGGCCTCTTCGCCGCTGCCACGGTGGCCACGCAGATGCGCGCCAAGCGGGAGACGACGGAGCCGGTCAAGGTCGACCACATCGGCCTGGCGACGCTGGTGCTGGGCGTCGGCGCGCTGCAGATCGTCCTGGACAAGGGCAATGACGAGGACTGGTTCCAGTCGCCGTTCATCGTCGTCATGGCCCTGCTGGCGGCGATCAGCCTCGCGGCCTTCCTCATCTGGGAGCTGCACGAGCGCAATCCCATCGTGAACCTGCGTCTCTTCGCCAACCGCAACTTCGCCGCGGGCACGGTGACGCTCGTGCTGGCGTACTCGGCCTTCTTCGCGGTGAACGTCCTGGTGCCGCAGTGGCTGCAGCGGACGATGGGCTACACGGCCATCTGGGCCGGGCTCGCCGCCGCGCCGATGGGGCTGCTGCCGGTGCTGCTGACGCCCTTCATGGGCCGATACGCCCCGCGCTTCAACATGCGCTGGATGGTGTGCAGCGCCTTCGCCATCCTGGCGGCGGCCTCCTTCCTGCGCTCGGGCTTCTTCCTCGGCGTGGACTTCCAGCACGTGGCGGCGGTGCAGCTGCTGCAGGGCCTGGGGCTGGCGCTGTTCATCATGCCCATCAACGCCATCCTGCTGTCCGACCTCAAGCCGCAGGAGATCGCCGCGGCGTCCGGCCTGTCCACCTTCAGCCGCACGCTGGGCGCGAGCTTCGCGGTGTCCCTCACTTCGCTGCTGTGGGACCGCCGCGCCGTCCTGCACCACGCGCATCTGGCCGAGGGCCTTTCGCCCCAGGCGCTGGCGACGCCTGCGGTCCCGACCGCGCCCGGCGACCTGGCCTTCGCCTATCGCTTGGACCACGCCATCGACCAGCTGGCCTACCAGATGTCCTTCAACGACGTGTCCTTCGCGCTGGGCTGGATCTTCGTCCTGGCGATCGGCGTGGTGTGGCTCGCCCGGCCGCCCTTCACGCCCAAGGCGCCGCCCGGACGGCGCTGAGCCCAGTGCCGCCCCTTGTCACTCACCACCCTGAAAGGAAACCGCATGGATGCCGCCATTGAAGCCGCCCGCGTGTTCGAGATGGAGGATTTCCCCATCGTCACCTTCCGCAACACCGCCATCGAGCCGGGCTATGCCGCCCGGTGGGCCCGGGAGATGGAGGCCCTGGTGTCCCGCGCCGAGCCCTTCGTCATCCTCTTCCGGCCCGATCGCCCGGATGAGACCGTCGAGGACCGCAAGCTGCGGGCGCTGTGGCTGAAGTCGCACAAGGCCGCGCTGTCGGCCACCTGCCGCGGCCTGCTCACCGTCGAGCCCGACGCCGAGGCACGCGCCGCCGCCGCACAGGAAGCCGAGGCCATGCAGAAGGCCTTCGGCCTGCTGCTGGTGAGCGTCGGCACCGAGGCCGAGGCCCGGGAGCTGGCGCGCAGCCTGCTCGCGGCCTGAGCCGGCGCCCGGCCTCCCTCATCTCCCCTGTTCATTTCCACGACCCAAAGGATTCCTCCGTGAACCACCTCCAACGAACGAAGCCGGCCCTGCGCCGCTCGTGGCTCTTCCTCGCCGGCGCCGATCGCCAGGCGCTGCTCGACGGCGCCCGCAGCGATGCGGACGTGCTGGTGCAGGAACTCGAGACCTTCACGCCGCCCGCCCGGCGCCCCGAGGCCCGCGCCCTGAGCGGCGAGGTGCTGGGCCACTGGCGGCAGTCCGGCATCCTCAGCGCCGTGCGCGTGAACCCGCTGGACCACGGTGGCATGGACGACCTCGAGGCCGTCATGCAGCACCGGCCCGACATCATCATGATGTCCTTCATCTCGACGCCCACGCAGGTCGTGGCCCTGGACCAGGCCGTGACCCACTACGAGCGCGAGTACGGCCTCCCCGAGGGCAGCACCGAGCTGGTGCCCAACATCGAGAGCACCCAGGGCGTGGTCAACACCATGGCCATCGCCAAGTGCAGCGCGCGCATCAGCGCCTTGCTGGTGGCGACGGAGGACATGGTGGCCGACCTCGGCGCGCGTCGCACGCGGGCCGGCCATGAGCTGGACTACGTGCGCTCGCGCTTCCTCGTGGAGTGCGCGGCCGTGGGCATGCCGGCCATCGACTGCCCCTACAGCTACTCGGACAACGAGGGCGCCGAGCTGGACATGGAGCGCAGCCGCGACATCGGCTTCCGCGCCAAGGCCATCGTGAACGCGCAGTTCGTGCCGGTCGTGAACCGGTGGCTGACGCCTTCCGCCGCGGACCGCGCGCTGGCTCGCCGCGTGATCCAGGCCTTCGACGAGGCGCGCAGCCAGTCGGGCGGCAAGCGCGTGCCGGCGGCCGTCGTCGACGGCTTCCTCGCCGAGATCCCCGACTACCTCGCCGCCCATCGCCTGCTGGCCCGGGCCGCTCAATTCGGATTGGAGTGAATCCCATGGACTCCCGCATTCCCTACTTCAAGTCGCTGCCCGTGCTGACCGGCGCCCTGAGCGATTTCGACGCCCAGGCCGTGCCCGCGACGCCGCAGGACCTGTTCCTGCAATGGTTCACCGACGCCGTCGCCCGGGGCGTGAACGAGCCGCAGGTCACCACGCTCTCGACGGTGGACCCGGACGGTGCGCCGGACGCGCGCTCGGTCATGCTGCTGGACGTCAACGAGGACGGCTGGCACTTCGCCGCCAACGCCATCAGCCCCAAGGGCCGCCAGCTCGCCCGCCAGCCGCAGGCCGCGATGACCTTCTACTGGCCTGGCACGGCGCGGCAGGTGCGCCTGCGCGGCGAGGTGAGGGCGCTGCCGCGGGAAGCCGGCCTGACCGACTTCCGCAGCCGCCCGGAGAAGTCCCGCGCCGCGATCCTCGCCGCGCGGCAGAGCGAGGTGCTGGAGCAGCCGGGCGACCTCGACGTGGCGCAGGCCGCGCAGCTGGCCCGCCTGCAGCAGGATCCGGCGCTGTCGTCCGAGCACTGGACGATGTATGCGCTGCGGCCGCTGGACGTGGAGTTCTGGCAGTCGAACGCGGTGCGGCGCTTCACCCGCCTGCGCTATCGCCAGCAGGGGCAGCAGTGGACGCGCCAGCTGCTGTGGCCATGACGGTGCCGCTGACTTCGTTGCCCGTGGCCCCGGCGCTGCCGCCCGCCTCGCTTGACCCGGCGGCAGCGTCGGCCTGCCCACCGGCGTCCCCCCCGGCCGTCGCCGACGCGTCGCCCGCCGGGGCGGCGCTGGGCACGCGCCTCGTCCATGCAGGACGCGACCCGGCGAAGTACCACGGCTTCGTCAACACGCCGCTGTTCCGGGCCTCCACGGTGCTGAGCCCGACCGTCAGCGACCTGCTGGGCCGGACGCAGCCCTACATCTACGGGCGGCGCGGCACGCCGACCTCCGAGGCGCTGGAGCAGGCCGTCTGCGAGCTCGAAGGCGGGGCCGGCGCGGTGCTGTGCCCCTCGGGGCTGTCGGCCTGCACGCTCGCGCTGCTGTCCTGCCTGTCCCCGGGCGATCATGTGCTCGTCACGGATGCGGTCTACGGCCCCGTGCGGCATGCCTGCGACGGCGTGCTGCGGCGCCTGGGCATCGAGGTGAGCTACTTCCCGCCGGGCCTCGGTGCGGGGCTGGCGCATTGGCTGCGGCCCAACACGCGGGCGCTGTACCTCGAATCCCCGGGCTCGCTGAGCATGGAGGTGCAGGACGTGCCGGCGCTGGCCGCCCTCGCGCACCAGCAGGGCCTGACCGTGCTGGCCGACAGCAGCTGGGCCACGCCCCTGTTCTTCCAGGCGCATGCCCGGGGCGTGGACCTCTCGATCCAGGCGGGCACCAAGTACCTCTCGGGCCATGCGGACGGCATGCTGGGCACGGTGTCGGCGTCCGCCGCCGCCTGGCCCGCGCTGAAGGCGCTGCATGGCGATCTCGGGCTGTGCGTGGGGGCCGACGACATCTTCCTGGCGCTGCGCGGCCTGCGCACGCTGCAGGTCCGCCTGCACCAGCACGAGCAGGGCGCGCTCGTCGTGGCGCGCTGGCTCCAGCAGCAGCCCGAGGTGGCGCGCGTGCTGCACCCGGCCTTGCCCGGTTCGCCCGGCCACGAGCTCTGGCAGCGCGACTTCACCGGGTCCTCCGGCCTGTTCACGGTGGTGCTCAAGCCCGTGCCCTTCGCGGCGGTGGAGGCCCTGCTCAATGGCCTGCGCCTGTTCGGGCTGGGCTATTCCTGGGGCGGCTTCGAGAGCCTGGCCCTGCCGCTCGATGCCTCCCTGGGGCGGCTGCCGCAGCTCTGCGAGCCCGGCTGCCACTGCGTGCGCCTGCACATCGGCCTGGAGGACCCCGGCGACCTCATCGCCGACCTGCGCGCCGGCCTGGACCGCATGGCCTCCGTGGACATGGACTCACTCCTCTAGAAAGGCGTCCTCATGCTGACCATCTGGGGCCGACGCAGCTCCTTCAACGTTCAGAAAGTGATGTGGCTCATCGCCGAGCTGGGCCTGGCGCACCGGCACGTGCCCGCCGGCGGCGATGCCGGGGGCTGCGACACGCCGGAATTCACGCGGCTCAACCCGCATCAGCGCATCCCCGTGATCGACTGGGACGGGCAGGTGGTGTGGGAATCGCACGCCATCCTGCGCTACCTCGCGGCACGGGCGGGCCGCGCGCCGTTCTGGTCCGACGATCCGCACGTGCGCTCCACCAGCGAGCGCTGGATGGACTGGAGCCAGAGCACGCTGGAGCCCGAAGTCATGCTCGGGCTGTTCTGGTCCCTCGTGCGAACGCCCGTGCAGGCGCGCGACACGGCGCTCATCCGCCGCAAGCAGCTCACCAGTGCGCTGCATTTCCAGCGCCTGGACGCGATCCTCGCGCGCCAGCCCTACCTGAGCGGCGCGGCCTTCGGGCTGGGCGACATCCCCGCCGGGGCGACGCTGTACCGCTACTTCGCCATGGACATCGACCGCCCCCGCGTGCCGCATGTGGAGGCCTGGTACCAGCGACTGCAGGCGCGGCCGGCCTACGCCGAGCACGTCATGGTCTCGTTCGACGAGCTGGTGGGCAAGCCCGACCGCGGGGCGCGCCTCCTCGATCTGGAGCAGGCATGAAGCGGCCCATGCTGCTGGTGCTGCACCGCGCGCAGTCCTCGCCGGGGCGGGTCGGCCGCCTGCTGCAGCGCAAGGGCCATGCGCTGGATGTGCGGCGTCCGCCCCTCGGCGATGCCTTGCCCGACACGCTGGACGGGCATGCCGGGGTCGTCATCTTCGGTGGGCCGATGAGTGCCAATGACCCGGACCCCTGGATCCAGGCGGAGACCGACTGGATCGCCTTGCCGCTGCGCGAGCGCGTGCCCTTTCTGGGCATCTGCCTGGGCGCGCAACTGCTGGCCCGCCAACTGGGCGCGGCGGTGGCGGGGCGGCCGGACGGGCGCGTGGAGATCGGCTACTGGCCCATCCGGGCGACGCGGGCGGGATCGCCCTTCGGCCCCTGGCCCGAGCGCGTCTACCACTGGCACAGCCAGGGTTTCGAGCGCAGCTCGGGCATGCAGCAGCTGGCCGCGGGGGAATTCTTCGAGAACCAGGCGGTCCGCTACGGCGAGACCGCCTTCGGGCTGCAGTTCCATCCCGAGGTGAGCTTCCAGACGATGAACCGCTGGGCACAGTCGGCGCCGCACAAGCTGCAGGCCTCGGGGGCGCAGGACTGGTCGCTGCAGCGCCAGCAGGGCGCTCGCCACGACCGGGCGGGTGCCGCTTGGCTCTCCGGCTTCCTGGATGCCTGGATCGCAACCGGTTGCTGATCACGCGGTCGGCGCCGGCTGCGACGGCCCGGCCGCTGTCACCGGAACCTGGGAGGCCAGAGCCCTCACGGCAGCGCCCCGTGCCGGGCGTGCCATAAAATGCACAGGTACTCGCGTTTGCGGTCGTCCCCAGGCCACTTTCTGACCTGAACGGGGCCCTTGCCAGGCGAGTCCGTGATCGCAAGCCTTTTTCGGACACTCGGACCCGCGGCGCCCGGCGCCTGCGAACGGTGGCCCGGCCGACCTGGAATCGCGGGGCGGTTTGCGGTGTGTCCGGCTTTTTTCTCAAACGATTGCGATGCCCAATCAGCAGGCAGGCCCGCGGAAGATCCCGAGCCAGGCGCGTTCCCGACGCATGGTCGACACCATTCTCGAGGCGGCCGCCGGCGTGCTCGCCGAGCGCGGCTACGCCGGCACCAGCACGAATCTGGTGGCGGAGCGCGCGGGGGTGAGCGTCGGCTCGGTGTACCAGTACTTTCCGAACAAGGACTCGCTCGTCCATGCGCTGCACGAGCGCCATGCCGGGCAGATGTTCCAGGTGATCGAGGCGGTGCTGGGCACCGGCCCGCGCGTGACGCTGCGAGGCCACATCGAGGCCATCGTGCGGGCGCTGATGGCCGCGCACCTCGTCGAGCCCAGATTGCACCGGGTGCTGGAGCAGGAGCTGCCCTTCTTTGACGTGCCCAAGGCCGACGACAGCCCCTCGGACAAGGGCATCTTCGTGCGCATCCGGCAGCTGCTCGAACTGCACCAGGCCGAGATCGTGCCGCAGGACCTCCAACTGGCCGCCTGGGTGATCCAGCGCATCCTGGAATCCATGGTGCATGCCGCCGTGCTGGAGCCGCCGCCGGGCTTCTCCATGCCCGACATCGAGCGGGCCATCGTGGACGCGGTGATGGGCTACCTCGGGGCCCGGTGATCGATCGGGTATCCGGCTTGCTCAATGAGGCAGCCACGGGCCATGACGCCCAGGAGACCCGCATGCAATCCCACCACCGCCTCACCCTCATCGCCGCCTGCAACGCCTGCGCGGACGCCTGCGACCACTGCGCCGCCACCTGCCTGCACGAACCGGACCTGCCGCATCTGGCGCACTGCATTGCCATGGACATGGACTGCGCCGCCATTTGCCGCGTCACGGCGGCGTGCCTCTCCCGGCAGACGCCCTTTGCCCGAGCCCTGACGGCCGCCTGCAGCCTGGCCTGCGAGGCCTGCGCACTCGCCTGCGAGCGGCACTCGCATGAGCACTGCCAGCGCTGCGCCGAGGCTTGCCGGCAATGCGCCAATGAATGCCACCAGCT
The DNA here is from genome assembly GCA_041912595.1 of Burkholderiaceae bacterium. GTDB lineage: Bacteria > Pseudomonadota > Gammaproteobacteria > Burkholderiales > Burkholderiaceae_C > Roseateles_B. Next base: position 57,468 of record JAYRMR010000009.1, read on the forward strand.
CGCGGCCTGATCCTCCCTTGCCCATGCCGGCAGGGGCGGGCGCCGCACTCAGAACAGCATGCCCAGGACAGCCGCCTTCAGCGCCGCCTGCGTCTTGTTGGTCGAGTTGAGCTTCAGGGTGGCCTTGGCGACGTGGAAGTTGATCGTGCGCTTGGTCAGCCCAAGGATGAGGGCGATCTCGGAAGACGTCTTGCCGTCGGCCGTCCAGCGCAGGATCGTGCGCTCGCGTTCGCTCAGCTGCGAGTCCGGGCGATGGAACAGCTGCGGGAGGCGCCGCTTCAGGATGCGCTCGTGAAGATGCTGGGCGAAGTTGCGCAGCTCACCGGCCTTGTCCTCGAACTCGCCCAGCGTCACCGGCTCCGTTGAACGCGTGAACGACATCGCGCCGATGATGCCGTGCTCGGTGCGAACGGGCAGGGTGCAGCCGAAGCGCATGCCGTGGCGCTGGGCGGCATGCCAGAAGCTGCTCAGGCCTTCGAGGTCGCCCGAGGACCACAGCCAAGGGTTCCAGTCCGTCTGCGCATGCCGGATCCAGGGGTCCTGGGCGGAGAAGGATTCCCGCGTGTAGGTCTCCTGCCACCCATCGGGGGCATGGCCCGCCTGGATGACCGCCGGACGCGTCATGGGCGGGTAGATGTGGGCCAGGTAGAGGCAGTGCTCGAAGCCCAGCCGGCTGGCGGCAAAAGCCATCAGGTGCTCGCATTCCCCCCCGTCGGCATCGATCCCGGTTCGGGGCGGCACGGCGGCCCTTTCGATGATTCCCTGCATGTGTGACTCCCTTGTCGTCGAATTTGTAGAGCGAATATCTGACTAAGTACTCGCGTTTTTATGCATTCTCTGACGTCACGGTTGATGCGCCGCAGCAATTCGTATCCGTTCGTAACAATGACAGTGATTCACCCCATGAATTTCAATCAAATCAATGTCTTATGCTCGACAAACATTCCTAGAGGGCCGATCTCAATGACTCGGACGGTGTTCTCACGATGCGCTAGACCCCGGCAATCACGTGGGATTCAGCTGGACATTCCAGAAATTACACGAGCAAACATTCGCAAGTTGGGCGCATGTTCGCTGCGCACCCCGGCGCGCAGCGCCACGGGTCACGCGGGCGCTCGCCTCGTCATCAGCCGGGCGCGCCCGGCCCTTGCAGGCAGCCGAGCAGCCGGAGTTCCAGCGCGGCCGCGGAGGCCTCGCTCACCGCTTCTTGCGCCCGCGGGCACGTCGGGGGCGCCTCCACGGTGAAGTGGAAGCGGTAGTGCCAGCCGTCAACGCGCGCGGGGCGGGCACACCAATGCGCGATCGACAGGCCGCGCGCCGCGAAGGGCACCAGGAAGTCCACGAGGGTTCCCGTCCGCTGCGGCAGCAGGGCGGCCAGCATCAGGCGATCCGGACAGCCCAGGGGAGGGCAGTCCCACGCGGCAATGACCCCGCAACGGATCCGCCGGTTGCCGGGCGCCGCCGCCAGCACCCGCTCGCCGATGACCTGGACCGCACCGGCGTACAGCAGGTCATGGCTGCGATTGACCGGCCCCGCCTCGCTGCATTCCAGCGGAAGCAGACCGAAGGCGCAGTCGCCCGCGACGACCGCCGCATGGACCGCATCCAGACTGCCCAACCGCCGCAGCGCCGTCCCGGCCCCGAGCAAGGGCGAAGGCAGGCCGGGCGTGACGCCGTCCGCCGGACAGGCCACCTCGAGACCGCCCCCGGCCGGCCACGGCGCGGACGCGGCGCCACCCTCGCGCGAGGCCAGCGCCCGCATCTGCAGGGCGACGCCGGTCAGCGCCGCGCGCGGTGGCGCGGCCTCACGCAGGGACGGCCCCATGGCGGGCGCCACCCCGGGCGTCGTCCGTGAGCGCGGGCTTGCCCGCCCCGGCGCTCCGCAGCGATGCGGCAGACGACGGCGCGGCCGCCGGTCGGCTCATCTGGTTGAAGATGTTCTTGCGATGCATCTCCTCAGTGCCGCCCACGCTGGCGAAGCCCAGCGCATCGCGCATCAGCGTCGCCACCGGGCCCTCGTGGTAGCCCCGGCTGCCGTACAGGCGGACGAGGTCCTGCGCACTGCGGATCAGGTCCTCGGAGCCCACCAGCTTGGCCACCGAGCAGGCCAGCAGCGCGTCCGGCTCCTCATGGAGCAGACGGCCCAGCGCGCCCAGGGCGGTCCAGCGGCTGCGCTCCATGCCGATGCGGATGTCGGTCAGGCGGCGCTGCACGTATTGGTGCTCGACGATGGCCTCCTGGAAGCTGTGCCTCGACTCGGCATAGCGCATCGCGTCGTCCAGGAAGGGCGTCGCGAGGTGCGCCGCGACCAGGCCGTAGTAGGCGCGGCCCAGGGAGATGATGTCCACCAGCTGACGCAGCCCGCGCCGTGGCGCACCCAGCACCTGGGCTTGCGGGATGAAGACGTCCTGGAACGCGAGGCTGCCCGTGGGCAGGGCGGTGTTGCCCAGCTTGCGGTCTGGCGGGCCGGCGCTCAGGCCGGGCGCGCCGCGGTCCACGAAGACCAGCGCCACGCCGCCCTCCGCATCGTCATGGCGGCAGACGATCAGCGAGAAGTCCGCCATCGGCGCATGGGCGATGTTGTACTTGCTGCCGTTGAGCCGATAGCCGCCCTCGCAGGCGCTGAGCGTGCTGCGGATGCTGCGGTCGTCCGTACCGGTATTCGGCTCCGCGATGCCGGTGGCGCACAGCTCGCCGCGCCGCAGCGCCGCCAGGTAGAGGCGCTGCTGCTCGGGCGAGCCATGGCGCTGCAGGGCGCGCACCATCCCGGCCTGCGCGATGACCGACAGCAGCAGCGCCGGCGCGCGGAAGGTCGAGGCCAGGCCCTCCAGCGCCGCGGTGAAGTTCCACCAGGCCTCCGGGCGGGCCGCCTGCTCGACGTCGGCATGGGCGATGAGCTCCCACAGCCCGGACTCCCCCAGGCGCTGCCAGCGAACGGTGTCGAAGCCGCTCGCAGCGTCGCTCCCGTCTCCGTCCAGGACGGCACCCTCGCTGCCCTCGTCGGCCGTGAGGGCGGGATCCGCCGCGGGCGCCAGCGCCGCGCCCAAGGCGGCGAAGCGCTCGCGCAAGGCCAGCTGCTGCGCAGACCACTGCATCATCATGGCGTGCTCCCGGCGAGCGTCAGACCGCACCCTGGAATTCCAGGATCTGCGACTTGAAGGACTCGGGCACCGGCGTGGTCTTGTTGCTGTCGTAGTCGAACATCACGTGCTTGGAGTAGCCGCGCGCCACGACGGTGTCCTGGCCGTCATCGCGGTGCATCACGTGCTCGATCTCGAAGCTCTTGGTGCCGAAGCCGCTCACACGGCTGCGCACCACCAGGCTGTCGCCGAACATGGCCGGCTGCACGTACTCGCACGCCGTCTTGACCATGATGTGCGGCAGCTTCTCGTGCTTGGGCACGGCCAGCACCTTGAACATGAATTCGAGGTAGGCGTGCTGCAGGTAGTCGTAGTAGACCGGGCTGCTGACATGACCCATGGAATCCGTGTCCCGGTACTTGACCTGGATGGGGGTCTCGAAGTGCTTGATCATGGGGGCTCCTGTGGCTTGTGTGGGGTGGTTGACAGGCTCGTGGCGCGCTGTCCGGGGCATCCCGGCAGCGCGTCCGGCCTGCGGCAGTGTTGCGGCAGGCCCCCCGGGTGGCTACTGTCACCAGTCACAGTGAGCGGGTCATGCGGCGGACGTGATGTCGGTGCGTTAGCCGCGCTGTGGGATCGCTCGCGCCGATGCGACGTCAGGCATCGCCCGCGAGATGCGCCGGGTCCAGCAGCTCCCGCAGCAGGGACTCGGGAAGGTCGGTCACGGCCATCGCCACGTCGAGCACCGTGCGGCCCTCGGCCCAGGCCTGCTGCGCGATGGCGGTGGCGCGCGCATAGCCGATCAGGGGGCTCAGCGCCGTCGCCAGCATGGGCTGATGCGCCAGCGTGCGACGGAGCTGTTCGCTGTTCACGCGAAAGCCGGCGATGGCCTGGTCCGCCAGAAGCGGCATCGCGCAGGCCAGCAGGCCGATGCTGTCCAGCAGCGTCGCGGCCATCAGGGGCAGCATCGTGTTGAGCTCGAAGCTGCCGGACTGGCCCGCGATCGTCAGCGTGGCGTCGTGCCCCATGACCTGCGCCGCCACCATGGCCACGGCCTCCGGCACCACCGGATTGACCTTGCCCGGCATGATGGACGAGCCCGGCTGCAGCGCTTCCAGCTCGATCTCCCCGAGCCCCGCGATCGGGCCGGAGTTCATCCAGCGCAGGTCATTGGCGATCTTCATCAGCGTCACCGCCAGCACCTTGAGCGCGCCGGACGCCGCCACGAGGTCGTCCTGTGCGCTCATCAGCGCCATCGGGCGCGGGGACGGCTGCAGCACCAGGCCCGTGCGGCGCGTCAGCAGCCGGCAGGCCTCGGCGGCCATCGCCGGATGCGCGTTGGCGCCCGTGCCCACGGCCGTTCCGCCGAGCGGCAGGCTTTGCAGGGCCGGCAGCAGCTGCCGCACGTGGCGCTCTGCGCTTCGCAGCTGAAAGGCCCAGGCCTCGAGCACCTGGCTGAAGCGCACGGGCAGGGCGTCCATCAGGTGCGTCCGGCCCGTCTTGATCTCCTCATGCAGCTGCGGCGCCTTGGCCAGCACCGTGTGGCGCAGGTGGGCCAGGGCCGGCAGCAGGCGCTGCTGCAGGGCGAGCGCCGCCGCGAGGCGCAGGGCGCTCGGGACGACGTCATTGCTGCTCTGGCCCGCGTTGACGTGGTCGTTCGGATGCACCGCATGGCCCGCCCGCCGCGCGGCGAGCGTCGCCACGACCTCGTTGAGGGTTGGCCACGATCCTGGAAATTTTGTCCAAAAATCAGCCTAAGTCTTTGAAACTCATAGCGTTTTTGGCCTCAAAACTTTCTCTGCAGGTCGGCATCCCCAGTCGGTCAAGCCTTACGCCCTCTGTGCCCGCTCTTTGAACCCAAACCGGACGCGCGTGTTCATCGGCTCGACCGTCCGCTCCAGGTCCATGATGTAGTCGCCGAAGCGGTTGATGTGGATCGTTCTGTACGGTGACAACCGAGCGAGCAGCTCTGGCGTGATCTCGAAGACGCCCTGCTCCTGCATCTTTTTCAGCACCGCGGTCATGCGGTGGACGTTGGCGAGGATGAGCATGTTGGCCACGAGATGGTTGTACTTGACCACCTTCACCTGCTCGTGCCGGACGTTCTCGGCCATGATCCCTTGACCGCCGAAGAAGGCCCAGCCGGCGAACTCGTGGAACTCCTCCGCCTTGTTGGTCTCGGCGTGGATGGTCTGGCGGAGGTCAGGCTCGTTGATGTAGCGCATCAGGAAGATGGTGCGGATGACGCGCCCCAGTTCTCTGAACGCGAAATACAGCTTGTTCTTCCGACTGGCGCTGCCCAGGCGCCGCAACAAGGTCGAGGGCCTGACCAAGCCGGCCTTGATGGACACGACCACGCGCAGCATGTCCTCGTAGTGCCGCTCGATCAGGTCCCAATCGATGGTGCGGCCTGAGAACAGCGGCTCAATGTTCTGGTAACGCACATCCTTGTTGGGCTTGAAGAACGTCAGGTCCTTGATGTTGCGGATGCGCGGCATCAGCTCGATGCCCAACAGGTGGGACAGCGCAAAAACGGGCGTGCTCTGCGCCTGGGTGTCGCCATGGACCGTGTCCGGCTTGATGTCCGAATCGTTGCTCATGAGACCATCGAGGATGTAGGTGGCCTCGTACACGCCACAGGGGATGAAGGAGCTGAACAGCGCCATATAGGTGTCCGAGACGTGGAAGTAGCCGATGGCGCCATAGCCGCCGTAGCGGATGTGGTACTCGGACATCAGGTTCTTCTCGTACATCGACCACTTCGTGCCGTCGGCGGCGACATGCTTTCCCGTTCCCCAAAACCGCGGCAGCGCAAACCGATTGAACGCGTTGATGACCTTGGTGATCGCCTTGTCCAGGCGATCCTCCGTCACATGGTGCAGGTTCAGCCAGGCAATCTGCTTGCGCGACATGCCCTTGAGGCTTCGCGCGGTCTGGCTGGCGCCCATATTGCAGCCGTAGCAAAACAGTGTCGCGATGAAGCGGGCTCGCGGATCCTCCAGCCGGCTCTCGTGGCCTGACAGCGGCTTGAAGAGCCTGTGCAGGTTGAGCCACTGCTCGACCTCCGTCAGGACGTCAATGATGTTGTTAAGCCCCAGCGCATCGTTGATCGCCTGGTCAAGCGCCTTGAGCTGAGGCGGCTCCTCGACCTTGTCGGTCTTGCGGATGATGAGGCCGGTCGGACCCCAGGCAACGGAGTCATTCTTGGGAAACGCCCGGTCGGTGGTCAGGGTCGCCTCCGTAAGCCGATCCTGCAACTGCGCGACGAAGGACGCGCCGTCGTGCGCCAGGTTCAACAGCTTGGTGTAGAGCGGCATCTCGGCCTGGAAGCGCTCGTCGTCCATGAAGTGCGCGCGATAGTCGTCGTACTGGTCACTGTGCGGAACAAACAGGTCGCCCGACTGCAGCTCCTCGAAGATCCTCATGAAGACCATCAGCTCAAGGTACTTGCGATGGACCAGCGTGTTGCCGTCGGCGTCCTCGGCCAGGATGAGCTTGCGCCAGCGGTCCGGGAACCACTTCAGGTCGATGTCCTCGCCACCCCCCTTGCGCACCGGTCGCAGGTATTCCTTGTGGCTGTTGCGGTGCTCCAGCACCCAGCCCAGGGCATCGGCGAACGGCGATTCCGTATAGGTGGGCATGGGCTGGATCACCTCCAGGCACTCGAAGACCAGCGCCCGCTTGAGCGCGTAGGGCCGCAGCATGAAGGGCAAGTAGTTGTTCTCCGCGAACGCCAGGTACTCATCGCATTCGCTGATGAACTGCTGCGGCAGATCCTGCAGCGAGTGGCCGACGGCGGCACCCCGCCGGGCGTCGGTACTCTCGCCGTCGTAGGCCACGAGCATGCCCCTGAACTGCCCCAGGAGCCGCACCATCTGCTCTCGATGCTCGAGATAGAAGGCCTTGAGCCGCGTGTCCGCGTCCCGGTCGAGCTTGCGCAGGGTCCTGACGAAGATCTCCGCGACGTCGTCGGTGGCTTGGCGCAGGCGGGAACGCACCAGCAGCACCGTCAGCGTGTAGCGCCTGTTCCACTGCAGCTCCCTCATCTGCGCAGCGTTCATCGCCTGCGCTTCCAGCGTCAGCTGCTTCAGTTTCACGGCCGCGACGCCATCGAAATCGGGCAACCCATCCGCGATGGAGGCCAGCCAACGGATGTGAACGAGAAAGCTCGCCACCTCCCGGGCGGTCGGTTGCTTGGGCTCCCGCTTGAGCCGGTCCCAATCCGTCTTTCCGCCCGTCGACGCCAGGAGCTCGTCCAGCCGCTGCCGCTTGGCCTCGTCGAGTGCCGCCATGGTGCGCTCGTAGATCGCTTGGTTGGCATTGTCGCGGGCCGCCCGCGCCATCCGCTGCAGCACGCTGTAGCCGGGCAGGACGATCTTCTCCTGTGCAATCTCTCTGACCACGATGTTGATGATGTCGTGCAAGTCCTCTTTGGTCTGCGCTGCTGCCGCCACTCGCTCGCTAATCCACTGCAACTGCGAGCGGTCGGCGTCGCACATGCCGAGCACCTGCAGCACCAGCTCCCGGTGCCTGGCGCGCTCGGCGCTGTTCTGGTAGCGGGCCAGCTCAGCCTGGGTCGGCCGGGCCACGCGGAGTTTCTTGGCGACATGGGCCACGATGGCCAATGGCACCTCTGGCAACGCAACGGAGTACCCCAGCCGCTGCATCAGCTTGAGCTGCAGCATCGCGCAAACTTTGGACATTGGGCGCCGCGGCGGCTTCTTGACCCCCTTCCAGGCGCGCTCGGCCGCCGTGGGTGTGTACAGCTCGTCCAGTTCCTGCTGAGACACATCGTCGTTGAGCCGGGGATAGGCGTCGTCTTCAATCGGATTCATGTGGGGGTCCTGCGAGGGCGGCCGTGCCGGTGGACGGTGTCGGGGCGTCGGCTTACAAGGGTTGGTAGTCGCGCATCGATGCCGCAGCGCATACGCTGATGCACAACACGTACGAATACGCGATGGCAGATTTCCTGCGGCTGCTTCCGCCGCTCACGCTCAACCGCCGACTGATCCAGCGGGTCATGAACGACCCGAGGCCGTGCTGCGCCTTGGGCTTCGTCGAGGAGCGTCGCGAGGTCCTCCCGTTGATCATCCTGAGTCTTCCGGAGATCGATGACGTGAGCCTGCTGGGCGACGGTTTCGTGCTGGGGTGCCAGGCAGCCAGCGGGCCTGCCGGACGGGCCTTGCGGCTGGACTTCAAGTTCGAGGGGCTGGTGCCTCTCCAGGTGGTGCTCGACGCCGAGGTCGATGCCGCCCAGCGCGTCACTGCTGCCATCGCGGATGGCAAGGCCTACTTCGTGCTGGTGTTCGGCTACCACGGCGTCCGGGCGTTCCGCGCCGATACCGGCACCGTCGAGCGGCAATGCCTGGCAGATGTCCTGGGCGCCGCGCCGCCATCGAACAAGGCCCGCAGCTTTACGGGGCTGAGGCGCGCGTTGCTCACAGGCCGCGATGCCGAGACGCTGGCATGGGTTGGACATGACGACGCAAGTTTGTTGAGCCTTCATGGTCCCGACCGGCACGAACTCCGTCCACGCGTTGGCCGCTGACATTGACGTCCGCTGGCGGACTTGCTTCGCGGTCGCGCCATCAGCGCTGAGCATGGGGCTTGCTGCTAGTCGCAGTGCTCAAAAGGATTTGCATGCCAAAGCTCCAACAGAGGTTGGTCGGTGCCCCGCATCCGCCAAGCCCCCCAGCGAACTCATGCCGGCTCGTTCCGTGAACTTGGTTGCGTCCCCATCATAGGAAATTGCAGCGAGGTCGCGACCGAGAGTTGTTGACCGATATCCGGCTGAAGCGACCGTTGATAGCTCGAAGCGGAAGCCCTTGATCACGCGGTGATAGCATCTCCCCCTGGAGATGGCATTCCTCCTTGAACCGTCGGTACTGGACCGACTGATGATGCCTACGGCCCCGGGACGGGTGCGTAGGTGCGCGTCCTCCCTCAAGGACGACGCATGTACTTCTCGATTCTCGCGATTGCGTTTGGCGCTTCTGTGGGCGCCGTCGGCCGCTGGTTGCTCGGCCTATGTCTGAACGCCACCTATCCGGCGGTGCCGCTGGGCACGCTCGCGGCCAACCTGCTGGGGGGCTACCTCGTCGGCTTGGCGATGGCGTATTTCGGTGAGCGCCCTGGCATCTCGCCTCTATGGCGGCTCGGGCTGGTCACCGGGCTGTTGGGCGGCTTGACGACCTTGTCGACCTTCTCTGCCGAAGTCGTCGAGAACCTGCTGGACGGTCGTTTTGCACCGGCGCTTGCCGGCACCCTGGTCCACGTTCTCGGCAGCTTCACGATGACCGCCATGGGCATCGCCACGATGAAGCTGTTCTCGTTCAACCACCCCTGATGGAGCGCATCATGCGAGGCTTCCAAGTCACCTTCTTTACCCAGCAGGACCGGCATCACGTCCACACGCATCTGCACGAATGGCTGATGGCCGAGGCCCAGAAGCTCGGCATCCGCGGCAGCACGGCGGTGATGGCTGCCCAGGGCTATGACCACACCGGCCGCTTTCACTCGGCGCACTTCTTCGAGTTGGCCGACCAGCCCATCGAAGTGCAAATGGCCATGACCGAGGCGCAGTGCGAGCAACTGTTCGCCGTGCTGCGGCAAGAGCAGGTGCAGCTCTTCTACGTGAAGTGCGAGGTCGAGTTCGGCCATGTCGGAGACATCTACAACTCGGGAGACCAACAATGAGCCGCTGGGTCCTCTACGCCTTCTTCTCGATGTTCTTCGCCGGCTTCACCTCGGTCATTGCCAAGATGGGCCTGCAGGGCATCTCGGGCGACCTGGGACTGGTCATCCGTACCTGTTTCGTGTTCGTTTTCGTGCTGGGATTCGGCTTCGCGGTGGTGCCGGGCCAGGATTTCCAGGCCGTCACCCGCAGCAACCTGATCTGGCTCGGCGCCTCGGGAGCGACCACGGCGCTGTCCTGGGTCTTCTACTACAAGGCCATCAAGGAGGGCGAGGTCTCGACCGTCGCCCTCATCGACAAGGGCAGCGTCGTTGTCGCGCTGATCCTGGCCGCCCTCATCCTCCACGAAGTGCTGACGCCGGCCAAACTGCTCGGCTGTGGTCTCATCGTGATGGGCTTGCTCGTGATTGCGCGCGGATAGGCCACGCCTGCAGCTACACTGCCGGTACGGAGATGGCATTCCTCCGCGAACCGCCTCACGGTGAACACCGTGACGCTGATGATGCCTACATCGTCCTGGGAGACCGGGGCTGTGTAGGCGTTCGCCTCAGGCCTTCATCGACCAGGTGTCCCTCGGAACCCTTGGCCCCTGATGAAGCGCAAACGAGAACTTTTTTTCCTGCCCCGTGTTTCAACGAAGCGATACGTCCAGGCTTTTCAGCTGACGGCGGCTTCTACGTTACTTGTCGCCTGCAGCACGGCGAGGCAGAACCAGAATTCCATTGACGGCCAGGTTCATGGCTTAGAAACAAGTCTCGTCGTGGTTTGTCAGGACAGCAATGGCAACGGCCGCTGCGACCCTGATGAACCGCAGGTGCCAACAGACCCATCCGGTCGGTTCCGACTCAAATCGGTCGTCTCGGGCAAGCTCATCGCCGAGGTTCACGACGCAGCAGGCGGCGAACCCCTGGTATTGCACCCCGCGCCCGACCGGCCGACGCTGCTCAGCCCGCTAACGACTTGGCTGGCACGACAAATCGAGCAAGGCGTGCCTCGCGAAGAAGCGCTTGGCGCGATGACGCGTCGCACCGGCGTCAGTGCGGCCGACTTGACAACGCCTGAGCCGACGCGCCTTGACCCCATCAGCCGCGACCTGCTGAGCCGTGCCAATGCAGACCTTCTGACGCTGGTGCGCTCCAGCATGGGAGTCGCCAGCCGCGACGTCGCCATGAGCCGCGCCATGCCGCTGCTCGACCGAGACCTCCTGTATGCATGGGTGCAGTTCGGCAGCGACGCGCGGCCGTTCTCCACCTCAACCATCTCCGCCGTAACGGTCGACGGGGCGCCTGGCGCTCTATACACTTCGACGCCCTACTCGGCTGGTCTCACGAAGGCGGTGCACGACACCCGCTACCAAATCGGCGCCCCGACAGTTGCCGAAGGGCGGCAAGTGGTAAGAGCGATCACACGCTCCGCGAGCTGCCCCTCCGTGCTGGCCGACGGCGTCCTCAGGCCGATGCACCGCCGCGCCGCCGCCGCGCACGGCATCGACAGCCATGCAGCCTCGCAGACCGGCGACGCAGGCAAGCCCATCAAGATGGACTTCGACGTACAAACCTGCGAGGCCGAACTGTCGGCGGACGCTCGCGTCGTATCCGTCAATGGTTGGCGTCTGGGCATCGTGAATCCCGCTGAGCCGTTGCGCCGGATCGTCGTCGTTGGGGATACCGGATGCCGGGTGCAGGGCCCCAACGCCGTCGGCACCGGCAGGGGCGCTCCTCTGCAGGACTGCAGCGAAGCATCCGCCTGGCCCTGGCCCAGGATCGCCCGTGCCGCGGCCAGCCTTCATCCCGATCTCATCATCCACAACGGCGACATCCACTACCGCGAGGGCGAGCCCAAGGGCACCGAACCCGGCAAGTCGCGCGCCAACGAGGACGTCTACGCCGCCTATCTGAAAACCATCACCTACGGTTGGGCGGCCTGGGATGCAGACTTCTTTGCGCCGGCAGGACCGCTGCTGGCGAGTGCGCCGTGGGCCATCACCCGAGGCAACCACGAACTGTGCGACCGGGCAGGCGCTGGCTGGTTCCGGTTTCTGGACTATCGGCGCTTTCCGGATGCGGAACCCCACTACAGCCCGGAGTACGACGCCGCAAACTGCAGCAACTACATCGACCCGCTCACGGTCAGACTGGGAGACTTGCAGCTGATCCTGATGGACGTGGCCGGACTTGCGGATGCGCCGGGCAAGGGAAAAAACCAGGGCTGGACCAACGGCGACCATGTTCGTACCGCGCGCCAGCTCGACGCCGTGGCGGCGCTGCAGAGCACCCAGACCGCCGCCATTTCCTGGCTGGTGACACACAAGCCGCTGCTCGCCTTCTATGCCGGTCGGGCTGGTGCATCGACCTCCTGGCAGTTTCAGAAGGCCCTCAATGCAGGTCCCGACGCCTTCCTGGCCGGCAATGGCCACCTGCCGCCCAACTTGCAGATGGTGCATTCCGGACACGTCCATGGCTGGCAGATGGTCAGTCACCCGGCCGCGACCGGCTTGCCGACCCAGTTCCTGATCGGCAACTCGGGTCAGGCGCTGGAGGGCTTGTTCTACAGCGCCACGAGCAAACGCCCCTTCCAGCCGATGGCGCCTCGCGACGAGGGGCACGACATCGCGCCCGACGACACGTCCTGGCCCTGGCACGAGGTGCCGTGGAACTTCCGGCTGCCGTCCGGTGCCGTGGCGGTGCCAGACGCGTTCAGCACGAGCCCCATCGTCGACGCCGGCACCCGCATGGCACGCGCCACCGAGTTTGGCTTCGCGCTGTTCGAACGCGTCGGCGACAGCAGCGACTGGGTCATGACGATGTACGACCCGGCGCGTCGGGTGATGCGTAGCTGTCGCACCAGCGGCAAGAGCACGCGCTGCGACCGTTGAAGCCCTCCGCCTTAGTTCAAACCTGCGGCATGACGCCGCATGAAGCCTTGTTGCCATGACTCATCCGAAACCCTCCCCTCGAAAGAAGCAGGCCCCGGCGCAGCCCGCCGGTGCGTTTGTGCCCGTTCCACGACTGATGACTCTGTACTTGGCCGGAGTGACGGCCACCTTGGCCATCTGGTTCCCGCTCAGCGTGATCCAGGTCATCGACGGGCTTGTGTTCATGCAGCCGTGGCGAGAGGTGTTGCGAGACATTGCCGCGTGGTGGCTGCTCGGCCTCTTGCCAGCGCTGCTGCTGGCTCTCGCCGCGCGCGCATTGCACTTCGGATGCAAGCTGGGACACGTCCAGGAGGAGCGGGCGGCAGCACTGGCATGGGCGGTGGTGCTGGCACCTTTGGCCTGGATATGCACTTGGCAGCTTGTGCGCGTGGCACTGCTTTGGGTTCGCATCGCGACGCAGTGGCAGTCGGCAGTTCCCGCCGCAGTGCGCCTTGTCGGGATTGCGTCCGTGCTTGCGCTGATCGCTCTATTGGCCTGGCGCGCGGGCTCCTCCCGATTGATCGGCGGCAGCCTGCGCGCGTTGCGTGGCCTACAAGGGCCAGCACTTGCGTCCATCGCAGTCGCAACAGCAATCACTGCGCTTAACCCGCCCAGCTTTGTGCCTGGCGGGACCCGAGCTACTTTGGCTGGGACTGCAAAGCGACCGGCAGGCCCAGACATATTCCTGATTTCGCTGGATTCGGTTGCCGCCGCGGACGCACTTGCCTGCGAGCCCGACGCCAGGCTCACTCCGCAGTTGCATCGTTTCGCCGCAAGTGCAACCTGCTTCAGCCACTTCTACGCAAGCTCGAATTTCACGACGCCAACCACCTCCACGATGGAAACCGGAGTGCTGCCTTGGCTGCACTTCGCCGCTCAGCCCGACGCGAGGGTGATTCCGGTGCTGCGTCAGCAGACGCTGGCCAACGCCTTGTCCGCGGCTGGCTATCGGACGCATGCCATCACCGACAACCTGCTGGCGGGGCCGCGTAACCGTGGCACCTACGGTGGCTATGACACTGCCGCGTACAGCCGCACCACATTGGCGAGCAACCTGTTGAGGGACACATTGAGCGTCTTTCCGGACACGTCAATGCTGCGCCTGTCCGGCACGGCCGCGTCCTTCCTTGGCGCCGTCGACATCCAAACGCATGGCGAGATCAACCCTTACGATGCCCGCCGCAGCTACGCACAAGCGTTGGACCTGCTGAGCCGCGAGGCCTCAGGTGAGCGCCAGTTTCTGTGGGTCCACACGCTGCCACCTCACTCGCCCTACCTGCCGCCGCCCGAGACCAAGTACAAGCTCCTCGCGCCGGGTACGCTGGATCGGTGGAGCGACTTCATGGCCGACAACATCGAATATCCCGCTGCCCAGCAGAGACTCGTGGACCAGCACCGACTGCGCTACCGCGAGTCTCTGATGGCTGCAGATGCGTGGCTGGGAGAGTTCCTCGACACGCTGGACAGACAAGGCCGACTAGACAACGCCATCGTCATCGTGACGGCCGACCACGGTGACTCCTTTGAGAAGGGCTATCTTGGCCACGCTGGCGCACCCATCCACGATGCCCTGACGCGCGTACCACTTTTGATCCGGCTGCCAGGTCAAACCAGCCCCAGGCACGTCGATACCGCGGTCAGCCAGGCAGACTTGGCGCCCACCTTAGCCGCCCTGGCCGGCGTCAAGCCGTTGCCGTTGGCTGAAGGGCGCTCGCTCGCGGCGGCACTGCGAGGTGAACTCCTCGAAGAACGTCCTGTGTTCATGATGTCGATGGAGCACCAGTCGCGTAGCCATGCGCTCTCCCAGGGTCGGTTCGCCGTGATTGACCGAGGCTACAAGCTAGTTCTCGAGCTGCCCGAGGGCAAGCGGACTCTCTATGACCTGCGCGCCGACCAAGCTGAGTCCAGGGACCTGTTCGCCGAACAGCCTGCCACTGCGGCTCGGCTCGAAGCGCTGTTGCAAGCAAAGCTGGCGTTTGCGGAGCAGATGCGACAGCAGTTGTTGCACCAGGAAGCACAAGCCGGATTGCACTGACTCTTGACCCTCGAACCGCGATGAAACGCCACCACAAGAAACACCCCGAACAGCTCGACCTGCTGCCCTACGTGGGGCGCTGGCTGCTGCTGGCCTCAGCGGTCGCCGCGCTCGCCGGCTCGGCTTCCGCCTTCTTCCTGCTGGCCCTGGACTGGGCCACCGCCACCCGTGAAAGCCACCGCTGGCTGATCTGGGGCCTGCCCATGGCAGGACTGCTCGTCGGCTGGGTCTACCTCAAGGTCGGCCACGGCGTGGAGGCCGGCAACAACCTGCTCATCGACGAGGTGCACGACCCGAAGAAGGTGGTGCCCTTGCGCATGGCGCCGCTGATCCTGGTCAGCACCGTCGTCTCGCACCTGTTCGGCGCCTCGGTGGGCCGCGAGGGCACGGCCGTGCAAATGGGCGGCGCCCTGGCCGACCAGTTCACCCACGCCTTCAAGATGACGCCCGAGGACCGTCGCATCCTGCTGATGGCCGGCATCAGCGCGGGCTTCGCGTCGGTGTTCGGCACACCGCTCGCAGGCGCCATCTTCGGCCTGGAGGTGCTGGTCATTGGCCGGCTGCGCTACGACGCGCTGCTACCCTGCTTCATCGCCGCCATCGTCGCGGACCAGGTCACCGGCCTCTGGGGCGTGCATCACACCCACTACGCCGCCGGCGCCATGCCGGCCATCACCGCCTGGACGCTGGGTGCCGTGGTGCTGGCCGGCATCGTGTTTGGCCTGGTCGGCATGGTGTTCGCCGAAGCGACGCACGCCGCCTCCGCCTTCATGAAGCGGCATATCGCCTACGCACCCTTGCGTCCCCTGATCGGTGGCCTGGCCATCGCGACGCTGGTCTGGTTCAGTGGCGCCTGGCGCTATGTGGGCCTGGGCATTCCGTCCATCGTCGAGGCGTTCCAGCAACCGGCGGCGCCCTGGGAGTTCGCGGCCAAGCTCGGGCTCACCGTGGCCTCGCTGGGCAGTGGCTTCAAGGGCGGCGAGGTGACACCGTTGTTCTACATCGGCGCGACGCTGGGCAATGCCCTGGCGCCCCTGCTGCAGTTGCCCTTCCCGATGCTGGCGGCGCTGGGCTTCGTGGCCGTGTTCGCTGGTGCAGCCAACACCCCGCTGGCCTGCACGCTGATGGCCATGGAGCTGTTCGGTGCCGAGATTGGCGTGTTCGCCGGCGTCGCCTGCGTCGTGAGCTACCTGTTCTCCGGCCACACCGGAATCTACAAGGCCCAGCGGGTGGGCCATGCCAAGCACTGGCATCTGCCTGAGGGGCTGAAGCTCGGCGATGTGCCGGCGTTTCGCCGCAAGCAGCGCAGCGAGCAGGCGCAGCCGCCGGCTGCCCAGTCCGACATCCCCTCCCGCGACGTCTGAAGCCTTCTCGACCATGAGCCAACTGTCCGCACTTCGCTTGTATTTCCCCCTGTCAGCGCGCGCCAAGGGCACGCGCTTCTGGCACCGCCTCAGCGCCCCGGCTCTGGGCCAGCACCTGCTGCACGCCGCACATCGTGCGCACATCCAGCAGGCCGTGATGCACCACGTCGCGGCCGGCTACCTGCCAGGCGACAAGATGGGCCATGCCCATGTCGAAAGCAGCCCCGGGCGACTGCCGCAGTGCATCGAGCTCATCGACACCGAGAGCCGCCTGCGCAAGTTCCTGCACGACCACGCCGACGAGTTGGCCAATGTTCGCGTCGTGCTCTATCGCTGCGAACTTCCGCTGGCAGCTACTCACTCGACCTGACCTGGCCAACCAAACGTCAACCACAAGAGGAGACAAACATGCTGCGTGTTCGCAATCTGCCGCCTGAGCCCGATTGGCGAGATTGGCTGCGAGAGGAAGGGCCGACGATCCGGAGACTGGGCCTGTGGGCTTTGACGATGTTGTGCCTAGTCATCCTGATGGGAGAGCACGCCGATGGGGTGAACTGGACGCTGGTGACCCCGGTGGGCGGCATGACGGTCGCCACCCCAGCAGCGGGCGAAGCGAGCTGCCAAGCCCTGGTTTCGACTCCAGATCAGGTGTGTGTGCCGGGCGAGGTGCCAAGCATCTATCCCTAAGCGCGCACGCCTTGCAAAGTCCACAGCCTGGTGAGTTCGCCCACCGCTGAGACACCGCCGTCTTCGGTCGCGATACGGCGGGCCATTTCCCAGCTGGCCTCTTGCATCCCGCGGTCATCGACCATCCTGCGCAGGGCGCTCGCCAGCGCCAGGGCGTCAAACCGGCTTTGCGGGATAGGGGCCGGCCCCAGGCCCTTTTGGTGCACCAGGTCACCCCAGAACGGCTGGTCGCCGAAGAACGGGCAAATCAAGCTGGGCTTGCCTGCCAGCAAGCCGGCCGCGGTGGTGCCGGCCCCACCATGATGGACCACGGCCGCCATGCGCGGGAACACCCAGTCGTGCGGCGCGTCATTCAGCACGAAGACATCGCTCGATGACTGCTGCGGCAACAGGCCACCCCAGCCGCGGCCCAAGACGCCGCGCAGGCCCGCGAGCCGGAGTCCTTCCACGACCTGCTGCGCGCGCCGGTGAGGGTCTCGGCCGGCCATGCTGCCGAAGCCGATATAGACAGGCGGCGGCCCAGCGTCCAGGAAAGCCTGAAACCCGTCAGCAGGTTTCCAGCCGGGCTGCGCGGGCAAGCGAAGGAAGCCAGTAACCAGCGCATGAGTCGGCCAGTCGTGCGGGCGAGGCAGCAGGCTCGGTGAATGCGCATGAAGCACAGGCCACTGCCGCCCCTGAGCATCGTGCAGCAAGTCCAGTTGGCCGGGTCGATGCCCCCATCCTTGTTCGCGGCGCCATGCCGTTGCCGGGCCCGCCAGGCGACGAGAGATCCCCTGCACCAGCCGATAGCCCGCGAGTCGCATGCGCGGGCCGCCGGCCTGGCGCAGCCAGCGCGGGAACACGGGACAAGCAAACTCAGCCGTCGGCTGCAGTGCAGGCACCAGAAGCAAGAGTGCCGCTGGAATGGCAAGCTTTTCTGCGATATCGGGCGCGCCGCCGAGCTTGGCGTGGAACACCATGGCCTGCGGCCGGCAGGCCTGGGCCGCAGCCCACAGGTCCCGTTGAACCTGAACCTGCAGCGACTTGACTCGGGGCGCTAGCTTCACGACGGTCCGCAGCATTCCCAGCGGCGAGGCCGCACGCTCCAGACCGGCTCGCCCCTCCAGAGACTCCAGCAACTCAACGAAACCATCATCCATGGGTTCGTAAGCGACGCCCCAGCCGGCGATCCAGGCCTGGAACCTTCGACTGGCGCAGAGCGTCGGCTCATGCCCCGCCGCCTGAAGGGCGAGCGCCAGCGCGAGGAAGGGTTCGACGTCGCCGCGGGAGCCCAGCGTCGCCAGCAGCACGCGCATCAGAGCACCCTGAAGGCCAGGATCGCGACGATGGTGGGTGGCAAAGCGGCCAGCAGCAGGCCCAGCGGGTTGATGGTCTGGTCCTCGAAGCTGCCGCGCAGGATGGCAACGCCAGCCGGGTTGGGCGCATTGGCAATCACCGTCAGACCGCCACCCGTGACGGCGCCGGCCACCAGTGCCAGCTTGAACTCGTCGCTGAGCCCCGGCACCAGCGAGCCGAGATAGGTAAGCGCTGCGTTGTCGGTGATGGCGGTCAGGGCGGTTGCACCGAAGAACACCGCATCGGCATCCATGGCCAACAGGACCGGTTGTAGCCACCACTGCTGCTGCCCGCCCAACACCACCAGGCCGGCCAGGAAGAAGGCCACGAGCAGCGCCTCGCGCAGGATCAGGCGGTCCTGATGGGCGCTGTAGGCCGTCGCAAAGCCCATGAAGAACAGAAACAGGCCCATGAACACGGCCGGATGATGAGCGAACACCACCACGCCGACCAGGAAGAGCAGCTGCACCAGGATGATGGATGCCGGCACCCGAGGCGTGTCACCGTCCTGCTCGACCTGGCCCATGTGCCCGAGCTCCTTACGGAACAGCAGCGCAGCCACGGCGGCGTTGAATCCGACCGCCAGCGCGGCCTTCCAGCCGAAGTTGGCCAGCATGAACGCGATGTCCCAGTTCCACACGCCCGCGACCATCAGCACCGGCGGGGCGGCGAAAGGCGTCAGCGTGCCGCCGATGGAGATGTTGACGAAGAGCACGCCGACCGTCGCGTACTGCAGCCTGCGGCTGACGGGCTGGGCGAACAGCGTGTCGCGCAGCATCAGCGCCGCCAGCGTCATTGCGGCCGGCTCAGTGATGAAGGAGCCCAGCAGCGGCACCAGCCCCAGCACCATGAAGTACATGGCCATGCCGCGCGGTAGCGGCGTGAACCCGGCGACCAACTGCACCGTGGCGCCAGCCAGCTGCAGGATGGGGCGCGTGCCCGCGATCACCATGATGGCGAACACGAACATGGGTTCGGTGAAGTTGCGGCTGTCCAGATACTGGGTGGCCTGGGCTTTGCCGTCGATGCCGAACATGAACAGCATTAGCACCATGGCCCAGAAACCGAAGACGATTTCCACCTCGCCCAGCAGGTGCCACAGACCGGCATGGCGCGGCTGGGTGTGCGCCAGGCGCTCGAAGAACTTGGTCGAGAAGGTGTGGATCAGGGCGACGGCGAACAGCGCAGCGCCAACAATCTGGATCGTGGTGTGGGTCATCTCGGCAGGAATGGCAAAGCCCGCGAGGCGGCCCGACCTTCGCGCGATCCTGCTGATCGGCGATTGCCCCAGCACCCTGACGACATTTTATGTCGCTCCTGGCAGGTCGTTCAGCCGTGTCGCCAGGTCTTGTAGGCTGACACCACCAGGATGACTGCCAGCAAGGGCAGCAGCAGGCCGGCAGGCACCCGGCCTAGCAAGGCGCCGCCGATGGCAGCCCCCATCAGCGAGCCCGCCGCCATCACGAGCACGAAGCGTCGGTTCTGCCCTAGCACCTCGAAGCTGCGGTCACGGCTGTAGCGCGCGAAGCCGACCACCATGGTGGGCAGGCTCACGGCCAGCGACAGGCTGCCGGCGAGCTTGATGTCTGTGCCGAAGAGCAGCACCAAGGTCGGGATCAACAGTTCCCCGCCGGCCACGCCCATCAACGACGCCACCACGCCGATGCCAAAGCCCGCGACCGCGCCAGCAACCCACTGGGTCGGGCCCGACAGCAGCGCCTGGCCCTGGCCGGGCAGCCAGTGCTCGGCCACCAGGGCGCCGGCGATCAACAGCAGCAGGACGGCGAGGACGCGGTACAGCGTCTGGGTGCGCAGCCGCGTGGCCCAGCCGGCGCCGAACCAGGCGCCCAGCAGGCTGCCCGCCAGCAGGTTCAGCACCACCGGCGCGTGCGCCAGCACCAGGTCGAGCGGCACGGCCTTGGTACGAAACAACAAGGCCGAGGCCACCACGACCAGGCTCATCGCCTTGTTCAGGATGACGGCGTGCAAGGCGGCGAAGCCGAACAGGCCGATGAGGACCGGCAAACGGAACTCCGCGCCGCCCAGGCCGATCAGGCCGCCCAGCGTGCCGATGACCGCACCCGCCGCAAAGGCCAGCGGCAGCGACGGGCTGCGGAAGGCTGGGAGCTCGGTCATCGTTCAACCATCCCTTCATGCGGCATGACCACCATCGCGCCACCCCGAAGGCGCACGCGCAGGCGTGCCCCGGGCGCCACGCCATAGCGCGCCGCCGTGCCCGGCGGCACCTGCATCAGCAACTCCTCGGCGGTCGATCCCAGCGTTCTCAGCTTGACCTGCAGCGATTGGCGCAGCACGGCGACGCTGACCACCTCGACCTCGACGTTGGTGTCGCCGGCTTGCTCCGGCGCGCCTTCGCGGGGCGGCAGCAACACCTGATCAGCCGGAAGGGCCCACGCCACCCGGCTTCCGGTGGCGAACTGCCTGGCCAGCGGCACTCGCAGCGACAGCCCATGCCACGCCAGCCAGGTGTGGCCACCATCGTCGTCATGCCGCTCGACCGTGGCACCGAACAGGTTGTGCATGCCCACCAGGCGCGCGACGCGCACGCTGGCCGGTCGCTGCAGCACCTCGGCTGGCGTGCCGGCCTGCAGGATGCGGCCGTCGGCAAGCACCGCCATCCGGTCGCACAGCAGCGCGGCCTCGTCCAGGTCATGGGTGACCAGCACAACGGGCATGTCCAGCTGCTGCCGCAACTGCGCCAGTTCGCCGTGCAGGTGGCGCCGGGTCAGCTCATCGACGGCCGAGAAGGGCTCGTCGAGCAACAGCACGGCCGGCTCGCGCGCCAGGGCACGCGCAACGGCCACGCGCTGTTGCTGGCCGCCCGACAGCTCGTGCGGCCGGCGGTTCTCGAAGCCCTGCAGGTTCACGCGCGCCAGCAGCGCGCGGGCCAGCTCGAGGCGGCCGGCTCGATCCCGGGGCACGGCCTCGGCAACGTTGTCCAGCGCGCTCAGGTGAGGAAACAGGGCGTACTGCTGAAACACCAGCCCCACCCGACGCTGCTGGGGCGTGCGGCGAATGCCTTGAGCGCTGTCCAGCCAGGTCTCGCCTCCGCAGTCGATCTGGCCCCGGGCCGTGCGCAGCAGGCCCGCGATGGCGCGCAGCACCGTGGACTTGCCGCTGCCGGAGGGGCCAACGAGCGCCAGCAGCTCGCCCGGCGGGCAGTGCAGGTCCACCTCCAGCCCAATGGGGTGCCGCTGCCGCAGGCTGACCCGCAGCGCGAGGTCGACGCCGGACATCGCCTCAGGCACGGCGGCGGACCTGCGAGTTGCGGCGTCCGGCGGCGTAGGACAGGCCGATGGCGCCCAAAGAGACCGCGAGCAGCAGCCCGGCCATGGCGCTGGCCGCGCGGTCATCGAAGCTCTGCATGCGGTCGTAGATCGCGATGGCGATGGTGCGGGTTTCGCCCGGTATGTTGCCGCCCACCATCAGCACCACGCCAAACTCACCCAGTGTGTGGGCGAAGGTCATCACGATGGCGCTGAGCACCCCAGGCCATGCCAGGGGCAGCTCGATGCGCCACAGCGTGCGCCAGGCGCTCAGCCCGCAGCAGGCGGCGGCATCATGGATGTCCGGGCCGATGGACTCGAAGCTGCGCTGGATGGGCTGGATGGCGAATGGCAGATTGACGATGACCGAGGCCACCAGCAGCCCTTCGAAGTTGAAGGCCAGCGGGTGACCCACCAGCCGGGCATAGGCCTGCCCCAGGGGTGACTGGCTGCTCATGCCGGTGAGCAGGTAGTAGCCGAGCACAGTGGGGGGCAGGACCAGTGGCAGCGTCAGGGCGGCCTCGACCACGCCCTTGGCACGGAACTCGGTGAAGGCGAGCCACCGCCCCAGCGCGATGCCGAACGGCAGCAGCACCGCCACCGTCAGGGCAGCCAACTGCAGCGACAGGCTGAGCGCGGTCCAGTCCATGCGGCCTATTGCTCGCCGGGCAGGATGAAGCCGTACTTGCGCATGACCTCGCGGGCTCGGGGCTGCTGCAGATAGGCGTAGAACGCGCGGGCCGACTCATCGGCCCCCTTGAGCAGCACCATGCGCTGGCGCAGCGGCTGGTGCCAGTCCTGCGGGATCAGCACATAGCGCCCCTTGCCGGAAAGCTGAGGCGACAGCACCAGCGAATACGCCACGATGCCGCCCTGGGCGTCGCCGGAGACGGCGAACTGCGCCGCCTGGGCGATGTTTTCGCCGAGCACCAGGCGCGGCTGGATGCTGTCCCACAGCCCCGCCTTGCGCAGGGCTTCCTCGGCCCGCTTGCCATAGGGAGCGTGATCTGGGTTGCCGATGGCAAACCGCTTGAGGCGCCCGTCCTTCAAGGCGGCGCCCAGGTCGCGCATCTCGGCGTCGGGGGCAACCGTCGAGCCGTTGGGCGTGAAGAGGACGATTCGGCCCGTGGCGTACACGGTGCCGCGGTCCTCGGTCTTGCCCGCATCGGCGAGCCGGAACACCAGGTCTTCGTCAGCCGACATGAAGAGCTGGAAGGGGGCGCCCTCCTGGATTTGCCGGGTGAAGTTGGCCCTTTTTGCCCAACCCCCGAAAAAGTAAGAATTCAGTGCACGCCGCTAAGTCATTGATCCGTTTGAATATTCGGCGGATTCTGCGGCGCCGCTTACGGGACCCGCGCTTTGCCGGGAGTTCTTCAGCGAGCCCCTTGCCTGTGAGGCATGGCGAGTGTGGTGACCAGGGCCGATCGGCATCATCGAGGTCTGAACAGCGCCTTGCAGGGGGCATGCCGAGATAAAGCCAGCATTCACTCATAACACCTGAGGTTGTGAAAGCTGTTTGCCTTTTGCCATTGTTGGCATAAGTGGTTTTCACTGCGACTGAGGGCTGTCCCGTTGGGGACCCGGCGAGACGTCCGGAACAAGCGCAGAGGTCGGTGCCTCGGATCGAGCGGCGCCGGGAGTTCTTCAGCGAAATCAAGCCGTCGGCTTCTTTCGGCTGGCAAATCGCGCGAGAAACGAGCTGGGCTCTGTGCGTACGCGTCAGCCGGCCGGCTTTTTGCGACTCGGTTTTCGCTCCGTTGGAGCCAGGCCGACTCGATCGACGATCGCCTGCAGTGTGCTCGCTTGTGCCTTGTAGTGCGCGATCTCCTCGAGACTGCGTTGAAGCTCGGGCCGGAGGGCATTCAACTCGGCCTCCACCGCCACTTTCGCCTGCGAAAGCTCTTCGGCCTTGGCCTCGGCACCGGCGACCCGAGCCTGCAATGACCCGAGCGCCTGAGCATGCTCGACGCGCAGACGCCGATCGTCGGTCTCGGCCTGCGCCAGCTGCGCGCGCAGTGACTCGACCAGCTTGTCGGACTTGGCCCGCGCCTGGCGCTCCTGATCGATCTCGAGCAGCGCGCGCTTCTCCGCCACGGCGGCACGCGCATCGGCGGCGTCGACGGCCTGCCGCGCCTTGGCCAGGTCGGCGCTGAACGCCTCCTGAGCCTTCTGTTGCTGTTGACGGCCCAGATCTAGCTGCGCATGGGTCTCCTGGAGCCGCGCCGCGGTGCCAGCGTGCGCGCGGCGCTCCGCCTCGAGCTCGACGCGCTGCTCGTTGGTCGCGCGATGCGCCACGGCGAGCTCTTCCTGCAGCCGCTGCAGGCCGTCATGCGCCGCGCTCGCATCCATGTGCGCCGCGGCGGCTTCGTGTTGCAGTCGATCGCCCTCGGCTTGCAGCTCGATTCGCACCGCCGCGAGTTCTTGCCGTGCGGCGTCTGAGGCCTGGCGCCAGATCCCCGCGATCGCTTCGGCAGCGGCCGCCTTGACGGCCTCCGGCAGATCGGGATGCTCAATCTCGACCCGGGCCTTGGAACGGAGGTCGTCCCAGAACTTGGTCAGCGCCTCCGCCGGCGTGCTCATGGTGCCTTTGCGCACGTACTGGTAGAGCTTGTTCGTGGTCGGCGTGATGCCGTACCGAAAGAACAGCAAGGCGCAGACTTCGCGATACAAGGCTTTCGTGTCGCTGAATCGGCCCTTCAGCGCCTCAACCTCGGCCAGGATCTCGTTTTCGGTGCTCATGCGTTGATACTACGACGTATTACGTTGAATATTCAACCAGGATGGCAATTCTCTGGACATAATTCGTCTTATGTCCATAATTGGTCAAAACATCGCCTCCGAAACCAATGAGTGACCTCGTCACGCTCGACCTGCTCCCCATCCCTGCTTCACTGAGCGGTAGTGCTGGCCGCAACCGCGGCGCCGGCCGCGCGCAGATCTCGGCGGCTGATGACCGCTCCGCGGTGCTGGCCTGGCTGGCGCGCTACTCCGACTCGCCGCGCACGCTAGCCGCTTATCGCAAGGAAGCCGAGCGGCTGCTGCTCTGGTGCGTGTACCAGCGTGGCGCGGCGCTGTCCGACCTGGTCCACGAGGACCTGTTGCTCTACCAGCGCTTCCTCGCCGACCCGCAGCCGGCCGAGCGATGGGTTATGGCACCTGGCCAGAAGCCGCCGCGCAGCTCGAGCCGATGGCGGCCGTTCGCCGGACCACTCTCGGCATCCAGCCAGCGCCAGGCGCTGTCGATCCTGAACGGGCTGCTCAATTGGCTGGTCGAGGCCGGCTACCTGGCCGGCAACCCGTTGGCGCTGAGTCGCCGCAAGGCCCGCGCGCGGGCGCCGCGCGTGAGTCGCTTCCTCCCGGTCGAACACTGGACCGAGGTCAAGGCCGCGATCGAGGCCATGCCTACCGGAACGCCGCGCCAGTCAGCCCACGCCGCGCGCAGCCGCTGGCTCTTCTCCCTGCTGTATCTCGCTGGGCTGCGTGTGTCCGAAGTCTGCGGCACGACCATGGGCAGCTTCTTCTCGCGGCGCAGCGCCGATGGCAGGGAGCGCTGGTGGGTCGAGGTCACCGGCAAGGGCGACAAGACCCGGCTCGTGCCGGCGACCGACGAGCTGATGACGGAGCTCATGCGGTATCGCAAGGCGTTGGGCCTCAAGCCTCTGCCTCTCGAGGGCGAGGATCTGCCTGCGCTGATGCCGCTGATCGGGCCGGCCGCGCCCATGGCGCGCAGCGCGGTCCATGAGATCGTCAAGGATGTCGTACGCGAGGCGGCGGCCCGGCTGCGCGCGCGAGGCCTCGAGTGCGAGGCTGCCGCTGCGCACATCGAGAAGGCGTCTACGCATTGGCTGCGGCACACCGCGGGCTCTCACCAGAGCGACCGCATGGATCTCAAGAACGTACGGGACAACCTGGGCCACGAGAACATTGCGACGACCAGCGTCTACGTGCACACGGCCGACGACACCCGGCATGATGCGACATCGGATGCCCACCGCGTGGACTGGCGCACGCCGTAGGACGTCGGCGAAGGGCTACCCTAGATCATCCTCATAGAACTCGGCTTGATGCCAAATGAGCGCAAGCAGAAGCAGTTCACCAGCATCGGCCATCGTCCGAAGGCTGTCGAGGTTGTCCTCACCAGATGCCCGCTGCGTCGAGCTGTAGCGGTAAGTGACGCGCGCAGGCAGCCCCCCACCGGTGCGATAGACCACGTAGCCGTCGTCATCGACCTTGATCGACGCAACGGACATTGGATCGCGAGAGTCCATGTCAATGGCCGAAACGTGCGTTCTTACGCGCAGCACCAGATGGCGGAGGCGCGTGAACTCGGATTTGCTCCACATCACAACCATTCGCTCAGCCTGGAGACGGATGACGGTCGCATGCTCGACCGGCTTGATGGGATACCTGGCGCCAAACAGCACCATGTCGCGCAATGTCTTGAGGTCGCTTTTGTCCTGTGCAGATGCATTGAAAGCGACCGCCTTCGCCAGCTTCTTGAAATCGTGGCCGTAGTTCAGCCTGACGTCGCGGTCGAACAATGGCTCGGGACATCCTGCATACAGCTTCGTCAAGCCTGCCTTGAGATACATCTCGAGGGCATACCCCAACAACAAGACGGAGGCCTTGGGCAGCCCCTCTAGCTCCGCCCAGGTTTTGCCTCGGGGTGTCCAGTTGCTGGCCGGAGTCAATGCTCGCGTGAGCTTGCGCCGCTTGACCACCCATGTCGCGCGCATCGCTTTCGCTGAGACGAGCAGATGGTCGCCCTCCTTGATCCATGCGGTCGCAGCGAACTGCCCCTCGCTCCTGTAGGTCAGCACTCGGACCCGGGGCTTGGGGCCAGGCGTGGCAGTGGGAGAGTCGGTTGCCATGGGCTCATTCTGGCCGATGCGTGGCGAAGCGCCGGCTGTCACGGATCTGTGTCTTCGCTTGTCGCACCGAGCAATTTCGCGCGCGCGAAATTCAGCCGTCGCACGCCAAGTCCTACGCGTGCCGCCAGACCTTGACCGACGAGATCACCAAGATTGCGGCGAGCATCGGCAGCAGCACGCCGGAAGGCGCGACGCCGAGCAGCGCGCCGCCGATCGCCGCGCCCAACAGCGACCCGGCGGCCATGGTCAGCATGAAGCTCTTGTTCTGCTGCAGCACCGCGAAGCTGCTGTCCTGGCTGTAGCGCAGGAAGCCGACGATCATCGTCGGCAGGCTGACGGCCAGCGACAGGCTGCCGGCGAGCTTGATGTCGGCGCCGAAGAGCAGCACCAGCGTCGGGATCAGCAGCTCGCCCCCGGCCACGCCCATCAGCGACGCCACGACGCCGATCGCGAAGCCGGTCAAGACGCCGGCGACCTGCTGAGTCCAACTCGTGAGCATCGGCTCGCCGTGGCCCGGCAGCCAGTGCTCGGCGAGCAGCACGCCGGCGATCAGGATCAGCAGCACCGCGATCACGCGGTACAGCAACTGGTGCTTCATGCGCGTGGCCCAGCCCGCGCCAAGCCACGCCCCGAGCAGACTCCCGGCCAGCAGATTCAGCACGATCGAAGCATTGGCGATCACGGCATCGAAGGGCACGGCCTTCGTCCGGAAGACCAGCGCCGCGGCTACTACAACCAGACTCGTGGCTTTGTTGAGAATCACCGCATGTAGCGCAGCGAAGCCGAAGAGCCCGATCAGCAGCGGTAGCCGGAACTCGGCCCCGCCCAGGCCGATCAGCCCGCCCAGGGTGCCGATGCCACAGCCGGCGACGAAGGCTTGCCCCAGGCGACTCATGAAGTCTCTCCAGGCGTGATGCGGATGCTCTCGCCGCGCAGGCGCACACGCAGGCGACGCCCCGGCTCGACCCCGTGCCGTGAGGCATTCACCGGCGGCACCGTCATCACGAGTGGGGCAGACGGATACTCGATCGGCCGCAGGATGACCTGCACGAGTTCCAACGACAGCTTTTTCATCCCGCCAATGCTCGCATGCGCCGCGACTGGAACGCCCCGTCTCGCGACACGTTGCCCCGATCACCTAGCAAAAGGACCACTCGTTGCTGAAGCCAGGCTCGGTCGGATTTCGCGCGCGCCAAACTTGATAGAGGAACCAGCTTGGCCTGGTGATGAAGGCCCAGCTTCGCTGAAGAACTCCCGCAACGTGCTCCGGTTGCGCCACGACACCAGTCCAACGCACCTCATCCGCGAGACGCCTCACCCTCTCGGAGCAACTGCAGCAGATGATCCGCCGCAACCATGACCGCGGCCAACTGGCGCCAGTCGTACACACGATCGCCCGACCGGATGTTGGCGTCGACCGCAACGCTGAGGCCAACGGGCAGCTTCAGGTCCGAGGCCTCGGCCAGTGGATCCGAGAGCAATCGGTCCAGATCGGCGAGCTGGTTCTGCGCAAACTCGAGAAGTGTGGCCTGCATGTAGCGCTGCTCCACCGGCTCCGCCTCTGGGACCAGGCAACGCGACGAGCCCGGGACAACGTAGGCACGGATCGTCTCAGCGGCTTCCCGCAAGGGGTCCATGGCATCCTCCTCCTGCAAATAGCGCGCGCCATCGGCGCTGTCTTGGCACCCGCGCCGCTACCCGGCCTTCGGGTGAAAAACCGTGTCGAAGCAAGACTGCTCCACCATGCATTCCAGATGCAGCGCTGATTTGAACACCTGCTCGATCTCATTCGCCTGCCACGGGCTCAGGTAGGGATCGATGAGAACCCCCCGGATATCTGCGGCCGAAAAGCCGCGCACCGTGATGAAACTCTCCTTGGGCGGCGTGGACGGAAAGAGGCAGATGCGAAGTTCGTTCTCGAACGCGAATCCGGCGCGCTTCATCATCAGGGCGCGCATGGCATGCCGGCTCTTCTTCTCCTCGTCGAGGACCTCCTTGAAGTCCGAGACCTCTTGGCGGATGTCCCTTGCGTCCATGTAGCGGACCCGCCCAACATAGATCTTCCCCTCGACGCCCCAATCCGCGGCGTCGAGCTGAAGCAGCAGGTCACGAAGTCGCCAGCTCAGGCGGACCAGGCCGCCCGAGGTCGAGTACGTGCGCCACATCGCCTCTGACGAATACTCGAACGACACGCACTTCACGAAGCCCGGCATGGCCGCGAACGCGGCTTGCTCGGCAAACAGCTCCTTGGCGACATGCTTCTCGTAGATGTCGGGCCAAGCGGTGGGTCGCGACAACGACCAGCAACCGCTGCGCACGAGCATGAAAGCCTCCGCGAGCGTGCAGTAGCGATAGACCTTGCTGCACTCGTCGCCGAACAGATCGGGCTCGACGTACAGCCGATTGCCGAACTTCTGCCACCCGATGTCGTCCGGCAAAGGCGCGTAAAGCGGCGAACGAGCGTAGGAATTGCCCATAGGTCACCTCGAACTCTTGGTGTCTCTTCGGACCGGGCGTACCTCCCGCCCAAGGGCAAAGTTTAGCGATGCACCTACATGGCGTGTGCGAGGTTTGCGCTACGCGCCGTCGCCAGCGCCCGCGCTATTCAATGCCGGTGCACGTGGTGCGCATCCGGTACATGCGCATGAGCGTGTCGCTTGGGCTCATGCCGATGCCAGTGGCTGTGCGATCCCGTGGGCATCGGGTCGTGGTCATGGTCGTGGTGCCCATCGTCGTGGCGGTGAGCATGCTCATGTTCGAGCGCTTCGTGTTCATGCTCGTGGGCGTGCGTCTCGGCCAGGTGGACGATGACCCCGGCGAGCATCAACATGCCGCCGACGGCCATGCCAAAGCCGGCGGCGCGATCGCCGAACGCAAAGGCCACCAGCGCTCCGATGAACGGCGCAAAGGCAAAGACGGACCCCGTTCGCGAGGCCCCGAACGCGCGTTGCGCGAGCAGGTAGAAGCGCAGGCTCAAGCCGTAGCCGGTCGCGCCGACGGCCAGCAGACCCAACGCAGCACCGATGCTTGGTCGAGGTTCGCCGGCGAGCACGGCCAGCGCGGCCGTCGCCAGCACACCCAGCGCTGCCTTGGCCAGCACCACCTGTCCCGGATCGCGCTCAGCCAGCGCGCGCGACAGCGTGTTGTCGACACCCCAGGCGGCGGTCGCCGCGAGCACCGCCAGCAGGCCAAGCAACTGATCGCCGCCGCTGCGGCCCTGGTCCACCACGAGCGCGATGCCACCGGCGAGCAGCAGCGCCATCGCTGCAGCGACGCGCCGGTCGACCGTCTCCCCATACAGGCGCCATGCCAGGCCCGCCGTGAACAGCGCCTCGAGCGTCAGCATCAGCGAGGCGCCCATGCCGCTCGTGCGCTGCAGTCCCCAGGCCAGCGCGACGGGGCCAACGACCGCGCCGAAGAACGCCACAGCACCGAGCCGCGGCCCATCCGAGCGCAGCAGCCGCGCCTCGCGCTCGACCGGCCGACGCAGCAGCGCGCCGACGAGGGCAGCGCCCGCATACAGCAGCGCTGCCGTCGTGAACGGGCCGAGGCCGGCGCCGAGCTGTTGCACGAGCGGCGTGCTGACGCCGAACAGTGTGGCGGCCAGCAGCGCGAGCAGGCCGCCTTTGAGCGCCGGGAGATGCGAGGCGGGAGCAGGCATGGCGCGTCGCTTACTTGACGGTGAAGCGCACGGTCGCGGTCTTGCCCTCGACGTTGTTCAGGACGGCCACGATCTTGGCGCCGCTGGCGATCTTGATGCCCTCGGCGCGCAGCTTGTTGTCGCCGGCCGCCTTGACCTCGGCTTCGGACTTCTTGTCGCCTTGCAGCACGGTCAGCTTGCCCGAGATGCCGGTCGAGGACATCGGCTCGTCATGGTCGACCAGGTAGATCGTCGCGCCATTGGCGTCGACCACCAACTCGAAGTTCACGTCGTTGGCGACCTGGACGATGCCGCCGTGCTGCGGCTTGCCGGCGCCGTGCGCCATTGCCGTGTTCAGCGCGAGCGCGCTCAGGGCCAGCGCGGCGGCTTGGATCAGATGCTTGGTCTTCATGTTTGCGTTCTCTTTCGTTGAGGTGCGGTGCGCTTGAGGGCGGCACCGCGCGTGCCCATGGTTTCGATCAGAAGGCTTCCTGCAGCGGCGCGGCGGATCCGCTCATGGCTTCGGTGTCGTCGCGCAGCAGCCGCTCGGTCGCCGCGCGGCCGAAGCGCCAGAACAGCAGCGGCGTCAGCACGGTGTCGAGCAGGGTCGAACTGATCAGCCCGCCGAAGATCACGACGGCGACCGGGTGCAGGATCTCCTTGCCCGGCGCGTCGCCGGCCAACAGCAGCGGCGTCAGCGCGAAAGCGGCGACGAGTGCCGTCATCAGCACCGGCGTCAGCCGCTCGAGCGAGCCGCGCACGATCATGGTCTGGCCGAAGGTCTCGCCCTCGAAGCGGCACAGGTTGATGTAGTGGCTGATCTTGAGGATGCCGTTGCGCGTGGCGATACCGGCCAGCGTGATGAAGCCGACCATCGTCGCAACCGACAGGCTTGCGCCGGCCAGCCACATCGCCACCACGCTTCCAATCAACGCCAGCGGGATGTTGGCCATGATGACCGCGGCCAGCACCGCTGATCGATAGCGCGAATACAGCACCAGGAAGATCATCGCCAACGAGACGAGCGACAGCCCGACGATCAACCGGGTCGCCTGCTCCTGCGCCTGGAACTGTCCCTCGAGGCTGATGAAGCTGCCGCTGGGCAGTCCGGTCGCGGCGATCGCCTCGCGGATGTCGCCGATCACGCGGCCCATGTCCGAGCCGTCGGTGTTCGCGTAGACGACGATGCGCCGGCGGCCGTTTTCGCGACCGATCTGATTCGGGCCGTCGGTCTCCTCGACCGTCGCGAAGCTCGACACCGGCAGCCGGCCCGACGGCGTGTCGACGAGCGTGCGCGCCAGGTCGAGCGGTCCACGCTTGTCGTCCGGCAGGCGCAGGACCAGCTCGTAGCGACGCGCGCCGTCGACGAGTTGCGCGCCATGGGCACCGTCCGTCAGCGCCTGCAGGATGCGGATCGCCTCGCCCGGCGCGAGACCGGTCTGGGCGAGCCGCTGCTGGTCAAGGCGAACCGTCACCTGCGGAATCAGCACCTGCTTTTCGACGGTCAGGTCGACGAGGCCCTGGACGCCGGACAACTGCTGGCGCATCTGCTCGGCGAGGCCGCGCAAGGTGTCGGTGTCGTCGCCGTAGATCTTGACCGCGATCTGCGCGCGCACGCCGGACAGCAGGTGATCGAGCCGGTGCGAGATCGGCTGGCCGATCGCGACCTGGGCGGGCAGCGAGGCGAGCTGTGCGCGGATCTGCGCCATCACCGCTTCGCGGTCGATGGGCTTGCCGTCCGCGCCGCGTGTGCGCTTGAGGTCCACGTCGATCTCGGCGGAATGCACCCCCTCGGCATGTTCGTCGAGCTCGGCGCGACCCGTGCGGCGGCCGACCTGCGTGACGCCGGGCACCTCGCCGATCAGCTTCTCCGCGATGGCGCCCATGCGGTTGGCCTCGGCCAGCGAGGTTCCCGGGTTGAACATCAGCGAGAGCACGAGCGAGCCCTCGTTGAAGGCTGGCAGGAACGCGCGCGGGAAGAACGGCACGCTGGCGGCGGCGGCTGCGATCGCAAGGACCGCGACGCCGATCAGCAGACGCGCGCGCGGGAACGACCAGGCGAGCAGCCGAGCGTCCCAGCGCTTCAGACGCGCGACCAGCGGGCTGTCGCCATGACCGAGCCGCTTCATGCGCGGCAGCAGCAGGCTGCACAGCGCCGGCGTCACCGTCATCGACACGAGCATCGAGGCCAGGATCGACACGATGTAGGCGATGCCCAGCGGCGCAAAGAGCCGCCCCTCGATGCCCGGCAGCGCGAACAGCGGCACGAACACGAGCACGACGATGACGGTCGCATAGACGATGCCCGAGCGGACCTCGACGCTGGCGCGGCGGATCACCTCGAGCAGCGGCAGCGGCAGCGCCGCGACGCGGTTCTCCTTGAGCCGGCGCAGGATGTTCTCGACGTCGACGACCGCATCGTCGACGAGTTCACCGATCGCGATCGCCAGACCGCCCAGCGTCATGACGTTGATCGACTGGTCGAGCAGCTTGAACACGAGCGCCGTCACGGCCAGCGACAGCGGGATCGCCAGCAGCGAGATCAAGGTCGTGCGCGCCGACAGCAGGAAGGCAAACAGCACGATCGCGACCATCACGGCGCCATCGCGCAACGCCTCGGTCACGTTGCCGATCGAGCTCTCGATGAAGTCGGCCTGGCGGAACAGCACCTTCGGCGCGTCGAGACCGCGCGGCAGACCCGGCTTGAGTTCTTCGAGTGCCCGCTCGATCTGCTTGCTCAGCTTGACGGTGTCGGCCGAGGGTTGCTTCTGCACGCTGACGATGACGGCGGGCGCGCCCTGGTAGCCCGCGTCGCCGCGCTTGAGCCCCGGCGCGAAGCGGACCTGGGCGACCTGCTCGAGGCGGACGGCGCGGCCGTCCTTCCATGCCACCGCGATGCCCTGCAGGTCCTCGACCTTGTTGGTGCGGCCCAGATGCCGGATCAGGTACTCGCGGCTGTTGATGTCGATGAAGCCGCCGCCGGCATTGCCGGCAAAGCCGCGCAGCGCTTGTTCGACCTGGGTCAGGCTGATGCCGAGCTGTGCCATCCGGGCCGGATCCGGCTCGACGCGCAGCTGTCGCACATCGCCGCCGATCGGGATCACCTGCGACACACCGGCGATGGCCAGCAATCGCGGCCGCAACACGAAGTCCGCGTACTCGCGCGCCTGCATGGGGGACGCAGCGTCCTTGCCGCCGGCCAGCGGCAGCGCGATCAGCATCACCTCACCCATGATCGACGACACCGGCCCCATCACCGGCGTGATGTCGTCGGGCAACTGGCCGCGCAGCTGCGCCAGGCGCTCGGCCACGAGCTGGCGGTTGCGATAGACGTCGGTGCCCCAGTCGAACTCCGCGTAGACGATCGACAGGCCCACGCCCGAGGTCGAGCGCACGCGCGTAATGCCGGGCATGCCGTTGAGCGCGGTCTCGATCGGGAACGAGACGAGCTGTTCGACTTCCTCGGGCGCCATGCCGCCGGCCTCGGTCAGCACCGTGACCAGCGGCTTGTTAAGGTCGGGAAACACATCGACTGGCGTGCGCCAGGCGGTGATGCCGCCATAGACGAGCAGCAGCGCGGCGAAGGCCAGCACGAAGAGCCGGTTCTGCAGGCTGTATCGGACGATCCAGTTGAACATGGTCGTCTCCGGTCAGCGGATCTGCGCGACGAGCGCGGCGCCCAGGACCACGACGCGGTTGTCGGGTGCGAGGCCGCGGGTCACGAGGACCGTATGCGCGTCGAGCGGCTGGACCTGCACGGGCTGCGGCAGATAGCGCTCGGCGCCGGTCTTGATCCACACGACGGGCTCGTTGGACGGACTGCGCACGACGGCCTCGGCCGGCAGCACGATGCCCTTGCGGCGCTCGGTCAGGGCCGCCACGACGGTGACCGGCTGCCCCACCGCCAGCGGCGCCGCGTCGCGGTCGCTCTTGAGGCGGAAGTTCAGCGGCAGCACGCCATCGCGCAGCGCGCGCGCGGCGCCGACCAGCTGAAGCCGCACTCCATCCAGCCCGGCCAGATGGGCGTCGCGCAGCTTGGCGCCGAGCGCGGCGTCGGGCGTGCTGGCTTCCACCATCAGCCGCGCCGGATCGACGATTTCGATCAGCACCTCGCGGCCATCGACGATCTGGCCGGCCTTGAGGTCCGAACGAGCGATCACACCGGAGATCGGCGCTCTCAGCGGTTCGCGGGCATCGAGGCTCGCGGCGATGCTGCGCTCGCGCTCGCGCAGCGACTGCGCCTCGATGCGCGCAGCCGCGATCTCCTTGCGCGGCACCGTGCCCTCGAGCGACTCGAGACGCTTG
Source organism: Burkholderiaceae bacterium (assembly GCA_041912595.1). GTDB lineage: Bacteria > Pseudomonadota > Gammaproteobacteria > Burkholderiales > Burkholderiaceae_C > Roseateles_B. The sequence continues at coordinate 91,680 of JAYRMR010000009.1, forward strand.
ACGCGCTGCTCAGCCAGCTCTCGGCCCGCACGCAGCTCGGCGCGCTGCGACTGCTGGGCGGCCAGCGCATAAGGCTCGGCGTGATGGCGCACCCAGGCGAGCACGTCGCCCTGGCGCACCGACTGGCCAGCGACCGGCAAACCGTGCTGGCCCACCTCGATGCGGCCGCCGTGGGCCGACTGGATCAGACCGCTGGCGTTGGGATCGGCGACGACACGACCGGACAACTGCACGGTAGCGGCCGCCTCGGTCTCTGGCGCGATCAGCGTGCGCAGGCCCATGCGTCGCTGGGCCACCTTCGGGATATTGACACTGCCGTCGGGCTGCCGGGCAAGACCTGACCCGCTCGGCGTGGCGGCTTGGTCGAGATGCTCGCCGTTGGGGCCATGAGCGCCGGGGCCGGCCCAGGCGGGCAGGATCGAAAGAAGCGCGGCGGCCAACACGGCCGACAGCGACCGGATCGTGAGCTTCGATGCAGTGCGGCTCATGCCTGATCTCCTTCGCGCTTCGAGTTCAGGCTCTGATGGACCTGGTCGCTCTGGCTCTGGTTTCGCCAGCGCCAGGACAGCAGCGCCGCAGCGGCGATCAGCGCGGCGGCGGCCCACAGTCCCCAGCGGCGCCAGCCAGGGGCACCGTGGTCGTCGTGCTCGCCATGACCGTGGCCGGCGCCGGCGGCATGGTCATGCCCGTGCCCGTGCGGATCGCCAGTGGCTGCCGCGGCCTGGGCCGTCGTGGCGCGCAGCACGCCATCGAGCAGATCGGTTTCTGCGCCGGCCAGCACCGTGACGACGATGGCGTGTTCGCCCGGCTTGCCCAGCAGCTCGAGCATCTTCGGATCGTCGACCGCGTAGTCGCCGATGTCTTCATGGAACTTGGCCGTGGCCTTCAGCGAGCCCGACTCGACCTCCACCTTGGCCTTGAGCAGCGGCTCGTTGGTCGCGAAACGGTCGATCAGGATCGAGAGTTCGCCGCCATCGAGCCGACCGACCAGTTCGAACAGTTCTGACTTCGTCTCGAAGCGTGGCGCCGCGCTGCCCGTGGATGCAGGCGCCGAGTTGCCGTCGAGGTGTTCGCCGTTCGGTCCATGTGCGCCGGGGCCGGCAAGCGCCGGGATGACCAAGCCGCAAGCGGCGGACAAGGCGGCTACACGCAGGCAGTGAAGGAATGCAGAGGGGATGTTCATGGCAGTAGTCCGGAGGCTTGGTGGACGCGGGCGCGGGCCTGCGTCTCAGCGGCACGCTGGCGGGCGAGCGCGGTGTCGGCTTGGGCGGCGGCGCTGAGCGCGCGCAACAGTTCGGGCAGCGCCGTCTCACCGGCACGGAAGGACTTGTCGAGCAAGTGAGCGCGCTCGCGCAGCAGCGTTGCGCGCTCTTGCTCGGCGGCCATACGGGCAGTTGCCGAGACGAGTGCACCGCGCGCGAGTTCGAGCTCGGCGCCGAGCTGGGCCCGCGTGCGCTCGCGCAGCGTCAGGGCCAGGTCTTGCTCGGCGAGTGCCGCGGCCAGTTGAGGTTCGCTGTGGGCGGTGCCGCCGAACGGCAGCCGCAGCGACAGCGCGACGCTGTTCTGGTGCGGTTGGCCGAGGCCGGGCCGCTCCTGGCGCAGGCCGACCCCCACCTCGGGGGCCGCGCCGCGCTGCGCCTGCACGAGAGCCACCCGGCGCCGCGCGCGCTCGGCTGCGATCTCGGCGAGCCGGGCCTCGGGGTGATCCTCGAGTGAGGCTGTTGACGGCGCCGCGAGGGCATCGAACTCCGGCGGCGTGGCCATGCCGGTCAGCAGCAGCCAGGCCGAGCGCTGGGCCTCGAGCGCCTGTTGGGCTTCCCGCTCCTGTGCCTGCTGGGCGAGGCGCTCCGCCCGCGCTGCCAAAGCGTCGGCGGGCGCCAGGTCGCCGGCCTTGACGCGGCGGTCGACGTCGGCGGCCAGTTGGTCGAACAGCCGCCGCTGCAGCGCGGCTTGGCGAAGTTCGCTTTCGGCCGCCTGCAGCTGCGCGGCAGCGTTGCGGACCTGGGCAGCCAGGCGCCAACGCGCGGCGAGCTCGCTGGCTTGAGCCCATTGCGCCTCGGTCTGGGCGACATCGCTGCTGCGCTGACGCTGTCCGGGGCGCCAGATCGGCAGCGACACGGCGATCTCCGTCTCCCGGACGGCCGCGCCGCGGCCTTCGCGCTGGGATGCCTCGAGCGCCGGCGGCGCGGCCAGCCAGTTCGACGCGACGGCCTGTTCGGCCAGGGCGCGCCGCTGGCGGCCCTGCGCTTCGGCGGCCTCGAGCGAGCGCGACCAGGCGGCCTCAAGCGCCTGCGACAGGGTCGGACGCGGCTGCGCGGGCACGGATTCAATGGGGGCTTCAATGGGGGGCTGGGCCCAGACGGCGCAGCTGAGCACGCTGCCCGCGAGCACGCGGACAGCGACCCATGGGGCAAACCATGGACGGGGTTTCACGATCATCCTGACGAGGTGAGCGTGACGGTGCGGCCGCGATCCGCGGTGCAGCCGTCAACGACCAAGGGACGCGCGCAGTCAGCCCGGGACGGGCGACAAAGCGCGCAACGATGGCGTCAGGCGAGAGATCTTGGAGGTCGCTCTAAGCCGCGCAGATAGGGCCGCGGAGCGGAGCCTTCTGCAGTCGGGGCAGGATCGTCCGACTGGAGCGTCGGCAAGGACAGCTCCACGGCGGGGATGAGTGCCGGCGCGAACAGGCAGGCATCGTCCATGGCGTGCTGCTTGGAGGCGGACGACTCGTCCTGATGAAAGCCCCCATCGTGATCGTCGTGGTGATGTGCCGCGCCCTCGAAGTGGAGCATGGCATGGACGATCTCTTCCCCCTCGGCCACCAACACGCCCGCACCGGCATAGGCCAGCGATTGCCAGCACATGCAGAGCATCAGGAGGAACGTGGTGAGCCGACGGCACATGGGGCGCAAGTTTAGCCCACGAGCCCGCCGCATCTGGACGCGCACGCGCGGAGGTGCCTCATCGGGCGGCCGCGCGTCGCGTGAGCCGCCGGACCTTTCGGCCCAGAACCAACAGCGCCAGGGCCAGGGCCGTCGCGGCATGGGGCTCGAGAGGCCAGTCTGCCCCGGATAGAAACAGAGCCAGCAGACCAAGACCCACGGTGGCGAGCCCGTTGAGCCAGGCGCAGTAGTACCGAAGCGTCGGCACGCGCCAGGGCTGGCCAGCAGCCAGCGATGCGTCGCTGCCGCGTGTCCGCAGGAAGGCTCGCACTTGCAGCACGATCGTGAAGAGCCCGAGCAGGCCCATGACGCCGATGGCTGCGCTCATCGGCGCAAGGATCACGCCTCGGGGAACCTCGAACTCAAGGGCGGCGCCGAACAGCGCCAGGGCTTGCACAGTCAGGCATATCGAAAGGAAGCGCACGACGCGACGCAGCGCGGTCCACGCGACGCAAGCTCTCTGGCCGATGTGAAGGGCAAGTGCCCGGTGTTCCGTCGGGTGGGGTTGCCAGGAGAAGAACACCTGTGGATCGCGCGTCGGAAGCCTGTGCATCGCCATGGCGGCAAACTACCATGAATGCATGACGCCGGCACCGGACGGGCCAGCGTAGAGAATGCCCGCATGAAAACACTCCGCCTCCCCACCGCCCGGACCTCGCTGGCCCTGCTGCTTGCCATGACCGCAGCAACGCCCACCTGGGCCGCCGACGTCGCCGCCGACAACGAGCCATTGGCCGCCAAGGCGGCGACCATCTTCGGCAAGCAAAAGGGGCAATCGTTCGACGCGTCGACCGTCAAGGCGTCAGCAACGGCGCCGCGCACCGACACCCTGAGCGTGACCCTCGCGCCGGGCAAAGGCGCCGAGCTCAAGGCCGTGACGGACGCCGGCCAGAGCTTCATCTATCACTGGACCGCCAGCGGCGACGTCGCCGTCGACATGCACGGCGATCTCCCGAACGCCAAGGATGAGTACACGAGCTACGCGATCGAAGGCGCGCAGCGCGAGGGCTCGGGCCTCTTCACGGCCAAGTTCGACAGCGCGCATGGCTGGTTCTGGCTCAACCGCGGCAAGACACCGGTGACGGTGAAGGTCACGGTCACGGGCTTTCACAAACAGCTGATCCGGCCGAGTCATTGAACGGCTGAGCCCGACATGCGCACGATCGACGGCAGGCACCATGGGCGATGTCTCGCCACGCTGGCTGCGCTGTCGTGCGCGGCCTGCGCGAGCGGGAATCTGTATGACCTCGACCACCGCTATGAACAGGGCTGGCGACAGGGCATCGTGGGACAAGTCGGCGCGGCGTCCTCGATCAAGCTCGAGGGCGCGCTGCAGGATTGCCGCACCACTGCGGCCGCCGAACAGCGCTTCGCCGTCGTCTGGTATCGCAGCAACCACGCGATGCGCGCGTTGATCTTGCCTCTGGCCGTGGGCGAAGAGCCCCGCCCGAAAAGCTGGGTGCTCGTGCGCCCGGGCAGTTGCTCGCCGCCGGCGGCCGGATCCCCCGCCCAGCGCACCAGCGCCCGCGTGCTTGAGCCCGCCCATTCCTGAGTACGGGACGCGGGAGGCGTATGTACGTGCGGCTGGACGGACGTGACAGCCCCGTTCTTCGTTGCAGGCCTGCATCCAAGCCGTGCACCCGGTTCAGGGATCGCTACGGAACGCCTTGTGGCATCGCGTGCAGACAGCGCGCGTGCGCTCGAAGGCTGGCCTGAGCAGCTCGAGCCGGCCGGTGGCCGCGACGCCGCTGAGCGCGGCGGTCTCGCGCTCGAGCTCCCGCGCCAGCGCGCTGAAGCGCTCCTCTTCGAACCAGATGTCTTCCTTGGCGCGCGTCTGCCCGCGCTCCGTGCCGGGCGCGAAGCCTTCCCACGGCAGACGGCTCAGCAGTTCGACCATGCGTGCGTCTTCCGCGACCAGCTTCGGGTCGTAGGGCCGGTGCCCCTCGACCGTCTGCAGCAGGCGCCCGAAATACGTGCTCATCAGGGTGAAGGCCGCGCGCCGGTGCTTGATCGCCTGCTCGGCCTTGCGGTCCTGCGCGCAGAGCCCGGCCGGCGCAGCGAGCAACGTCGCGCAAAGCGCGGCGACCAGGAGACGCGACGGCAAGCTTGGTTTCGGACTCATGGCTTGTCCGCCAGTCGAGCCTTCATCGCAGCCACCAACGGCTCGATGACCGAGGGCGGAAACGGCGACACGCTGCTGACGTTGATCTCACACAGGATCAAGCGGTCGGGCTCGGTGGGTCTCGGATCGCCGAGCATGAAGTCGCAATCCCACAGCATGGGCAGATGCGCCCGATCGAGGCCAACCTGTGCGCGCAGCAGGTCGATCCACTGCCCATCCAGCAGCTGCCGGAGTGGCTGGAATTCCGGCTGGTCGACGGGATGGTAGAGCCGCGGGCCGGGCGTCGGTTGCTCCGGATGCAGCGCGTTGACGGCCTGATGCCCGAAGCCAGCAACGCGGTCCTGCACGAGATAGGCCCTGACCATGCCCTCGGCGATGCGCGGCTGCCAGGCCTGGTCAACCAGGTGCCCGCCGTTCTCGGGCTCGAAGTACGGCGCCAGCCGCTGCTGCAGGCCCGGCAGATCGAGCTGCTCCTCTTCGCTGCCGCGCTGCGCATGGCGGACCTTGAGCTTCGATGAGCCCGGTACCTGCTCGACCCGCCAGACCCCGATGCCGCTGTGGCCGCGGTGCTGCTTGAGCACGCGTGCGCCGCGCTGCAGGCGCTGCGGCAACTCCTGCGCGAGTGCGGCCGCGCTGTCGATCCGCACCACGTCGCTGCCGAAGGGCAGATCGCGAACCTCGAGCAGCACGTCCTTGGTGCCGAGCTTCTGGATCGCGTCGGGATGCGCGCTGACAAAGATGCCGGCGTTGGCGAGCTCGCGCAGCATCTGATCGAGGCGGTCGCGCCGGCGTCCGGCCTCGATCGGGTTGCACCAGACCAGCACGCCGTCGACGTCGCGCAGCTGCGCCGCGACCTCGTCGGCGAAGTCGTCGTTGTAGACGGCCGGCTGGGCTGCGACGCCGGCCGCAGCGAAGGCATCGAACAGTGCGGCAAAGCGGCTCTCGCGGGGATCGTTGCGGGTGCGTGCGGCGCGGTCACCCGGATAGAGCAAGGCAATGGACGGCATGGCGGCCTCCTTTGACACTCAGTGGCTCAGCGGATGCAGGACGAGTCCCAGCCCGGCTGCAACCAGCACGATGACGGGCTCGGGCACCTTCTTGAATTTCCAGAGGACCGCGACGGTCACGAGGGCGATGGCCGCCGTCACCCAGTCCGTGATCGAACGCTGGCCGATGACGACGACGGCACCCGTGATCGCGCCGATGGCCGCGGCCGTCACGCCGTCGACGAAGGCAACGATGGCCGGCCGCTTGCCATGCTTCTTGAAGTACGGTGCCGGCAGGATCGTGAACAGCCAGCACGGCACGAAGGTCGCGAGCGCCGCGACGACGGCGCCGCCGAAGCCGGCGACCAGGTAGCCGATGAAGCCGGTCGTGATGACGACCGGGCCCGGCGTGATCATCGCGACGGCGACCGCGTCGACGAACTGGCGGTCGTTGAGCCAGTGGTGTTCCTGCACGACGCCGCTGTAGAGGAACGGCACGATGGCCAGCCCGCTGCCGAACACGAAGCTGCCTGCGTAGGCGAAGAAGCCACCGATCTGCGCGAGCAGCGGCCAGTCGGCCGTGGATGTCGCCGCGCCGGCGAGCGGTGCCGCAAACGCAATGCCGTAGGTCTTGCCCGTGTTGAGCCACTTCGGCGGCGCGCGCAGCAGCCAGACCAGCACGCCCGCGCCGAGGAACAACCAGATCACCTCGGACTTGGTGATGACCGTGACGGCGGCGCTGACCGCGAAGATGACGCCGAGCAGCTTGTCGCGGCCGATGTTCTTGGTCGTCAGCTTCCACGCACTCATCGCGATGATGCCGATGACGGCCGCACCGACGCCGTAGAACACCGCCTGCATCCAACCGATGCCGCCGTAGGCGACGTAGGCCGCGCCGATCGCGACGACCATGAAGAACGACGGCAGCACGAACGCGAGTCCGGCCAGCGTCGCGCCGAGCACGCGATGGTGGACGTAGCCGAGATAGATCGCCAACTGCGCGGCCAGCGGTCCCGGCATCAGCTGCGCCAGCGCCATGCCCTCCTTGTAGTCGGGCTCGGAGATCCACTGGCGCTTCTCGACGAGATCGCTGTACATGAAACCCACCAGTGCCACCGGTCCGCCGAAACCCCAGGTGCCGAGACCCAGCATGTAGGCGACGAGCTGCCAGAGCGTGTAGCGCGGCGCCGCGCTGGGGATGGTCTCGTTCATCATGCGGACTCCTTGGCGGCATCCTGCGCAGCACTCTTGGCGGACAGGGGCAGCCCGGCTTGCGTCCAGCCGTCGATGCCGCCGGCGATGAAGCGCGCCGGCACGCCGAGCGCGCGCAGCTTCAGCGCGGTCGCGCGACCGACCTCGTGGCCGTAGACGCAGTAGACGAGCACGTCCTGCCCCGGCGGCAGCTCGGTCGCCCAATCGGCGACGTGCGCCGGGTCGCGCCAGCGCGCGCCGGGCAGCATCGTTGCGGCCTGCTCGAACATGGCGCTGCGGCGCACGTCGACGATCGTGCTGCGCGCGGGGGCGACCGTGCCGGACTCGACCGCCAGCGCGTCGGTGGCGGCATGGACCGCCTCCTGGTAGCGCGCATACACCTTGTCCCAGTCGATGTGCGCGATGAAGCCTTCGATATGCGCGTCGACGTTGCCGCCCTGAGCGCGCAACGCGGGCATGTCGTCGAGATCGAAAGCAAGGATCGGCGTGCCGTCGGCTCGCGCGTGGACCGGATCACCGGCCCAGCGGTTGACGAGCATGCCCGTACGCTCCACGAAGACAAGCAGCAGCCAGCCCTCGTTGTCGCCGAGCGCGCGCGCCATGGCGCCGAACTCGCCGCACCAATGCTCGACGCTCCCGAAGCTGCCGGCCAGCGCGAGCGCCATGGCAGGCGCCAGATCGCGGCGTTCGGCGCTGACGCTCGCGTCATGGAGCGCGTGCAGCGAGTCATGCGTTGCGAAGATCGGGGCAGTTGCGGTGTTCATGGTGTCTCCTTGGCGTTCTCGAACGCGGTCAGCAAACCTTCGAATACGCCAGCGGCGACGAGCAGCAGTTGGTCGTCGTCGACGATCGCCTCGCGCATGCCGGCCAGCACGCGTTCGATGCCGGCTGCTTCGGGGGGCTGCACGCCGCCGGCGTCGAGCGCGTGGACGATGAGGCCCACGCGCTGCAGCGCCGGCGTCTCGAGCCCGAAGCTCGCGAGCAGGGTCTCGAAGGTCACGCGCGTGCCGACATGGGTGAAGGTCGCGCCGTCGAAGTCGAAACCGAGCGCTTTCTTCGGACAGTCCGCCGGCGTGTTGAGCCACAGGAAGCGTGCGTCCGGATCGATGAAGCGACGGATCAGCCAGGCGCTGGCCAGACGATCGACCCAGGGCCTGCGGCGCGTCGCCCAGGTGCGACCCCGGAAGTCGGCGCGGTCGAGCCGGCGGATCTCGAGCGCGGCTGGATGCGGCTCGTCGGGCGACAGCAGGCGGTTGGCGTCGAGCTCGAGCGATTCGAGCGCGGCCGCCACCTGGCGTTGGGCCTCGCCGGGAAAGTAGTCGATCGAGGCGAGCTGCTCGAAGCTCTTGCGCAGCTTGCGGCTTTGCTTGAGTGCTTCCATCGCCGTCGCTTCGGTCATCGCAGCGCGGGCCGCGCCGATCTGTCCGAGCAGCTCGCCGAACTCGACGCTGCGGTCGAACAGGCGCTCGAAGTCGTTGCCGGCCGACTCGGTCGTCAACAGGTAGGCCGTGCCGTCATTCGCGCGCACGTCGTCGGCGATGACGGCCAGCGCGTCCCGGTAGAGCTCGGCGTCCGGCATCACATAGACGCCGTCGCGCAGTACGCCGGCGCCGCATGCCTTGAGAGCGCGCCAGATCCGCATGCGCGCGGTCGCGCTCTGGGTGGGCAGGCTCAAGATCAATGTTTGCCAATTCATGTATGTGTTTATACATGATGTGATGATTAATACAAATTCAAGGTCGGCAAACGAACGAGCGAGAGCTCCGCCTGTGGCGGGCTCGCAGGTCATGCGGGGGAGTTGGGTGACTAGGCGCTCTTGCCGAGTTCGACTTCGCGCCAATGCCCGAGCGCCCGTTCGTCGCTGAGGCCGATGGAGATCGCCGCCCACATCGGCGACGCGCGCAGTGCGGGCAGCGCCATCTCAAGAAATCGATGCGCGTCGTCGGTGTGGAAGGTCAGGCGGTAGCCGTCGGACGCGCGATCGACGCCGTCGAAGCTCAAGGCCGAGTCGTCGCGGGCATCCTCCGTGAGTCGCGTCACCAGATCCTCGATCTCAGGCCCCCATCCGAATCGGGTTCCGAGCAGCTCTTCGTCGATGCGGATGAGCACGGATTCGGCAAGCGGGCGGCGCGGGATCAACCCCAGGCGTTCCGCGGCGCGACGAAGCAGGTTCATTGCGGCGAAAGAGAAGTCCTGACCGGGGCAATCATTGCACGGGTTGGACGCTCTGTTCTAGCGCGGGCAAGTGGCTCGCACGGAGCCCAAACCTATACTGAGTGGTTTCACTCTGCACACCTTCATGTTCGCGCATCTCCGCCGAGAGACCTTCCTGATCATCGCCGTCCTGGCGGCGTTGGTCGCCTTGCCTCTCGAGCACTCCATCCTCGCCGCCGGCCGCGGCGTGTCACTCGCCGCAGCGATCGCCCTGATCACCGCCATCCTGCTGGCATCGGTGCGCGTGGCTCACTACGCGGAGGATCTGGCGGAGCGGGTCGGTGAGCCCTACGGCACGATGGTGCTGACGCTCTCGGCCGTGCTGGTCGAGGTGGTCATCCTCGCGATCATGATCAGCCATACGAGTTCGCCGACGCTCGTGCGCGACACGATCTACTCGGCCGTGATGCTCGACATCAACGCGCTGCTGGGTCTTTCGGCGCTGCTCGGCGGCCTGAAGCATGGCGAGCAGCCGTACAACGTCGACTCGGGCAACACGTACATCGTGATGATCCTGACCGCGGTCGGCGTCTCGATGGTGCTGCCGGCCTTCATCCCGGCCGAGCACTGGCGCAGCTACTCGGTCTTCACCATCGTCGTGATGGTGCTGCTCTACGGCCTGTTCCTGCGCCTGCAGACCGGCCGCCACAGCTATTTCTTCAGCTACACCTACGCGCACCATGCGAAGCCACGCCCTGTCGCCGGCCAGCCGGTGCCGACCGTGGCGAAGGAAACGCTCGTTGCTCCGATCGGTTTCATGGCCGGCGGCATCGTCGTGATCGGTCTCTTGGCCGAGGTGATGTCGGTGACGCTCGATGCCGGCCTGGCCGGCTCGGGCGTGCCGCCGATCGTCGCGCCGCTGCTGGTCGCGACGATCTCGGCCAGCCCCGAGATCCTGACCGCCGTTCGCGCGGCGCTGGCCAACCGCATGCAGCCGGTCGTCAACATCGCGCTGGGCGCCTCGCTGTCGACGGTGATCCTGACCGTGCCGGTCATCGAGGCGCTGGCGCTCGCGACCGGCGCGCCGATTCACATGGCGCTGTCGCCGGCGCAGACCGTGATGATGTTCCTGACCTTGATCGTCGCGATGGTCAACGTCCACGACGGCGAGACCAACGCGATCGAGGGCATGACGCATTTCGTGCTGTTCATGGCCTTCCTGATGCTGGCGTCGTTCGGGCTCTGAAGAAGAGGCGGCCCTCGGACCGCCTGGGCAGGGTCGTTCGGTCACGCGACCGAGGGGCGAGGCGTCGGTAGCACGCGCTCCGAAGCCGCAACCCAGCGCGGCGCACGCACGAGCAGCCCCGCGGCCGCGAGGTTCCAGACCAGCTGAGCCAGCAGCACGCTCAGGATCGACGCCATCGTCATGTTGACGCCCGACCCGAGCACCGCGGCCCCGACCAGCAGATTGGCACCGATTCCAACGACGCCGACGATCCGGCCGAGCCCCACCTCGCGCAGCAGCGCGCAGGACCAGGCAAGCGCGCCCAGTGCCTGCAGCACCCAGCCGATCTTGGCTGCGTCGGTCAATGCGATGACATGTGGACGCGGATGGCCGAACTCGTCCTCCCACAAAAAGAGGTGTATCTGGTGGTGCACAGCAGTTGGCGCGCGACCCATAGCACGGCCGAGTTGCAGCAGCTCCTGGGTCCGGTGGGCAAGCGCTGCGTGGGGGCAACCACCCGCAGGCTGGATCGCCAGCGCTCCATCCTCGACTTCGTCGCCCGGCATCGACTGGCGCTGACGTCGGCGTCGCCTGCACATTGAGGGGATGCCATCACGTTGCCGCGGCTTTCTATCGGGGCTTCATTGGAAAACGACGGGCTCCTCTTCATGCTCTACTGGCCTCAAAAGCAAAGGGAAGCAAAGAAAAATCGAAAGATTCCGTCTATCGCGGTACGGGATGTCCGCGATGTCAACAGTCTGACCCTGAAAGATCCTTCAGGTCGGGCGAGCACCTAGCGTTGCGCCGAATGCGGGCCGCTACATTGCGCGTCGGTCGCCACAGCGTCATGCGCTACTGGCGGGTTTTGGACTCAACCTCGACTGAGGGTTTTGCGCCACCGGCGGCCGCGCTGTTCGTTGCGTCCGTGTGTTGGGTTAGCTTCGCGCCAGCTCGGGCCGCTGCATTGCGCGTCGGTTCCCACAGCGTCGGGCACCGCTGGTGGGTCTTCGGCTCGCCCTCGATGGCTGCAGCAAACCGTCCATTCGCTGCAGCTCGTGCCGCGCCACATCCCGGCGAGCCAATACGATTCAAAGAGGCGACGCCGGCCGGTGGCGTTGGTGTGGCAAACGTTCAAGAGCAACTCAATTTCGGCTCCCTCCCTATGGCGTCAACCTCCGACTCCCACCGCCTGAACATTCTCAGCCAGGAAGAAATCGATGAGCTGTACGGCTTGCCGAGATTCACCGATGAAGATCGGCGACTCTACTTCGACCTGAGCCCCGCTGAGAAGGCCGCTGTGGAAGCGCGCTACACCTCCGTGGCCATCCATATGACCTTGGAGTTAGGCTATTTCAAGGCCAAGCGGCAATTCTTCGTGTTCGCGCCGAGCATGGTCGTAGACGACTTGCAGTTCGTGGTCGCCAAATACTTCCCAGGGAAGTCCGTCGATATCGTCAAGACGCCCGCCCGACCGGCGCGCGTGCAGATCCAACAGGTCATCCTCGACCTGTTCAACTACCGCAAGTATGACCGTGCGGCGGCAGACGAAATGGCCGAGCGGGCGCGCCGGATCGCAACCCTGTCAACCCAGCCGGCGTTCATTCTGCGCGAGGTATTGCAGCACCTGGACAACGAGCAGATCGTGGCCCCGCAGTATTCGACGCTGCAGGACCTGATCGGCGGCGTCGTCACCAAGGAGCGCAACCGCGTCACCGATCTGCTGGCGCAGGCGATGACCCCGGCGGTGGAGCAAGCACTGGACGCCTTGCTGCAGGCGGACGATCAGATGTACCGCATCAGCGCGCTCAAGCATGAACCCAAGGACTTCAGCAACAAGGAGCTCAAGAAAGAGGTCGAGCGACGCAAGTTCTTCCAGCCTCTGCATGACTTCGCCCAGAGCTTCCTGGTCCTGGCCGGCCTGTCGAACGAGAGCGGCAAATACTACGCCTCGCTGGTCAAGTTCTACACGGTCTACAAGCTGCAGCGCATGCCCAAGGGCACCACCCGGCTGTACCTGCTCTGCTTTGCCTTTCACCGGTTTAGGCAGATCAACGACAACCTGATCGAGGCCTTCGTCCACTTGGTCGATCAATATGAGAAGGATGGCAAGGTCGCTGCAGAGGCGGCCATGCAGCAGGCGCTGGAGGACGCCAGCGAGCACCTGACCGCGGCGGGCGAGGTGCTGAACCTGTTCATCGACAAGTCGATCATGGGAGACATCCCCTTTGCCGAGATTCAGGAACGCGCGTTCGCGCTGCTGGAACCGAAGCAGTTCCCCATCGTGGCCGACTACCTTCGCAACATCAGCTTCGACAAAGCCGCCTTCCAGTGGTCGTACTACACACAGCTGAGCCACACCTTCAAACGCAACCTGCGTCATCTGTTTTGCGAACTGGATTTCGCGGGCCGGGTGGAGGACGCGCCGCTCTTGGAAGGTGTCACGTTCCTGCAGGACCTGCTGCGCGAGCATAAGTCGCCGCGGCAGACGGATCCCTCCCTGTTCCCCACAGCGCTCATTCCGAAGGCCCAGCGCCCGTACCTATATGCGGAACCCGAGGACGAGGACGCTGGTCATGGTGGCAAGCAGGAGGCCCCCAAGCAACTGGTGATCGATCGCTATGAGTTCTTGGTCTACAAGCTGCTCCGCAACGCCCTGGAGGCGGGCGACGTGTATGTCAAAGACAGCAACGAGTTCCGTCGCTTCGAGGACGACCTGATCAGCGACGCCAAGTGGGCCCAGTCGCAGAAGGTGCTGGAGGACATCGGCGCGCCACTGCTGCTCACCCCGATCGAGGAAACCCTGAAGACGTTCCGAGAGGCCTTGGAGAGTCGTTTCACCGACGTGAATGCGCGCATCGAGGAAAGCGTCAACAAGCACATCAAGATAACCGGTCGGGCCGAGAAGCGACGCTGGAAATTGATCTACCCGTCGGCCGAAGAACCGGTGAACAGCCCGTTCTATGGCCCTCTGCCGGGCATCGGCATTGCCGATCTGCTGTCCTTCGTCGCGGCCAGCACAGGCTTTCTGAGCGGCTTCACCCATGTGCTGGATCGCTATATCAAGCACAAGCCGGACCCGCGTGAAATCCTCGCCAGCGTGGTCGCGCTGGGCACCAACATGGGTCTCTGGAAGATGGCAGAGGTGTCGGGCTTGACCTTCTCGTCTTTGCAGACTGCAGGGCGGAACTTCCTGCGGCCGGAAACATTGCGCGCAGCCAACGACGCCATCAGCAATGCCATCGCCACGCTGCCGGCCTTTCATCTGTTCGACATCCGCGACGAGATTCACTCCAGCAGCGACGGCCAGCGTTTCGAGACACAGCGCGACACCTTCAACGCACGCCACGCGCCAAAATACTTCGGCTTGCAGAAGGGCGTGAGCGCATGCACGCTGGTGGCCAACCATGTGCCCATCAACGCCCGCATCATCGGCACGCACGAGCACGAGAGCCACTTCGTGTTCGATCTGCTCTACAACAACACGTCGGACATCAAGCCGGACCGGCATTCGACCGACACGCACGGCACGAACCAGGTGAATTTCTGGATCTTGCGGACCTTCGGCTACGGCTTCGCGCCGCGCTATGCCGACCTGCACAAGAAGACCCAGACCCTGATCGGCTTCGAGAACCCCAGCCACTACGGCGATATGCTGATCAAGCCGTCACGCAAGGTCTACGACGAGCTGATCATCCAAGAATGGCCCAATATCCAGCGCATCATGGCTTCCTTGGCCCAGAAGGACGTGACGCAAGCCACCATCGTGCGCAAGCTGAGCAGCTACCTTCGGCAGAACCAGACCAAGAAGGCCTTATGGGAGTTGGACAACATCTGCCGCACGCTCTATGTGCTGGACTTTATCGATGATGTGGATCTGCGCCAGAGCGTGCAAAAGGCGTTGAACCGCGGCGAGGCCTATCACCGGTTTCGGCGGGCCGTGGCCTTCGTCAATGGCGGCAAGTTCAGGGTGCGGACCGAGGCCGAACAGAACATCTGGAACGAATGCTCGCGGCTGATCGCCAACGCGATCATTTACTACAACACGGCGCTGATTTCCAAGGTGTACTTGCAGAAACTCGCTGCCGCGGACGAAGCGGCCATTGAGATTCTGCGCGGAATCTCGCCGGTGGCCTGGCAGCACGTGAACTTGTTCGGGAGCTTCGAATTCACTGACGCGACCACCAAGGTCAACATCGATGCGCTGGCGGAGCGCTACGCCGATCCCAACTTCTGGAGCAGGGTGCTCAACGAGTCTCACGATGAGCCGCTGGGCTAATTCTTACATTTTCGGGGGTTGGGCAAAAATGGCCAAGTTGCCTGAGGACCCGAAGCTCAGCCGCAGGGTCTTGCCGGTGTCCGCGGTGAAGCGCGCAGCCACCTCCTCGACGGCGAACTTGAGGTCGGCGGCGGCAGCCACGGCCGCCTGGGCATGGGCGGCACCGTGAACGAGGCCCAATACGAGGCTGGCCAGGAGTCCAGCAAGACGGATGCAGCGCATGGGGTGGACTTCAGGAAGAGGCGTTATGCTGATTCTGGCATAGCGCCACAAATCCTTACTGCCGCTTCATCAAGCGGTGCAGTCGGGCCAAGGGGGCGGCTGCTGCCTCTTGGCAGGCCTGCTCTGCGTCGAGATAGCAGGCCAGAACCGCCTGCCCCAGTTCCGTGACCCTGGCGCCACCGCCGCCGGCGCCGCCCGCGGCGGTCTCCACCAACGGGCGCTCGAAGGCCTGTTGCAGTTCGTTCAGCAATGTCCAGGCGCGCCGGAAACCCATGCCCAGCGACCGGGCGGCGGCCGAGATGGAGCCGTGTTCAGCGATGGCCTGCAGCAGGTCGGCCTTGCCGGGGCCTAGCAGCAGCTCGGGCTGGAGCGCGATACGGGGCCGGATCAGGTGGGGACGTTGGACGGGCATGCGCCCATGGTAGTGACCGCCGCCATGCTCAGCGCCGTCGCATCTCCGCAGGGTAGTCGTCGAACCCCAGGGAGCGGTACAGGTTCCGGCCTTCGGGCGTCGCGGCCAGGTTGAACTCGCGGATACCCAGGGCCTCGCATTGCTGGATGACCGCATGGAGCAACTGACGAGCGACACCAGATCTGCGCACGGCGGGGTCGGTGAACACGTTGACGATCCGGGCCATCTGCCCACCTGGATTGGCCCGCGTCGGCCCCCAGTCCAACAGCACTGCGCCTGCGCCGGCAATCACCTGGCTGCCTTCCAGCGCGAACCAGCCCAGGTACTGCCCGGAGGCGATCCGGGGCGCAACCCACGCCGCATAGAGGGGCCGGCGGCCCGCATCGTCATCGCGATGGCAGCCATGCAGGGCGATCTGCTCGGCGTCCGCGACGCACACCTGACGAAGTGTCCAAGTTTGTGTCATGCAGTATTGTTACTTGAGCTGCTTGTGTCCCTTGGCTATGGCAGGCATGGCGTCAGTCGCGTCTACCGCATATCTGGCCGGCAACGCTCGGCCACTTAGAATGGCGGCCATGGCCATCCCGTGCCGCTCCACTCTGCTCGCCATGTTCAGCACGCCGTTGCCCGGCTTGCCGCTTGGCCGTTTCCGCGCTGCGACTCCGCCTTGACCCGGCAGACCCGCAGCCCTTGCGGAACCGATCTTTTGCGCTATCCCTTCTGAATTCTGCGCTGCACATCGTGCAGTGCGTTCACCTCTGCACGCCATGTCCATCTCTCTGCGCCAACAATGGTTTGGCAACGTCCGGGGCGATCTGCTCTCCGGCCTCGTCGTCGCGCTCGCCCTCATCCCTGAGGCCATCGCCTTTTCCATCATCGCGGGCGTCGATCCCAAGGTCGGCCTGTACGCCTCGTTCAGCATGGCGGTCGTCATCGCGTTCGCGGGTGGCCGGCCGGCCATGATTTCCGCGGCGACCGGCGCGATGGCGCTGGTCATGGTCACGCTCGTGAAGGATCATGGGCTGCAGTACCTGCTTGCCGCGACCTTGCTGACCGGCGTTTTCCAGATGCTGGCGGGCATCTTCAAGCTGGGCCTGTTGATGCGCTTTGTCTCGCGGTCGGTGGTCACGGGCTTCGTCAATGCGCTTGCCATCCTGATCTTCATGGCGCAGCTGCCCGAGCTCACCAATGTCACTTGGCACGTCTACGCCATGACGGCGGGTGGCCTGGCCATCATCTACGGCTTCCCCTACATCACCAAGGCCGTGCCGTCGCCGCTCGTCGCCATCGTCGTGCTCACGGTGCTGTCCATCCTGCTGGGGCTGGACATCCGCACGGTCGGTGACATGGGCCATCTGCCCGACAGCCTCCCGACCTTCCTGCTGCCCGATGTGCCGTGGACCTGGGACACCTTCAAGCTGATCGCGCCGTACTCGTTGACGCTGGCCGTCGTGGGGCTGTTGGAATCCATGATGACGGCCTCCATCGTGGACGAGATGACCGACACGCACAGCAACAAGAGCCGGGAGTGCGTGGGGCAAGGTGTCGCCAACCTGGCGACGGGCCTCATCGGTGGCATGGCGGGCTGCGCCATGATCGGGCAGTCCGTCATCAACGTGAAGTCGGGCGGCCGCGGCAGGCTGTCGACCTTTTTCGCGGGTCTGTTCCTGCTGATCCTGGTGGTCTTCCTGGGCCCATGGGTCAGCAAGATTCCGATGGCGGCGCTGGTTGCCGTGATGGTCATGGTCAGCATCGGAACCTTCAGCTGGCGCTCCATGCTGGAGTTGCGGACCATGCCGCTCAGCTCGTCCGTCGTCATGCTGGCAACTGTGCTGGTGACCGTCGCCACGCACGACCTGGCACAGGGCGTCGGTGTCGGCGTGCTGCTGAGCGGCATCTTCTTTGCACACAAGGTGAGCAAGCTGATGTCGGTCCAGGAAAGCATCGAGGACGATGGCAAGACCAGGGTCTACACCGTGACGGGACAGGTGTTCTTCGCGTCCGCCGAGGCGTTCGAGGACCAGTTCGAGTTCAAGGAAACGCTGAAGCGTGTCCGCATTGATGTGCGGCAAGCGCATTTCTGGGACATCACGGCCGTCGGCGCTCTGGACAAGGTCGTGATCAAGCTGCGGCAGGCCGGCGCATCCGTGGACGTGGTTGGGTTGAACGAGGCGAGCGCCGTGTTGATCGACCGGTTTGGGCGGCACGACAAAGATGGGGCCACGATCAATTTGGCACACTGAGCCGACGTGGTTCTGGCTGAGCGGCGGAGCGGGCCCGGCGCCGGCAACTTGCACGCGGCTCTAGCCGGCGCGGTCAAGCAAGCTCGGGTGCCGGTGGTGCCCTGAGTGCCGCCTGATCACCCCTCGGCGTGCCGCCTACCGCGTCCCAGCTCATGCGATGGGCTCGGCTGACAGCGTCATGCCTCGCATCATCCTCGCCATGCACATAGATGCTCGTGGTGGCGATCGATACGTGGCCCAGCGTATCGCGGACGTGCTTGAGATCGATCTGGTTGGACATGTTGGACCCCGCGGTGTGCCTCAGCCAATGGGCTGAGGCCGCCTTGAGCCTCTCCGCCTGGGCTTCTCCACGGCCTTCAAGCCGCCACTGATCGGCTGCCAGCGCAAATATCTCCTTGAGGATGCCGTGAATGGCACTTCGGGTGAGCGGCTCGGGCCAGGCCGGCGCGGGGTGTGTCGAGCGACGCCAGGCGACGGGGAAGATGAGGGGCGAAGGTTCTGACGCTTGAGGAAGGTCGCTCAGTTCCAGGGAGCGCCGGTAGCTCATCAGTTCGAACATCAACTCGGCCGTCGCCGGAATCAGTCGCTCCTTGTCACCCTTGCCGGCGACCTGCAGCCACCAGCGCTGCTCGCCGCTCTTGGGATCCGAGCGCATGAAGAAGCCGCCCATCCCGTTCCCGACGACTTCAGAGATGCGCACGCCACCCAGGAACATCAGGCTAAACAGCCACCGGGCACGCGCGTAGGTCGCGCGCTGGCGTGGTGTGTCTTGTGGCAACGTCAAGATGGTTTGGCGGACGGCGTCCCAGAGGTCGCCTTCCAAGAAGCGCACCACACGCGGGGGAGGCCCCTTGCGACGGGTTCGGCTCAACGAAAGCGGGTTGCCGGCAAGGTATCCAGCCTCGACCAGCCACGACATCATGGAGTTCAGCACCACCATGGACTGGCGGATGCTCGCCTCGGACAGCGGTCCGGCGAAAGGCCGCCAGCGAGCATCTCGGCGGCCCGCCTTGCGACCCGGTGCCATCACCCATCGGTCAGCTGGCTGCGGGTTGGCAAGGAAGCGCCGGTAGATCAGCAGGTCCTCGTGGGCCAGTGACGACAGGGGTTTGTTCCTCTCGGTCAAAGACCACAGCAGCAGCCGCTCGGCTTCGCGTCGAGCGTTGGCAAGGGTGTTGGGGCTGTCAGCAAACCGGGCCAGCCATGCCAGCACCGCTTGCTGGTCGGTGTCTGCGTCGAGCTGTCGATTGCCGGCGCGCGAACGGTTTGTGCCGTGCCGGCCGCTCAGGGAGTCCATGACGACGATTTCGCCGACGGGCGCGAGACCGGAGGACGTCAGAGCGACGGCTTCAGCGGGCTTTTCGGTGTCCATGGTTTGCGCGGCCCCTGCCGGATGCTAATTTTGACACTATAGGACTAATGTCAAAAATGCTTCAATCAAACGTTAGAAATCTAACGTATTACGCCATACTATCAACACCATGAGCGCCGAATCCGAGATCCTGTCCGAAGTCGAGGCCTTGAAGGCCAAATTCAGCGATACGCGAGCCTTGTACCGCGAGACCTGCGCATTGCTGTTCTTCAGGTTCGGGATCACGCCGACCGCCAACAAGCTCTACCAGTACGTGCGGCGCGGGTCGATGAACGTGCCGACCGAGGAAGTGGGCAAGTTCTGGGACGACCTGCGACACAAGGCGCGAGTCGACATCGAGCATCCCAATTTGCCGGCCCCAATCAAGGCCTTGGCGGCCGAAGCCATCGCAGCGATCTGGCGTCAAGCCTCCGAAGCCGCGCGTGGGGAACTGGCAGCGGCCAAGGTGGAACTCGAGGCCAGCGCTGACAAGGCTCAAGTCGCCCAGAGCATGGCGGAGGCTGCAGTCGCCCGCTGGGAGACCGCGGCAAACGATCTGCGCGACCAAATCGCCCAGGCCAAGGCCGACCGGGACGCCGTCAAGGGCGAATTGGAAGCTGAACGTCGAGCGCACGCCGGTACACAAGGCCGCGTACAGGAACTGCAGTCCCAGCTTGAACAGGCACGGGGACAACAACAGCGCCAGCAAGAGGCCTTCAGTGCCGATCTTGCTAAGGCACGCCAGGACGTCGACGCTGCCCAGGAACGGGCGGGCGCCGCCGAGCGGCGTGCACTGCTGGAGATCGAGCAGGAGCGCCAGGCGCGGGCCCGCGCCGACAAGACGGCCGAAGGCCTGCGGGACAAGCTGGGCCGGGCCGAAGCCCGCGAGCACCAGCAGTCACTGGAACACGCCGAGGCCGCTACCCGCGCGCAAATGGAGCTCAACGCCAATAGCGCGGCGCTGCAGCGCGCCCTGGCGGCGCAAGAGGCGCTGGCAAACGATGCTGAGGTGCTGCGCCGCCAACTAGGCGAGGCTCTGCAGGCATCCGCACGCCATGAGGCAGAGGCGCAGACCCTCAAGATCCTCGTCGAGCGATTGACGCCGCCGCCGACCCCGGCATCCCATGCGTCGGCGCGAGGCGGCCGACGAAAGGCCACGGGCTCGTGAGCCCAAACCAAACCACGCTGGAGGGCGTGGCCAAGCAAATCAAAGACCTGGAGCAGTTGGTGACGCTGCTGCTTCAGGGACTTTCGCGGGCGAAACCGTGGCAACGCCAGCTCGCGGCGCACCTGGCGGACTTGGACACGCAACTGCAGGTGCTGCGGCTGACGGTGACCTTGGAGCGTCATGTAGACGAAATTCTTGTGGCGGCCGTGCATGTGGCCGGGTGTTGCCGCCTTGCAGCCGCAGCCCTGGCCGGCTCCCGCGTTGACCCGACAACTCGCACCGCCGTCCTGTATTGACCCAGCAAATCCTGCTCAGGTCATGCCGCTAATGCAAATGCCTCAGCGGGTGTTCTCATGTTCAGCGCCTGATGCGGACGCCGGTGGTTGTAGAAGTGGATCCAGTCCCCGATGAGGC
>JAYRMR010000010.1:0-109261 GCA_041912595.1 Burkholderiaceae bacterium
CGCCTCATCGGGGACTGGATCCACTTCTACAACCACCGGCGTCCGCATCAGGCGCTGAACATGAGAACACCCGCTGAGGCATTTGCATTAGCGGCATGACCTGAGCAGGATTTGCTGGGTCAATACACTGGGGTGGAAGTGCAGGTCGGCGCTGTCATCGCCGACGAAGAAGTAGCGCGGCGGATGGACCTCGTGCACCACCGCCAGCAGCGGCGAGCGCTCGACCTGCTGCAGGAAGCGCGGGTCCAGGCTGGCGTCCATGCTCTCCTGCCACAGGGCCTGCCCGAAGACATCGCAGCTGATGGCGCCCCCGAAGGCCGAGAGCTCGCCGAAGGTCGACAGCGCCCGGGCGACGTTCCAGGGCGCCCCGCCGCAGCGGCTGATCCAGCTGTCCAGGCCGGTGCAGATGAGGTCGGTCAGGGCTTCGCCGAAGGCGACGAACCGGGGCAGGTCGGTGTGCAGGAGCGGGCTCATGTGGCGATTGCAGCGCCGTCTGTCACACTCTGCAAGCCCTCCTGAGGCGGGAGAGGCGTGACAGCCGCCCGGCCGCCTTCCACAATCGATGCCAGTCCCTGCAGTACCCCCCTCTCGATGGATCGACGCCACCTGCTCCTGACCCTGCTGACCGCCGCCAGCACTGCCCGGCATGCCGAGGCGGCGGAAATGGTCGTCGGCTACCCCTCCTATTCCGACACCGACGGCCAGGACCCGATGCACGTCTATCACCTGGCCGCCCTGCGGCTGGGTCTGGACCGCAGCGGCGCCCATTACCGCCTGCAACCGGTGCGCAAGCCCATCGGCCAGGGCCGGGCGATCCGCGACCTCGCCGGCGCGCAGCCGGACTTCAGCCTGCTGTGGAGCATGACGAGCGAGGAGCGCGAGCAGCAGCTCCTGCCGGTGCGCATCCCGATGGACCGGGGGCTGATGGGCTGGCGGCTGCTGCTGATCCGCCGGGCCGACGCCGAGCGCTTCGCCGGCATCCGCAGCCTGGACGCCCTGCGCGACATGACCGCCGGGCAGCTCTACGACTGGCCCGACACCGCCATCCTGCGTGCCAGCGGCCTGACCGTCGGCACGACGAGCGTGTACGACAGCCTCTTCACCATGCTGGCCCGCGGCCGGGTGGACTACTTCCCGCGGTCGGTCCTGGAGATCCAGGACGAGATGCGCCAGTACGGCAACGCCAACGACCTGATGATCGCCCCCGGGCTGATGCTGCGCTACCCGACGGCCAACTACTTCTTCGTCAGCCGCCAGAACGCCCAGCTGGCCGCCGACCTGCAGCGCGGCCTGGAGCGCGCCGTGGAGGACGGCAGCCTGCAGACGCTGTTCATGACCCACTTCCGCCAGCGCCTGAAGCCGCTGCGCCTGCCCGAGCGCCGGGAGTTCGCGATGAAGAATCCCACCCTGCCGGCCGCCACCCCGCTGCAACGCCCCGAGCTGTGGGCCGATCCGGCGCAGTTCGGCTGAGGCCCCCGCTCCACGCCCCTCCCCATGCGCGCCCGCACGCTGCCCCCCTCGTCCGCCCGGCCCCTGAGCCGGCGGGCGCTGGTGCTGAGCCTGGTCGCGCCGGGCCTTGTGCAGGCCCAGGCTGTGCCGGCCGCCCTGCCGGGCACGGTGGCGGGCGCCGGCGCCGGCAGCGCGCCGTCGGACGCCGCGGCCGCGACGCGCATCGTGTACCCCGAGCACGAGTCCTTCCACGACCCGCAGCTGCCCTACATGCTGGACCTGCTGCGACTGGCGCTGGCGCAGTCGCCGCGGCCCTACGAGGTCGTCGCCAGCGGGACGGCCATGACACAGGGGCGCGGGCTGCGCGAGCTGGAGTTCGGTCGCGGCGACATCAACCTGCTGTGGAGCATGACCAGCCGGGAGCGCGAGCGCACGCTGCTGCCCGTGCGCATCCCGCTGGACCGCGGCATCCTCGGCTGGCGGCTGCTGCTGGTGCGCGCCCGGGACCTCGACCGCTTCGCACGCATCCGCGGCCTCGACCAGCTGCGCAAGCTGCAGGCCGGCCAGATGCATGACTGGCCGGACACCGAGATCCTGCGCCACAACGGCCTGGCCGTGGGCACCGCCAGCATGTACGAGAAGCTCTTCCAGATGCTGGCGCGCGAGCGCATCGACTACTTCCCGCGCTCGGTGATGGAGATCGAGAACGAGCTGCAGCGCTTCGGCCGCACGCTGGACCTCGCCATCGCGCCGCGCCTGATGCTGCACTACCCCACGGCCAACTACTTCTTCATCAGCCCGCGCTTCCCGCAGCTGGCCGAGGACCTGCGCCAGGGCCTGGAGCGGACCATCGCGGACCGCAGCTTCCAGGCGCTGTTCGCCCAGCACTTCCGGGCGCTGCTGCAGCGCCTCGACATCCCGCGCCGCCTCGTGCTGCGGCTGGACAATCCGCTGCTGTCCCCCGAGACCCCGCTGCGGCGGCCCGAACTCTGGGCCGATCCGGCCACCCCTGTCTGATGAACCTCTTCGTCGCCCTGCGCTACCTGGTCGCCCTCGATGACCACAAGCATTTCGGCCGTGCCGCCCTGGCCTGCCACGTGACCCAGCCGGCGCTCTCCAACGCCCTGCGCGCACTGGAGGAGCACTACGGCTGCGCCATCGTCAAGCGCGGACGCAGCTTCGAGGGCTTCAGCGCCGAGGGCGAGCGCGTGCTGCAGAGCGCCCGGCGGGTGCTGCGCGAGCAGGAGCTGCTGGACCAGGACCTGAAGAGCCGCGCCGGTGCGCCGCAGGGCCATCTGCTGGTCGGCGCGGTGCCTACGGCCATGCCCATCGCGGCGCGTTTCGTGGCGCTGCTGCAGCGCCGCCATCCCGGCATCCTGCCCACGCTGCGCTCGATGAGTTCCATCGAGCTCGAGACCGGGCTGGACCAGCTCGCCCTGGACCTGGGCCTGGGCTACACCGAACGCATGGCCGAGACCCGCGTGCCGCTGCGGCAGCTGCCGCAGTACACCGAGGCCTACTTCCTCGTCCGCCGCGCCGAGGTCCCGGGCCAGCGCGGCCTGCAGATGGGCCCGCCGCTGCGCTGGGCCGAGGCCGCGCATCTGCCGCTGTGCCTGCTGAGCCCCGAGATGCACAACCGCCGCATCATCGACCGCGCCTTCGCCGAGGCGCAGGTCCAGGTGACGCCGGCCATCGAGTCCAATTCCACCGTCACGCTGGTGACGGCGGTGCAGGCCGGCGGCGTCTGCAGCATCCTGCCCGGGGCGCTGCTCGGCACCGTGCTGGAGCAGGGCGGGCTGGAGGCGCAGCCGCTCACCGCGCCCGAGGTGCGCATCCCCATCGCCTTCATGCTCCACAGCAGCAGCCGGCCCTCGCAGGCGCTGGAGGCGGCCCTGCTGCTGGCCGAGGACCCGGACTGGCTGGCCCAGGCCGCGCAACACGCGGGCGATCTGCGGATCTGACGCCGCCCCGCAGGCCCGGCAGCCCGCCGCGTGCTGCCAGGATGGCGCCCCCCGGATGTTGCCGCCTCATGTCGTGTGATCAGGGTGGACCCTGATTTCGCACGCTGATCGTCTCATCACGTAAAAGAATTGGACGCGTCCCCCTGGCGTGGCAACACTCGCCCCCGCACCACACGAGTGCGCACAACACGCAGGAGACACCAGCATGTCCACGGTTCTGACCGGAGGCGCCCGCCCCTTGGGCGACACCTCCCCCGGCTTCCTCGACAAGGAACGCATCATCGCCCCCCCGGGCTTCAACCGCTGGCTGGTGCCGCCTGCGGCCCTCGCCATCCATCTGTGCATCGGCATGGCCTATGGCTTCTCGGTGTTCTGGCTGCCGCTGTCCAAGGCGCTGGGCATCAAGGAGGCCGTGAAGTGCGGACCCGAGATCGGCTTCTGGCAGGAGCTCTTCGTCACCAGCTGCGACTGGAAGGTCTCCACGCTCGGCTGGATGTACACCCTCTTCTTCGTGCTGCTGGGCAGCTCGGCCGCCATCTGGGGCGGCTGGCTGGAACGCGCCGGCCCGCGCAAGGCCGGCGTGGTGAGCGCCGTCTGCTGGTGCGGCGGCATGCTGATCTCGGCGCTGGGCGTGCACCTGCACCAGTTCTGGCTGATGCTGCTGGGCTCGGGCGTGATCGGGGGCATCGGGCTCGGGCTGGGCTACATCTCGCCCGTCTCGACCCTCATCAAGTGGTTCCCGGACCGCCGCGGCATGGCCACCGGCATGGCCATCATGGGCTTTGGCGGCGGCGCGATGATCGGCTCGCCCCTGGCGGCCGAGCTGATGAAGACCTTCGCCACCCCGACGGACGTCGGCGTCGCCTCGACCTTCATCGTGATGGCCGCGGTCTATTTCGTCTTCATGATGGGCGGCGCGCTGTCCTACCGCGTGCCGGCCTCCGGCTGGAAGCCCGAGGGCTGGACCCCGCCGCCCGCGCAGACGAGCAACGCCATGATCACGCAGCGCCATGTGCACGTGAAGAAGGTGTGGGGCATCCCGCAGTTCTGGCTGGTGTGGATGGTGCTGTGCATGAACGTGTCCGCCGGCATCGGCGTGATCGGCATGGCCAGCCCGATGCTGCAGGAAGTCTTCGGCGGCGGCCTGATCGGCATCCAGCAGAAGTACGGCGAGCTCGACAAGGCGCAGCTGGCGGCCATCGCCAGCGTGGCGGCGGGCTTCACGGCGCTGCTGTCGCTGTTCAACATCGGCGGCCGCTTCTTCTGGGCCAGCCTCTCCGACAAGCTCGGCCGCAAGATGACCTACGTGGTCTTCTTCGTGCTCGGCGGCCTGCTCTACGCCAGCGTGCCGGGCAGTGCCGGCGCGGGCAACAAGCTGCTGTTCGTGGCCGCCTTCTGCGTGATCCTGTCGATGTACGGCGGCGGCTTCGCCACGGTGCCGGCCTACCTGGCCGACCTCTTCGGCACGCAGATGGTGGGCGCCATCCACGGCCGCCTGCTGACGGCCTGGGCCACGGCCGGCATCCTGGGCCCCGTGGTCGTCAACTACATGCGCGACTACCAGCTGGGCCTCGGCATCCCGCGCGAGCAGGTCTACAACCAGACCATGTTCATCCTGGTGGGCATGCTGGTGATCGGCCTGATCTGCAATCTGATGGTCCGCCCCGTGGCCGACAAGCACTTCATGACCGAGGCCGAGCTGGCCCAGGAGAAGCGCCTGGCCCACGAGCGCGCCGCCGCCGCCGAGATCGGCCCGGGCACCATGACCTTCCATGGCACCTCGCCGCTGTGGGTCGTGCTGGCCTGGGCCGCGGTGGGCGTGCCCCTGGCCTGGGGCGTCTACAAGACGGTGCTGAGCGTCATGAAGTTCTTCGCCTGACGGGACGGACGCCCCCATGAGCAGCGCCTGGACCCCGGCCTTCTGGGCCGAACGCCTGCGCGGCGGCCACCTCGCGGTGCCGCCCCGCGCCCCCCTGCCGGCGCTCGTGAAGGCCGGCGTGGGCGGGGTGCTCGCCATCGCCGCCGTCGGGCTCCTGGCCGCCGCCAGCGGCCAGCCCTGGGTGCTGGGCAGCTTCGGCGCCAGCTGCGTGATGCTCTTCGGCTTCCCGGACCTGCCCTTCAGCCAGCCGCGCAACGTCATCGGCGGCCACCTGCTGTGCAGCGCCATCGGCCTGCTCGTGCTGCAGCTGTGCGGGCCGCACTGGTGGGCGATGGGGCTGGCGGCCGGGCTTGCCATCGCGGCGATGCTGGCGCTGCGGCTCCCGCACCCGCCGGCGGGCTCGAACCCCGTGATCGTGTTTCTCTCCCAGCCCGGCTGGGGCTTCCTGCTGTGGCCCACGCTGGCCGGCGCCCTGCTGCTGGTCGGCGTGGCGATCGTCTATAACAATCTCAGCAGGGACAATGCCTACCCGCGCTACTGGTAGCGCCACTCAAGCAGCTCCGGCTGCCGGATCCTTCGCCATGGAACCCACCCTCCACGCCACGCTGGCCGCCGTGCTGGCCGACCATCCGCCCGCCCCGGGCGCCCTGCTGCCACTGCTGCATGCGCTGCAGGACCGCGCGGGCCATGTGCCGCCCGAGGCCGTGCCGGCGATCGCTGAGCACCTGAACCTGTCGCGCGCCGAGGTCCATGGCGTGATCAGCTATTACCACTACTTCCGCCAGGCGCCGGCCGGCCGCACGGTGCTGCAGGTCTGCCGCGCCGAGGCCTGCCAGTCCCGCGGCGCCGACGCGCTGCTGGCCCATGCCGAGCAGCGCCTGGGCTGCGCCTCGCACGGCACGCGCGCCGACGGCGCCGTGACCGTCGAACCCATCTACTGCCTCGGCCTGTGCGCCTCCTCGCCGGCCCTGATGCTCAACGAGCGCGTGCATGCGCGGATGACCGCCGCCAAGCTCGACGCCCTGCTGGAAAAGGAGGGGCTGTGATGTCCCCCGTGAAGGTTTTCGTTCCCCGCGACGCGGCCGCGCTGGCCGTGGGCGCCGATGACGTCGCCGCCGCGCTGCTGGCCGAATGCCAGTGCCGCGGCCTGGCCATCGAGCTCGTGCGCAACGGCTCGCGCGGCCTGCTGTGGCTGGAGACGCTGGTCGAGGTGCAGACCCCGCAGGGCCGCGTGGCCTACGGGCCCGTCGAGCCGTCCGACGTCCCCGGCCTGCTCGATGCCGGCCTGCTGAGCGGCGGCGCGCACGCGCTGTGCCACGGCATCACCGAGCAGATCCCCTACCTCGCGCTGCAGGAGCGCCTGAGCTTCCGCCGCGTGGGCGTCACGGACCCGCTGTCCCTCGCGGACTACGAGGCGCTGGAGGGCTGGGCCGGCCTGCGCAAGGCCCTGCAGTTGGACGGCGCCGGCATCGTGGCCGAGATCACCCACTCCGGCCTGCGCGGCCGCGGCGGTGCCGCCTTCCCCGCGGGCATCAAGTGGCGCACGGTGCAGCAGACCGAGGCGAAGCAGAAGTTCATCGTCTGCAACGCGGACGAAGGCGACTCCGGCACCTTCGCCGACCGCATGGTCATGGAGGGCGACCCCTACATGCTCATCGAGGGCATGACCATCGCCGGCCTGGCGGTGGGCGCCGATCGCGGCTACATCTACGTGCGCTCCGAGTACCCGCACGCCATCGCCGCGCTGAACGAGGCCATCGCCCGCGCCACGGCCGCCGGCTTCCTCGGCGCGGACCTGCTGGGCTCGGGCCGCGCCTTCCACCTGGAGGTTCGCAAGGGCGCGGGCTCCTACGTCTGCGGCGAGGAGACGGCCCTGCTGGAGAGCCTCGAAGGCAAGCGCGGCGTGGTCCGCGCCAAGCCCCCGCTGCCCGCGATCCAGGGCCTCTTCGGCCAGCCCACCGTCATCAACAACGTGCTGACCTTCGCCGCCGCACCGCTGATCCTGGCGCGCGGCGCGCAGTTCTACCGCGACCACGGCGTGGGCCGCTCGCACGGCACCCTGCCCTTCCAGCTGGCCGGCAACATCAAGCACGGCGGCCTCGTCGAGAAGGCCTTCGGCCTCACGCTGCGCGAGCTGCTCTACGGCTTCGGCGGCGGCACCGCCACCGGGCGGCCGATCAAGGCCGTGCAGGTCGGCGGCCCGCTGGGCGCCTACGTGCCCGAGTCGCAATGGGACGTGCCGCTCGACTACGAGGCCTATGCCGCCATGGGCGCGGTGCTGGGCCACGGCGGCATCGTCGTGCATGACGACACGGCAGACCTCGCGCAACTGGCGCGCTACGCCATGGAGTTCTGCGCGATCGAGTCCTGCGGCAAGTGCACGCCCTGCCGCATCGGCTCCACGCGCGGCGTCGAGGTGATCGACCGCCTGCGCGCCGCGCCGCAGCCCGAGAAGCGCGAGCAGCAGGTCCACCTGCTGCGCGACCTGTGCGACACCATGCTGCACGGCTCGCTGTGCGCCATGGGCGGCATGACGCCCTACCCGGTGCTCTCCGCCCTCAACCATTACCCGCAGGACTTCGGCCTGAAGCGCGAGCAGCCGTCCGCGCAAACCTCGGCACAGGAGGCATGACCATGAACACCCACGAGATCGACTACGGCACGCCCCGCCGCGAATCCGAACGCGAAGTCACCCTGGAGATCGACGGCCACAGCGTCACCGTGCCGGCCGGCACCTCGCTGATGCGCGCCGCCACCGAGGCCGGCGTGATGGTGCCCAAGCTCTGCGCCACGGACAGCCTCGAACCCTTCGGCTCCTGCCGCCTGTGCCTGGTGGAGATCGACGGCCGCAAGGGCTTCCCCGCCAGCTGCACCACGCCCGCGGAAGCCGGCATGAAGGTGAAGACGCAAAGCCCCAAGCTGCAACAGCTGCGCAAGGGCGTGATGGAGCTCTACATCTCCGACCACCCGCTGGACTGCCTCACCTGCAGCGCCAACGGCAACTGCGAGCTGCAGACGCAGGCCGGCGTCGTGGGCCTGCGCGACGTGCGCTACGGCGTCGGCGAGAAGGCCGGCGCCCACCACTGCGACCTGCCCAAGGACGAGTCCAATCCCTACTTCACCTTCGACTCCAGCAAGTGCATCGTCTGCAACCGCTGCGTGCGCGCCTGCGAGGAGACGCAGGGCACCTTCGCGCTGACGATCTCGGGTCGCGGCTTCGAGGCCCGCGTCTCGCCGGGCCAGGACCAGCCCTTCATGGAGTCCGACTGCGTGAGCTGCGGCGCCTGCGTGCAGGCCTGCCCGACGGCCACGCTGCAGGAAAAGACCATCATCCAGATCGGCCAGCCTGAGCACAGCGTCATCACCACCTGCGCCTACTGCGGCGTGGGCTGCGCCTTCAAGGCCGAGATGAAGGGCAGCCAGGTCGTGAACATGGTGCCCTGGAAGGACGGCAAGGCCAACGAGGGCCACAGCTGCATCAAGGGCCGCTTCGCCTGGGGCTACGCCACGCACCCGGACCGCATCACCAAGCCCATGATCCGCGCGAGCATCCAGGACCCGTGGCAGGAGGTGAGCTGGGAGGTGGCGCTGAACCACGCCGCCAGCGAGTTCCGCCGCATCCAGGAGAAGCACGGTCGTGACTCGATCGGCGGCATCACGTCCTCGCGCTGCACCAACGAGGAAACCTATCTCGTGCAGAAGCTGGTGCGCGCCGCCTTCGGCAACAACAACGTCGACACCTGCGCCCGTGTCTGCCACTCGCCCACCGGTTACGGCCTCGGCCAGACGCTGGGCACCTCGGCCGGCACGCAGACCTTCAAGTCCGTCGAGAAGGCCGATGTGGTGATGGTCATCGGCGCCAACCCGAGCGAGGCGCACCCCGTCTTCGGCTCGCGCCTGAAGAAGCGGCTGCGCGAAGGCGCGAAGCTGATCGTCGTCGACCCGCGCCGCATCGACCTGGTCAAGAGCCCGCACATCCAGGCGGCCCACCACCTGCAGCTCAAGCCCGGCACCAATGTGGCCGTGATCAGCGCGCTGGCGCATGTGATCGTCACCGAGGGTCTCGTCAACCAGGCCTATGTGGCCGAGCGCTGCGATCCCAAGAGCTACGCGCAGTGGAGCGAGTTCGTGGCCCGCCCGGAGAACTCGCCCGAGGCGCTGGAGGCCGCGAGCGGCGTGCCGGCGGCCGAGGTGCGCGCCGCGGCGCGGCTCTATGCCACCGGCGGCAATGCGGCCATCTACTACGGCCTGGGCGTGACCGAGCACAGCCAGGGCTCGACCATGGTGATGGGCATCGCCAACCTCGCCATGGCCACGGGCAACGTGGGCCGCGAGGGCGTTGGCGTGAACCCGCTGCGCGGCCAGAACAATGTGCAGGGCAGCTGCGACATGGGCAGCTTCCCCCACGAGCTGCCGGGCTACCGCCACATCAGCGACAGCACCGTGCGCGGCCAGTTCGAGGCCGCCTGGGGCGTGACGCTGAACCCCGAGCCGGGCCTGCGCATTCCCAACATGCTGGACGCCGCGCTCTCGGGCAGCTTCAAGGGCCTGTACTGCGAGGGCGAGGACATCGTGCAGTCCGACCCCAACACCCAGCACGTGGCCGCCGCGATGATGGCCATGGAGTGCGTGGTCGTGCAGGACATCTTCCTGAACGAGACCGCCAAGTACGCCCACGTCTTCCTGCCGGGCTCCAGCTTCCTCGAGAAGGACGGCACCTTCACCAACGCCGAGCGCCGCATCAGCCGCGTGCGCAAGGTGATGCCCCCGCTGGGCGGCTACGCCGACTGGGAGGTCACGCAGAAGCTGGCGCAGGCGCTTGGCTACCCGATGAACTACGCCAACCCCGAGGAAATCATGCAGGAGATCGCGGCGCTGACGCCGACCTTCACCGGCGTGAGCTACGAGAAGATCGAGCGCCTCGGCAGCGTGCAGTGGCCCTGCAATGACAGCACCGAGGAGGCCGGCACGCCCATCATGCACGTCGGCAAGTTCGTGCGCGGCCAGGGCCGCTTCATCATCACCCAGTACGTACCGACGGACGAGAAGGTCACCCGCAAGTTCCCGCTGCTGCTCACCACGGGCCGCATCCTGAGCCAGTACAACGTCGGCGCACAGACGCGCCGCACCGAGAACAGCCAATGGCACAGCGAGGACGTGCTGGAGATCCACCCGCACGACGCCGAGGAGCGCGGCATCACCGACGGCGACTGGGCGGGCATCCAGAGCCGCGCGGGCGAGACCGTGCTGCGCGCGGTCGTCACCGAGCGCGTGCAGCCGGGCGTGGTCTACACGACCTTCCACTTCCCCGAATCCGGCGCCAACGTCATCACGACGGACAACTCCGACTGGGCCACCAACTGCCCCGAGTACAAGGTGACGGCCGTGCAGGTGATGAAGGTGATGCAGGCGCAGCACCTCTCGCCGTGGCAGAAGGAGTTCAACCGCTTCGATGCGCTGCAGCAGGAGCTGTTGCAGGCCGCGCAGAGCCCGTCGGCCCCCGCGGAAGCCGTACATGGCGGCAAGTGAGCCCCGGATGAAGCGCCCGCCCCACGTTCCCGCGCCGGTCGCCCCCGACTTCTGCGAGGGCGCCCGCGCGCTGCCCGTGCGGCGCGTGCGCGGCGGGCACAGCGCCGAGCTGCTGGACTGGGTGGCCGACGAGGTCCCCGTGGCGCTGGAGTACAACGGCGTCAGCCACGCCGTGATGCTGGCCACGCCGCTGGACCTGGAGGACTTCGCGCTGGGTTTCTCGCTCAGCGAGGGCATCCTGCAGCGCCCGGATGAGCTGTATGGCGTTGAGGAAGTGCCGGGGCCGCAGGGCATCACGCTGAAGCTGGAGATCGCCAGCGGCGCCTTCGCCCGCCTGAAGGAGAGGCGGCGCACGCTGGCCGGCCGCACGGGCTGCGGCCTGTGCGGCACCGAGAGCCTCGCGCACGTGGCGCGGGACCTGCCGGCGCTGGCCCCCGTCACCGAGGGTCAGGTCTTGCGCCGCGAGGCCATCGCTCACGCCATGAGCCAGTTCTGCGAGCAGCAGACCCTGCAGCAGGCCACCGGCGCCGTGCATGCCGCGGCCTGGTGCTCGGCGGACGGCGAGCTGCGCTGGCTGCGCGAGGACGTCGGCCGCCACAACGCGCTGGACAAGCTCATCGGCGCCCTGGCCCGCATGGGCGTGACGGCGGGCGACGGCTTCATCGCCGTCACCAGCCGCGCCAGCTTCGAGATGGTGCAGAAGACCGCCATGGCCGGCGTGCCGCTGCTGGCGGCCGTCTCCGCGCCCACCAGCTTCGCCGTCACCACCGCCACCCAGGCCGGCATGACGCTCGTCGGCTTCGCCCGCGGGCAGGACCTGGTGGTCTACTGCCATCCCGAGCGCCTCGACCTCGACGCCCAGCCCGCACCTCTCGCGCACGTCGCGCCGACCGCCGGCTCCGCGGGCCACGGCCCGACCCACTGAACGCTCGCATTCCCCACATCATGGACATCGAAAAACTCGTCCGCATGGCCAACCAAATCGGCACCTTCTTCGAGGCCATGCCCGATCGCGCTGAGGCCGTCGAGGGCATCGCCCTGCACATCCAGAAGTTCTGGGAACCCCGCATGCGCCGCGAATTCCTTGGCGCCCTCGACGCCGGCCACGCCGAGACGGCGGCGCTGCTGCCGATCGTGAGGGAGGCGGTGCAGGGGCGGCGGGCCGCGCTCGGGTGAGGCTGCAACGGCCGGTGTGAGAGCGCCTCCACGCCAGGATCGAACGCCGGGAGCGCGAACGTGGGCGGCCCTGTTCGCCATCAGCGCCGATGGGGAGGCAGAGGTCCGATTTCGTCCAGTTCGCGAGGGTTCTGGCGTCTAGAGTGCAGGCATTCCTTCCACTGCCCACCTGCACTGCCATGAGCACGCCATTTCAAGACTTCCACGCCTTCCACGCCCCCGGCCAGCTG
Source organism: Burkholderiaceae bacterium (assembly GCA_041912595.1). GTDB lineage: Bacteria > Pseudomonadota > Gammaproteobacteria > Burkholderiales > Burkholderiaceae_C > Roseateles_B. The sequence continues at coordinate 12,225 of JAYRMR010000010.1, forward strand.
CTGATCCTGGCCAATGTCTGGGACGCCGGCAGCGCCGTGCTGGCCCGGCAGGCCGGCGCCCGCGCCCTGGCCACCAGCAGCGCGGCGCTGGCCTGGTCCCTGGGGCATGCCGACGGCGGCCGGCTGCCGCGCCAGGAGCTGCTGGACGCCGTGGCCCGCATCCAGCGCGTCAACCCCCTGCCCTTGAGCGTGGACATCGAGAACGGCTACAGCGATGAGCCCGCCGCCGTGCTGAGCCTCGTGCGCGAGCTGCTGGCCCTGGGCGTCGTCGGCATCAATCTGGAAGACGGTCCGCAGCCTCCCGAACTGATGGAGTCCAAGCTGCGCGCCCTGCGCGAGGCCCTGCCCCGGCCGGGCCTGTTCATCAATGCACGCATCGACACCTACCTGCTGCGCACGCTGCCCGCCGACGCGCTGGAGGGCGAGGCCCGTTCGCGCATGGCACGCTACGCGGCCGCCGGCGCCGACGGCCTCTTCCTGCCCGGCCTGGCCGACCTGGACGTGGCCCGACGCCTGGCCGAGACCACCCCGCTGCCTCTGAACCTCATGAGCTGGCCCGGCCTGCCCGGTGCCGACGCCCTTCGCGGGGCCGGCGTGCGACGCCTGAGCGCGGGGGCCGCCCTGTTCAAGTCCTGCTACGGCGCCTTGCTGGCGGACATCACCCGGCTGCATGGCCAGGGCACATTCGAGGGCTGGGCTCAGGCCCTGGACTACGCCCGCACCAATGCCTGGATGGACGCCGCCCGCGGTCGCTGAAGCGCAGGCTCGCGCGCGGGCCGGCCCGAGGAAGCTTCGGGGTGAGAGCCTCGCGAGTTGTTCGGGAGTTGTTCGCGTGCTTTCGTGGATCTTTGCAGGGTCGGACCTGTGCCGTCCCCGCGGGAGCGAGCCCGTCAGCCTGGCGCGCTAGGTCGTGCCTCTCAGGTCAGCACACCGCGCGTGCATTGGCATGAAGACCGGCCGCGGCGGCCCCTACACTCCCGCCCCAGGGAGCGCACATGAAGAGGACACACCGGAAGATCGCGGGCGCGGCGGGGCTCGCCTTGTGCCTGGGCATCGGGCTTGGGTACTGGGCCATGACCGAGCCGGCGGCCGAGGTGACCCGACATGCAACCACAGCGCCTGCGCCCGCCTCGGCACCCGGGCCCTTCACGCCAGCCGCCTCGGCGCCGGCCGCCATCTCCCCCGCTTCCGGCGCCAGCGCCCCCGCGACGGACGATCTCTTCGCCAAGCTGTCGCCCCGCGCCCGACGCATGGCCGCGGACTGGTGCGGCTATGGCGCCGCCGAGATGATGAAGGACGCGCTGGCGCGGGAGGCGGCGGGCAAGGACGGCCACACGCCGAGCGACGGGGAGCCCCCCAGCGACGGCGAGCAGGTGATGGACACCATGCGGGCCCAGCGCCTGCAGGACTGGATCCGGACGCTGAGGGGCCGCAGCGACCTGCGCTCTCAGGCCATTGGCGACTACCTCGCCGGCGACACCCCGAGCCGCGCCCATCTGCAGGACCTGGCGCGGCGCAGCACCGACCCCATGGTGACGGCCCTCGCGCTGGCACGCCCCTGCAAGGCCGAGGGCTGCCGGATGGTCGATGCCGCGCAGTGGGCGCGGCTGGAGCCGGACAACCTCATGGCCTGGATGGCCCAGCTCACGGATCGGCCACCGACGCCGGAGCAACTGAGCTACCTGATCGAGCGCATGGGACGCGATGCCACCCGTGCGGACGACTACAGCCTGGCACTGTCACAGGCCGTGGCCTCGCTCGCCCAGGCCCGCGCCCCCGGCCTGCTGCAGTCGGCCGAGACCGAGCTGCTGAGCCAGCAGATCATGCACATGCCGCTGTTGTCCCTTCGCCCCGTGCTCGAGGCCTGCAAGCCCGGGCGGACGCCCACAGCGCCTGCCGGTGCCTGCATGCACATCGCCGAGCTGATGTGGAGCATGCCGCACCTGATGCACCGCGCGCTGGCCCTGGCCTTGGCCCGCCGCGCATTGCCGGCCGGCGATGCCCAGCGGGCAGAGTGGGCGCGGCGCGGTGAGCGCTACGAGGTCCTCGCCGAGGCGCTGATGGACGCCAATGCCACGGCCTTCGAGCAGCTGCTCGACCCGAGCAAGCCGGACCTCTGCAGTGTCAGCGGCCGGATGCACGAGATGCTTCGCCAGGTCATGGGCACAGGCGAATGGGAGCGGGCCGCACAGGCCTGGGCCGCGGCCAGCCAGCCGCAGGAGGCCCTGATCCAGCGGGCCCGCGAGAAGCGGGGGGGCCGCTCCATGATGGAGGAGATGCCTGCGCTGGACCGGCCGGCCTCCGGTGCGGGGCGCTGAGGCCCGCGCGCTCAAGCCTCGCGCCGGAGTTGCCCGCGCAGCCGGCTCAGGCTCACGGGCGTGATGCCGAGGTAGCTGGCGATGTGGTGGTGGGCGACCTGCGCCTCCAGCGTCGGCCAGCGACGGCGCAGCTGCTGCAGCCGCTCGCGGGCGGACAGCGCGGCGAGGGCCCATTCGCGATCCGCCCGGCGCGTCAGCTCCTGGCGCAGGATGTGGTCGCCCCAGCGCTGCACGGCCGGGCTGGCCAGCATGCAGCGCTCCAGCAGCGCCGCCTCGAAGACCAGCACCCGCGTGGGCAGCAGCGCCTCGCAGTGGATGCGCGCGCCGTCGGCGTCGGTGCGGGCGATGGCAGGCGTCAGGGCGCAGGGCCCGGGATGGAAGTCCAGCGTCACGGCCCGGCCCTCGCTGTCGCCCACCCAGCTGCGAAGCAGGCCCTCGGTCACCACGCATTCCAGGGCGGGCGCATCGCCCGGACGCAACAGCGCCTCGCCCGGCGCCAGCAGCCCCGCCCGCATGCCGGCCAGCAGGGGGCGGAAGGGCTCGGGCGAGAAAGGCTCCGCCGGGTCCTGCAGGAGGCGCAGTGCGGCGAGCGCGGCCGGAAACTCGTCGGGTGCAAGAGAGAGCAGCGGCATGGTCGCGCAGTGTGCCTCAGGTGGCCGGTGGGCGTTCTTATCCGATGTTATTGAGGCCGCGGGGCGCTCGCGCGAGCATGCGGCCCATCCCTCCACACTGGATCACCGCCATGCCCCAAACGACGCCTGACTCCGCGGCCGCGCCCCGGCCCGCCCCTGCCACGCCGCCGGTCGATCGGGGCGCGCTGGCCCGCCTGCTGCTGCCGCTGACGGCGGCGCTGCTGGGCGGGCTCGGCATGCTCGCCGGCTGCACCGCGGTGCCGCCCACCGTCGCCGAGCGCGCGGACCTGCCCCGCGTCCACCTGGACGGGCACTGGGTGCACACCGAGGCCTTCGGGGCCCAGGACCAGCCGGTCGTGCTGGTGCTGCACGGCGGCCCGGGCGCCGACTACCGCTACCTGCTCGGCCTGCAGGCCCTGTCGGACGACTACCGGGTCGTGTTCTACGACCAGCTGGGCAGCGGTCTCACTGAGCGCCGGCCCGCGGCGGACATCACCGTGGCGCGCTTCCTGGCCGAGCTGCATGCCGTGGTCGAGCACTACGCCCCTGGCCGCCCCGTGCATCTGCTGGGCCATTCCTGGGGCGCGATGCTGGCCACGGCCTATGCGGGCGCGCATCCCGAGCGCGTGCGCAGCCTGGTGCTGGCCGAGCCCGGCTTTCTCGAGCAGGACAGCCTGCGCGAGCTCGACGCCCTCGGCGGCGGCTGGCCGGGCTGGCGGGTCGTGTTCGGGGTGACCCAGGCCTGGCTGGGGCAGTGGTTCGTCCGCACCGGCGGCGATCCGCACGCCCGCCAGGACTGGATGGCCCAGCGCCTGCTGCCGCTCTTCCAGGCGCCGGCCTCGCTGTGCCATGGGCAGCTGCCGGCGCTGCAGGGCTGGCGCGGCGGCCATGCCGTGTTCCAGGCCACCGTCGCGCGCATGGGCGAGGACCCGGCCTTTGCCGCCCGCCTGGACTTCACGCAGGGGCTCGACGCCTATACCGGCCCGGTGCTGTTCGTCCGCGGCGCCTGCAACCAGGCCCAGGGCGAGGCCCACCAGCGGCGCATGATGGCCCGCTTCGCGGCCGCGTCGCAGGCACGTCTGGCCACCGTCGAGGGCGCCGGGCACTTCATGTTCAACGACCAGCCCGCCGCCAGCCTCGCGCTCGTGCGACGCTTCCTGGCCGCCCCCTGACCGGCGGGCCGCGGGGCAGATTTGGTAAGGTGCGGCCCATGAGCCAAGCCAATCCCACCGTCCAGCTGACCGCCGAAGAACGTGACAACCTCTGGTACATGCCGCAGCAGCCCGGCGGCCGCATCGTGCCCGAGCCCATCCAGCAGCGCCTGCAGGACCTCGGCCTCGTGACCGCGCCCCTGGCCAACGGGCAGCGCGGCATCACCGTCCTGGGTGACAAGGTCCGCCGCGGGGTGATCTGAGCCGTCGCCACTGCCTGCTGACAGGACTTGGCAGGGGGGTGACGTAGGCTGCGAGGCCTCACCTCCCCGCACCCGAAAGCAAGACATGACCCTGCCGCTGCGCCCTGATGCCCCCCGGGACTTCGACTTCATCCACGGGGACTGGCTCGTCCGCCACCGCCGGCTGCGCGAGCGGCTGAAAGGCTGCCAGGACTGGGTGCACTTCGAGGGCCGCTCGTCCACGCGCCCTGTGCTGGGCGGATTCGGCAACCTGGAAGACAACGTGCTCGGCCTGCCCGAAGGCGAAGTCCGTGCCGTCGCCTTGCGCTCGTACGACCCGGGCGCCGGCCAATGGTCCATCTGGTGGCTGGACGGCCGCTTGCCAGGCCACCTGGACACGCCGGTGGTGGGCCGCTTCACGGGAAGCCGTGGCGAATTTCTGGCGGACGACGTGCTGGAAGGCCGGCCGATCCGCGTTCGCTTCACCTGGCTCGCGGAACCCGGGCAGCCCCCGCGCTGGAGCCAGGCGTTCTCGCCGGATGGCGGGCTGAGCTGGGAGGAGAACTGGACCATGGAATTCCTGCCCCTGCCCTCTTCACGCTGAGGACGCCCGGCGGCCTGCGGGCCTGCCGGAACTCAGCGAGCATCCGCCCGATCGGGCAGCAGCTCCAGCTCCTCATCCCCCAGCCGATCCCGGCGCCCCGTGGGCCGCCAGCCCAGATGGCGGTAGAAGCCGTGAGAGCGCACCGCCGGATCGCTGGCGCAGCCGAGGAACAGCCGCGCGTGCCCGCGCGCCCGCAGATCCGCCACCAGCCGGCTCAGCAGCGCAGCGCCCACGCCCCGGCCCTCGTAGGCCGGCAGCAGCGCCACCACCACCACCTCGCCGGTCTGGACGTCACCGAAGGCGTAGCCCGCCATCTGCGCGCCCTGCCAGGCCACATGGCCCACGAGCTCGCCCGTGCGCACCTGCGCCGACCACGACGCCACGGTGACGCCCAACGCGGCCAGACGTTCGGGCGGGACGGCGTTCTCGCGCGTGCGGCCGCGCAGGTCCACGCAGGCAGCGATGTCGTCGGGCAACGCGAGGCGGTAGTCGATGTCCATGGGCGGCATTGTGCCGGGGCCCGGCCATGCAGGCCCGGGTCCGCTCCCGCCCGCTAGTGCGCGGCCGATCCCGCCGATGCGGGCGCCGCTGCCTTGGCCGCCAGGCGCTCGGCGCTGCACAGCACGCGCGAGGCCTGGGCGCGGTAGCGGCTCATGCTGGGCAGCGCCATCGCCTCGCGCCGGCTGTCCAGGGACGCCGGCTCCTCGATGGCGAAGGGCTCCCACTGCCCCGGCCCCTGGCAGGCGCCCTGCGTGCCGTAGGACTGCCGCCCCGTCGTGGCCATGGCCACGCGGTCCCGCAGATAGGCAAGGTCGCTGAGGTTGACCTCGCCGCGCGGCCGCAGCGTTTCCATCAGGGCCAGGGCCTCGCGCTGCCAGGCCGGGTCGTGGTCGGCATGCTGCACCAGCAGCCAGGCGGACTGCGCGCCCGTGTCACCGACCTCGGAGCGCAAGGGCCAGCCGTGGGCCTTCACCCACTGGCGAAACGCCGCCGTCAGCTGCCGGCGCTCGGCCTGCGTGACCGGCCCCTCGGGCTGGCCCATCATCGCCTGGTCCTGTTCGCGCCAGGCCTGCAGCTGGGCCTGCGCGTCGGCGGGCGCCGCCTGCACGGCCCCGAGCCCGGTGCCCCAGGCGAGCGCCAGTGCCGCCAGTGCCCGCAGCGGGAGCAGGCGCACCGGCCTCATGCCTGGGCTCCGAACTCCGAGGCCGGCTCGGCCACGATGACGTCATTGCGGACCAGCTCGAAGCCATAGGCCTTCAGGTCCTGCTGAACGAGATCCCAGGCGGCGTCGCGGGCGGCGTTGAACGACAGGCGCGGCGAGCGCGACGGGCCGGCGAAGTGCGGGTCCCCCGAGAGCAGGAACTGCGCCATCGTGTCGCTCAGCGGCACCTCCGGGCAATGCTCCTCCAGCCACAGGAACTGGCCCTGCTGGTTCACCTCGAGGAACACCGCGCGACCGTCGACATCGACGATGAGGTCGATGCTGCCGAAGCACAGCCCGAGGCCGTGGATCAGGTCGATGCACTGCTGGCGCAGCGTCGGCTCCAGGGTGACGGGGCGCATGGGCACCTCGCCGCCGAGGACGCGCCAGTCCAGCCGCGAGCGGTCCGCGAACTGCGAATCCAGCTGCAGCGCCGTCACGTGCGTGCCCATGACCACCACGCGCAGCTCGTGGGACTTGTCCACGCGGCGCTGGAAGATGCCGGGGCAGGAGCGCAGGATGGCGTCTCCGGGCAGGTCGGCCTCGCCCACGGCGGCGGTGAAATTGGTGGCCTGGCCGGCGTCGCTGTCCCACACCGAGAAGTAGAGGGACTTGAACACGACCTCGCCCTCGTGCCGGCGAATGAAGGCGCGGACCTCGTCCGGGTCATTGCTGATCAGCGTCGGCGGGCAGGCCAGCCCCAAGGCCAGCGCCTGGCGCAGCTGCAGCATCTTGGAGCGCTCGACCACATCGGCCTGGTGGAACGGATTCACCGGCAGGCCGGCGCGCTGCGACAGCCGGGCCATGGCGTCGTCCGTGATGCGCTGGGTGGACTTCAACGCCATGCCGAGATCGGCGGGATGCAGCGCCGGTGACAGCGTGGGCAGCCCCTGGCGGCGGTACCAGAAGGCCCCGATGCGGGACTCCTCGAACGGCAGCGGCACGCCATGCGCGCTCAGGTGGCTCGAGGCGCGGCCCTGGGCGTCGATCTGGAAGGACAGCGTGTCCCCCAGCGGATAGGCGGACGGATACCAGCGCTGGACGCGGGCGCCATGCTGCTCCAGCGCGAGGGACACGGTGCCCGCATGGATGTCATCGGGCACCGTGGAAATCAGGACGTCGAGATTCATGATGTCAGGGGGCATGGCCCCGCGAAGACCGCGGGCCATGCCCTTCAGGCTTTACTTGGCCACGTCGCAGTCAGAGCCGCTGCAGGTCTCGCCCTTCTCGGGGACGTGACCGCCAGCGACGTGCTGCAGCTCTTCGGTGCTCAGCTCGACAGCCAGCTTGCGGGCCAGCACGCGTTCGGCTTGCACGGCCACGGGGGCGGGGGTCTTGATGTCTTGGGTCATGGGGTTCTCCAATGTTTGAAAAGCCCGGCTCCCTCGCCGGGCGGCGCGAGTCTGGCACGGGAACTGATCCGTTATTGGATGCGCAAAGTCATCCCTGTAAGACCTTACATCCAACGTCTTTGGGATGGCTCCTGGGCGCGCTTCGGCGCAGCGCCGCTCGCCCGGGAGGCCGATCCAGGCCGGCGACTCAGACGCCGTACTGCCGCCGCAGCGCCTCCACCCGCCCCTGCCGCCGGAGCTGCTCGAGCCCCTCCTGCAGCGCCTGGGCGAGCGGCTTCGCGCCGGGGACCACGCCGAACCAGTACGCGCCGTCGCCGTCCAGCTCCTGGACGGGGCGCAGCGCGTCGCTGGCCAGCCCCTGCTGGCGGGCGGCCCAGGCCGCGGCGAGTTCGTTCATCGCCATGAAGTCGGCCCGTCCCGCCACCAGCATGCGCACCGCCGTGGCGTAGTTGGCCGAGACCTGCAGCTGCGCGGCCGGCACGCGGAACTCCTCCAGCAGCTTGCGGTGCGTGGCGGTGCCCTTGTTCACCACCACCTGGGCGCTGCCGAGGCGCGACCAGCCCTTGAACTCGAGGTCCTGGCGCTGGGCGAGGCGGTAGAGCATCACGCGGCGGCGCAGGACCGGGCCGATCCACTGGTACATCTCCTCGCGCTCGGGCAGGCGCACCAGCGGGAAGGCGACGACGCTCGGGCCCAGCATGGCGGACTGCTGCAGGCGCAGAAAGGGCTGGATCTCGACCGCGGCGGGCAGGCCCAGCTGGGCGGCCAGGTCGCGGAACAGGTCGACGAAGAGGCCCTGGACGCGCCCGCCCTCCTCGTAGCTCAGCGGCGGCAGCGAGTGGGCGTACCCCAGGAGCTGGTCCAGGCCCGGCACCGGGGACGCCCAGGCCGGCAGGCCCGCGGCGCCGGTGGCCAGCAGCGTCTGCAGGCAGGCGCGGCGGGTCGGAGGCCGGGGCGGCAGGCGGTGGGCGCACATGGCTCCATGATGGCGCCCGAGCCTGCCTGAAGCTGACGCCGGGGCCCGTCGGGGCGGGCTTCCGTGATTTGTCACCGCTGCCGACCGGCGTCCGGGCCCCGCGGCGCCCCGGCCGCCGGCCGCCCGGCTTGACATGGCTCAAGCTGATTTCCCTTGCCCCGGCGCCGGGCGGCGCTGCGCGGCACAATGGCCGCCATGTCCGAACGTGTGATCCCCCTGCTGGACCAACGCCAGCGTTCCCCGGTGCCGCCGCTGCCGGCCGGGATCGCCCTGCCCGCGCCCGGCGCCGCCTTGCTGGATGCCCGCGGGCGCCCCCTGCGCGACCTGCGCATCTCGGTGACGGACCGCTGCAACTTCCGCTGCAGCTACTGCATGCCGAAGGAGGTCTTCGACCACTACCACCCCTTCCTGTCCCACGGCGAGCTGCTGAGCTTCGAGGAGATCACGCGGCTGGCGGGCGTCTTCGTGCGCCTGGGGGTGCAGAAGCTGCGGCTGACGGGCGGCGAGCCGCTGCTGCGCAAGCATGTGGAGCGGCTCGTCGAGCTGCTGGCGCCGCTGCGCACGCCCGAGGGCCAGCCGCTGGACCTCACGCTCACGACCAACGGCTCGCTGCTCGCCCGCAAGGCCCGGGCCCTGAAGGACGCCGGCCTGCGCCGCGTCACCGTGAGCCTGGATGCGCTGGACGACGCCATCTTCCAGCGCATGAACGACGTCGGCTTCCCGGTGGGCGAGGTACTGGCCGGCATCGAGGCCGCGCAGGCCGTGGGCCTGGGGCCCATCAAGGTCAACATGGTGGTCAAGCGCGGCACCAACGAGGACCAGATCGTCCCGCTCGCCCGGCATTTCCGGGGCACGGGCGTGGTCCTGCGTTTCATCGAGTACATGGACGTCGGCGCGAGCAACGGCTGGCGCATGGACGAGGTCCTGCCCTCCGCCGACGTGCTGGCGCGGCTGCGCGAGCACTGGGAAATGGTCCCCCTCTCGGCCAGCGCCCCGGGCGAGACCGCCGAGCGCTGGGGCTATGCCGACGGCGCGGGCGAGATCGGCCTGATCTCCAGCGTCACCCAGGCCTTCTGCGGCGACTGCAACCGCGCGCGGCTCTCGACGGAGGGCCAGCTCTACACCTGCCTCTTCGCCAGCGGGGGCCACGACCTGCGCGCGCTGCTGCGCGGCGAGCGCGGGCAGGACCGGCTCGACGACGAGGCCCTGGCCGCCACGCTGGCCGGCCTGTGGAACCGGCGCGCGGACCGCTACTCCGAGCTGCGCTCGCAGCTCTCGGCCGAGCCGGGGAGCGGGCAGCGGCGGATCGAGATGCACTACATCGGCGGGTGATGGGCTCCCCCCCTACCGGCTTCGCCGGCCCCCCCCGGGGGCACGGCCGCAGGACCGGCAAAGCCGGATCCTCGGCCGTCGTGCCTGTGGGCCTGCTGGCGCGGCCCGGACAGGTCGCGTCTGTGGTCGGGTGGCCCGTCCCGGACACAAGCAGCGTGAGTGGGGTCGGCAACGCCGGATCCTCGGCCGTCGTGCCTGTGGACGCACCGACGTGGCCCGACCGCGGCGCGGACTCGGACGGGCGATTCGAATTGAACAGCTTCGGCCGCTCCAGAACCGAGCCGCTGCCAGGCACGCGGCTTGCCGGCTGCGGCGGCCTCTGACTGACCGCGAGGCCGCCATGTCGCCTTCTCCTCCCGAACATTTCCAGGAAGCCCTCACGGGCTGGTTCACGCGGCCGGTGCGGCGGCGGGCGGCGCTGCTGACCGCCTTGAGCTTCGTGGTGCCCTGGCTGCTGGGCGCCTGGATCAAGCTGGGGCAGCAGCCGGGGCTGCACAACGACGCCGAGCGGCAGCAGCTGCTGGTGGACTACATGGTGATGGGCGCCATCCTCTTCTGCCTCAGCATGGTGCTCACCTGGCTGATCGGCACATGGATCCTGGCGGTGATGAAGGGGCGGCAGGTGCTGGGGGACGACTTCCCCGAGGAGTCCCACCGCCCGAGCCCGGCCGACGACCGGCCGCGACGCCGTGGCTGAATCACGCGCACCACGTCCCGCGCCCACGCCAGCGCAGATCACGGGGCTGATCCTGGCCGGCGGCGAAGGCCGGCGCATGGGTGGGCAGGACAAGGGCCTGCTGCCGCTGCAGGGACGCCCCTTGGCGGCGCACGCGCTGAAGCGGCTGGCGCCGCAGGTCGCGGCGGTGCTCATCAGCGCCAACCGGCATGCCGAGGCCTACGCCGCGCTGGGCGCGCCGGTGCTGGCCGACGATCCGCCCGGCTTCCTGGGCCCGCTGGCCGGGCTGCTGACGGGCCTGCAGGCGGCCGGCACGGATTGGCTGCTGAGCGTGCCCTGCGACAGCCCCGCCGTGGTGCCGGACCTCGCCGCGCGCCTGGCTGCGGCACTTGAGGGAGCACCGGCGGCGCTCGTGGCGCTGGTCGAAGGGCCGGACGAGGAGCGCGGCGGCTGGCGGCTGCATCCGGCCTTCGCGCTGATGCACCGCTCGCTGGCATCGCCGCTGGCGCAGGCGCTGGCGAGCGGCGAGCGGCGGTTGGGCCAGTGGCTGACGAGCCAGCCGCACGTCCGCGTGCGCTTCGATCGCGCCGCCGACACGCTCATGCTGGCCAATGCCAACACCCCCGAGGCGCTGGCCGCCCTCGACGCCCGCTGGCGCGCCCACGCCGGATGAGCGACGGGCCCCGCGGGGCCCGTCCGTCCTCAGGCCGGCCTGGCGACTACTTCAGGCTCAGCGTGACCCCCGAGAACGCCGTGTAGGCATACAGGCCCACGTAGACCACATCGCCCGCGGCCACGGCCAGCGTGCAGGTCTCGGCCGTGGTGCTGCCCCAGGAGCGGCAGCCGTAGCTGCTGGTCGTGGGCGCGGCGCCCTTGCGCAGGTAGAGGTCGGCATCGCCGCTGCCGCCGCCACTGGTGAAGGTGACGCTGCTCACGCCGGCCGGCACGGTGTAGGTGTAGCTCAGCCAGGCGCCCTTGGCCGCCGCGAGATTGGTCTTGGGGAAGCCGCTGCCCGTGCCCGTCACGCTCACGCTGGCGGACTTGCTCGCGCTCGCGCCCTGGTCGTCGGTGACGGTCAGGCTGACGGTGTAGCTGCCGGCGGCCGCATAGGTGCGGGCGGGCTGCAGGCCGCTGCCGGTACTGCCGTCACCGAAGTTCCAGGCGTAGCTGACGATGCTGCCGTCGGCGTCGCTCGAGCCCGCGCCCGAGAAGGTGCAGGTCAGGCCCGTGCAGCTGCTGGTGAAGCTGGCAACGGGCGGCGTGTTGGTGCCGCCGCCGCTGTCGCCGTTCGGGACCTGGTTGTTGAAGTGCGTCGCCACCTGGGGCCAGATCTTGCTGATCTTCACGCCCTGGTTGGTGCAGCCGCCGAAGTGGTGCAGGGCCAGGGCCTTGTGGCTGCTGCCGGCGATCACGGGCGAGCCGGACGAGCCGCCCTCGGTGTCGCAGTAGTAGGCCACGTCGGTGCCCGTGCCGTTGCCATTGGCATTGGCGTTGTTGATCTTGCAGTTGCCGCCGCCGTCCTGGTCGCTCGTGACGGCCAGCTGCTTGGGGCTGCCGCCGCCGTGCTGGGCGATGTAGATCGTCTCGTTAAGCACCGGGTCGCGCACCTCCAGGCCGAGGTAGCCGAAGCTGGCGACGTTGGCGAAGTTGTTGATCGTGAAGAGCGTGTAGTCCAGCGTGGCGTCGGTCTTGAGCAGCGTGCCGCCGGTCACCTTGGTCACCGTGGCGAGCGTGCTGCCGCCGCAGGTGGTGTACTGGTAGTTGAACCAGACCTCGGTGTTGGTGAGCGTCGACTGGTCCGCGAAGCAGTGGTTGTTGGTGAACATGCGGTTGTCCGGGCCCACGCGCCAGCCGGTGCACAGGCTGCTGCCCGCCATCAGCAGGCGCGCCACGGGGCGGGTGCGGTCCACCTGCGTCGGGTAGGTGCTGGCGAAGCAGGCGGGCGCCTTGCGCTCGTCGGTCCCGCAGACGGACAGCGTCGTGCGTTCCGCCTCGGCCGCCGCGGCCATGCGGCCCGCATGGAACTGGTCGATGCGCAGGGCGTTCGACGCGCCCCAGGCCACGCCCGCCGGCAGCACGAGCGTCACCGTGGCGCTCTCGCCGAAGACCGAGAGCGCCGCGAAGCGCGTCACGCCATCCTCGCCCTGACCGCGGTCGAAGGTGCGATTGGCCGCGGAGGCCTCGGGCAGGGCGTCGTAGCGGTGCACCTCGCGGCCATCGGCCGAGGCCACCAGCACATGCGCCCCGGCGGGCAGGCGGAAGTCCGCGAAGTGCACCTTGACGAAGTCCGCGCCGGCCGCGCGGACCTGCTGGCTGATGCGGCGTTCGCTGGTGCCCAGGGCCTGGCGCGGATCGACGCTGAAGCGCAGGTCCGCGGCAACGGGCTGCGCCACGGTCACGGGCCTGGGGGACGCGGGAGAGCCGGTGCCGCCGGACTGGGCCAGCGTCAGGACCGGCAGGGCGGCGAGCAGGCAGGCGACGAGAGGTCGGGTCAGGGTCATGGTGTCCTCGATGCGTTGAAGTGGACGGGATGAGGTACAGCGGGGCCATGATCGCGAAGGCCCCCGGCTTGCGTAGCTGCAAGTCCTGACAGTCCCGCGCCGGCCATCACCTATGCTTGCAGCCATGCTCAGCCCCGCCGCGTCCCGCCTCGCCCCGTCCGCCGCCACCGGCCTGCCGCCGGCGCTCGAGATCCGCCTGATGCGCGAGGGCGACCTCACGGCCTACAAGGCCCTGCGCGACGCCATGCTGGCGCAGCACGAGGAGGCCTTCACCTCGGACGCCCCCGCCGAACGCGGCCGGGACGCCGAGACCTACCGCAGCCGCCTCACCGGCGCCGGGTCCTGCCTCTTCACGCTGCTGGCCTGGGACGGCCCGCAGCTGCTGGGCGCCCTCTCCGCGGAGCGCGACGGCCGGGCCAAGATCCGCCACATCACCCATGTCGTCGGGATGATGGTGGCGGACGCCGCGCAGGGGCGGGGCATCGGCCGCGCCCTCATGCAGGCCGCACTCGCCCTGCTGAGCCAGGACGAGGTCCTGCAGCTGGTCACCCTCAGCGTCACCCGCAGCAACACGGCGGCGCGCCGGCTTTACGAGCACTGCGGCTTCACCCGCTACGGCCGGCTGGAGGGCGCCATCGTCCTGCCCGACGGCCGCGTGCTGGACAAGGACCTCATGGTCCACCGCCTGCGCCCGCCCGGCCCGGCGGCCTGATCGCTGGCCTGATCGCCGGCCCAGGCAAGACCTGACCCATGGGCGAGGGCCGCCCCGGCCCCCGTAGTCGCCCCGATCCCACCGGCGCCTGCACAGGCGATGATCCCGGCTTCCGAGGCCCGCCCGTCCGCGGCGGGCCCTCCACTGCCAACAAGGAAGCCGTGCCATGAGCTCGTCTCAGACGCCCACGACCCACCCCGCCATCCCGCTCGGGAGCGAACTGACCCTGCGCGGCATCGTGCTGGGCATCCTCATCACCCTGGTCTTCACGGCCGCGAACGTCTACTTCGGCCTGAAGGCCGGCCTGACCTTCGCGACGTCCATCCCCGCCGCGGTCATCTCGATGGCCCTGCTGCGCAAGTTCGCCGGCAACTCGATCGGCGAGACCAACATCGTGCAGACCATCGCCTCCTCGGCGGGCACGCTGTCCTCCATCATCTTCGTGCTGCCGGGCCTCGTGATGCTGGGCTGGTGGACGGGCTTCCCCTACTGGGTCTCCGTCACCATCTGCGCGCTGGGCGGCGTGCTGGGCGTGATGTACTCCATCCCGCTGCGCCGCGCCCTGGTCACCAACTCGCCGCTGCCCTACCCCGAGGGCGTGGCCTGCGCCGAGGTGCTCAAGGTCGGCCATGCCGAGGACGAGGCCGCCGGTGAGAGCAGCCGCCAGGGCCTGCGCGCCATCGTGATGGGCGCCCTCGTCTCGGCCGGCTTCGCGGTGGTGATCGCCACCAAGGTCTTCGCCGACAAGATCGCCGACTACTTCCGGCTGCCGAACAACCCCAACAGCGCCACCGGCTTTGACTTCAACCTCAGCTTCGCCCTGCTGGCCGTCGGCCACCTGGTCGGCCTGTGGGTGGGCCTGGCCATCCTGATCGGCGCGCTGATCGCCTGGGCCGGCGCGGTGCCCTACCTCACCGGCCTCGTGGAATCGTCCGGCCCGGCGCAGGAGATCGCCCGTGCCGTCTGGAGCAAGCAGGTGCGCTTCCTCGGCGCCGGCGCCATCGGCGTCGCCGCCCTGTGGACGCTCGTGAAGCTGGCCCGCCCGGTCTTCGACGGCCTGCATGGCGCCCTGATGGCCAACAAGGTCCGCAAGGCCGGCCAGGCCGCGAGCCTGCCCCGCACCGAGCGTGACATCCCCATCGGCACCGTCGGCCTGATCACTGCCGCCTGCCTGGTGCCCATCGGCTTCATGCTGGCCCACTTCATCGGCACCGCCGGCCTGGGCGACCACCTCGCGCTGCTGGTGGTCGGCGGCCTCGTCTACATCGTGCTGATGAGCTTCTTCGTGGCCGCCGTGTGCGGCTACATGGCCGGTCTGATCGGCTCGTCCAACAGCCCGCTGTCGGGCGTGGGCATCCTCGTGGTGCTGGGCATCGCGCTGATCCTCGCCTTCACCGTCAAGCCCCTGCTGCCGCCCACCGCGGGCCAGGCGCTCGTGGCTTTCGCGCTCTTCGTGACGGCCGTGGTGTTCGCCGTGGCGACGATCTCGAACGACAACCTGCAGGACCTGAAGACCGGCCAGCTGGTGGACGCCACGCCCTGGCGCCAGCAGGTCGCGCTGATCATCGGCGTGCTGGCCGGCGCCGTGGTGATTCCGCCGGTGCTGGACCTGCTGAACAAGGCCTACGGCTTTGCCGGCGCGCCCGGCGCCAACCCGGCCACCGCCCTGGCCGCCCCGCAGGCCGCACTGATCTCCGCCCTGGCCAAGGGCGTGATCCAGGGCGATCTGAACTGGAACCTGATCGGCATCGGCGCCCTGATCGGCGTGACGGCCATCCTGGTGGACGAGTTCCTCAAGCGTGCCAGCAGCGGCAAGGTCTACCTCCCGCCCCTGGCCATCGGCCTGGGCATCTACCTGCCGCTCAACAGCACGCTGATGATCGTGGTGGGCGCCATCGCCGGCTGGCTCTTCGACCGCCGCGCCGAGCGCAGCGCCAAGCCCGAGCCCACCAAGCAGCTGGGCGTGCTGCTGGCCTCCGGCATGATCGTGGGCGAGAGCCTGATCGGCGTGATCCTGGCCGCCATCGTCGTGTTCTCCGGCCAGGGCGAGCCCCTGGCGCTGGTGGGCGAGCACTTCGAGACCACCGCCAAGTGGCTCGGCGGCCTGGCCTTCGCGGGTCTGGGCGTGCTGATGTACCGCCGCCTGCTGGGCATGAACGCCAAGGCCTGAGGCCCGGGCCGTCACGGATGAGGGCGCCCCGCGGGGCGCCCTTTTTCATGCGTTGACGGGTCAGTTGAGGCGGCTCAGGCGCCCGGCATCGCCGCCGGATCCATCCACAGCGCCGCCCACAGGTGGCCGTCCGGATCGGCCAGGTCCCGGGTGACCATGAAGCCGTGATCCTCCATCGGGTTCACGTCCGCCTGCCCGCCATGGGCCGCCGCGGCCGCGTTCATGGCGTCGACGGCTTCACGGCTCTCCAGCAGGAGCGAGTGCATGTGGTCGCTGCTGCCGGCCGGCGGGAAGGGCCGCGAGGTGAAGGTGCGCCACTTCGCGTGCGAGACGAGCATGACCATGATGGCCTCGCTCCAGACCATGCAGGACCCGTTATCGTCGCTCATCTGCGGATTGCGGGTGAAGCCGAGGGCCTCGTAGAAGGTGGTGGACCGCGCGACGTCGGCCACGGGCAGGCTGATGAAGATCGACTTGGGCATGAAAGGCTCCTTGGGTGGATGAGGCCCGACGGGGGCCACACCGGTACGACGATCGGCGGGCGACGGATTCGACAGCCCCTGCCGCGCCAATGCTAGATTCCGCCGGGCCCGCCGGGCCTCCCGACATACCCACCAGGACCGACGCATGATCGTCCCCGATTTCTGGGCGGAAGCCCGCCGACAGCATCGCGCCGCAGGCCGCCAGACCACCGTCCGCCGCTTCGGCTGGTCCGAACGCAGCCAGGCCGACGCCCAGGCCATGGCCGAGCGCCGTGCCGAGGAGGCGCTGCAGCTGATCCTGGCCGGCCAGCCGCTGGCGCGACGCGAGCGCCGCACGGCCTACAACGGCGCCGAGGGCGTGCCGATCCGCGAGGAGGTGCTGGCCCGGCAGGGCGCGAGCGTCATCACCCGCAATGCCTACGGGGCCCGCTGCCTCAACACGCCGTCGGCGCTCTTTGCCGACATCGACTTCACCGACGCCCCCCGCGGCCGAGTCACGCTGGCCCTCATCGCGTTGATGACGCTGGTGAGCGTGGCCGTCGGCGTTGTGGCCGGGGGACGGTTCGGCGTCGGCCTGTGGCTGCTGTCGCTCGTGAGCGCCAGCGCCGTCGTCCGCGGGCTCCAGCGCCTGCGCGTGATGGCCGGCGGCGGGCACGAGCGCCTCGCCCTGCAGCGCGTCGAGCGCTTCCTGGCCGCCCATCCGGCGTGGAATCTGCGCGTCTACCGCACGCCGGGCGGCCTGCGCCTGCTGGCGACCCATGCGCCCTTCGAAGCCACTTCGCCCGAGGTGGCCGCCTTCTTCAGCGCCGTCGGCACCGACCCGCTCTATGCGCGCATGTGCCGCCACCAGCGCTGCTTCCGCGCCCGGCTCAGTGCCAAGCCCTGGCGCGTCGGCATGGGTGCGCATCTGCGACCCCGGCCGGGCGTGTGGCCGGTCGATCCGGCCCGGCTGCCGCTGCGCGAGCAATGGGTCGCGGCCTACGAGCGGGCCGCCGCCAGCGTCGCGTCCTGCCGCTTCCAGGCCTCGATGGGATCGGGCGCGGTGCATCCCGAGATCCGCGACGTCATCGAGCTGCATGACCGGGAGTCGCGCGCCACCGGGCCGGCCCTGGCCATCGCCTGAGGGCGCGCGCCCGGCGCGAAGCTCAGGTCAGCAGGCCGGCGACGTAGCCGAGCTGGAACTCCCGCACCTTCTTGCGAATGGGCTCCCGCAGATCCTTCTGGGCCTCCATATTGATGGACGCCTTGCCCTCGTTCTTGCGGAACGTGGCCTCGGTCTTCTTGACCTTGAAGAAGAGCACCTGCGTCACCGTCTTCTCGGCCTTCAGCGCGAAGGCCAGCATCGTCACGAGCACCCCGCCCTTGGCGTCCGGCTCGGCCACGGAGATCTGGAAGCGGCCGGCCTTCGAGTGCTGGGTCTCGCGATTGAAGATGGTGATCCAGCCGGCGTTCGAGCCCACGTCCTTGAGCGCATTGAGCGTGGCCGTCACCACGGCCAGTGCGGCCGGCGCCGGGCCCAGCGCCGCGGTCGCGAACTCCAGGATCTTCTCGTGCACCTCGAAGCCCTCGCCGGACTCCGCGTACTCCACGAAGCCGTTGTCCTGGACGGTCCAGCCGATCGACTGCAGCACCTCGAAGTAGTCCTCGAACCAGCTCAGGACGTCCTCCTTGTCGGGATTCTTCTGGTTGGCCACCAGCTGGGCCAGCAGCGCGGAGTCGGACAGCGCGCTGCGCACCTCGCCCTCGACGCCGGCCACGAAGGCCATGACGTCGGAGCCCACCACCACCGTCTGCGGCTTGGTGGACTCGAAGAACACCGCCGTGGAATCCTGCTCCGCGACACCGGCCGGCCGCCCCGGCAAGGCGGCCGCGGCGACAAAGGCGCGTGCCTGCTTGAGATCGAACGTCATCGCGGCTCCCTGTTGGATGTGACAAAGTGCTAACGCTATCATGGCGGGCACATTTTCCGGATGACGGTATCCCGCCGGCCTCCATGGACAAGCGAGCGAGGAGAGCGACATGGCACGCAGGGCCTGCCTGGCGATCGGCATCGGCGACGCCCCTCCGCTGACCTATCTGGGCGGCGCCGTCCGCGCGGCCGAGGCGCTGGGCGCCTGGGCGAAGAAGGCCGGCTACATCACGAAGGTCCTCACGGACAAGTCCCGTGCCGTGCGGCTCAAGGACATCGAGACGGCGCTCGCCAGCCTGCTCCCCGACGCCGAGGAAACGGACCGCCTCATCATCAGCTTCGCCGGCCACGGGGTGCTCAACGGCCTCGAGGACCTGTGGCTGCTCTCCCAATGGCTGGACGAGAACGAGGCCATCTCCCTCAGCGCCATGCGGCACTTTCTTGCACGCTACAACCTGCGCCAGCTGGTGATCGTCTCCGATGCCTGCCGCAAGGCCTCCACCACGGCGGAGACGGGCTTGCTGACGCCCCACCCCGGCGTGCGCCGCGGCAAGCTCGCCGACCGCCGTCAGCAGACCGACCTCTTCCGGGCGACCTCCAGCTACGCAGCCGCCTTCATGCTGCGCGGCAGTGCACAGGCGGACGACCGATGCCTGTTCTCGACCCTGCTCGTGGAGGCCCTCAGCGGTGGCGCGGCGGAGGCCTTCATGCAGCGCGACGGCCGGCCGTGCCTCTTCAGCGATTCCCTTGCGACCTGGCTGGACACCGCGGTGCCGGCGCGCGCGAAGCAGTACGGCCTCGAGCTCGAGCCGGAGATCGAGCCCGGCCTGCGCTTTCCGGATGATCTCTATGTGGACGCGCTGCCCGCGAAGAAGCCGAAGCTGGCGCCGTGGCCCGACCCGGCCACGATCGCCTCCGTCGCCCTCGACAGCCGCCTGTCGGGCGGCCGGCTCACCCCGCCGCCCGGTGGCAGCTGGTCGACGCGTCAGGCGCCTCCGAAAAGGGCCGCCGAGGCGCCGGGTCCGCGGCGTGGCGCTCCCCTGCGCCCGCCCATCAAGGCCGTGGCGAAGCCACCGATGCCTCCTGGCATGCGCTTTTCCATGCGGCGCGGGCTCTCGCTGAACCTGCAAGGTGGCCCCGGAGCGAAGGGCGGCAGCCCGGCCGCGGCGGGAACCCGCCTCCAGACCGTGCTTCGCCGGGATCGGGAGACGGCCGCCCTTCAACGGACCGCTGCCGAGCAGATCGCCGCCGACGTCCGGGACGGCATTGCCGCCCAGGAACGCCCCACCCACTACGAGACCGCCGCGGGCTTTGCCGTGTCCGGCATGCCGGCACGCACGGCCTGGCTCGGCCCCGAGGCGCAGGCCGTGGACGACCGGGACCGCGTCTGGTGGCGGATCGTGCCGACCCGGCCCGAGCCGCCGTACTGGATCTACGGCCAGCTGGCGGCGCCGCTGCCGCTGCTGGTGGAGCTGGAGGATGGCCGCTGGGCGGGTGCGGCGGCGATGCCGCATTTCGTCGCCACCTTCGGGCTGGACGCGGCCGGTGTCTCCAGCCTGGTGTGCCGGCACATGCAGGAGCCCGATGCGCCCGCGTCCGAGCAGGCCATCGCCTACCGCGCCGCCGGCACGCTGAGCGCGGCGCAGCTGCTGACGCTGATCATCGAGCTCCGGGCGGCCAAGCATCAGGACCCCGTGCTGGGCGTGCTGGCCGCCTATCTCCATGACCGGGCCGGCGACCTCGACAACGTGATCCGCACCGCCTGCTACTTCGTGCAGTTCGGCCAGCCCATTCCTTTCGACATCGCGCTGCTCGCCCGCCTCCCGGCCCGGCGCCGGCCGGACGGGCTGATCGAGGTCACCGTGCCCGCCGTCGCGGCCGCCCCCGCGCCCCGCGAGGGCAAGACCGCCCTGCCGGACTACCTCCGCGCCGCCACCCCGGCCGTCACCGGCCTCGTCGCCGGCGCCTTCCCCTGGCTGCGCGAGGGCTGGTCCCTGCTCGACCGGGACGACGACTCCGGCCTCTACCCGCCCGAGCTCGCCTCGCTCACCCAGGCCCTCACCCCGGCGCTGTTCACCACCCTGAGCGCGGAAGGCGGACGGGCGTTGGTGGGGGTGTTGGAGCGGTGGGGCGCGGCAGGGGCCGCGGCCCATCTCCACCCATGACGCTCTACCCCTTCGTGCTGGACTACGGCGCCGGGACCTACGTGTCGCAGGTCAGCGCCGCGTCCGTCGAGCAGGCGCCGATGGCCTGGGCCGACTCGCTGCGGCCGGGCGACGTCCGGGGAATGGGGCAGGCATCGTTCAAGCGCCTGAGTGCCGGGCTGGCGGCGGAAGCCCCGCAGGCCGTTAACGGGCTCCGCAACACCTGGTGCGTCACAGCCCTCGTGCGAGGCCAGCTGGCCTTGATCCACTTCATCGCGACGCTCGGGCCAGCCGCAGCGGCGAAGCGTCAACGGTAGCCCGCATGTACCCCGTTCCCTCCTTGGCTCGGCAGATCGAAAGCGAGTGGGCGTCCGAGCTCGCGCTGCACTTTGGATGCACGGCGACCGATGTGCTGCAGAACGTGCGGCCGTGGTTCACGTTCCCGCAAGGGCCGTTGCGGATCGAGCTGATGGACGGATCGGTCGTCAACTTCCGTTCGGCGTTTCACATCGCCAGCGAAGCCAAACGCGCGATTGCCGTGTTCACGGAGCATTGCGGCCACCACGTCTTTCCGTCTCACGAGGCGAAGGTCTACCGCGATGGGTGCTTGATCGATGAGTCAGTCCAGGAGCCGCTCAGCAAGTCAGGGCGGGGCCCGCAGGAAGGGGAGGCGCCCGATGACGTGCCGGCAGATGCCCGCGTTGTGCAGCCAAGCGTCGCCCTGCGACATCGGGGAGCGTCTTCCAAATGACCGCGCATAATTGGCGCCGGCGGGCCATGGCCTGCATCGAGGCGCAGGCCCCGCAGAACCCGGCCTTTCGCAGGGGGCTGCGCGCTGTCGGGCCGGGCAGTTCGCCGCAAGTCGTGTCCCGGACTGAGCGGGCATGCCAGGACGCCGATGGAAGTCGTTGGCTGTTCGCAACCGCCAGATGTGCCCCATGAACGACCCGGTGAGCCGCCCCATGCAAGACCACTGCTGCGATGAGATGCGGGATCAGGCGGCATTCGCCTGCGAGATCCACGCGTCGCCCGAGGAATGCCCGGACGCGCTGATTCGCTACGCCGATCACCTCCGCGAGTACGGTTTGCGCATCCATGACGGCGGTTCGAGCGCCAAGGCCATTCGCTTCTGTCCCTGGTGCGGTGCCAAGCTGCCGGAGTCCTTGCGGGAGCGGTGGTTCGAAGCGCTTGAGGCGCTGGGATTTGATGACCCTGGGGCCCAGGACATTCCGCAGGCATTCCGTTCGAGTGCTTGGTATCGTGAGTCCTGATCAGACACTCCACCGCGTCTCGGCCGCAAGCCGGCTGCGTGCCGCAGGCGACAAGATCGTGGGCCAGGCGATGATCGCAGGCCATAGTCGACATCAGGAGACACATGCGCACGCCCTCTCGATTCATGCCCAAGTACCTGCCACCTCCGATCGGCCTGGCGCCAATGGCGCTCTGGCTCGCCCTGGCGATGGGATTGATGGGCGCGACAGTCGCCGTGGCGCTACGGCATCCGCTCGCCGTGGCGCTGACGATCGTCGGTATCGGGTATCTCGCACGTCGGGACCTGCATAGGGTCCAAGCGCGTCGGCTGACCACGGCTGGGGGCCGCGGTGAAGAAGGGATCTGCGCGTTTGCGCGGAGCTTCGACTGCCGAAAGGTGGATACCTGGATCATCCGGGCGGTCTTCGAGGAACTTCAGGAGGAGCTCGGCCAGCCGCGGCCCTTCCCGCTCCGGGCCAGTGATCGTCTAGTCGAGGAACTGGGCATCGACCTGGAGGAAATCGACATGACGCACGTACCCGCCATCGCCGCCAGAACAGGGCGCTCGCTGGACCGGTGCCACACCAATCCCTACTGGGGTCAGGTGCGCACGGTGTCTGATCTCGTCCATTTCTTCGATGCGCAGCCTGTGCAGCTGGGCCGCGCCTTGATGGCGAGCAGCGCGTCCGCGCGCTAGGAAACGATGCGGGTGAGCCCATGGGCCAGCACCCACTTGCAGAGGCCCCTCATGCCCCGCCCTCTTTCCCTGGCCGCAGCCACTCTCCTCCTCGCAAGCTTTCGCCTGCTGTGCGATCGGCAGACGACGATCGGTCCGGGCGCGACGTCGTCGTCCCGGACCTACCGCGTGGGGTAAGCAAGGCCCCTCACCTCAACGGCATCCCAAACCGCTCCAACCTCGGCGTCCACACGCCGTCGAGGTCCGCTGACGCCAGGATGTGGTGCGCGCGGCCGATCACAGCCTCGCGGGGGACAAGGCCGATGTAGCGCGAGTCCGCGCTGTTGTCCCGGTTGTCACCCAGCACGAGCAGCTGCCCCGGCGGCACGGTGAGGGGCTCGAAGCTGGAGCGGGCATGGACGCCGTCCAGCCACTGCACCTGGCGGGTCTGGCCACCGACCTGCTCCAGCACGCGCCGGGCCGGCCACTCGCCGATGCCGGCGACGGGCTCGCGCACGGCGGTCTCGTTCTCGTAGCGGGCGGCCTCGCCGTTGATGTAGAGGCGCTCGTCACGCATCTCGACCACGTCGCCCCCCACGGCCACGATGCGCTTGATCAGCCGCGTGCCGTCCTTGGGCGAGCTGAAGGTGACGATGTCGCCGCGCTGCGGGTCCCCGAGGCGGGCGACGACGATCTGGCTCAGCGGGAGCTTGAAGTCGTAGGCCAGGCGGTTGACGAGCACGACGTCCCCCTCGAGCAGATTGGGCCGCATGGAGCCCGTGGGGATGGGGTTCCAGTCCGCGATCGCCGTGCGGAAGAAGCCGAAGCACAGCAGAAAGATCAGGAAGCCGCGGTTCTCGCGCAGCATTTGCATCACGGGCATCTTCATGGGCCGCTCCTTGTTCAGACCCGCAGCATCGCGGGGCGGGCTTAGCAAGGCCTTAAGCCAGGGGCACCACGGCACGCGCGGCGCTCAGGACCCGCGTGGAGGACCCGAATTCAGAACCGATAGGCAGGCCGTGCGGGGCGCGGCAGCGCGCGGGCGAGCGGGTGTCCGGCGCCGGCCGTCTCGACCACGGCCTGCTGCAGCCCGTCCAGGTCGGCGAGCATCAGCGGCAACCAGAAGCTGCGGGTCTGGCCGTCCACCCGCAGGCGCAGATGAGGGAGATGCAGCAGATAGGCGGGCTCGGCCGAGCGGATGGACGCCCAGGGAAGGATCTGCCAGCGGCCGCGCGCATCGAAGGTGCGCAGGCCCTGCGGCCCGACGCGGAAGTGAAAGGCCAGCACCGGCCCGGCCATGGCGACGGCCATGAGCAGGCCCATGCCGACATGCAGGAAGAGATCGGGCCGCTGGATGGGCTGCCCCGTCCAGGCGGACTTCAAGACCAGGAGGGTCCCGATCAGCGCCATGCACACGGACAGCTGCGCCCGCCACATGGGCCAGAAGGCATAACGGAAGCTGCGGTAGTGAACGGGAGGGGTCACAGGCGACTCGGGCAGCGCCATCCGGGCGCCGGGGACGCCATTGTGTCAGCGCGGGCGCAGCACGAGATCCAGGCTCACGGCGAGGTCGTCCTGCACGGCCAGCATGCCGCCCAGCAGGCTCAGGGGGCGGATGCCGAAATCGGTGAGCCGCAAGGCCATCCGCCCCTTGACGCGCAAGACCTGACCCTCGGACGAGCCTGACGTGGCCAGCGCCAGGGGCAGGCGCCAGCGGCGCTGCTGGCCGTGCCAGTCGATCTCGATCTCCGCCAGCACGTGCTCGCCTTCGCCGCGCAGCGAAACGGACTGCACGCGAAGCCAGGGATGGCGGGCGGCATCGAGCATGGACTCGCCCAGCAGGTTGGCGCGCGTCGCGGCGATCGCCTCGGGGCCGGGCACGGAGGCGAAGGCCGGGCCGAGCTGCGCGCGCCGGGCGGGATCATCCAGCTGCAGCGCGTCCAGCCGCAGGGCCAGGGCAAAGCGGGAGGCCGCCAGCTGCGCGGGCGTGAGGCGCGCGGCATCCGGCGCGCCGGCCGGGAGCTGCAGCCAGCCCTGCAGCTGCGGCGCCGTCAGGACGTGGTTGTGACCCAGGCCGGAGAGCGCGCCCTGCCGGAAGGCGAGCACCTGCAGCAGCGAGGCCGCGGCGTCGACGCGCCACAGCACGCCGTCCGTGGGCAGCGGCGCGAGGCCGGCCTCCGCCGGGGTGAGCTCGGCGGCGGGTCCAGTGGATACGGTGGAAGCGGTGGATCCGCCTGCCGGCCCGGGCGTGCCGGCGCAGGCGGACAGCAGCAGCGCCGCGGCGCCGCCCAGCAGCGCACGCCGGTCGGGCCGCGCCTGCGTCAACGGCCGGCCTTCCAGGCCTCGGCGGCCTTCATCATGGCCTCGACGTGGCCGTCGGCACTGAGCTTGGCATGCACGGCCGCAATGCGGCCCGGCGGCACGATGAAGTAGGAGATGCGGTCCGCCGTGTCGGCCATCATCAGCAGCTTGGCGTCGTAGGCCTTCATGACCTTGGCGCCGGCGTCCGCGGCGACGGCGAACTGCTTGCGGCAGGCCTCGACGCTGAAGCGCTTGAGCGTGGCGATGTCATCGTTCGAAATGCCGATCACCGTCACGCCGAGCTGCTGGAACTTCGGCGTGGCCTCGGCGAACTGGTGCGCCTCGACGGTGCAGCCGCTGGTGAAGGCCTTGGGGTAGAAGTACAGCACCACGGGGCCCTTCTTGAGCGCCTCGGCCAGCTGGAAGCGGTAGGGCTCGCCAGCCAGGGCGGCATCGGCGCTGAAGTCGGGGGCGGCGTCGCCGGGCTTGAGCGCCGCCTGTGCCGGGCCGGCAAGGGCGCCCAGGGCCAGCAGGGTGGGCAGGAGGAGTCGGGAAGTCGCGCGCATGGCCGTCCTTGTGGTGTGCAGTGGCCCGCATCATGCCCAGGACGCAAGCCCTCTGCCAGGGCTCGGCTATTCAAGCAGGCTCAGTCCGGTGCGCGCAGCCAGCCCTCGGCCACCCATTGCTGGAGGCAGTCGACCAGGCGCGCCGGCGCCTCGGCCTCGCCCCAGTGCGTGACGGCGATCTCGCCGAGGCCCGGCCAGTCCACCCCCACGAACACGGCGGCGACCAGCGCGCCCTCGCCAGCCGGCAGCGAGCGCCAGCGCGTCTCCAGCTGCGGACGCCAGGCCAGCAGGGCGTGGACGAGCGGCTCAGGGGCGGGCAGCGCGAGCGCCTCATCCGCCTCATCCGCCTCATCCCCCTCACCCGCCTGCGCGCCCTCCCCCGCCGCGCGGCGCTCGGCCTGCCGGGCCAGCGCCGCCCACGCGGGCTCCACGGCCCAGTCCAGCGGCAGCAGGCGGCTGCTGGCGCGGGGCCGCAGGCGAAGCCCCGCCCAGTCTGGCGGGGCGAGGCGCTGCAGGGACTCGAAGGTCAACGCCGGCTCGTCCGCCGCGTCGAAGACGGCGCGCAGCGTCCAGTCCATGCGGGCGATGTCGACGAAGGCCGGGTGCGCCAGCGCTTCGTGCCTGGCGAGAAACTCGGCCAGCGCGTCGCCGTACCAGCGAATCGAGGCGTGGGCCGAGCCGTGCGCCTCGACGTAGTCCGCCGCCAGCGCATCGAAGTCCTCGTCGCCCATGACCTGGACGAGCACGGCGTAGTTGTCCCGCAGCGCGGCCACGAGGCGGGCGCGGTAGGCATGGCGATAGACGGCCAGCCCGCGCGCCGAGGCGGCCTCGAGCAGATCCCCGGCGTCGGGCGGCTCGGCCGCCAGCAGCAGTGCCTGCAGGCGCCGCTGGGTGTCGGCCAGGGTGGGCATGGCGGAGGGCGCGCTCATGCGGCCTCCCGCCAGCCGGCGAGCGTGCGGCGCGCGAGCTGCCGCGCCTGGTCCAGCTCCTGCAGCAGGACCGGCAGCGGCGGAATGTCGTCGTCGCGCTCGATCATCGTGGGCACCGGACCCAGGCGCTGCAGCGTGTAGGCATAGAGCGCCCAGACGGCGTCGCACACGGGGTGGTCGTGGGTGTCGATCACCAGCTCGCCCAGGTCCTCGTGGCCGGCCAGGTGGATCTGGCGCACGCGGTCGGCGGGCATGGCGTCGATGAAGGCGCGGGCGTCGAAGCCGTGGTTGCGGCTGGAGACGTAGACGTTGTTGACGTCCAGCAGCAGCTCGGCGCCGCTGCGCTGCAGCAGCGCGGCGATGAACTCGGCCTCGCCCATCTCGTCCTGCGCGTAGCGGACATAGCTGGAGACGTTCTCCAGCACCAGCGGCCGCCCGAGCAGCTCCTGCACCTGCGCGATGCGCGGCAGCAGGTGGCGCAGCGTGGTCTCGGTATAGGGCAGCGGCAGCAGGTCATGCAGGCGGCGATGGTCCACACCGCCCCAGCACAGGTGGTCGGACACCCAGCCGGGCTCGACGCGATCCGCCAGGGCGCGCAGCTCACGCAGATAGCCGAGGTCCAGCGGATCGGCACTGCCGATGGACAGCGAGACGCCATGCATCACCACGGGATAGTCCCGGCGCAGGCGCTCCAGGTGGTGCAGCGGCTTGCCGCCGGGCACCAGGTAGTTCTCGGAGATGATCTCCAGCCACTGCGGACGCAGGGCTGGGTCCATCGCCTCGCCCAGGGCCTGGTAGTGCTCGACGCGCAGGCCCAGGCCGAAGCCTTCGATGGGGGTGGAGGTCATGGCAGGTGACCGCAAGAGGGATCGAACGCCGGTGCCCGCACGCGGCAGGCACCGGCCCGGACGGCGTGCCGCCGATCACTTCATGACGGTGCCGCCGGCCTTCTTGCACTCGGCCTCGCTCTTCTTGACCCAGCCCTGGCCCTTGCAGCTGTTGTGGCCCTTGCAGTCGCTCTTAGCCGTCTTGCACTCCGAGGTGCCCTTGCAGCTGTTGATGCCGGCGCACTTGACCATGCCGTCGTCGGCCGGGGCCTGCGCCTGGGCCGGGACGGTGGCCGCGGCGAACAGGGCGGCGGCGGCAGCAGCGACGGACAGGCCGGTCTTGAAGGTGTTTTGCATGTGAATCTCCTGGTTGCTTGTTGAAGTCAGACACCGATCCTGCGCACCGGGCTCGAGGCCTCGGCGGCTGGATCTGCGGGTCTGTCGCGCCCGGCGCGCGGAACTTACAGGCGGTGCAGAAGAAATGTGTAACAGCCTCGAGGGGCGGGCCGGCGCTCAGCGCGAGCGGCGGCGCACCACGCCGGCACCCAGCAGCATGGCGCTGAGGGCCAGGGCCAGCGAGGCGGGCTCGGGCACGGCCTTCAGGTCCTGGGGCACATAGGCCGAGCCCTTGAGATCGGCGTCGCTGATGCCGAAGACGTAGAAGTTGTTGCCCCCGGCCTCGTTCGGCAGGAAGTCGTTGTCATTGGCCACCCACAGCGTGTGCAGAAGCTGGCCCTTCCAGACCACGTCCTCGCCCCAGGCCAGGCCCTCGATCTTGGCCGGCACCGTCTCGGCGGTGAGGCCCACGCCCGCGCCGATCAAGGTCGCGGCCACGTCGAGGAACAGGCTCTTCTTGACGGCGAAGCTGCGCAGGTCCCCCTTCTTGCCGCTGATGTCGGCGGCGCCGGCGAGGTCGATCTTGAACAGCTTCTTGGTCTTGGCCGCGCTGCCGTCGCCGAGGCCGGCGCCGTCCCGCTCGTCCAGGATGAACTCGTGGTCGTTGAGGGCCAGGATCTCGCTGACACCGCTGCCATCGGTCAGCGGATAGGCGTACTGGCGCGTCACCCCGGTGGCGACGTCGATGGTGACGATGCGGATGACCTTATTGCTGTCCTGCAGCAGCGAGGCCTGCATCACGCCGACCAGCGTCTTGCCGTCGGGCGTGAGCGCCAGGCCTTCCATGCCCTTGTTGGCCACGCGGCCGCTGCTGTTGACCGGCTTGTCCTCGGCCGCCGTCGTGGTGCCCAGCACCTTCACGCCGAGCTCGGCCGGCAGCGCGTAGCTGCGCAGGCGCTGGCCCGTCGCGCGGTCGAACTGGTAGACGTAGGGGCCGTATTCATCGCTGATGAAGACCGAGCGGCCGTCGTTGGAGACGCGCGCGCCTTCCGGGTCGAGACGGGCGTTGTCCGGGTTCAGCGAGGACCGGGCCGGATCGAAGCCGTCCGAGCGGCCGGTGAAGTACTGGCGCGAGGCGGTGTTGAGCACCGGGGCACCGTTGGGCAGGCCGAAGGCGGTGCCGTTGCCATAGCTGAGCGGCGTCGGGCTGGACAGCAGCGTGGTGCTCAGCAGC
Organism: Burkholderiaceae bacterium; assembly: GCA_041912595.1. GTDB lineage: Bacteria > Pseudomonadota > Gammaproteobacteria > Burkholderiales > Burkholderiaceae_C > Roseateles_B. Next base: position 40,747 of record JAYRMR010000010.1, read on the forward strand.
GTCGGCGTCAGCGTGAAGGGCAGCGAGCCACCGGCCGAGGCCGTGAGGTTCATCTGCACGGTGTGGAAGCGGCTGATGTAGGACGCGGTGTTGTCGACCGCCGGGTTATAGACGGTGGCGTTGGGACCGCGGTCCGGCAGCGCGAGAAAGGTGTTGCCGCCCGCCCAGGCCAGGGCCGAGCCCATGCCGCCGAGCACGTCGGCCGGCAGGCCGTTCTCCAGCGTGCCGGCGAGGCCGGACTTGTCGTGCGCCCCGTTCAGCGAACCGATGGCAAGCAGGGGGGCGGCGCTCGCCAGGCCGGAAAGCGCGAGGGCGAGGCTCAGCGTCAGGGCATGCAGACCCAAGCGGGGCAGCGAACGAGGAATGGGCAGGGGGCGGGACATGGCAGGACTCCAGGCAGGACCAGCCCGGCATCTTTCAGCGGTGCGATGACAGCCCCGTGAAGCCGGGGCCGCCCGGCCCCCCGCGTTTCCGGGACAGGGTCAACCCGCCCGGCGCTCAGCCGCCGAAGACCTTCTTCAGCAAGGCCGAGCCCGTGCCCACCGGGTCGCGGCGGATCTGCTTCTCTTCCTCGCCGATCATGAAGAAGAGTCCGTCCAGCGCGCGGCGGGTGACGTAGCCCTGGATGTTGGCATCGTCCTGCTTGACGAGGCCCAGGCCGGCGGCCTTGCCGGCGACGGCGTTGTACTTGTCGGCCAGCGCCTGCTTCTCCGTCGCACGGGTCACGATGGGCAGGAAGCGCTGCGTGAGCGGCTCGCGGGTCTTGGCAGCAAAGAACTGCGTGACCGAGTCCTCGCCACCCTTCACGATCTTCAGGGCGTCCTCCACGCTCATGTTCTTGGCCGCGTTGACGAGCAGCACGCGGGCCTCGGGCACGGCAGCCTCGGCGGCGCGGTTCATGGCGGTGAGCAGCTCGTCCAGCTTGTGGCCCTGGCCCGTGGCCTTGAGCAGGCGGGCGGCGCCCTTGACGGAATCGGGCAGCTCGATGCGGACGCGGTCGTCACCGAGGAAGCCGTCCCGGCGGCCCAGCTGCGCGACGGCGGCCTGGGCGCCCCGCTCCAGGGCGGCGCGGATGCCGCTGGCGGCTTCGCTTTCACCCAGGGCCCAGGCGGGCAGCGCGATCGACAGGGGCGTGGCAAGAAGGACGGTACGGCGGTTCAGCATGGCGGGCTCCGGCGAAATGACGGCAAGGCGGGAATCAACGGACGGGGTCAGGTCTTGCCGGCGCGGAGCTTCGTCAGCTCCTGCGTCAGCCAGACCTTGCTCTCCACGGGCGCGGCGGCGGCACAGCGCACGAGGTAGGGCTTGCCGCTCATGCTGCTGCTGGTGGCGGCCTGCTGGATGAAGTCCTCGCTGCGCTTGAGCGCGGCGTCGTGGGACTCCAGGTAGTCGAGCTTCTTGAGCAGATGGCTGCGGGCCTCGGCGCCGCTGTACCAGCTGCCGTTGCGGTTGAACTCGCAGCCGGAGTCCTGCAGGCGCTGCAGCAGGCCCTGGATCTCGGTCCGGACGGCGGGGGCGGTGGGCGCGGCGTGGGCGCTGCCCAGCAGGAGTGCCAGCACGGGGGCCAGGCGCAGGGAGGTGGCGATCTTCATGCCGCGATCATCGCAAAAGCCGGGCCGCTCAGGAGAATCGGCCGCGGAACGTCTTCTTTCGGCGATCGCGACGAGACTTGCTCTCGAAGACGTCACAGGCATCACAGCAGTCGCAGGCGTCGCCGACATCGCAGGCATCGCCCAGGTCACAGCCGCCGGGGGCATCGCAGCCTCCACAGTCGCAGTCGCCCCGTTGCGCCGCCGGCAGTCGCCGCGCGGGATGCGCACGCGCATGCACGGCCGCACAGCGCGCCAGCCGTTCCCGCAGCAGGAAGAGGCCCACCCAGGCGCCTTTCCAGCGGATGGCCCGCCAGCCGAGGCCCGAGCAGCCGGCCCCGCCGCAATGCAGGCGGTAGGCGCAGCCATAGCCCTTCCGGGGCGAGAGATGACGCTGGTAGAGCGCGATGAGCGCGAGCAGCAGCCGGCGCATGCGATCAGGCCGCTGCGCCGCCGTCCAGGCGCTTGCTCAGGACCACGCTGCGGTAGACCTTGCCGGGCCACTGCACATGGGACACGGGTTCGTAGCCGAGGCTGCGGTACAGCGTGACGAGGTGCGTGGCCGGCTCGGCGGTGTCGAGGGCCAGCTCGCGGAAGCCGTTCGTGCGGGCCCAGTCCTCGCCCGCGGCCATGAGCGCCCGGCCCACGCCCTGGCCCTGGCGCGCGGGGTCGACCGCGAACTGATGCAGGGCCGCCACGCCGGGCCGCGTGAAGTAGGCGCAGTCGTTCTGCGCATAGGTGGGCTGCAGCAGCACGGTGCCGGCCAGCGCGCCCTGCACATGGGCCACGAGGCAGTGCCCGCCGGCGACGCGGCGGGCCGTGGTGGCCTCGTCCTGGTCCACGACGGTGTAGTTCAGCCCCAGGGCGCCGAGGCGGGCGTAGGCCTTGTGCAGCAGGGCGGTGAGTTCGGCGAGGGAATCGTCGGGACGCAGCGGACGGATCTCGAGCATGGGCAGATTAGGGTCAGCGCTGCACCGTGGCCAGCCGCACGGCCAGCCCGGCGAAGACGAGTGCGGCGCAGCGGTTCAGGCCGCGCTGCAGGCCGGGCGAGCGGCGCAGGCGCTCCCCCAGCAGGCCGGCGGCCCAGGCGATGGCACCGAAGGAGATGAGCGTGGACAGGATGAAGACACCGCCCAGCACCGCCAGTTGCAGCGCCACCGGGCCGCGATCCGCCGCCACGAACTGGGGCAGCAGGGCGAAGAAGAAAAGCAGCACCTTCGGGTTGCTGAGGTTCATCACGATGCCGCGGCGGTACAGCGCGGCCAGCGGCTCGGCCGGGGCCTGCGAGGCGCCCGGCAAGGCGGTGGCCGGCGCGCGCCAGGCCCCGACGGCGAGGTAGAGCAGGTAGGCCGCGCCCGCGCCCTTCATCACCGTGAAGGCCAGCGGCGAGGCCGCCAGCAGCGCGGCCAGGCCCAGGGCGACGGCCGTCGTGTGGACCACGATGCCCGTGCACAGCCCGAGCACCACGGCGATGCCGGCCCGGCGGCCCTGGGTGGCGGACTGCATCAGCACGAAGAGGTTGTCCGGGCCGGGCGTGAAGCCGAGCACCAGGGCGGTGCCGAGGAAGACGAGCAGGGTGTCGAGCGAGGGCATGGGCGGGCGGGGTCAGGTCGAGGACGCCGCATCATCGCACCCGCCGGCCGGCGGGCCGGGATGGCGCATGGGCTGGTAGGCCACGCCGTGCACGCGCTGCAGCTCGCCCTCGGGCACGAAGCCGAAGCGCGCATAGACGGGCTCGGCGTTGAGCGAGGCGTTGACGGTGAAGCCGCCCCGGTGGCCGGCGTCGATCGCGGCGTCGTGCATCGCCTGCCAGAGCCGCCGCGCCAGGCCGCGGCCCTGCCAGGCGGGGGCGACGAAGAGATGGAACAGGTGGCTCATGTCCCGGCTGGCGATGAAGCCGGCCAGCGCGCCGCGCTCGTCGGCCAGCAGCCAGAAGCGGTAGCGGGGATCGGCGAGATAGCCCGCCTCGGCCGCGGCCGATACCGAGGCCAGGAAGGGCGCGGTGCCGGCGCCGTCCGGCGAGACGAAGAAGGCCGGGGCGAGCGAGGCGATGAGCGCGGCGATCGCCTCGGCGTCGCCCGCGCGGGCGGCGCGCAGCACGAGCGGCGCGGTGGCGTGCGGGGCGATGGCATGCAGGGCGGTCGGCGTGAGCGTCGTCATGCCCGCAGCTTGCCAGAGCGCGCCCCGCGCCGACGCATGCCACCGGTCACGTCGCCATGAAAAAAGGGGCTGCCGCAGCAGCCCCCTCGTGGCGCGGTCGAGCCGCCTGGCGGCTTACCAGACCTTGCAGCGCTCCGCCGCCGGCTTGACCATGGCCTGGCCGGGCTTGCAGGCGAAGGCCTTCTCGAACTCGGGCATGTTCACCGCCACGCCGTTGATGCGGTAGCGGCCCGGCGAGTGCGGGTCGGTGGCGGCATGCACGCGGGCGGCCTCGGGGCGGGTGTCGCTGCAGTCCCACTGCGCGAAGCCCACGAAGAAGCGCTGCTCGGGCGTCAGGCCGTCGGTGGCGGGCAGCGGCTTGCCCGCGATCTGCGTCTGCCAGGCGGCCCAGGCCAGCACCAGACCGCCGAGGTCGGCCAGGTCCTCGCCCAGCGTCAGCTTGCTGTTGATCTTGATGTCGTCGATGACCTTGTACTGGGCGTACTGCTTCGAGACGCAGGCGGCGCGCTGCTCGAAGGCCTTGGCGTCCTTCTTCGTCCACCAGTCCTTGAGATTGCCCTTGGCGTCGAACTGGCGGCCCTCGTCGTCGAAGCCATGCACCAGCTCGTGGCCGATGGTGCCGCCCGTGTTGCCGTAGTTGGGCGCGTCATCCATCTTCGCGTCGTACAGCGGCGGCTGCAGCACGCCGGCCGGGAAGTTGATGTCGTTCATCTGGGCGTTGTAGTAGGCGTTCACCGTCTGCGGCGTCATGCCCCACTCGCCGCGGTCCAGCGGCTGGCCGATCTTGGCCAGGTCGCGGTGGCGCTCGAAGGCCTGGCCGCGCATCACGTTGCCCACGAAGTCCCCGCGCAGCACGGTGAAGCGGCCGTAGTCACGCCACTGGTCGGGGTAGCCGACCTTGTTGACGATGCTGTGCAGCTTCTCGAGAGCGCGCTTCTTGGTGTCCTCGCTCATCCAGGGCAGGGAACGGATGGACTTGCCCATCTCCACCTCGATCTGCTCGGTCATGCGCTGGGTGGCGGCCTTCAGCTCCGGGCTGAAGTTGCGGGCCACGAACTCCTGGCCCAGGGCCTCGCCCAGCTGGCCGTCGACCAGCGTCACGCACTTCTTCCAACGGGCCTGCTGCTTGGGCACGCCATGCAGCGTGTTCGAGAAGAACGCGAAGTTCTCGTTCACGAAGTCCGGGCCGAGGTAGGGCGACATGCTGCTGGCCAGCTGCCAGCGCAGCATCGTGCGCAGGTCGGCCACCGAGAGGCGCTTCCACTGCTGGGCCAGGGCCATGTAGAAGGCCGGCTCGCTGACGTTGAACTCGTTCTGCGGGGCCAGGTCTTGCGCGCTCTGGTAGGCGGCGAAGTCGAAGTCGGGGATCAGCGCCTGCAGCTGCTTGCCATTGACGCGGTGGAAGCTCTTGTAGGGGTCGCGCTTGTCGACGACGCTCAGCGAGGCCTTGGCCAGCGCCGTCTCGACAGCCAGCACCAGGCGCGCCTGGGCGGCGGCCTGGGGTGCCGGATCGCCCAGCAGCTCAAAGGTGCGGGCCACGTGGGCCTGGAACTTCGCGCGCAGCTCGCGGCTCTTGGCGTCGGTCTTGAGGTAGTAGTCCCGCTCCGGCAGGCTGAGGCCACCGGTGCCGGCGAAGGCGATCTGGCGGGTGCTGTCGGCGAAGTCCTGGCCGGCGCCGAAGCTGAAGAAGAAGCGGCCGTTGTGCGTGTTCTGGTGCAGGGCGGCCAGCACGAAGGGCAGCTCGGACTTGTCCTTCAGCCCGTTGATGCGGTCCATCAGCGGCTTGAGCGCGGCCAGGCCCTTCTGGGCGACGGCGGTCTCGTCCATGCAGGCAGCGAAGTAGTCGCCGATCTTGGTCTGGGACTCCGTGCGGGTCTCCCCGGCGGCGGCGGGCTCGGCCAGCTTGGCGAGGATGCCCCACAGGTAGCGCTGGTTGTCGTTCGCGGCCTTGGCGTAGACGGACCAGCGGGCCTGGTCGTCCGGGATGGGGTTGTTCTTGTTCCAGCCGCCGCAGGCGTACTGGTACAGGTCCTCGCAGGGATCCGCGCTGCGGTCCATGGCCGAGAGGTCCAGGCTGGGCGTGTAGGGCAGGCGCTCCAGCGGCTGTTCGGCCGGCTTGGCCTCCTGGGCCTGAGCGAGGGTGGCGAACGCGAGCGCGGCGCCCAGGGCGCTCAGGCGCCAGGCGGACCGGGCGGTCTTGCGGGCAGTCTTCATGGTGGGGAAAGCGTGTCTTCGTGAAGGCACGGATTGTGGCGCCTGAGGCCCGCCCCTGCCGCTCGTCAGCCCCGGCCCGCGGGTCAGGCCTTTCCCTAGGCCCGGGCGGTGGCGCTCAGTCGGCCAGGGAGCGCTGGATCCCGAGCCGGCCCGCCTCCGCCCGCGCCAGGGCCTCCACGCAGTCCGCATCCAGGCGCCCGGCCTGCACGTCCTCGCGCAGGAGGGCCAGCGCGCGGGCGTCTGGCAGGGCGAGCTTGTACGGGCGCACCGTGGTCAGGGCGTCGTAGACATCGGCCACGGCCACCACGCGGGAGACCACGGGGATGTCCGCCAGGCGCAGGCCCAGCGGGTAGCCCGAGCCGTCGCCGCGCTCGTGGTGGCCGCCGACGACCTCCCGCATCACCCGCGCGGCCGGATCGCCTTGCAGGCCCAGGTCGTCGATCATGTGACTGACGAGGTCCAGGCCGATGTCAACGTGGCGCTTCATCGTCGCCCACTCGTCCGCATCGAGCGGGCCGGGCTTGAGCAGGATGCGGTCCGGGATGCCCACCTTGCCGATGTCGTGCAGCGGCGCGAAGAGGTGGATGTACTCGATCGTCTCGTCGCTCAGCCCGTGGCGCTCGGCCACGCCCTGGGCGATGAGGCGGGCGTAGGCCGCCATGCGTTCGAGGTGGCGCCCGGTCTCGACGTCGCGGATGCGGGCGAGGCCCGTGGCGATGTCCACCGCGCCCACCAGCGTGTTCACCGCGGCCAGGCGCAGCAGGTAGAGCTGCGAGACGATGTCCGCGAAGACGTCCAGGAAGACCGTCACCTCCGGCTGGAAGACGTCCGGCTCCTTGGCGTCGAAGAAGAGGAAGGCCACGAGCGCGTCGCCGTGGAAGATGGGCAGGGTGTAGCTGCTGCGGTAGTCGCGCCCGCGCAGCCAGGCCGTGTGGACGCTGTCGACGGCGAAGGACTGGGCGAAGTCGGACACCACCCGTGCCTCGCGGGCGTCGCGCAGCTTCAGCAGCGAGGGCACCTCGTGCAGGCGTGCCTCGTAGCGCTGCAGGGCGACGCCGTCCTCGTTGCTGCTGGCGAAGGTGCGCAGGGTGTCGCTGACCGGGTCGTAGAGCGCCAGCGCCACGCGGCTGATCCGCGGGAAGCGGCTCTGGATGATGCCGTGCAGGCTGCGCAGGCGCCCGCCGAGGCCCGATTTGCGGACCTCGATCTGCTGGAGATGCTGCAGCGGCTGGCTCATGGGCATGCCTTCCGGTGCCATCGGAGCGCGGCACGTGTCGACCCATGCTAGCGGGCGAGCTTTCGCCGGCCTTGCAATCGCCCGGCCGCTTGCGCCAGATCAGGCGCGGACCGTGCATCCTTCTCGTTCTCCCGGGCCGCCGGGCCTTGCTGCAACAATGCGGGCCCATGAACGGCCTTCGCGCTCCCCACCCGTCTCCTTGCCTGCGCCGCCCGGGCGCCCTCGCCCTGCTGGCCTGCGCGCTGCTGAGCGCCTGCGCCACCGCGCCCAAGGGCCTGCAGATCGACGACAGCTACCGCTCCCAGAACGAGGACAGCCGCGCGCAGCTGCTGATCCTGCACTACACCGTGGGCAACTTCGAGAGCTCGCTGAAGACGCTCACCCAGCCCAATCCCAAGGGCGGCGAGGTCTCGGCCCACTACCTCGTGCGCGACGAGCCCGTGCGCACCTACCGCCTGGTGGACGAGTCCCGGCGCGCCTGGCACGCGGGCGTGAGCCGCTGGAAGAGCTGGGGCAACGTCAATGCGGCGTCCATCGGCATCGAGATCGTCAACCCGGGCCGCGTCCAGACGGACGAGGGCCCGCGCTACGCCCCCTTCCCGCAGGCGCAGATCGACGAGGTGATCCGGCTGTGCCAGGACATCGTCGCGCGCCACCGCATCCGCCCGGACCGCATCCTCGGCCACAGCGACGTCCAGCCCCTCAGCAAGCAAGACCCCGGCCCCGCCTTCCCGTGGAAGCAGCTCTGGGCCGCGGGCCTGATCCCCTGGCCCGACGAGGCCCTGGCCGCGAGCCTGCGCCCGCAGTACGAGCAGGCCCTGCCGGACGCCGCCTGGTTCCAGCAGAAGCTCGCCCAGCACGGCTTCGGGCTGACGCCCAGCGGCCTGTGGGACACCGAGACCCGCGCCGTGCTGGCCGCCTTCCAGATGAAGTACCGGCCGTCCCTCCACGACGGCGAGGCCGACGCCGAGACCGCCGCGCTGCTCGACGTCATCACCCGGCGCGACGGCTTTCGCCTGAAGGACAGCGCCCCGGCGCGCTGACCCGGCCCATGCTCGCTGCCCTGCTGCGCCGCCTGCTCACGCTGCTGCCCACGCTGCTGGGCGTGAGCCTGGTCGCCTTCGGCCTGATCCGCCTGGTGCCGGGCGATCCGGTGGAGGTGATGATGGGCGAGCGCGCCCTCGACGCCGCCACGCACGCGCAGCTGCTGCACCAGCTCGGGCTCGACGCGCCGCTGCCGGTGCAGTACGGCCGTTACCTGCTGCAGCTGCTGCACGGCGACCTCGGGCGCAGCCTCGTCAGCCACGAGCCGGTGGCGCAGGAGTTCCTGGCGCTCTTCCCCGCCACCGTCGAGCTGGCCGTCGCGGCCCTGCTGCTGGCGCTGGTGCTGGGCCTCGCCCTCGGGCTGGCCGCCAGCCTGCGCCGCGGCTCCTGGCTGGACCAGGGCGTGATGGGCCTGGCCACGCTGGGCTACTCGATGCCGGTGTTCTGGTGGGGCCTGATCCTCATCATGACCTTCTCGGTGGGCCTGGCCTGGACGCCGGTGACGGGCCGCATCGCCATCGAGTACGAGGTCACGCAGGTCACCGGCTTCATGCTGATCGACGCGGCGCTGCACCCGGAGCCCGGCGCCTGGCGCTCGGCCCTGCTGCACCTGCTGCTGCCGGCCCTGGTGCTGGGCACGTCCAGCACGGCCGTGATCGCCCGCATGACGCGCTCCAGCATGCTCGAGGTGCTGCAGGAGGACTACATCCGCACCGCCCGCGCCAAGGGCCTCTCCGCCACCCGCGTGGTGCTGGGCCATGCCCTGCGCAACGCCCTGGTGCCGGTGCTGACCGTCGTCGGCCTGCAGACGGGCAGCCTGCTGGCCGGCGCGGTGCTGACCGAGACCATCTTTTCCTGGCCCGGCGTGGGCAAGTGGCTGATCGACGCCATCAGCCGGCGGGACTACCCCGTCGTGCAGGCCGGCATCCTGATCTCCGCGCTGACCTTCATGGGCGTGAACCTCGTGGTGGACGTGCTCTACGGTGTGGTCAACCCCCGCATGCGGGCCCGCTGAACGACGATGGCGACGCAAGACCTGACCCCCTCGCCTGCCGACGCCCGCCCGGTGCGCAGCCGCGGCCCGCTGCGCCTGGCCTGGGACCGCTTCGCGACGCAGCGCGGGGCGCTGGCCGCCCTGGCCGTCTTCGGCCTGATGGCGCTCGCGGCCCTGCTGGCGCCGTGGCTGGCGCCGCACGATCCGCTGCAGCAGTACCGGGACCACCTCCTGCAGCCGCCCGTCTGGATGGACGGCGGCGGCGCGCGCTTCCTGCTGGGCACCGACGAGCTCGGCCGCGACCTGCTCTCGCGCCTGCTGCACGGCGCGCGCGTCTCGCTGGGGCTGGGGCTGGCCTCCGTCGTGCTGGCGCTGGTGCCGGGCGTCGCGCTGGGCCTGCTGGCGGCCTTCCACGAGCGCTGGCTTTCGCCGCTGGTGATGCGCAGCATGGACGTGCTGCTGGCCCTGCCCGGGCTGCTGCTGGCGATCTGCGTGATCACGATCCTCGGCCCCGGCCTCATGAACACGGTGATCGCCATCGCCATCGGCGCCCTGCCCGGCAGCACGCGGCTGGCGCGCGCGGCCGCCCTGGCCGAGAAGTCGCGGGACTACGTGCAGGCAGCGCGCGCCGCGGGCGCCTCGACGGCGCACCTGATGTTCCGCACGGTGCTGCCCAACTGCGCGGCGCCGCTGATCGTGCAGGCCACGCTGGCGTTCTCCTCCGCCATCCTCGAGGCCGCGGGCCTCGGTTTCCTCGGCCTCGGCGTGCAGGCGCCGACGCCCGAGTGGGGCAGCATGCTGGCCTCGGCGCGCGACGCGCTGCAGCGCGCGCCCTGGGTGCTGAGCCTGCCTGGCCTCGCCATCCTCGTGACGGTGCTGAGCGTCAACCTCGTCGGAGACGGCCTGCGCGACGCGCTGGACCCCAAGCTGCGGCGGACCTGAGGACCGCTGCGGCCCGGGTCAGCCCGGGTCAGCCCGGGTCAGCGCGGAGCGAGCAGGGCCTTCGTGGCCTCGCCCACCTCGGTGGTGAGCATGTCGGTCAGGACCTTGACCTTCGAGGGACCATCCAGACTCTCGAAGGGATCCGCGACACCCTCGTCCCGCTGGCCGCCGATGGCCTCGGCCTTGGCCACGACCTTCTGGGCCAGCACGGCGCCGGTCCGGGCGTCGATCAGCGAGGCCTTCACATAGACGTAGGGCGCGAGGAAGCCGCGCGCGACCTCGCCCGTCTCGCGCAGATCCGCCCGGTTGATCTGGCGCACCCGCATCAGGTCGTCCACATAGAAGCCGAGCCCGGTGAGCACGCCGTTGCCGGTCGCGAAGTCCACGCCCTGCACGCGCAGGTCCGTCCGCACCGGTGTGATGAGGATCAGCTGCGTGGCCTGGATCTGCTGGAGCGTGGGCTTCAGTTGTGCGGGAATCTCGTAGCGCGGACCTTCCGGCTGGCCCAGCGGGTCTCCGAACAGACGTGCCGAGGGCAGCTTCAGCAGCAGAAACTCGCTCTCGGGCGCCACCTGCTTGCCGGCCTTCTCGACCGCCACCAGGGAGGTGCCGTCCATCAGCCCGGCCGGCATCGGCCAGGCGTCGCGGCGGTTGCTGTCCAGGTGGCTGCCGGTCTTGCGGCTGCCGGTCACGACCTGCAGCTCGTCCCCCAGCAGCGACACCACGGCCACGCGCTGCGGCGTGCCGGCGGCCTGGGCGGCGCTCAGGCCGGTGAGGCCCCAGAGTCCCGCGGTGGCCAGGGCGGCCAGGCTCAGGCGGCGTGTGGTACTTGTCATGCTTCCCCCCCAGAAATGATGTTAGGTGCGGCGATGCTAGCGCAGGTCCCGGCGCCTGGCGCCGGTCATGATTCAATCCAGGGGGCAGGCCGGCCGCCTGACGCCAGACCCGCGGGAGTCCCATGAGCCACTTCGCCTTCCTGAGCCAGTCCACCTTCATGAAGCAGCCCGCGGCAGCGCCCGGCGCCCGCCCCTTCGGCCTGGCCGGCATCGCCTGGGACGGCTGCGTGACCAACCGCCCCGGCGCCCGCTTCGGCCCCCGCGCGATCCGCGAGGCCAGCCACATGCTGTGTGACGGCATCCATCCCTTCTTCAACACCACGCCGGACGGCCAGCTCGCGGACTTCGGCGACCTGCCCCTGCCCAACACCAGCCTCGAGGCCATGCGCGCGGCGATGATGCCCCTCATCGCGCCGCTGATCGCGCAGCAGCACATGGTCTGGCTGGGAGGCGACCACAGCATCACCCTGCCCCTGCTGCGCGCCTACCGCGCCCACCACGGCCGCCCGCTGGCCTGCCTGCACTTCGACGCCCACTGCGACACCTGGGAGGACCACTTCGGCGAGCCCAGCGGCCATGGCACCTGGGTCTACGAGGCCCTGCAGGAGGGCCTGGTGGAGCCCGCCGGCATGATCCAGCTGGGCATCCGCTCGGCCGGCCAGCGCGAGGCGCGCGACTACGTGCGGGACCAGGGCGGGCTGATCTACGACGCCCGCCGCCTGCGCGGCCTGGAGAGCCCGGCGCAGCTGGCCGGCGTGCTGGGCGAGATCCGTGCCCGCCTGGCCGCGCTGGGCCATCCGCCGGTCTACCTCAGCCTGGACATCGACTGCCTGGACCCCGCCTTCGCGCCCGGCACCGGCACGCCGGAGCCCGGCGGCATGAGCAGCAACCAGGTGCTCAGCGTGCTGGAGGAGCTGGCCGACCTGCCCTGGGTCGGCATGGACTGCGTCGAGGTGGCCCCGCCCTACGACCACGCGGAGCTCACGAGCTACGCCGCGGCACAGTTCGTCTGGACCTATCTCTGCGGGCGGCTGGCGCAGGCGGCGCGCTGAGGGGCATCGGCCGGCTCGTAGCGACGGCTCTCGCCGTCCTGCGGCACCCACAGGCGAGCGCCCAGGAAGGCGGCCCGCTCGCGCACCTCGGCCCGGGTCACCGGGCAGTGGTCCAGCGCCTCCAGGTGGTTGACCAGCACCTGCCCGCCGAAGTCCCGCACGGCCTCGGCCAGCTCGCCGGCGTCCATCAGGATCTCCCCGCCGAGGTCGAAGCGCGCGCCGCCCGCCGGCAGGATGGCCACGTCCGGCCGCAGGACCGAGAGGCAATGCCGCACGGGATCGGTCAGCACCGTGTCCCCCGCCACGTAGACGCTCGGCTCCCCCGGCATCTCGATCAGGTAGCCCATGCCATGGGCCATCAGCCGCCCCACCCAGCCCCGGCCGTGCAGGCAGGGAATGGGGGTGATGTGGCCGCCCAGGAAGGGCTGCCGCTCGGGGCCTGACAGCGGCTGCGTCACGAGCCCCCGGGCCGCCAGCCAGCCCGCGTCATCGGGCATGCAGACCACGGGCAGCGCGCGCTCCCGCAGGAAGCGGCGCCCGGCGCGGTCCAGGTGGTCGAAGTGGCCCTTCTGGCAATGCGTGATGAGGGCATGTGTGGCCCGCTCCAGCGCTGGGGCGGCGGCGGTGGGCAGCGGCACGAGCGGGTTGCGGCGCCGCGTACCGCCCAGGTAGCGCAGGCTGGGCAGCGCCCCGGCCCCGGCCAGCATCGGGTCGACCAGGACGGCGACGTTCCGGCCGCCGCTCGTGAACTCCAGCAGGACGGTGGCATTGCGGATCTGGGTGATGTGCATTGGGGTCCTTGCGCCAGGCGCGGTGAGAGGAGACGGTGCCATTGTTCAAAGCGCCCGCCCCCCGCACAATGGCCTGATCTGCCAAGTTCCTTCCGTTTTCAGCCAAACCTCCGTTCCCATGCCGCCACCGCCTCTGCACCTGGGCCTCCTGCTCTTCGACGGCTGCATGCCGGCCGGACTCTTCGCCGCCGCCGATCTCGCCCGGGCGGCCAATCTGCGCCTGGGCCGGACGGCCTTCGTCGTGCGCTGGGTCAGCCTCGACGGGCGGCCGGTGCAGACCTGGCAGGGCCCCGCCCTGACCCCCGAGGCCGCGCTGGCCGATGCCGGCTGCGAGGCCTGGCTCGTGCCGGGCCTGTGGACGGCGTCCCGGTCCGACCTCGACCACCGGCTCGCGGCCCTGGACCCGCTCGTGCAGGCCCTGCGGACCCGCCCCGCCCGGGAGGCCCTGTGGAGCTATTGCGCCGGCGTGGCCGTGCTGGCGGCGGCCGGCCGGCTCGATCACCACGACGCGACGGCCACCTGGTGGCTCCGGCCGGCCCTGAGCGCACGCTTTCCGCAGGTGCGCTGGCACTTCGACGAGCCGCTCGTGCACAGCGGACCGATGCGCACGGCCGCGGGTCCGCACGGCTACCTGCCCCTCATGCTGCAGGCCCTCGCCGAGCGCCTGGACGCGGACGCCTTGCGTGACATCGAGGCCGTGCTGATGCTGCCGCGGCCGCAGCAGTGGCCGCCGCAGTTCCGCTGCGTCGAGCTGATGAGCCAGGACGATGCGCGTCTGCGCCAGCTGATCGTCTACGCGCAGCGCCAGCCGGCCCAGGCGCTCTCGCTGGCCGGCGCCGCGGCGGCGATCGGCATGTCCCTGCGCACGCTGGGCCGCTGGCTGCCGGCGCAGACCGGACGCCCGGCCGGCCAGTGGCTGCGGCTGCTGAAGCTGCGGCAGGCGGCGGAGCAGCTGTGCGATGCCCCGGTGCCCATCAAGACGGTGGCGGCCGCCCTGGGCTACGCCAGCGAGGCCAGTTTGCACCGCAGCTTCCAGGCGCTGCTGGGCTGCACGCCCGGCCAGTTCCGCCAGGCCCACGCCCGCCCCCAGCGCCCCCCTCGCCCGTCCCCGCCGGCGGGTGGCTAGCGCGCCCCGGGGCGCGTCCGGTCGGCGCTCAGTCCCCCTCGCGCCAGCGGAAGCGCCAGACGGCCAGGCCCACCAGCGCCACGGCGCTGCCCAGCAGCACCGCCACCGGCGGCCCCACGTCGGCGAGCGGCTGGCCGCGCCACAGCATGGCGTCCAGCCCGTCCACGGCCCAGCGCACCGGCACGAAGAGGGTGGCCTCCTGCATCCAGGCGGGGAAGACGAAGCTCGGCACCCAGGCGCCACCCAGCATCACCATCAGCAGGGTCGCCATGATGGCCAGACCGCGCGTGGCCTCCGGGCTGCCGCCCACCGCGGCCAGGAAGAGGCCGAAGCCGGCGGTGAAGCAGGCATAGCTCAGCAGCAGCAGGACGGCGCCGGGCAGGCTGCCCTCGACCCGGAAGCCGAACATCAGCATGCCGGCCAGCAGCACGGTCGCGAAGATGAGGAAGGCGATGAGGGCGGTGCTCGCGAAGTAGCTGCCCAGCACCGTGGCCTTGCTCAGCGGGGCCGCCCGCAGGCGCAGCCACAGGCCACTGCGGCGCATCACCAGCAGGCCCACCCCCAGCTCCACCCCGAGCATCAGCACGAACTGCACGCCCATGCCGGCGAACGAGTGCGCATAGCCGTTGTAGCCGGATTGCGAGCCGGTCACGGCCTGCTCCTGCGTCTCGAAGGGCGCGCCCAGGGTCGGGGACGGCGCGGAGGTGGCCGGGGCGGCCGAGGCGGCGGCGTCCTGCGGCAGGGGCGTCTGCAAGGCCTGCACCGAGCGCATCAGCGACTCGAGCTGGCCGCGGCGCTCGGCCGGCAGGCCCGCCTCGCCCTGCAGCTGCGCCTGCAGCGCCTCGATGCGCCGGCTGCCTTGCGCGCCGCCGAAGCCCTTGAACAGGACCTGCTGCATCACGTGCTGGGTCAGCAGGCCGCGCACCAGGCCCAGGGCCATGCGGTCCGAGGGGTCGTAGTAGAGCGGCAGCGCCGGCTTGGCGCCCACGAAGAGGGCGTTGCCGGCCTGCTCCGCGAACTGCGGCGGCAGGACGACGGCCACGGGCAGCTTGCCCGCCCGCACGCGCTGCAGGGCCTCCTCGCGCGAGAGGCGCTGCACGCGCAGCTGAGGGTCCGCGGCCAGGGCCTCGCCGATGGCCACGGCGGCCGGGCTGCGGTCCTCGTCCACCCAGCCCACGTTCACGTGGACCGGCTCCTTGCTGCCGCCCGCGCCTCCGAACAGCGAGCCGAAGAAGGTGGCGATGAGGATGGGCGCCAGCACGTGCAGCACCAGGGCCTTGCGATTGTTCAGGTAGAGGCGCAATTGGACTTGCAGCAGGGCCAACCAGGCGGTCATGACAGGTCTCCGGTGAAGGGCTCAGTCGCGCAGGCGACGGCCGGTGAGATGCAGGAAGAGCTGCTCCAGGCTGGGACGGCGCGTGGCAAGCAGCTCCAGCCCGTAGCCGCGCTCGTGCAGGGCGATGACCAGCGCGGGGGCGACGGACATCTGCTCGAGGCCCACGCGCCAGGCGCAGCGGCGCTCGTCCGTGGCCTCGAACTGCAGCACGCCCGGCCGGCCGCCGAAGTCCAGCAGGTCCTGCGGCGCGAGCGGCCGGTTCAGCTGCACCGACAGCTCGGCCTTCAGCGGCAGCTGCTCGTGCAGCGCGGCGAGGGAGCCCTCCGCCATCACGCGCCCCTGGTCCAGGACGGTGAGGTGATCGCACAGGCGCTCCGCCTCCTCCATGTAGTGCGTGGTGTAGAGCAGCGCCTTGCCGGCGTCCCGCAGCTGCTCCAGCGCCTCGAAGATGGCATTGCGGCTCTGCGGATCGACGCCGGCGGTGGGCTCGTCGAGGAAGACGACGGCCGGGTCGTGCAGCAGCGCCACGGCGATGTGCAGCCGCCGCTTCATGCCGCCGCTGAAGGTGTCCACGCGCGAGCCGGCCTGGGGCTGGAGGCCGGCCAGGTCGAGCGCGGACGCCACCGCGTGGTCCAGCGCGCGACCGCGCAGGCCGTACAGCGCGCCGAAGCAGCGCAGGTTCTGCGCCGCGGTGAGCGTCTCGTGCAGGGCCAGCTCCTGCGGCACCAGGCCGATGCGGGCCTTGACGGCCTGGGCATCGCCGGCGAGCCGCTCCCCCAGCACCCGCACCTCGCCGGCATCGGGCGGCAGCAGGCCGGCCAGCATGGCGACGGTGGTGCTCTTGCCGGCGCCGTTCGGGCCCAGGAGCCCGCGGATCTGCCCCGCGGGCAGGGTCAGGTCGATGCCCTGCACCACCTCGTGCGCGCCGTAGCGCTTGCGCAGGCCCCTCGCCTGCAAGACGGCGCCCTGCGGCGCCGGGTCCTGCGATGTGTCCATCCCTCGCTCCTGCGGCCCTCCGATGGCCGCTGTGCCGGCAGTCTAGGGAATCCGGCGCGGCTCGCACCCCGGGCGTTGCCGGATCGACAGCCGCGCCGCCGAGTCGACAGCCGGGCGGCCCCAGTGGCGCCACGGCGCCGCGACGTTCTTCCCCGGGCACTTGCGCGCACAATGCAGCCGTCGCCACCGCCACCCTGAATCCGCCCTGCCGATGCCCCGCCCCGGACTGCCCGCCTCCCCCGCTCCCCGCCTGCGCGCCGGGGTCCTGGGCCTCCTGGCCGCGCTCGGGTCCCTGCCGGCCGCCGCGCCGGCACACGCCGAGGTGCCGGCACACGCCGAGGCGCCCGGCAAGCCCATCGTCTACTGCAGCGAGGCCAGCCCCGAGGGCTTCGATCCCGGCCTGTGGGACAGCACCAGCACCAACAACGCCGTGCGCCAGCTCTTCCAGGGCCTGCTCGGCTTCGAGCGCGGCGGCACGGTGCTGGTGCCGCGCCTCGCGGAGCGCTGGACGGTGTCGCCGGATGCCCGCGTCTTCACCTTCACGCTGCGCCGCGGGGTGAAGTTCCACCAGCGCGCCTGGTTCACGCCGAGCCGCGAGCTCAACGCCGACGACGTGCTCTTCACCTTCGGCCGTTTCCTCGACCCGGCGCATCCCTTCAACCGGGCGCTGCCCGGCAACTTCATCTACCCCAACAACCTGGGCCTGGCGAAGCTCGTGCAGACGCTGGAGAAGCTGGACGAGCACACCGTGCGCTTCACCCTGCGCGAGCCCAACGTGGTCTTCCTCAGCTGGTTCGCCATGCCCTTCGCCGGCATCCATTCGGCGGAGTACGCGCAGCAGCTGCTGCAGCGCGGCGAGCCGCACCGGCTCAACAGCGCGCCGGTGGGCACCGGCCCCTTCGCCTTCCGCCGCTACGACAAGGACGACGTCCTGCGCCTGGAAGCGAATCCCGACTACTGGGCCGGCCCGGTGCGCACGCCCAAGCTCATCTTCGCCATCGCCCGCGAGCCCAATGTGCGCGTGCAGAAGCTGCTGGCCGGCGAGTGCCAGGTGAGCTCGCCGGCGCGGGACATCGACGTGCCGGTGCTCGCGAAGCGCGCGGACATCCGGCTGCTGCAGGTCCAGGCCCTGAACATCAGCTACCTGAGCTTCAACCTGGCCCGCGCGCCGACGAATGTGCGCGCGGTGCGCGAGGCGCTGGACATCGCCATCGACCGCCCCGCGCTCTTCAAGGTGCTGTTCCCCCGGGGCGACGCCACGCCGGCAGTGAGCGCCTTCCCGCCGGCCATCCCGGGCTTCGACCGCAGCCTGCGCAACGAGTACGACCCCGCCCGCGCACGCCGTCTGCTCGCCGAGGCGGGCTACCCGGACGGCTTCGCCCTGGACCTCTGGGCCCTGCCCATCGCCCGCCCGACCAACCCGAACGGCCTGCTGCTGGCGCAGATGATCCAGCAGGACTGGGCACGCATCGGCGTGCGGGCCCGCATCAAGACCTACGAGTGGGGTGAGTACCTCAAGCGCGCCAACAAGGGCGAGCACGACGTCTACATGAGCGGCTGGAGCGGCGAGAGCGGCGACGCCGACGAATTCCTCACGCCCAACCTCAGCTGCGCGGCCAACCGCAGCGGCGTGAAGTTCTGCAACGCCGAGTTCGAACGCCTGATCGACACCGCCCGCGCCACGCCCGACGCCGCCCGCCGCGCGGCGCTGTACGTCGAGGCGCAGCGCATCTTCCACCGCGAGCGGCCGTGGATCCCCTTCGCGCACTCCACGCTCTACCTGCCCGTGCGGTCGGACGTGAAGGGCTTCGTGATCAACCCCAACGGCGGCGTCGAGTTCGAGAAGGTCTGGCGCGAATGACCCTGCCCATGCCCCTGATCGCGTGCGAGGACATCGCCGCGCACCCCGACTTCCAGTCCTTGCGCGGCGTCCCCGAGATCGACCTCGACCTGCGCTACGCCACGCCGGACAACTTCGTGAGCCGTGACGTCTACGGCCCGCTCGACTGCGCCTACCTGCGCCGTGACGCGGCCGCCGGCCTGCAGCGCGCGGCGGCCTGGCTGCAGCGCCACCGGGCCGGCTGGCGGATCCGCGTCTTCGATGCCCTGCGGCCGCAGCGCGTGCAGGAAGCGCTCTATGCCGAGCTCGCGGGCACGCCGCTGGCGCT
This sequence comes from Burkholderiaceae bacterium, assembly GCA_041912595.1. Lineage (GTDB taxonomy): Bacteria > Pseudomonadota > Gammaproteobacteria > Burkholderiales > Burkholderiaceae_C > Roseateles_B. Next base: position 59,232 of record JAYRMR010000010.1, read on the forward strand.
GTACCTGGCGCATCCCGAGGCCGGCTCGCTGCACTCCTTCGGCGTGGCCGTCGATGCGGGGCTGCTGGACGCCGACGGGCGCGAGCTGGACATGGGATCGGGCTTCGACGAGATGTGCCTGCTGTCCCACCCCGACCACGAGGCGGAGCATCTGGCGCAGGGCCTGCTCACCGCACAGCAGCTGAGCCACCGCGGCTGGCTGCGCGCGGCGATGCGGGCCGGCGGCTTCCACACCATCACGACCGAGTGGTGGCATTTCGAGTTCGGCGATCGCGAGCAGGCCCGCGCGACGCTGCCCCGCGTCCTGTGACGCCCACCAGGAGCCCCGCATGGACCGACGCCATTTCCTGCAGACCGCGCCGCTGGGCGCCCTCGCCGCCACGGGCGGCAGCGCTGCCGCGGCCGGGCGAGCGCCCCTGCTGCGCCCGCGCCGCCTGCAGCCGGGTGACACGATCGGCCTCATCAGCCCGGCCAACGCCAGCTTCGAGCGGGAGCCCGTGGCCCTCGCCACCGAGGCGCTGCAGACCCTGGGCCTGCGGGTGCAGCTGGGGCCGCATGCCCTCTCGCGGCGCGGGCAGTTCGGCGGCACGGACGCCGAGCGGGCCGAGGACATCCACCGCTTTTTCGCCGATGACGGCATCGCCGGCCTGCTCGCGCTCACGGGCGGCTCGGGCTGCGCGCGCATCGTCGATCGCCTGGACTACGGGCTGATCCGGTCGCACCCCAAGTTCTTCGGCGGCTTCTCCGACGTCACCTGCCTCATCAACGCCATCCACGGCCAGACGGGGCTCGTCACCTTCCATGCGCCCTTCGCGGGTTCGACCTGGACGGACTTCACCACCCGCCACTTCCGCGCGCTCGTGATGGCGGGCGAGGCGCCCCTGCTGCAGAACCCGCGCGGTGAGCAGGGCGGTGACCTCGTCCAGGCCCATGACCGCGCCTGGACCGTGCGCGGCGGCCGCGCGCGCGGGCGGCTGATCGGCGGCAACCTGGCCGTGCTCAGCGCCATGGCGGGCTCGGCCTACTTTCCGGACTTCGACGGCGCGGTGCTCTTCCTGGAAGACATCAACGAGTACATCTACCGCGTGGACCGCATGCTGGCCACACTGCGCCTGGCCGGTGCCTTCCGGCGACTGGCGGGCGTGGTGCTGGGCCAGTTCACGAAGTGCGAGCCGGGCGACGGCAACTACGGCACGCTGACGCTGGACGAGGTCTTCGAGGACTACTTCGGCGGGCTGGGCGTGCCGGTCTACCGCGGCGCGATGATCGGCCACATCCCGCGCAAGTTCACGCTGCCGCTCGGCGCCGAGGCCGAGATCGACGCCGACGCCTGCACGCTGCGCCTGCTGGAGCCCGCCGTCCGCTGAGCCCCGCCCGCTCAGTCCCCCGCCCGCTCAGCGGCAGGGCGCGACCGGCAGGCCGTAGGGCAGCAGGAGGTCCGCCGTGGCGCCGCTGCGGCACAGCTGGGTCAGCGCGCGGTCGAAGGCCTGGTGATCCGCCGGCTTCAGGCGCTGCCGACTCAGGCCGAAGTGGTAGCTCAGCTGGCGCACGACGCCGGCCGACTGCAGCGGCGCCAGGGTCTCGTTCTGCAGCAGCGTGAGCGCGGTGCTCTCGTTGACGAGCGCCAGCCCGTCCGGGCCATAGGCGCCCTGGCCCAGGCGGCGCAGCACGGTGAGGTTGTCGGGCTCGACCCGGACATCGACCTCCAGCCCCTGGGTCAGCTCCTGCAGCAGCTGGGCGGTGCCCGACGGTCCGTAGGCGGCCACGGTATGACCGACCAGGCTGCGCGGCCCCTTGTAGACGAAGACCTGCCCGCTGCGCGCGAACAGGGCATAACGCGCCATCAGCACGGGGCGCGTGACATGGAAGAAGCGGCGGCGCTCGGCGATGTCGGCCACGGTGAAGAGGCCGTCCGCCTCGCCCTGCTCGGCACGTGCCAGCGCCTGGCGCCAGGACAGGAAGCGCACCTCGCAGCGCCATTTCAGCTCCGCGCACACCGCCTGCAGCACGGCCACCATGGGGCCGGCGGGCTCGCCCTGCTCGCGGTAGGTGTAGGGCGGGCGGTCCTGGGTGTAGAACATGCGGATGGGCGTGGCGGCGCTCGCCCCGCCCGCGCCGCCGGCGAGCAGCGCCGCCAGGGTCACCAGAAGGGGTCCCACGAGGCGCCCCCCACGGCGCGCGGCCACGCCCGGCTCACGGCCCGCCGTCCTGCGGCCGCCGTGCGGTGCCTGCCTCCTGCTGATCACCTCCATCCGGTCACCCTGCCTCGCCTGCTTCACGTGCCTCACGTGTCAAGGGCGCCGAGCATAGCGGGCCAGCGACGACACGCGGCTGACACCGCAGCGAAGCACTCGGATGTGCAGCCGATGCGAGACAGTGCCGGCCGGGCCGGCGGCCCGCCCACACCGTCAGCGCGGCTGCAGGGCGCAGGCCGACGCCGGCACCATGTAGGGGCGCAGCAGCGCGGCGGTGCGCCCCTGCCGGCACTGGCGCTGCAGGGCGTCCTCGAACTGTTCGAAGTCCGCCTGCGTCCAGCGGGCGCGCACCAGGCCAAAGCCATAGGTGAACTCGCGGACCGAGCCCGCCATCTGCAGGCCCTGGAGGCGCTCCTGCTTGAGCAGCCACAGCGCCACGCTCTCGTTGATGAAGGCCAGGCCCTGCTCGCCATAGCGGCCATGGCCCAGCTTGCGCAGCACGGTGCTGTTGTCCGGCTCGGTGTGGATGACGAGGCCGGGCAGCTCGCGGGTGAGTTCCGCCAGGGCCGAGGAGGTGCCCGAGGGCCCGTAGACGCCGATCTCGCGGCCCTTCAGACTGGCCGGCCCCTGGTAGACGTAGCTCTGGCCGCTGCGCGAGAACAGGGCGTAGCGGGCATCGATGACGGGGCTGGTGAAGAGGAACAGCGGCTCACGCTCGGCCGTCTGGAGCAGCGGGAAGATGCCGTCGACGCGTCCGGCCTCGGCATCGGCATAGGCGCGCCGCCAGGGCAGCAGCTGGATGTCACAGCGCCAGCGGAGCTGCTCGCACACGGCGCGCAGCACATCCACCAGCGGGCCCGTCGCCTTCCCCTGGCGCTCGACGACGTAGGGCGGCAGCGCCTCGGTGACGAAGCGGCGCGGCTCCGGGGCGGCCGGCAACGGCCCGGCCGTCGACACCGCCGGGGCCAGGCCCATCACGGCGGACACGATCCAGGCGGCGGCAAGGCAGTGGGGGAGTCGCATGTGGCAAGCATATCGGAGCCCCGGGCGACGGCGCCCTTCGCGCCTTGCGGGCGGCTGCCCCACGTCAAGGCCGCGCCACAGACCTCCCCGGAACCGGGGCACTGAGATCGCACTGAGATGGCCCTGAGGCCGCGGGAACGGGCAGCGGGGATCAGCGCCGGCCGGCCAGCCAGTTCACGAGCTGGTCCAGCACCGGGCGGCCCGCCCAGCCGGCGGCCTCGTCGTTGAGCATCACGGCCAGCACCCAGGTCCGGCCGCGGCCGTCCTGAACCACGCCGGCCAGCGAGACGACGTCCCGCAGCGTGCCGGTCTTGAGCCGGGCCCGGCCCTGGGCCGGTGCGCCCACGAAACGCCGGCGCAGGGTGCCGTCGACGCCCGCCACCGGCAAGCCGGACAGCCATTCCGGCGCCCGGGGGCTGCGCACCATGTGGCGGACGAGCCGGGCCAGCGCCTCGGCACTGATGCGCTCGGTGCGTGACAGCCCGGCGCCGTTGTCCAGGACGAGCCCGGCGCTCTCCAGGCCGTTCTGCGCCAGCCAGGCCTGCGTCGCGGCGGCGGCGAGGTCCTGCGTGCTGGCGGTCGCGGGGCCGTCCGAGGCCGCGGCGCCGAGGCGCTGGTAGAGCAGGCGCAGCTGCAGGTTGTCGGAGCGCTTGAGCGCGCCGCGCAGGCTCTCGGCCAGCGGCCGGCCGCCATGGGACTGCAGCACGCGGGCCGCCGCCGGCGTCACGCCGTCCCGGATCTCCCCGCGCAGCTCGCCGCCCAGCGATTGCCACAGCTGGCGCAGCGTGAAAGCCAGTACCCACTGACGATCCAGCGCCTGCAGCCACGGCTTCTGCTCGCAGCTCACGGGGAAGCGCCCCTCGAGGATCAGGCGGGGCGGCACGGCGGGTGCCGCGGGAGGCGGCGGCTGGAAGCGGAAGCTCAGCGGCAGCACGTCCCAGTGGCGGCAGGGGGCCTCGGCCAGCGCGACGCCGCGGGTGTCCACCTCCACCTGCGGCCAGTCCGGCAGACGGGCCTGCAAGGCGCCCGCGCCCGCGCTGCGTAACTCCAGCTGCTGCACGCCGCCGTCCAGCAGCAAGGCGTCGGGCACGACGTTGTAGGCGAAGTTCGGGGTCTCGTCGAACGGCGGGGTGACGAGGTCCGGCCGCGCGGGCGAGAACAGCGAGCGGTCCAGCACCACGCCCTGGGCCAGGGTCTGGATGCCGGCGAGCCGGAGCTGGCGCAGCAGGGACCACAGCGCGGCGGTGTCGAAGTCGCCATCGCCGGCGCCTCGCAGGTACAGCGGGCCGTCCAGCACGCCCTGCAGAAGCGGCGCCTCGGTCAGCAGCTCGGTGCGGGGGCGCAGCTCCGAGCCCAGGCGGTCCAGCGCGACGGCCGCCGTGAGCAGCTTGATGACCGAGCCGGGCACCATGGGCCGCTCGGCCTGCCAGACGAGGCCAGACGCCGGATCGTCCAGGGGGAAGGCCCGCACCGCCAGGGATTCGGCCGGGATGCCCACCTCCGCGAGCGCCTGGCGCACGGGCGCCGGCAGCGTCGTCTCGGGGGCTTGCGGATGGCGGGTCTCGGCGGGGTCGAGCACCAGCGCCGGGGACGTGCGGGGGGCGGAGCGGGTGGGCCGGGCCTTCTCGGCCCCGGCCGGGGCGGCGGTGGCGAGCAGTGCGGTGGTGCTCAGGAGCAGGGCCAGTGCAAGGCCGCGGCCGGAGGAGGCGGGAGGCAGGGGAAGGCGGCGCATGGGCCGCACTGTATCGCCTGCCGGCGGCACCGCCGGGCGGTCCTCAGCGCAGGTAGTCGCTGACCCCGTGCCGGAACTTGTCCTCGAACTGGGACTGGCACTGCTCCCATTCCTCGAGCGTGGAGTCCTGGACGTCCAGGCCCTCGATCTTGCTGCTGCTCGCGAGGCTCAAGGGCCGCGCGATGGCGTTCATGGCGGTGCGTCCCAGCGCGGCCATGCGCGCCATGCCTGTCTCGGGATGCGAGGCCCCGCGGGGCTTGATCAGCTGTGCCATGGTTGACCTCGGCGGCGTCAGTGATGGCTTGAGTTTGCGCCGCCGGGCCGTGTCAGGCCATCGCATTTGAGGCGCAGAAGCCCCCCGTTTCGGGGTGGCGTCCCCTGTAGCAGTGGCACGCGCCGGGGGCGCGGTTCAGGGGCGCGGCTCGACCTGCGTCGCGACGAATTCGCGGATCTGCTCGACCATGGGCGGCACGGCCCGGGGCGCATCGATCTCGCCGGCCAGTACGTGCTGGCCCGGGGATTCGCTGTAGTCGACCTCGATCAGCTGCTTGCGGGCGCTGCCGATGCGCTCGAAGGCCGCGCGGGCCTCGCTGACGTCGATGACGGTGTCCCGCGGGGACATCAGCATGAGCGTGGGCGCCTGGATCTTGCCCAGCTCGCTGCCGCGCACGCGCTCGACCAGCGCCATCATCGGGAACAGCGCCTTCGTGGGGTAGCGGTGCGTCCAGAAGCGCGCCTTGCGCTCATTGGCGGGCGTTTCCTGGTACTCGGGGCCCTGGACCATGCGGGCGATGCTGCGGCCCCAGGGCCAGTTGATCACGCCGGCCTTGGGGTCCCGGGGGCCGAAATTCGGGGAGATCAGCACCCAGCCGGCCACCCCCTTGGCTTCCTCGCGCTGCGCCAGCCAGGCGGCCAGCGTGGCGCCCGTGGACGCGCCAACGACCAGCACGCGCTCGCCGAGGCGCTGGCCGATCTGCAGCGCCTCCAGCGCATCGGCCTTCCACTGGCCGACGCTGGCCTCGCCCATGGCCTCGCCGGGCAGGCCATGGCCGGCCAGGCGGGTGTAGAAGGTGTTGCCCCCGAGGGACTCGGCCAGGCGCTCGGGCAACGGGGCCATCTCCTGGCGCGTGGCCGAGAAGCCGTGCAGGTAAACCACGGCCCAGGGCGCGCGCTGGCGGCCCTTCTCGCCCCAGACGATGTGCTTCTCGGTGCCCGGCGTGAGCCCCGGGAAGCGGGCCTCCTCGGCCTGCAGATGGCGCTCCAGCGCCTCCAGCGGCTCCGGCAGCTGCACGGGCGTCATCGGCGCCGGCTCCCAGGCGATCTCGCCGTTGCGGGGGCCGATGGAGAACGTCAGGCCGCAGGCCAGCAGCGCCAGCGCGGCGCCCCAGGCGATGCGGCCGGCACGGCTCACGCCAGCACCGCGGCCATGGCGTTCGCCACGGCTTCCACGTTCTTGGTGTTCAGGCCGGCGACGCACATGCGGCCCGAGCGGACCAGGTAGACGCCGAACTCGTCCTTCAGACGGTCCACCTGCGCCGGCGTGAGGCCGGTGTAGCTGAACATGCCGCGCTGGTGCAGGAAGTAGTCGAAGTTGCGGCCCGGCAGCTTGGCCGACAGCGTCTGGTGCAGCGCGTTGCGCATGGCCAGGATGCGCTCGCGCATCTCCTCGACCTCGCCTTCCCACAGGGCGCGCAGGGCCGGGTCGCCCAGCACCTTGGCGACGAGCTGACCGCCGTGCATCGGCGGGTTGGAGTAGTTGCGGCGGATGGTGGCCTTGAGTTGGCCGAGCACGTGCGTGGCCTGCTGGGCATCCGGGCAGACGACCGACAGCCCGCCGCAGCGCTCGCCGTACAGGCTCATGTTCTTCGAGAAGCTGTTGGCCACGAAGAAGGGCAGACCGGCGTCGGCCATGGCGCGGATGGCGAAGGCGTCCTGCTCCAGGCCGTCACCGTAGCCCTGGTAGGCGATGTCCAGGAAGGGCAGCAGCTCGCGCTGCTTCAGCAGCGGGATGAGGGTGTCCCACTGCACGGGGGTGAGGTCCACGCCGGTGGGGTTGTGGCAGCAGGCGTGCAGCAGCACCACGCTCTTGGCGGGCATGGCCTGCACGGCCTCGAGCAGCTCGTTGAAGCGCACGCCGCCGCTCACGGGGTCGTAGTAGGGGTAGGTCTTGACCGCGATGCCCGAGCCCTCGAAGACGGCGCGGTGGTTGTCCCAGGTGGGGTCGGAGACGTAGATCGCGCTCTCGGGGAAGTAGCGCTTGATGAAGTCGGCGCCGACCTTCAGGCCGCCGCTCGAGCCCACGCTCTGGATGGTGGCCACGCGGCCGGCCTTCAGCACGTCGGCGTCACGGCCGAACAGCAGGGCCTGCACCTCGCTGCGGAAGCTGGCGAGGCCTTCCATGGGCAGGTAGGGGCGCGCACCGGCGCTCTCGACCACCGCCAGCTCGGCCTTGCGGACCGAATCCATCATGGGAATGCGGCCGTCGTTGTCGAAGTAGATGCCGATGGACAGGTTGATCTTGCCCGCGCGCGGATCCTTCTGGAAGGCTTCGTTCAGGCTGAGGATGGGATCGCCCGCATAGGCGTCAACGTGTTGGAACATGGCAATCACTCCGGGGGTCTGGGTCAGCCCGCCATTATGCGGCCGGGGGCTGCCGGACAGGCCCCGCGGGCCGGTCGGCAGTCCCGCCGCAGCAGGGCGGGCGCCTTCGTCCCTGATGAGGGGAGGCTTGCCCGCCGGGGCGCTGACGCAGGCCACGCGGCGGGGGATTGGCGCGCAGTCTATGCCAGCCGCCGCCGATGTTCGCGTGCCGAAGGGCACCCGTGCGGACCCGGCCGGGGCCGTGCGGGTGACCTCAGCCAGCGGGCGCCAGCCAGTGCGCAAAGCGCCCATGCGGATGGGACCATGCCAGCGCCTGGGGCGCGTGCCCCGCGCGGCGCCACTGCCACAGCGTCGCGCTCCCCGCCGACAGCGCCTCCGGCCGTTCGGCCAGGGGCACGCCGGCCGGCCAGTCGCTGTGCACCCGGGCCTCGGCACTGAGCCACCACAGCCCGCGCGCCGCCATCAGCTGCTCGACGCGCGCCCGGTGGCGCAGCCGGTCCGCCTCCTGGAAGTAGTACAGCACCCAGCTGTTGAACAGCACCGGCTGCACATCGGCGGGCAGGCCGTCCAGCCAGGACTCGAGCACCGCCAGGCCGTCCGCCGCCGCCTGCACGGGCCAGCGCTGGCGGCGCGCCACGGCCAGCGCCGCGCTCAGGCGCGCGCGCCGCTCGTGGTCGTAGGGCCACAGGCAGGCGAGCAGCCAGCGGGCGTCGGCCTCGTCCGTGACCTGCAGGGGCGCGAGGTCCACGCCCAGGCGCTGGTCCAGCACGAAGCCCGGCTGCGGCGAGGGGAAGGCGCCGTGCCAGCGGCAGGCGGCGACGGGGGCGTCCGTGGAGGCCGGCGCCACCGCCAGCCCCGCCGCCGGGTCCGGCCCGGCCAGCGGGTCGAGATAGCGGTAGCCGTAGGCGTCCACCCCGAGGTTCAGCCCGGCGCTGCAGCCGAAGTCGAAGAGCGCCAGACGCGGGCGCCCGCCGGCCCGGGCCAGGTGCTGCAGGGCGGGCCACAGCACCGCACAGCGGCCGATCTCGTTGGTCTGGGTCGCCCGGTGGCGCAGCAGCGCCCGCAGCGCCGGCTCATGCGCCTCGATGAACGCCGCCAGCACCGCAGGCAAGGCCGCGTCCGGTGCCCGCGTGCCGCCGACGGAGGGGAAGTAGACGGCCAGCGCCGACGCCGGCGCCTCCATCACGAGGCTGTGCAGGGCGGCGAGGTACAGGTTCGGCCGGGCCTGCTCCGGGGGCGCCTCGTCCATCGGCGCCAGCAGGGCGGGCTGCGCCGCGAGCGCGCAGCCGATCGCCTGGTAGAGCGGGTCCTCGGGGCAGTCTTCGGCCGCGAAGGCCAGGAAGACGCGGGGCCAGTCGGTCCGGGCCGCCGGGGCCTCCAGCCCGGGGGGCGGTGGCAGGTGTGACAGGTGGAGAGGAGCAGTCATGGGCGCAGCATAGGGCGGCCGCATTGCCAGAATAGTCGGACACCCGACAATCCCACCATGACCGCTCCCCGACATCGCCCGACCGCCCCTGCACCTGCCCGACGGCCGGCCTCCCGAGACGGCCGCGCCCCGCGAGCGGAGCTACGCGCCGCCTTCACCACGGTGCTGGACGCGCTGTCCCCGGGCCTGGGGCTGACACTGGACGACGCCCGCTGGGCGGCGCTCGGCCCGCTGCTGCGTCTGCTGCCGCTGGCGCCCGGCCAGCCGGTGCTGCTGCAGGGCCATCGCCCGCAGGCCTTCTTTGCGGTGGCCGCCGGCGAGGTCGAGGCCCGCTTCAGCGGCCTGGACGGCCAAGTGTCCGTGCTGGAGGCCGTGGCGCCGCCGCGACTCTTCGGCCTGGCGGGCTTCGTCTGCGGCCAGCCCTCGCGCTACGAGGCCGTGGCGCGCGGGCCGAGCCAGCTGATCGTCATCGGCCCGGGCGCCTACACCTGGCTCATGGACCAGCTGCCGGGATTCGCGCGGGCCCTCATGCGGGAGTTCGCCGGGCGTTACGCCGGCACGCTGGGCCTGCTGGCGGCCTCCCGCCACGCGACCGCGGCCGAGCGCCTGCTGCTGAGCCTGCAGCAGCTGGACCAGGAGCGGGGCGAGGATGTGCCGGCCGTGCCAGGCGAGGCGGGCGCCACGGACGACGGCGAGCCCGGCTGGCGGCGGCTGCGGGTCAGCCAGGCGGCGCTGGCCGCGCTGGCGGGCGTCTCGCGTCAGACGGTCAACGAGTGGCTGGGCCAGCAAGCACGCGAAGGCCGGCTGCGCCAGGCCTATCGCTGCATCCTGTGGCGCCCCGCCGGCCCGGCGCTCACAAGGTCTTGAGGAACTCCAGCAGGGCGCGCTTGTCGCCCTCGGGCAAGGTGGTGCCGGCGAGATGCCCGGCGTTGCCATTGCCCGGCTGCGTGGTGTCGAAGCTGGACGGCCCTTGATCGCTCACCAGGCCGACCCGCACCGGGTCGAACTCGCGGCTGCCCACGAAGAAGCGCGCCGGCCGCTGCGCCACCGGCTGCAGCAGCGCCCAGAGGCTGGGCACCGAGCCGTTGTGCAGGTAGGGCGCCGTGGCCCAGATGCCGTTCAGCGGCCGGGCCTTGTAGGTCGCGACGCTGGTGGGCACGGGCGCCGCTGCGGCGGCGGCGTCAGGGGCCGCCGCGGGCGCCGGGGGCGAGGACAGCACCTGCTTGAGCAGCTCCGCCGTGGGGCGCTGGTGCGTCCAGCCGGCCGGGCGCTGGAACTGGCCCGCGCCGCGCAGCTCGTCCGCCAGCTGGGCCTCGTACTGGAGGATCAGCGCGTCCAGCGTCGACGGGATGTCCGAGAGCATCACCCCCAGCGCGCCCTGCACCACCATCGTGGCACCCGGTGCCTTGGCGCCGTAGCGCGTGCCCAGCGGCGCGCCGGTGATCTGCACGCCCTGCAGCCGACCGGTCAGCGCCTGGCGCATCGCGACGGCCGTGGCCATGGCCGGGTCCGTGCCGACGTCGTGCATCTGCGCCGTGATGCGGCGGTAGGGGTTGGTGCGCTCGATGGGCAGGTGGCACTGCGCGCATTGCTGGCCGTAGATCGCCTCGCCCTGCTTCGCCAGGCTGCGGTCCAGGGGGCCGAGCAGCTTTTCGTCCCACTGCGGCGACCACAGGCTGCGCAGCCAGCCCTCCAGGTGGCCCAGCGCGCGGATGTCGACGGAGCTCGGGTAGCGGCAGCCGATGGGCTTGCAGTCCTCGATGCGCAGATTGCCGAACACGCCGAGCACCTCGCCCACATTGCGCGTCACCTCGCCCAGGCCGATGGGGCCGTTGGGCGCGGAGCCGTTCCACTGCACCTTGTCGTGCTGGGGCGTGTCCCAAAGGAAGGGATAGGACACCGGCGCATTGGGCGGCAGCGCATTGGCCGGCAGGTCCAGGGACGTCACCAGGACCTCGTTGAAGATGTTGCCGAAGGCGTCGAGCCGCGCGTGGCCCGGGCTCTGCGTCGGCCGGTTCAGGGCCAGCCGGGACGCGGACTCGGCCGCCTCACGCGCCAGCGCCTCGCGCAGCGCCTGCTGCTGCACCGGGCTCGTCTGGCCGAGGGCCGTGGCGAAGCGCTGGAACTTGGCCTCGTCGACCTGCGTGGCCTGCAGCGCGGCCACCAGCTCGGCGAAGAAGCGGTTGAAGTCCGCCAGCGCCGGCGCGCCGTCGATGCGCAGGCCGCGGCCCTTGAAGTTGATCTGCCCCGTGTGGCAGGCCGCGCAGCTCAGGCCCATCCAGTCCTGCCCCTTGGCATCCGTCGCCCGGGTGAAGCCCACGGGCAGGCCGTCGGGGTTCCAGGCGCCGGGTCCGGGATCGGCCGGCAGATAGCCCAGCTGCTCGATGTGGGCGCGGCTGCGGAAGGGCTCGATGCTCTCGGCCCGCTCCAGCGCGAGGAACCAGCGGTAGGGAATGATCTGCGAGCCCTGCGAGGTGAACCAGAAGGACATCTGAGTCTGCGTGTCCCAGCCCTGGTCCAGGCTGAAGACCGGCATCGGGCCGGCGTTGTCAGGCACCGGCGTGTTGTTCGGGACGGGCTGCCAGACGGCGCAGGCGGCCAGGGCCAGGGCGGCGGCGGCCAGGGCCAGCGGACCGCGTTGAAGTGTCCTGTTCATCTTGTGTTCCCCTTTGTTGTGGACTTTTGCAGGACTGTAGGAGCGGGGAATCGCGGCTGCAGGATCACTTCATCCACAGAGCTAGGGATGGCGCCGACAATGAAGACATGTACGCCACCCCCGCAGACTGGCCCTCGCCGCTGAGCCTCATCCTGGCGGACTCGGAGCTGGATGGCGCCGAGCGCCATGGGGACGAGGCCGTGCTGACGCTCGCCAGCGCGCGGGTGCACTGGCCCAGCCTCACGCAGCGCGCCCCGCAGCAGGGCTGGGTGTGGCCGCTGCGGCTGACGTTCACGGGGATTCAGGCCTGGGAGGCGGTGGCGCTGTTGCCGGGGCGCATCGCCTCGGCGCATCTGCAGTGCGATGGGCAAGACCTGACCCTCACGCTGCCCGGCCGTCTGGAGAGCCGGCTGGAGGGCCGGCTGGCGCTGACGCTGGAGGGATCGCGGGGCGGGCACCTTCGGCTGCAGGCCGCCGCGCTGCACGTCGCGCTGGACGGCGCGCAGCTGCGGGACTCGCTCGCCTGCTGAGCGGGCTCAGCTGCCCAGGGCCGCCTCGATGTCGGCGCGCAGGGCTTCCGGCGTGTCGTTGGGCGCGTAGCGGCGGATCACGCGGCCGTCCCGGCCGACGAGGAACTTCGTGAAGTTCCATTTGATCGCCTGGGTGCCCAGCAGGCCCGGCTTCTCCTTCTTGAGCCATTGCCACAGCGGGTCGGCCTTGTCGCCGTTGACCTGCACCTTGGACATCATGGGGAAGCTCACGCCGTAGTTGATCTCGCAGAAGGAGGAGATCTCGTCATTGCTGCCCGGGTCCTGGCCGCCGAACTCGTTGCTGGGGAAGCCCACGACGACGAGGCCGCGCGTGCGGAAGTCCTGCCAGAGCTTCTCGAGGCCCTTGAACTGCGGCGTGAAGCCGCACTCGCTGGCGGTGTTGACGATGAGCAGCACCTTGCCGTGCTGGGCGCCCAGCGAGAAGGGCTGGCCGTCGATGGCGGTGGCGTTGAAGTCGTAGACCGTCGGGTTTGGCATGGGTGGCTCCTGCAGGAGGCTGGATATTAGCCCCGGCGCCTTTCCAGCGCCGCCAGCAGGGCTGCCCCGACGATGCACAGGCCGCCCAGGGCCGTCTGCAGCGTCAGGCTCCCCCCGCCCCAGGCCAGGGACGAGAGCGCGGCGAAGGGCACCTCGCAGAGCATCACGATGGCGGTGACGTTGGCGGGCAGGCGCGCTGCCCCATATTGCAGCGACAGGTTCGAGAGGAAGAACAGCAGCGTCATGCCGGCCAGGGGCAGCAGCCACCCCGCGGACGCCAGGGCCGGCCACGGCACCAGGCCCTGGCTGGCCATCACCGTGGCGGTGGCCGACGACACCAGCATGCCGCCAGTGAACATGGCCAGGGCGCGGGCCTCGGCACTGCGGCCGGCCTCGCGGCGCAGCAGCACGTTGTTCAGGGCAAAGGCCATCCCGCCGAGCACGCCCAGCCAGTCGGACAGGCTCGAGGGCATGGGCAGGCCGCCCCCCGCCGGCGCCAGCACGGCCGCCGCGCCGCCCAGGGCCAGGGCCATGCGCAGCAGCGCGAGGCGGGTCAGGTGCTCGCCCAGGATCAGGCGCGCCAGCAGCACGGCCCACAGGGGCATGAGATAGAACAGCAGCACCACCCGCACGACATCGCCGGTGGACACGCCCCAGTTGAAGAAGGTGTTGGTCGTGCCCGCCGCGGCCATGATCAGCCACAGCGAGGGCGTGGCCAGGAGCTCGCGCCAGGCCTGGCGGCGCAGCACCAGGATGATGAGCCAGGAGAGGCTGAAGAAGCTCACCGTGGCCCACAGGGGATGCAGGCCGGCGGCCTGGAACTGGCGGAAAGGCCACCACGAGAGACCCCAGACCAGGGCGTTGAAGATCAGACCGATGAAAGCCATGCAGCAGGCGCACACAAGAGCCGGCGGATGCGAGGGCCGGCGCGACGGATGGGGTCAGGTCATGCCCCCGGGGCGCAGGCAGACCGTCCGGACCGTGTCACTGCTTACAGGGCATGGGTTGGCTCGCTGCAACAACCCCTTGAAATCCATTGGAAAGCCGACACACTGCCGACCCACAATGCGCAGGGTTTATAGCATGGTGTCCCGCAGGCGAAGCGGCTCCAATCGGGACGCCATCGAGCCGGCCTTCTCGGCAGGCCCGCCATCCTTGATGAGCCCACGAACTAGGGAGAGCCTGACTTGGACCACTTGGCCTGCTTGACCCCGGCTGATCTGCAAGCCAAACCGGCGCCGGACCTCAGCGCCTACCGCTGGCGACTGCTGGCCCAGGGCGACTCCTGGTTCAGCTTCACGGCCGCGCAGATGAATGCGCATGCCAACCTGCTGGAAGAACTCGTTTTCCGGGACAAGGCCCTGGCCGTCAACTGCGCCGGGCAGAGCAATGCGCTGAGTCACATGGTCGACCTGGAGTCGGCGCCGGACTTCGTCCGCCTGCTCTCGGCCGACGACGCCCCCACCTGGGACGGCATCCTGCTCTCCGTGGGCGGCAACGACCTCGTGAAGGCCGCCCAGACGCCCGCGCACCTGCCGGGCGGCGAGCCCGTGGAGCTGCACCTGCGCCTGCTGCGCCGCCAGACGGAATGGGGCCCGCCGGCGGCCGGCGTCGCGCGCTACTTCTCCGAGCCCGGCTGGGCCACCTACGCCGACTACCTCAGCGCCAATCTGCGCCACCTGCTGAGCCTGCGGGACCAGGGCCCGTCGGCGGGCAAGCCGGTCTTCATGCACAGCTATGCCGTGCCCATGCCGCGCCCCGCCGGTGCGGAGGACGCCTCGGGCCCCTGGCTCTATCCGGCACTCAAGGCCTATGCCATCCCCGCGGCGGACTGGGCCGCCGTCAGCCGGCTGATGGTCCACCACCTCGCCCAGCTGCTCAAGCGCCTCGCCGCCGACCAGCAGCTCTACCCGCGCCTGCATGTCTTCGACTCCACCGCCGTGCCCCTGGCCCTGGCCGCGCCCGGCTCCAGCGGCAACAGCGGCGACTGGTTCAACGAGATCCACCTGAACCACAGCGGCTGCTTCAAGATCGCCCGTGCCTGGAGCGAGCACATCGAGGGCGTGCTGAACGGGAACACCGGCGGCAAAAGGAAGGCCTGAGTAGGAAGGCCTGAGCAGGAAGGCCTGATCCGGCCCCGGCACCGCCGGGACCACGAAAAAGGGGCGCCCGTGGCGCCCCTTCGCTGTTCAGGCGCCGCGGCGCTCAGTGCTTGTCCGTGCGGGCGATGGCCAGCAGGCGCTGGACCTCGTCGGCATGGTGGACCAGATTGCTGCGGTGCCAGCGCTGGATCAGCCACATGGTGCCGGCCACGACCAGGCCGAAGATGGTGATGGCGCCGAAGGCCGACATGCCCACGCGGGTCATGCCCGTGTAGAGCGCGCCCAGGCCCAGGATGCAGGCCTGCTCGTTGAAGTTCTGCACCGCGATGGAGCGGCCGGCGCCCATGAGGTTGTGGCCCCGGTGCTGCAGCAGGGCGTTCATCGGCACGACCAGGTAGCCGCCGATGCCGCCCAGCACGATCAGGAAGGGCGCCGCCACCCACACGTTGTGGATGAAGTTCATCAGGATGACCAGCAGGCCCATGGCGATGCCCAGCGGCACCACGGCCGTCGCCTTGTCCAGACGCATGACCAGGGACGCCACGATGGCGCCGGCCGCCGTCCCGATGGCCACCACGCCGACGAGGCTGGAGGCCTGCGTGGTGCCGTAGCCCAGCGCCGCCAGCGCCCAGGCCAGGACGATGTAGCGCAGATTGCCCGAGACGCCCCAGAACAGCGTGGTCGTCGCCAGGGAGATCTGGCCCAGCTTGTCCTGCCAGAGGCGCGAGTTGCAGTTGGCGAAGTCGCGCACCAGGTAGAGCATGTCCCGGCCCATCGGCTGCAGGGCGGTGTCCGTGCGGGGGATGCGCAGGTTGAAGAGCGCCGCCACCGCATAGAGGCTCACCAGGGCCGCGATGGCCGCCTCGGCGGGAGTGTCGATGCCGGTGTCGATGAAGGGCACGTCCAGCGACAGCAGCGCCGGCGCGATGTGCTGACCCACCAGCTGGCCGCCCAGCAGGACGCCGAGGATGATGGAGGTGATCGTCAGGCCCTCGATCCAGCCGTTGGCCTTCACCAGCTGGGACGGCGGCAGCAGCTCGGTCAGGATGCCGTACTTGGCCGGCGAGTAGGCCGCCGCGCCGAGGCCGACCACCGCATAGGCCAGCAGCGGGTGCAGGCCGGTGAGCATCAGCAGGCAGCCGACGACCTTGATGCTGTTCGAGATGAACATCACCCGGCCCTTGGGCACGGCGTCGGCGAAGGCGCCCACGAAGGGCGCCAGCACGACGTAGAACAGCGCGAACATGGGCACCAGGGCGGCGCGCTGCCACTCGGGAGAGCCACCGCTGCGCAGCAGTTCCACGGCGGCGACGAAGAGCGCGTTGTCAGCCAGCGAGCTGAAGAACTGCGCCGCCATGATGGTGTAGAAGCCTTTTTTCATGGACCCGAGCTTGTGAATGACTGTCTTGTCGAAGCAATGGAGAGAAGAGCCGTGCCCCCGTAAACGCCTCACAAAACTTCACAAGCGGGCCATGCTGCGGCGGGTTTATAGCATGCAGGCCTGTGGGCGCCATGACGTCAGGGGGCGGCGCCACGGGGCGCCGGCCGCGCCCCGCTGCAATCCTTCGCAAGTCGTGACGGTGTGGGCATCGCCGCCGGCCCCGCGCGCCGCCCACCGCACGGGGCGCCCGGCCGGCCCGCGGGCTAGGGCAAACCCTCGACCTTTGCTGCCACAATGGCGTCCATGCCGCGCCCCATCCAAGCCCTGATCCACCCGTCCCACCTGGCCCACAACCTGGCCCGTGCCCGCGCCTGCGCCCCCGACGCCCAGGTCTGGGCGGTGGTCAAGGCCAATGCCTACGGTCATGGCATCGAGCACGTCTTCGAGGCCTTCCGGGCCGCCGACGGCTTCGCGCTGCTGGACCTGGACGAGGCGCAGCGCCTGCGCGACCTCGGCTGGCGTGGCCCCATCCTGCTGCTGGAGGGCTGCTTCGAGCCGCGCGACCTGGAGCTGTGCTCCCGCCTGAAGCTGTGGCACGCCGTGCACTGCGAGCAGCAGATCGACTGGCTGGCCATGCACAAGACGCACGAGCCCCACCGCGTCTTCCTCAAGATGAACAGCGGCATGAACCGCCTGGGCTTCTCGCCGCAGGCCTTCCGCGCCGCCTGGACCCGGCTCAACGCCCTGCCCCAGGTCGACGAGATCTCGCTGATGACGCACTTCTCCGACGCCGACGCCACACGCTTCGGCGAGGACGGCATCGCCCACCAGATGGCCGCCTGGACAGAGGCCACGCAGGACCTCCCAGGTGAGCGCTCGCTTTCCAACAGCGCCGCGACGCTGCGTTACAACCAGCGGCCCGAGGTGCGGGCGGACTGGGTCCGCGCCGGCATCATGAGCTACGGCGGCGTGCCGGATTTCCCGGAGCACGACATGGCTCACTGGGACCTGCGGCCCGGCATGAGCCTGCGCGCCCAGGTGATCGCGGTGCAGCACCTGCAGCCGGGCGATTCCGTCGGCTACGGCAGCACCTTCGTGGCCGAGCGCCCCATGCGCATCGGCACCGTGGCCTGCGGCTACGCCGACGGCTACCCGCGCCATGCCGGCAGCGGCACGCCGGTGCTGGTCAACGGCCGCCGCAGCCAGACGGTGGGGCGCGTCTCCATGGACATGCTGGCGGTGGACCTCACCGAGCTGCCCGACGCCGGCTTCGGCGCCGAGGTGACGCTGTGGGGCCAGAGCAGCCAGGGCGCCGTCCTGTCGATCGACGAGGTCGCCCGCGCGGCCGGCACCATCGGCTATGAGCTGATGTGCGCCGTGACGCGCCGCGTGCCGGTGCGCGTCGAGCCGATCCAGCCCTGAGCCGCCGGGCGATACGCGCCCGCCCCGGCGGTCTCCTCTGCAGGCAGTCCCCCCTTGATGCAGCCCAGGCGGGCCGTGCGGCAAACCGTCGCGGGCGGCTTGGACGGCGCGGCGCTCGCGGTAGGCTTGCACCTGAGAACAAAGGGTTCTCGACCACAAGGAGCACACATGAGCAGCATGAGCAGTGAGCTGGAACGCCTGGCGGAGCTGCATCGCCAGGGGCACTTGAGCGACGACGAGTTCGCGCGCGCCAAGGCCCGCATCCTGCAGGGCGAATCCGCGTCGACCGGCGGTCCGGAGAGCCAGGGCGGCTTCCAGACCGGCCAGGGCAGCGGCATGGGCGGCAGCTACAGCGGCGGCGCGAGCGCGGGGGCCGGCACCACCCTCCTGCGCCGCAGCCTCAACGACCGCTGGCTCGGCGGCGTCTGCGGCGGGCTCGGTCGCATGACCAATGTCGAGTCCTGGATCTGGCGCCTGCTCTTCGTGCTGACCAGCCTGTGTGTCGGCGGCGGCCTGCTGATCTACCTGCTGCTGTGGATCTTCGTGCCCGAGGAATGAACGGGCGATCGGGGGATTCGCCACACGGCTGAGCCGCCGGAATCCCGACCCTCGGGGTAGCATGGGCATTCACCGACCCAACCGGCGTCGGCCCATCCCCGGGGGTCCATGAAGCGGCTCTTGAACGTCTTCCTGCGGCAGTCGCTCTCGCGGCAGCTGGTCCTGCAGCTGAGCCTGCTGGTGACCGTCATGCTGGCGGTGCTCACCGGTCTGGCCTATGCCGTGATCGGCCAGGCCGCCCTGCAGGTGGTGCCGCCGGTGATGCGGCGTACCGTCAGCCTGCATGCCGCGCAGCAGGGTCAGGTCTTTCTGCAGGCGCAGGCCAGCGTCGAGCGCCTGGGGCAGGAATGGCAGCGCCGCATCGGGCAGGCCAGCGACGCCGAGATCGACCGGCGCTGGGCCGAGCTGTTCGAGCGCCAGGCGGACGGCGTCTGGCGGCTGAAGCCCCGCTGGATCGACACCGAACACGCGCCCACCTTCTATCTGCAACACGGTGCCCACGGCCCCGACGCCTCCGCGCGGCGCCGCGCCGTCGTCAGCCACCAGCTGCTGCTCGAGCAGGGGCCGGCGCTCGTGCCGCCCTTCTTCTCGGTCTACACGGACTTCGTCGAGAAGGGCCTCATGGTGTTCTCGCGGGGGATCGACTGGGGCCGCAGCGCCACGCCCGCGACCGACAACTTCAGCTACCCGACCATGACCGGCTCGGACCCCGCGCGCAATCCGCAGCGGCAGCGTTTCTGGACGCCGGTCTACTTCGACAGCGAGGTCAAGGCCTGGATGGTCTCGGTCATCCAGCCGCTGGACTGGCAGGGGCGCTGGGTGGGCACGGTCGGGCATGACATCACCATCGACGCGCTGCTGCAGCAGATCGTGGACGCCGAGGCGCCGATGGGCTCGACGGCCATGATTCTGAGCGGCGACGGGCAGCTGATCGCCCACCCGCAGCTGCGCGAGCGCATCGCCCAGGCGCAGGGGCAGCTGGCCCTGCAGGAGCTGAAGGACCCGGTGCTCGACCAGGTCCATGCCTTGCTGAGGGCCCGTGCCGCCGGCACGGACGGAGCCGTGGACGGTCATGCGGGCGGGCAGGACGGCATGACGGCGGACGGCCGCTTCCTCGTCGCCTGGAGCCGCATGCCGGGGCCGGACTGGTGGGCGGTGCGCATCATTCCCGTGGACAGCATCGACCGCATCCTGCGTACCGTCGTGCGCTGGATGCTGGGCGTGGGCCTGTTCGGCCTGGTGCTGACGCTGCTGCTGCTGCGGGGCGTGGTCCGGCGCCGGCTCTACGAACCGCTGGAGGCGCTCAGCCAGTCCATCGAGACGCAGGCGCAGCGCGTGCGCGGCGGCGAGGAGCCCAGCACCCTGCCGGCCGCCGCCTCGCCGGAGCTCGTCCGCCTGACCGGGGCCTTCGACACGCTGGCGGCGGGCCTCGCCGCCCACCGCCGCGAGGAGCACAGCGTGCGCAGCGCCCTGGAGCACGAGGTGCAGGAGCGCCGGCAGGCGGAGGAGTCGGTGCGGCTGCTGAATCTCTCGCTCGAAGCCCGGGTGCAGGAGCGCGGCCGGCAGCTGCAGCAGGCCCACGAGGAGCTGGTGCAGCGGGACACGCTGGCCAGCCTGGGCTCGCTCGTGGCGGGGGTCTCCCATGAGCTGAACACGCCCATCGGCAACGCCCTGATCGGGGCGGACACCGCCGCCGAGACGCTGCGCGCGGTGCGCGAGACGCTCGCCGGCCCGGCCGTGCGCCGCAGCGAGCTCGAGCGCCAGCTGCAGCTCGCCGAGGACAGCCTGCGCCTCACGCTGGGCAATCTGAAGCGCAGCGCCGGCCTCGTGCGCGACTTCAAGCAGGTCGCCATCGACCGCGCCAGCCTCCAGCGCCGGCCCTTCCAGCTGCGACAGGTCTGCGAGGAGGTCGTCCACCTGCTGGAGCACACGCTCAAGGGGCGGCAGCACGAGGTGGCCATCGAGCTGCCCGAGGACCTCCGCCTGGAGGGCTACCCGGGGCCCTTCGGCCAGGTGCTGACCAACCTCGTGCAGAACGCCGTGGTGCATGCCTTCGGCGACCAGCCGGGCGGGCGCATCCGCATCGAGCTGCTGAGCCAGGACGCCGAGCACATCCACCTGGCCCTCAGCGACAACGGTCGGGGCATTCCGCCGGAGCATCTGGACCAGGTCTTCAAGCCCTTCTTCACCACCCGCCTCGGCCAGGGCGGGAGCGGGCTGGGGCTGCACCTCGTCTACACGATCGTCTGCGACGTGCTGGGCGGCCACATCGAGCTCAGCAGCCGCCTGGGCGAAGGCACGCGCTTCGTGCTGACGCTGCCGCGCGTCGCCCCCCAGGCCCCGGCGCCCTAGCCGCGCCGCGGCCCGGCGACCTGCGGCAGGGGCTTATTGCGGCCGCGTGGCCGCGTAGATGCTGCCCAGGCACAGGGCCATGCCGGCCACGGACAGCGCCGTGGGCACCCAGCCCTCCAGCAGCGCCGAGATGGCCAGCGCGATCACGGGAATCACCACGCCCGTGAGCGCGGCCCGGGCCGGCCCCTGGCGCTGCGCGAGCTTGAAATACAGCACGAAGGCAATGACCGAGCCCGCGACGGCGAGGTACAGCAGGCTCATCAGGTAGCTCGGCTGCCAGCTGAAGTGCCAGCCCGTGCCGTTGGCCAGCGAGAGGCTGGCCAGGAAGGCCGAGCCGTAGCCCATGCTCCACGCCAGCACCGGCACCAGCGGCAGGCCGCGGCGCGTGAGGGTGAGCGTCAGCACATTGCCCACGCAGGCGCACAGCACCGCCAGCAGCCCCAGGCCCAGCCCCAGCGCCGCGGTGGGCCGGGCGCCAGTGGCGGCGATCTCCGGCCAGAAGATCATCACGACGCCCAGCACCCCGCCGCTGGCGGCGAGGAGGAAGCGCCGGCTGACCGTCTGGGCGAAGAACAGGCGCCCGGAAAGCGCATTGCCGAAGACCATCAGGCAGAACAGCACGGCCACGAGGCCGGTCGGGATGTGGCGCTCGGCCTCGTAGACGGAGAAGTAGTTGCCGCTGTACTGCACGATGCCGGTGGCCAGCATCAGGCCGTGGGCCGACAGCGGCAGCCGCAGGGACTCGCCATGCCAGCGGGCCAGCCCGGCCAGCATCAGCGCCGCCAGGGCGAAGCGCCAGGCCACGGAGTTCAGCACCGGCACGCCGCTGTCCAGCTGGTAGAGGATCACGTGCCAGGTGCTGGCCCAGATCAGCGTGGGGCCCCAGAACAGCCAGCGGGAAGACAGACCGGCGGGAGAAGTGGCCGGCATGGCGGTTGTGCTCATTCAGCGTCCAAAAAGAAGACGCGCCGGGAGGGCGCGTCCTTGGCATTTCACAGCGGGTGCGCCGCGTGCGGCGACCCGGTTCTTGCGCAGACCCGGCTCAGGCGGCGCGCTTGAAGGTGGCCAGCAGCGTGCCGGCTGCGATGAAGAGGCTGCCGAAGACGCGGTTGAGCGTCTTGATGTGCTCGGCGCTGCGCAGCGCGGAGAGCACCTTGGCCGCCAGGGCCGTGTAGCCGGCCATCACCACGAGGTCGGTGAAGCACAGCGTGGCGCCGATGACGGTGTACTGCGACGTCAGGCTCTGGTGCATGTCCAGGAACTGCGGCACCACGGCCAGCAGGAAGACGGTGCCCTTGGGGTTGACCGCGTTGATGGCCCAGCCGCGCAGCACCAGCTGGCGCAGGCTCACGGCGCGGCTCTCGCCCGGCTCGGCGGCCGCCACCAGCGGCTTGGCCGGCGCGCGCCACTGCTGCACGCCCAGGTAGACGAGGTAGGCCACGCCCAGCCACTTGACCAGCGCGAAGCCGAAGGACGAGGCGGCGATCAGCGCACCGAGGCCCGCACCGACCAGCACGATCTGCGTGAGGATGCCCAGCACGAGGCCGAAGGTGGTGAAGTAGCCGCGGCGGAAGCCGTGGTTGAGGCCGGAGCTCATGGCGGCGATGGCGCCGGCGCCCGGCGAGAGGCTGATGGCCCAGGAAGCGGCGAAGAAGGCCAGCCAGGTCGAGAATTCCATGTCGAGGTGCTCCAGCGAAGGCCGCGCCCGGAACAGCGGTGGGCGGCGGCGAACCGTGGTTGTAGCACTTTGTCCGGGTTTTTGCCGAGGTCACGGGGATTCGCGCATGAACTCCGCCCGCGTCCGGCCCGCGGGGTGGCGGTCGTGGTCCCGATGGAGGAGGCGGCGCGGCCCGGCGAGCGCCGCGCTTCGGCCCGTCACGCCACAATGCCGGCCATGGCCAAGGAAAAAACCATCTACAGCTGCAGCGAATGCGGCGGCAGCAGCCCGAAGTGGCTCGGCAAGTGCCCGCACTGCGGCGCCTGGAACACCCTCATCGAGACGCTGGCCGAGCCGGCCGGCGGCGGCAAGAACCGCTTCCAGGCCCTGGCCCGCAGCCAGCCGGTGGCCACGCTCAGCGAGATCGAGGCCAGCGACTACGACCGCACGCCCACCGGCCAGGAGGAGCTGGACCGCGTGCTGGGCGGCGGCATCGTGGCCGGCGGCGTGGTGCTGATCGGCGGGGACCCCGGCATCGGCAAGTCCACGCTGCTGCTGCAGGCGGTGGACGCCCTCTCGAAGCAGTGCACCGTGCTCTACGTCACCGGCGAGGAGTCGGGCGCCCAGGTGGCCATGCGCGCCCGGCGGCTCGGGCTCTCCGGTGCGCAGGTGCGGGTGCTGGCCGAGATCAACCTCGAGAAGATCCTCGCCACGATCGAGGCGGAGGCCCCGGCCTTCTGCGTGATCGACTCCATCCAGACGCTCTACTCCGACCAGCTGTCCTCCGCGCCCGGCTCCGTGGCGCAGGTGCGCGAATGCGCGGCGCAGCTCACCCGCACGGCCAAGGCCGGCGGCTGCGCGATGGTGCTGGTGGGCCACGTCACCAAGGAAGGTGCGTTGGCCGGGCCACGGGTGCTGGAGCACATCGTGGACACCGTGCTGTATTTCGAGGGCGACACCCACAGCAGCTTCCGCCTGGTGCGGGCCATCAAGAACCGCTTCGGCGCCGTCAACGAGATCGGCGTCTTCGCCATGACGGACAAGGGCCTCAAGGGCGTGGCCAACCCCAGCGCCCTCTTCCTCTCCACCCACGGCGACCCGGTGCCGGGCTCCTGCGTGCTGGTCACGCTCGAGGGCACGCGGCCGCTGCTGGTGGAGCTGCAGGCGCTGGTCGACTCCGGCGGCCCGAGCCCGCGCCGGCTCTCGGTGGGCCTGGACCGCGACCGCCTCGCCATGCTGCTGGCCGTGCTGCACCGCCATGCGGGCGTCTCCACCAGTGACCAGGACGTCTTCGTGAACGCCGTCGGCGGCGTGCGCATCGGCGAACCGGCGGCCGACCTCGCCGTGCTGCTCGCCATCCAGAGCAGCCTGCGGGGCAAGGCGCTGCCGCGCGGCTTCATCGCCTTCGGCGAGGTGGGCCTCGCCGGCGAGGTGCGCCCGGCGCCGCGGGGCCAGGAGCGGCTCAAGGAGGCCGCCAAGCTCGGTTTCAGCGTCGCGGTGGTGCCCAAGGCGAACGCCCCCAAGAAGCCCATCGAGGGCCTGACCGTGCATGCCGTGGACCGCATCGAGGACGCCATCGACGTCCTTCGCGGGCTGGACTGAGTCAAGGTTGGCATCCCGGCCCCCTGCCCCGCTTGACAGACACTGGCTCTCGCGCCGAAGTCTGCTTACGATGGGACGCATCTCGAACTGCCCCTGCCACCAAGGAGCCCGCCATGACCGACTCTGCTGAGCAGCGCCAGCACACCCGTTTCGACCTGCCGGCGTCGCAGCAGGACGTGGCCTCGCTGCCGGGCTGGATCTTCAAGCCCGTGCAGTTCACCCGCGGCCCGGCCGGCCTGGTGTTGAACATCAGCAACGGCGGGCTGCAGGTGCTGACGAGCGCCTCCGAGACCCTGGACCACGGCCCTTACGAGGTGGTGCTGCTGCTCGGGCAGGCCGATGCGGAGCCGGGCGAGGACGAGCAGGTGTCCTGGTTCAACGGCGTGCTGGAGCGCGCCTGGACGCGCCCGCTGCCGGGCATGGGCCATCTGCACGGCATGCGTTTCCTCTCCGCCAATTCCACCGCCGAGAAATTCCTGGCCGGCCATCGCGCCGACCTCGAGGGCGGGCACTGGGTCCGCTGCGTGCTGCTGCAGGTCAAGCCCTGATGCGTCGACGCTGACCGTGCCCCGGGGCGCCAGCACCAACACCAGCACCAGCGCCGGCGCCGTGGGCGGCCTCAGTGGCCCGCCGTCCCCAGAAGCAGACGCCCCGCGCGCTTGCTGGCATACATGGCATCGTCGGCGGTCTTCTTGAGGCTGCGCTCGTCGTCCCCATCCTCGGGGTAGAGCGCGAGGCCCAGCGAGCACGTCAGCTCCAGGCGCAGCTCACCCAGCTGCAGCGGCTGCGCCACGAGGTTGTAGATCTTCTCGGCCACGTGGCGGGCGCTGTCGCGGCTCACCGGGCCGCACAGCAGCACGAGGAACTCGTCGCCCCCGATGCGTCCCACGACGTCCGTCTCCCGCACGGCCGCCTTCAGCCGCCGGGCCACGGCCTGCAGCAGCTCGTCGCCCACCGCGTGGCCGTGGACGTCGTTGACCGGCTTGAAGCGGTCCAGGTCCACGAGGATCAGCCCCAGGGTCTCGTGGTAGCGCCGGGCATGGGCCAGGGCCAGCTGCAGGCGCTCCGAGAAGTGCGCACGGTTGGCCAGCTCCGTCAGCGGGTCGTGGCGGGCCAGGAAGTGGATCTGCGCCTCGGACTGCCGGCGGGCGTCGATGTCGGACAGCGTGCCGATCATGCGCCGCGGCACCTCCCGGCCGTCGCGCTCGACGATGCGCCCGCGCGCCATCAGCCAGCGCCAGCCGCCGTCGACCGCCCGGACGCGGTACTCCACCTCGAAGCTGCCCACGCCGCCCTGGATGCAGTCCCGCAGCCGCTGCCGCAGCCCGGGCTGGTCGTCGGGATGGACGAGGGGCAGCATCTGCTGGAAGCGGGGCTCGCCGGCCGTCAGCGGCCAGCCCATGAGCGTCTTCCAGCGGGCGGTCGTGACGAGGACGTCGGCCCGCATGTCCCAGTCCCAGACGCCATCGCCCGCGCCTTCGAGCGCAAAGGCCCAGCGCTGCTCGCTCTCGCGCAGCGCCCGCGTCATGCGCTGCGCCAGCGCCTTCGCGCGCTCGCGGGAGCCGGCCAGCGCCCAGGCCAGCAGGGCCAGCAGCACGCTGCCCAGCACACCGATCATGGCCAGGGTGCGGGGCTCGGCCCGGCCGGCCAGCGGCGCGTAGTCCTCGTGCGCCTGCAGCTGCAGCGTCCAGTCCTGGCCGCCTCGCAGCAGTCGTTGCTGGCGCAGCAGCAGGCCGCCGGCGGGCGCCCGCGCTGCCGGGTACAGCAGGGTGTCCTCGCCCGGGGTGTCGCCCTCGAAAAGCCGCAGGCTCAGGCCGCGGGGCATCTGGGCCTGCAAGGGATCCATCAGGGCGGCCACGGCCACCGGGGCCAACACCCAGGACTCGAGCCGGCGGCTGCCGTCGGGCGCCGGCCGGAACAGCGGCTGCACCAGCAGGACACCCGGGCTGTGGCCCAGGCGCCAGCGGCGCAGGTCCAGGGCCGGGCTCAGCGTGGCCTGCCCGCTTTCGCGCGCCAGCAGCAGCGTGGGCTGCAGCAGCGGATCCCGCCAGAGGTCCTGCGGCTGCCCCAGCGGCCCCGGCCCCGGCAGCAGCGGCCCCAGCAGGGCGCGCGGCGCGGCCTCGTCGTCCGCCGGGCGGCTGGGCAGCCAGCGCACGAGCGCCAGGCCCTCGAGCCCCGCATGCTCGACCCCCAGGGGCATCGCCGCAAGAAAGCGGGCGAGCCGCGCCTCGTCGAGCACCGGGCCGCCGGCCGGCTCCTGCGCCTGGGCCAGCGCGTGCACGGCCGAGAGGATCTGCTGCAGGGCGTCGAGCCGGTGGCCCAGACGCTGGCTGGCAGCATGCAGGGCGGCATCGACGTCCCGCTGCAGGACGATCTCCGCCTCGTGCCGCTCGTGCGACCACAGGCCCAGGCTCAGCAGCAGCCCCAGCAGCAGCACGGCCCAGGGCAGGCCCTGGGCCAGGGACGGCCCCTCCCGCCAGCGGGCCCGCCAGCGCAGCAGACGCCGTCGCAGGCTCATGCGCCACCTCGCGGAAGGCGCCCCACCGGGCTTCGCTCCGACATGCCGATACCTCCGGCGCCACGGCGCCCGTGAAGGAGACCTCGTCGAGGGTGGCCGCCCGGCCGCGAAGGCACGCGGGGGCGGGCACCGCGATCGCACAGAATACGCCTCTCACCGACACAACCCAAGCCGACGATGCGCCCGACTCCCGCCCCCGCCACGCCGCCCGACGGCTTTGCCGGACGATTCCCGACGCCCTACGTCGCGGTCATCTTCACCAGCCAGCGCCGGGCGCCGGATCCGGCCTACGACGCCACGGCCGAGACCATGGTGGCGCTGGCCGCGCAGCAGCCGGGCTACCTGGGCGCCGAAAGCGCGCGGGGTGCCGATGGCCTGGGCATCACCGTCTCCTACTGGACTGACGAGGCCGCCGTCGCCGCCTGGCGCGCCGAGCTGCGCCACCAGGCCGCGCGGGACACCGGCCGGCTGCGCTGGTACCGCCATTACGAGCTGCGCGTCGCCCGCGTCGAACGTGCCTATGGCTGGGACGAGCAGGACGGCAGCGCCGACCCGATGCAGGGAGGCGCGGCATGAACCCGGTCGTGGGCATCGCCCTGGCCCTGGCCGCGCTGGTGGGTGGCGGCCTGCTGCTGGGCTGGAAGGGCGTGATCCTGGCACTCACCGTGATCGTGTTCTGGCTGCTGCTGCAGTTCAGCCGCCTGATGCGGGTGATGCAGACGGCCAACGGCGCGCCCGTCGGGCAGATCGACAGCGCCGTCATGCTGCAGTCCCGCCTGCGCGAGGGCATGAAGCTGATGGACGTGCTGCCGATGACCAAGAGCCTCGGCGCCAAGGTCGAGGGGCAGGCGGAGACCTGGGCCTGGACGGACGCCGGCGGCATCCACGTGGAGCTGCAGTTCCGCAAGGGCGTCCTGCAACGGTGGGAATTGCGGCGCCCGGCGGAGGCCGCGGACGACGTTCCCGGCACGGGCGCGGCATAGAATCTCCGGGTTGACCCTCAAGCCCACGAGCAAGGAGCCCTCATGTCCATGGACGACCGCGACGGCAAGATCTGGATGGATGGCCAGCTGGTCGACTGGCGCGACGCCAAGATCCATGTGCTGAGCCACACCCTGCATTACGGCTGCGGCGCCTTCGAGGGCGTGCGCGCCTACAAGACCTCCCGGGGCACGGCCATCTTCCGCCTGCGCGAGCACACGGAGCGCCTGTTCAACAGCGCCAAGATCCTGCGCATGAAGATCCCCTTCACGCTGCAGGAGGTCGAGGAGGCCCAGAAGGCCGTCGTGCGCGAGAACCAGCTCGAGAGCGGTTACCTGCGCCCGCTCACCTGGATCGGCTCCGAGAAGCTGGGCGTGAGCCCCAAGGGCAACAAGATCCACCTGATGGTCGCCGCCTGGGCCTGGGGCGCCTACCTGGGCGAGGAAGGCCTGAAGCGCGGCATCCGCGTCAAGACCAGCTCCTACACCCGCCACCACGTCAACATCACGATGACGCAGGCCAAGGCCGTCTCGAACTACACCAACAGCATCCTGGCCAACATGGAGGCCACGGACGACGGCTACGACGAGGCCCTGCTGCTGGACGCCTCGGGCTTCGTGTCCGAGGGTGCCGGCGAGAACCTCTTCGTCATCAAGAACGGCGTCGTCTACACGCCCGACCTCTCGGCCGGCGCGCTGAACGGCATCACCCGCAACACCATCTTCCACATCTGCCAGGACCTGGGCCTGCCGCTGGTGGAAAAGCGCATCACCCGCGACGAGGTCTACATCGCCGATGAAGCCTTCTTCACCGGCACCGCGGCAGAAGTGACCCCGATCCGCGAGCTGGACCGCATCGAGCTGGGCACGGCGGACTACGTCGGTCGGCGCGGCCCCCTCACCGAAAAGATCCAGGCGGCCTTCTTTGACATCGTCAACGGCCGCAATCCCAAGTACGCCCATTGGCTGAGCCCGGTCTGAGTGCCCGGTCTGCAGCCCCAAACCCAAGAAGAGAAGCCTCATGAGCGAAGTCAAATCCGTCGTCGAAGTCCTGGCCAAGGACGTGCAAGGCCCCGGCGTGGTCGCCTGCCCGAACCCGGCCATGCCGCTGTGGAGCAACCACCCGCGCGTCTTCGTGGACGTCTCGCACGAAGGCGGCGGCAAGTGCCCGTACTGCGGCACCGTCTATCGCCTCAAGGACGGCGAACACCTGCACGCCGCCCACTGAGGGCCTCGCGATGCATCGCCCCAAGGCGCAGACCGCCGCGCTGATGGCCTCGCCCGAGGACATCGAGCAGCAGTTCTACGAAGCCCTGCAGCACGCCGAGCTGGACCGGCTCATGGACATCTGGGCGGACGAGGACGAGGTGTCCTGCGTCCATCCCGGCGGCCCGCGCGTCGTGGGTCTCACGGCCATCCGCGCGGCCTTTGAGACCGTGTTCCAGCAGGGCCCCATCGCCGTCACGCCCGAGCGCGTGCGGCGCCTGCACACGGGCGACACCGCCATCCACCAGGTGCTGGAACGCGTGCAGGTGGAAGGCGCGGACGGCGTGCAGAGCGCCTGGGTGATCGCCACCAACGTCTACCTCAAGACCTCCCACGGCTGGCGCATGGTCCTGCACCATGCCAGCCCCGGCACCGGCCACGACATCCAGGAAGTCGTGCAGGAGCCCACGATCCTGCACTGATGGAGTTCCGCGCGCCCTGGTGGCAGCCCGGCGGGCAGGTCCAGACCATCTGGCCGGCCCTGTTCTCGCGGCGGCATTTCGGTGAGCCCCTGGCCTTCCAGCGCCAGCGCTGGCACACGCCGGACGGCGACTTCGTCGACGCCGACTTCCTCCTCGATCCCCCGCCCAAGGGCCGCCATCCCCGGGACACCACCCCCGCCGCGCCCCGGGAGGACGTGCCCCTGCTGGTGCTCTTCCATGGCCTGGAGGGCAGCTCGCAGAGCCATTACGCGCAGGCCTTTGCCGATGCCGCCCGGCGCCGCGGCTGGCGCTTCGTCATCCCGCACTTCCGCGGCTGCTCGGGCGAGCTGAACCTCGCGCCGCGGGCCTACCACTCGGGCGACCACGCCGAGATCGGCTGGATGCTGGCGCAGGTGCGCCGCCAGCACCGCGGGCCGATGATCGCGGCGGGCGTGTCCCTTGGCGGCAACGCGCTGCTGCGCTGGGCGCAGGAAGCCGGCGAGAGCGCCGCGCAGACGGCCGGCGCCGTGGCCGCCATCTGCTCGCCGATCGACCTCGCCGCGTCCGGTCGCGCCATCGGCAGCGGCTTCAACCGGCAGGTCTACACCCGGATGTTCCTGCGCACCATGGTGCCCAAGGCCCTGCGCAAGCTGCAGCAGCATCCCGGTCTGTTCGATGGCCAGGCGCTGCGCGAGGTCCGGGATCTCTACGAGTTCGACAACCTCTTCACCGCGCCGCTGCACGGCTTCCGCAACACCGAGGACTACTGGGCGCGCGCCTCGGCCAAGCCCCAGCTGCCGCGCATCCGCGTGCCGGCCCTGGTGCTCAACGCGCGCAACGACCCCTTCGTGCCGGCCGCCTCGCTGCCCGGCCCGCAGGATGCCGGCCCCTTCGTGACGCTGTGGCAGCCGCAGCACGGCGGCCATGTGGGCTTCCCCGGTGGCCGCTTCCCCGGCCATGTGCTGGCCATGCCCGAGCTGGTCTGCCACTGGCTGGGCCAGCAGCTGGGCTGACGCCAGGCCCGCGACGCGCCGCCCCTTTCGGCCGGGCGCCGCTCGTCGGCCCTGGCGACCGCTGGTGCGGCCCGACCCGCCGTTCGCCCGCCGTCTGCCCTCTCCACGCCTCCTCGCCGCTAGCATGGCGCCGCCCTGGAACGAGGAGGATGGACATGAACGGGACACCGATCCCTGATGGCGCCGGCACGCCCCTGCTGCAGCTGACGCAGGCCGGCAAGCAGTACCGGCCAGGCGGCCGCACGGTGCAGGCGCTGCAGGATTTCGACCTGGCCCTGCAGCCGGGCGAGGTCGTCGGCCTGCTGGGCCCCAACGGCTCGGGCAAGACGACGCTGGTGAAGCTGCTGACCGGCCTGTGCGGCGCCGACCAGGGGCAGCTGCGCTGGCGCGGCGGCCCGGCGCATCCCGCCGGCCAGGGCGGCGCGCACCTGCGCGAGATCGGCGTGCTGCTCGAGGGCCGCGGCGCCGCCTACGAGCGGCTCAGCACCCTGGAGAACGCCCGCTATTTCTGCGAGCTCCGCGAGAGCCGCTTCGACCCCGCCCGCTTTCATCACATGGCCGAGACGCTGGGCCTCGCCGACGTCCGCGCGCCCATCCGCCTGCTCTCGACGGGCAACAAGCTGCGGGCGGCGCTGATCGGTGCCCTGATCCACCGCCCGGCGCTCGCCCTGCTGGATGAACCCACGCTGGGGCTGGACCTCGAGGGCGTGGAGCGCCTGCATGAGCTCGTGCGCCAGGGCGTGCGGGACGGGCAGACCTTCCTGATCAGCTCCCACGACCTGCATTTCGTCGAGCGGCTGTGCCCACGCATCGTCTGCATCCAGCAGGGGCGCAAGCGCTTCGACGGCCCGCGCGAGGCCTTCACCCACGTCGAGCATCCCTACCGGCTCCAGGTGCGCCACCACGCGCCCTGCCCGCCCCTGCCGGAGGCCCTCGCCGGCCGCGCCTGGGAGCGCCAGGACGCCGACTGGGTCCTGGCCCTGAGCGACCCGTCGGAGGTCATGCAGGTGATGCAGCGGTGGCACGACTGGCTGGCCGGCAGCGAGCAGCTGCAACTGCGCCGCGTGGACCTGCGCGAGCACTACCTCGACCGCCTTACCCCCCTCGCACCGCCGGATGCCGCACAGGAGACCCTGGCATGAAACGCCTGCTGAGACACAGCCTGAACGAGGCCCGCCGCGCCCTCTGGCTGGCACGCCGCTACTGGCTCGAGAGCCTGCTCGGGCTCGGCTTCCTGCTGAGCCTCTTCGGCGGCCTGGTGTTCGCGGTCCTCAAGGCCAGCGGACAGAGCCTGGACTCCGGCCAGGCCGACGGCCTGATCGCCGGCTTCGCGCTGTGGCTGTTCGCCAGCGGCGCCGCCCACTCGGGCACCAAGGAGATCGTCGAGGAAAGCCGCCAGCGCACGCTGGAGCAGCTCAACCTCGCGCCGCTGAGCCTGGGCAGCCTGCTGGGCGTGCGCCTGGCGCTCGGGCTGGCCGCCGGCCTGGCGATGCTGGTGCTGTGCCTCGCGCTGGTCGGGTTGCTCACCCACGGCCGCGTCCAGGCCTCGCCCGAGGTGCTGGGGCTCGCCCTGCTGGGCTGCCCTGCGCTGGCCGGCCTCGGCTATGCGCTCGCGGGCTTCAGCCTGCTCGTCAAGCGCGGCGAGCTGCTGATGGTGGCGGCCTATCCGGTGGTGATCGCCCTCGTGTCGCTGCCGGCCTATCCGGTGTCGGAGCTGGCCGCGCTGCCCTATGCGCTGGCCGCGGCGGCGGCCCGTCAGGCGGCCCTCGGCACGGCGCTGGCGCCGGCCGTCTGGGGCTGGGTGGCGCTCAATAGCGCGGCCTACCTCGGGCTCGGCCTGCTCGTCTGGCGGCGCTGCCTGCGCCAGGCGCGGCAGCTGGGCGTGCTCGGACATCTGTGAGCGTGGGGAGATCGGCGCCCGGCGACGGGCCCGGTCCTACACTGCCGCCATGGATGACATCGTCAAGGCGGCCCTCAAGAAGTGGCCCAACGTCCCCCACTGCCACGACTGGCTGGCCCTCGACGCCCGCGGTGACTGGTACATGCGCGACGAGCGCATCCAGGCCGCCGGGCCCTTCCCGCAGGTCAAGGGCAGCCGGATCACGCACGAGAAGCTGCGCGAGTTCAT
Organism: Burkholderiaceae bacterium; assembly: GCA_041912595.1. Taxonomy (GTDB): domain Bacteria; phylum Pseudomonadota; class Gammaproteobacteria; order Burkholderiales; family Burkholderiaceae_C; genus Roseateles_B. Next base: position 91,294 of record JAYRMR010000010.1, read on the forward strand.
CCACCGCAACTACCTGCCCGACGCCCAGGGCGCCTGGTTTTTCCAGAACGGGCCGCAGCGCGTCTATGTCACGCTGGAGCTGACCCCGCACATCTGGCGCCTGCATGGCCGGGCCGCCGACGGCGCGCCGCGCGTCCACAGCCATACCGGCCCGGAGGCAACCGTGCTGGAGAGCTGGCTGGACGAGGAAGACCGCCTGCTGCTGGCGGCACGCCTGCCCGGGCTCCCGGAGCCGGTGCTGGGCCTCGTCCACAGCCTCGACATGGGCGAGGCCGCCGACGCCGTCGAGCAGGGCCTGTGGCAGCCGGGCATCGCGACGCTCGAACAGCTGTGCACGCGCTACCGGGTGGTGCGCCACCCACAGCCCTGATCCGCCCGCCCCCGGCGCTGCCGCCCCTCGGGCTAGACTTGCCCCACCACCACTTGCCGCATCAGGGATGGCTGCCAACAAAGGCTCGGTGACGACAGGATGGCACTGGCTCGCGCTGCTCGGGATCGCCTGCGCGCCATCGGCCACCGCCTTCCAGGTCTGCGTGGGCGATGTGCCCGTGCCGCCCTTCATCAGCGGGGACCCGAAGCAGCCCGGCACGACCGAGCGCCTGATGCTGGATGCCGGCCGCCAGGTCGGCCTTCCGGTGGAGCTGGTGCGCTGGCCGGCGCGCCGCTGCTACGAGCAGATGCGCCTGGGCCAGATCGAGGCCGGCGTGGCGGCCGCCATCCCGGCCAATCTGCAGGACTTCGACTTCCCCGGCAGCCCGCCCGGGGATCCCCAGATGCGCATCGCCCGGACCGGCATCGTGCTGGTGAAGCGCCAGGACCAGGGCATGCAGTGGGACGGGCGCAAGCTGGCGCTGCCGCAGGGCCAGGTGCCGCGCGTGGGCGCGCGCGCCGGCTTCCGGGCCGGCGTGGAGGCCATCCGCCGCCTGGGACTGGAGCTCACACCCGGCCCGAACCAGTCCGCCCAGGTGCTGCGCATGCTGCAGCTGGGTCGCGTGGACCTCGCCGTGCTGGTGCAGGACGAGGCCGAAGCCCTGCTCGCGCGGCCGGAGTTCACCAGCCTTGCCGTGATGGACCCGCCGCTGGTGATGAGCGACTTCTACATCATGACCGTTCGCCAGCTCCCCGAGCCGGTGCGCCAGAAGGTTCGGCGCTGGTGGGAGTTGATGGCGCAGTGGCGGGACCTGCCCGCCTACCGCGCGCCTGCGCCGGGCCCCTGAGCCCCCGGCCCGCGCGGCCATGAAAAAAGCCGCCGGTCTCGCGACGGGCGGCTTTCCTGGGAGACGGAGGCGTCAGTTGGCGGCCGAAGCGGCAGCGGCGGGCGCCTTGGGCTCGTCGAACTTGGCACCGGCGTTGTTGGCCATGTAGACCACGGCGCGGGCGATTTCGACGTCGCTGTGCTCGCCACCGCCTTGCGGGCTCATGGCGTTCTTGCCCTTCAGCGCCGAGTTCAGCAGAGCCTCGAAGCCGGTCTTGATGCGGGGGCCCCAGGCGGCGGCGTCACCGAACTTGGGGGCGCCCATCGCGCCCGTGCCGTGGCAGGCGGCGCACTGGGCCTGGAAGACCTGCTCGCCGGTCTTCAGGGCGCCGGCGCTGGAGGCGTCCACCAGCTTGATGGTGCCGATGGGCTGGATGCGGGCGGCGGTCGCCTGCTCCTCGAGGCCCACGCTGCCGGCGGCCGGCTTGGTGTCCGTCGTGACGTAGTTGGCCAGCAGGATGATCACCAGGATGGGCACGACGAACGCGAAGAAGACGGCCCAGGCCAGCTGCTTCGGCGTCTTGATCGGGCCCTCGTGGGCGCCGTGGTCTTGATCCTGGTCCTGGTGTCCGCTCATGAAATCCTCGCTGCCGTCAGCAATAGTCTGCAATTTGGAAGATGCCAGGCCGGTGCCTGGGTGCGCCGCCGAAGGCGCGCAAAACCGCGGAATTATAGGCCGCACCCCCGGTGCACAGAGCTTTACCGGCGCGACAAATGCCGCGGACGCCACAACCGCATGATGAGAACCCGGATGTTCAGCTTTTGCACTTTGTGCCTCCTCCCATGAAGTCCTGCCTCCCGGGTCCGAGCCGCCGGCACTGGCTGCTCTGCGGTGCGACCCTCCCCCTGCTGGCCGCCCTGCCGCGCCCCGCCCGCGCCGCCGACGCGCCCCCGGTGCGCCGCGCGCCGCTCACCGACGAGGAGCGCGCCCATCACGCCCTCAAGCGCCTCGCCTACGGCCCGCGCCCGCAGGACGTGCAGGAGATCCAGCGCCTGGGCGCCGCCCGCTGGCTGGACGCCTTCCTGCAGGAGCAGCTCCGCCCGCAGGCCCTGCCGCCCGCGCTGGAGCAGCGCCTGGCCGCGCTGCCCACCTGGCAGGAGACCCAGGGGGAGCTGGGCGAGCGATTCCGCAAGGCGCACCAGGCCCAGCAGGCCCGCAAGGAGGCCCGGGCGGGTCAGGGCGGCGAGGACGCCGTCGCCAATGCCCGCCGGGAGCTCGTCCGCCCGGTGCTGCAGGAAGCGCAGTCCCAGCGCCTGTGGCGGGCGCTGGAGAGCCCGGCGCAGCTGCAAGAGCGGCTCGTCGAGTTCTGGTTCAACCACTTCAACGTCTTCGCGGGCAAGAGCGCGGTGAGCGTGTATGCCGGCGCCTACGAGCGCGAGGCCATCCGCCCGCACGTCCTCGGCCGCTTCCGGGACCTGCTGGGCGCCACCGCCCGGCACCCGGCCATGCTCATCTACCTGGACAACCACCTGAGCGTGGCGCCGGGTTTCCAGCCGCGCCGGGCGAACGCGCGCACGCAAGGCCTCAACGAGAACTACGCCCGCGAGCTGATGGAGCTGCACACGCTGGGCGTGGACGGCGGCTACACGCAGACGGACGTCACCGAGCTGGCCCGCATGCTCACCGGCTGGACGCTGGACCTGCGCGGCCTGGGCCACGCCCGGGATCTCTTCACCTTCGACCCGCGACGGCATGACACCGGCGAGAAGCTCTGGCTGGGGCGCCGCTTCCATCACGCCAGCCCAAGCGAGGGGCCGCGCGCCGGGCAGCGCGAGGGCGAGCAGGCGCTGGACGTCCTCGCCCGCCACCCCGCCACGGCCCGCCACCTGAGCCATCGGCTGGCCCAGACCTTTGTGGCCGACGAACCGCCGCCGGCCCTCGTCGAGCGGCTCGCGCAGGTCTTCCTGCACAGCGACGGCGACCTGCGCCAGTGGACCGAAGCCCTCCTCCAGGCCCCCGAGTTCTGGAGCGCCGAGCACTGGCAGGCCAAGTACCGGACGCCCTACCAGTACGTGCTGGCCGCCCTGCGCGCCGTCAACGCCCAGGTGGACGAGCCCGCGCTGCTGCTGCCGGTGCTGGCCGGGGCCGGGCAGCCGCTGTACGGCTGGCAGACGCCGGACGGCTACAAGACCACTGCCGCCGCCTGGCGCGGCCCCGAGGCCCTGACCCAGCGCGTGCAGTTCGCCAGCACGCTGGCCGAAGGGCGCCTGGGCCGCCGATGGAACGCCGACACGCGGCCGCAGACCCTGCTGTCGACCCTCGGCCCGAGCCTGCAGGCCCCGACCCGCGCGGCGCTGCAGGGCGAGGCCCCCGCCGCCCAGACCGCCCTCCTGCTGGCCGGCCCCGATTTCATGCAGTGCTGAGGTGTGCCCATGACCCGATCTCCTTCCCGGCCCGCGGGCCTTCATCGCCGTGACTGGCTGCTGCACGGCGCGGCGGCCCTCGGCGCCCTCGCCACCCCGGCCTTCGCCACCGCCACCCCGACGGCCAGCCTGCCGGACGGTCGCCGCCCGCGCCTCGTGGTGGTGATGCTGCGCGGCGCCATCGACGGGCTGAACGTCGTCATCCCCCATGGCGATCCGGCCTATGCCCGGGCCCGACCGCGCCTGGCCGTGCCCCGCCCCGGGGAGGATGGCGGGGCCCTGGCCCTCGACCGCCTCTTCGGCCTGCATCCCGCCGCCAGCCCGCTGATGCCGTACTGGCAGCGCGGCCTGCTGGGCTTCGTGCATGCCAGCGGGTCGCCGGACAGCACGCGCTCTCATTTCGATGCGCAGGACTACCTGGAGTCCGGCACGCCGGGTCACAAGGGCACGCCGGATGGCTGGATGAACCGCCTGCTCGTCGGCCTGCCCGGGCCGCACAGCGCCAGTCGCGCGCTGAGCCTGGGCAACACGCCGCCACGCATCCTCTCCGGCCCCGCGCCCGTGGCCTTCCTAGGGACGGGGCCCAAGGCGCTCGACCCCAAGGCCATCGACCAGGCGCGGCTGCAGCGCGGCCTGGCCAAGCTGTATGCCGGACAGGACGGACTCTCCCAGGACTACCGCGACGCCACGCAGTCCCGCCAGGACATGCGCCGCAGCCTCGCACAGGCCGCCGAGCAGCCCCGCGGCATGAAGGACGAGGCGCCCAGCCGCGATCCCACCGCCGACGCCGGCGCGCCCTCCGCCCGCAGCTTCGCCGCCGATGCCCGGCGCCTGGGCGACCTGCTGCGTGCGGACGCCCACACCCAGCTCGCCTTCACCTCCGTGGGCGGCTGGGACACCCACGTCAACCAGGGCGGCGCCACCGGTCAGCTGGCCAACCGCCTCGGCGCGCTGTGCGAGGGCCTCGATGCCCTGGCCCAAGGCCTGGGCGACAGCCTGCAGGACACCGTGATCGTCGTGATGAGCGAATTCGGCCGCACCGTGCGCGAGAACGGCACCGGCGGCACCGACCACGGCCGTGGCAATGCCATGTGGCTGCTCGGCGGCCCGCTGCAGGGTGCTATGGGTGGGCGCGTGATGGGTGAGTGGCCCGGCCTCGAGGACCGCGCCCTGGCCGATGGCCGCGACGTCGCCGTGAGCACCGATTTCCGCCACGTGCTGGCCCCGGTCCTGCGAGGCCATCTGGGGCTGGACGACGAGGCCCTCGCCCGCGTCTTCCCCGACCTCCCGGGCCGCAGCGCCCCCGCCCTGAAGCTGCTGCGAAGCTGAGCGGCCGATCTTCGCCCGGCGACGCCTGCAAGCCGGGTTAGAATCCGCCGCTGGCGTGCGACCGTGGTGAAGTGGATATCATGGAGCCCTCCGAAGGCTTCGTCGCAAGTTCGATTCTTGCCGGTCGCGCCACACGCCGCTGGGCCCTCATTGGAGGGCCTTTGACAAGTCGGGCATAAGTTGGCGTTATTGACGCCATATGCCTTACAGCAAGCTCAGCCACCATTTGCCTTAGCCTGAGCGCGATCCCCCCGGTAGGGGCTTCGCTTGCTGCCCACTCGGAGCAGAGTGGCTTGGCTGCAGATTTCAGCCCCGCAGCTTCATTGGCTGACTACACGACCATCGTCGGTCGTGAACTCTGGATCTCATCTAGGTCCAGTCTGGCTTGACGATCACCAGCCGCCATCTTGACCCGCTGCACAGCCGCATCGATGCGATGCAAGAAGTCCGATCCCATACGGCGAGCCATGGCTGGGTATCGCGTGGTTCGATCTCCCAGTCCGATACGCATCAGGGCGAGCACCGTCGCAGCAGTTTCAGACTGCAAAGATGGACAGAACAATAGAGGGCTGCCCATTCCAACGGACGAAGCATTTCTGCGCGTCAACCGTTTGTTGCTGCCGATCAAGCGCATGGCGACCCTTTCAGCGTCTTGGATCATCCCCCAGTGGCGCTGACGAACGGCCTCCGCATTTCGTTCCCTCGTTGCACGTCGAACCTGACCGTACAGATCTCTGTGCCGCGCGAGGGTCGAAATATCAACCTTTAAGCGCTGGGCCACCTGAGTCACTGTCTCGTTGCGCCCCAGGGCATCCCTCAGTGCCTGCCGAACCGCCACATGGTCCACCGGTAGATTGATTCGCTTTTGCCGCGGCGGCAGGGCTTGAGCGACTGGGGTCTCGCAATGCTCAACCCGTCCGGCAAGCAGGGCCGCGAACTGCAGCCGCTCCGTAAAACACAAATCGAGCATTTGCTCGAAGGCGAGACGGCCTTTCGATCCCTTGAGCCATCCAGACAGGGTTGATGGTGCCAAGCCAGACCGCAGGGCCAGACTTGTCTGACTTCCTGGCAGCGCGCAATACCGCTTGACGGCGCTTGCTGCGGCTTGCACATCGGCATTCGCGATTTCCGGGAAGGCGGCGATAGCTTGGCGGCACTGCTCTGCGCGCCACAGTTCAACGCCGTAGGCCTCCGTATGCGCGGTCGTGGTACAGCGATGAGCAATCGAGCCGCAGGTGCGGCAACTGCCGGAGAGCTTCACGCGAAAGGTCTGGCCTGCGGGGGCGGCAGCACGTCCGCATACCGGCCTCACCAGATCGCATCTGTGAATCGGACAGCAACTGACGGCCCGCATCCGCCATAGCAAGCGACCGTACGGCAGCATCCCAGCGTCGGCGTCCGCCTTCAAGCAATGAAGGCACACGCGCTCATCATCAGTTGCAAGGTCGCCCCAGACCAACCGCCCCAGCGGATTCAAGGTAGACAGCTCGAGCCCAGCTTGCCCCGTTGCAGCCGCGAGGAGATCAGACCAGTGGGAGCTGACCTTTCCGGCAGCGATGAAATTCTTGCCGGCCTCTTTCTCCCACCCCCAACCGAACTTCCACATTGAAAGCCTTGGCAATCCCGCTGCGATGGCTGGCAGGCAATCGGCTACAACTTTCTTTGCTGTCAGGCGATGCTCGTGCGACAGCCACAGGAAGTAGCTATACAACGACTCGACGTCGCCTGTCGCCTCTCCCCGTGGCCGCAGTCCATACATGGGCGTTACCTGACTGAGCCCGAACAGTCCTGAAGAACCCTTCCCTTCAAGCATTGGCAACCTCTTTCCTAGTCAGTCGGGCGAACAGCTCCGCTACTGCAGTGGCGTTGCCAAAATCAGCCTCTCCGTAGCACGCTCCCTCGAGTTCTTCCTCACCCAGAACGGTTTCGTTCTCGATCTTGCGCAGTTGCTTCGGCGGCTTGAAAGCCCGTCGCAAATCGGTCTCCCGAAGCGCTTCTCCTTTGCGGCTCATCTGCAGCGATGCCAGCTGCAACAACTGTGACTTCAGTAGCCCCACAGAACCCAGGGAAAGCTGCATCAGCTGCTCCCAGATGGCGACGAGATTCGGGGCGGTGACACACGGCCATTGCTGCTGGATCCGGCACACCGCGTCTCGGAAATCGCGCTCAGCCTTGGTGAGCTCGTCTGCTGCCCTACTTCTGGACGCAGGAATCGCATACCGCTTGTAGTGCAGGATCGCACTTCGCCGGGCGAGCTGACCGTACTCGATCATCAGCGGAGCAATCTGATATGTGCCGATCAGCACGAGCTTGGTCTGGTGAATGTCTGCCAGGCTCTTCAGCGTATCCATGATTGCCGTGTTCTCGTTGAACCGCAGCAGATGCATCGCCTCGTCGATGACAAGCACCCGGACATTGCGATGCTTGATGACGGTCTCCAACTCTTCACGAAGATGTGCCAAGCTCTGTCGTTGGCTTCGCAGCGCATGCAGTTCACCGTCTCGAACCTCGACGGGACGTTGCATATCCACGTACAACTCGCCCGCAGCAATCTTGATTCGCCGATAGAGCGCCTTCCACGACATGGACTTCTCGCCATTTGCAGGGGCGCACACGTAGACGACGGGGACCTCGTGAGCTTTGCGGTTGAATGAGATCCCATTGACAAGTTGCGTCAATATCTCCTTGGCGAGCGTGGTCTTGCCGATGCCGGTGGGGCCGATGATTGAAATGATCTTGACCTCGTTTTCTGGGTCGAGCAGTTCTTCGAGTTGGTCAATCACCCGAAACAGCTCGGCGTGTTCGACCTGCAGTAATGAGAACCATCGCATTCGGCATTGCGCTGGCAGGTCCAGCATCTGCACTCGATTCATAGCCGTCAGCTGCGCGTCCGTCAGACAGGTGCCTTCGGCGTCCCCTGGGGATCCCGAAATGGCATCTTGGTTTTGGTACATGATGAGTCCTTGGCTTGTGCGCTTAGCGGAGATTGAACAGTGCAGCTCGGGGGGATCGGGCCTCGTTGATGGGGTCAGGCGGAGAATCCCACTCTGGCACCGGCGCACCGTGGACTTCCACCGCAGGGGGGAATGGAATGGCAGGCTTCGGAGACGAGACGCGGGCGTCCATCACTGGCGCTGGTGCAGGGGCCTCTGGCTGCCTCGCAGGATGTGCGGCTGAGATGCCCTGCAGTGCGGGGCCGAAGCCAAGCTGCGCATCGAGATAGCAGAGCTCCATCTGCTGCAGAGCAAGGCGCTTGTCGAAGCGTTCAGGACTCAGCGTCACCATCTTGTGCTTCAGTGACTTGGCGCTGACGCCATCGCGCTTGGCATTCAATTGCATCAGTCGCTGCTGCTCACGCAGCGCGGATTCGAGCTCGTAATGGGTTCGCTGCCCCAGCCAGCGGCTGGAGTTCCCTGTCGCCGCCACCCAGCGGTCGCCCACGTTCACATAGACCACGCTGGCGTTGTACGGTTCCACTCGAACCTCAACCGTCGATCCAGGTCGCACCCGATCGAGTGCCTCATGCCGGTAGTAGATGCCGTTGACATTGACACCTCGGCCTCGAATAACCTTGCGCTTCGGGCGCTTGGCATGCGGGCAGGTCATCAGCATCATGTTCTCGTCGAGCGTGAACATTCGGCAATCACGTCGGCCCGCCTTGGCGGTACTGTGGACTTCGTACTCGTTCGGCGTCATACCTAGACTTGGGTGTGCGCGATTTGCCCGAACCTTGAACAGGTACTCCTCGGTCGCGTTGTACACCCCGGCGAGCGTCCACTCTGTCTGCCGATAGGGATCCACCGCTTTGGTCACCAGCCTCGCGTCCCGCTTCAGCATTCGCGTGTTCCCTGCCATTTCCGAAAACACCTCTTCTTCAATGGCGCCGAGCGCGCGCTCCACCATGGCGGCACCACGCGGCATGCCCGGTGATCGAAAACGAAGCTCGACGCCATAGATGCGGCAGAAATACTCCAGCTCGTGGCTGTGAAATTCCTTGCCGTTGTCAACCACCAGCACGCGCGGCAAGCGCTGATTCCGGCGTACATAGTCCCGCATGAGCCTTAGAACGGTCCGTGCTGACGGTGGCTCGAAGCTCATGTTTAGCGCCCGGGCTTGGCAGGTATTGCTGTCGATGATGATGCTGAGCGTCGGCTTCCCGAGCCCTACCCCATCCACGCTCTTCAGCGAGATGTTGGCAATCGTGTGATCCATCTCGCAGACCTCGTGCGGGCGCACACCATGCGTTGGGTATGCTGTGTCCAACGAGGTCACGATGGATCGCCTTTGATAGGCAGCTCGTCGACCCTCACGCTTTTGGATGTCCTTCAGGTCGTCGCAGTAACGACAGAAGGTCTGATACGACACTGGCCGCACTGGTGCGCCCGACTCCTCCCGCGGCAGTCCTTCTGGGCTCTTGGTTCCATCTGGGGCGAGGCCGTCACACATGCCGAGATACTTGGCAAAGGCCCCCTTCTTGTTCTGCTGCTTAGCGGTGTTGTAGCCTTCCTCCACGGCCCTCTCGATAAGATTCAGATTGACGTCTGAAACACGGGGCTCTCTGTTGCCCTTGGATCGATTCCGATCCATCAGCCGCAGTAGCTGCTCGATGCGTCCAGAGACTCCAGCGATCAACCTTCTGAAACGGCTGATGCTGCGATCAGAGAACTCTGGCGATACGCCGCGCTCGACGGCCTCAAGCTTGCGACGCCCCTTTTCGATCTCCGCCTCGGTGTAGTTGGCAAGTTGATGCGGATCCGCACTGTTACGCAGAGCCTCGCCAGTGACGGCCCCTTGCTCTAGGAGCAGTTGGATCTCTTGAAGCTGCCGCACCTCGACCTGTCCATACTTATTGACAAGCCTGACGTCCCTCTCGCCCTCAAGGTCGACCGTGTAATCCTGCCCATAGATGGTGAGCCGGCTACCAGACCTCAGATGGAGCGTTCCTGGAATGGGCGGAGGTGGCTTAAGTGCTTGTGCGTCGACGAACCCCAAGACCTCGCGCGTAGCCCGGTTGGCACATAGCCGAACGCTATCCGGTGAGGCCAGGTTGTCGTGTTCGAGATCGAAGTAGACGTGCTGCTCGACGATCGCTCGGTAGACGTGCTCTACAGGCACCCCGCCCGCCAGCAGTTGGTCGATCAGCACATATCCATGTTCATGCACGGGTCCTTGAACCGCATCAACTTCAGCTTGAGTCATCGGCAGCTGGCAGGCGTCCATGTAGTCCTCAAGGAACCGCAGGTTGCCCACGAGAATCGGAGAGAGGTCGGCGGTTGAAATCAGGCGAAACTCGATGCCCAGGGAATCGAAGTAGGCTTCGGCGGCGCGGTGGTGCCAAGTGCCCCCGGTATCCCGAAAGAACTGGTAGGGGTTCTTCCGCGACTTCTCGAGCAGTTTCACCGTGTCCTTCGTCTCGATCACGACGACTCGATCCTCGTAGATGACGAGGTAGTCAGGGGTGTATGGCTTCGTCGTAGCGCGGCTCCCGTCCTCGTGGAACACATCAGGCGAGACCTTTGGAGGCTGAGCGAAGAACACAACTACCTTGGGGTCGTGGTCGAGCTGCACGGCCAGCGCATGTTCACCACTGCGGCTTTCGAGCTTGAGCGTGGCTTTTGTCTTGCGGCTGAAGAACGTGAACGTGTTGTTCCCGCTTCGACCTTGCACTTCGCGTGACGGGCCGTTTGCCATACATGCTTCGACATAGGATCGCCCAGATTGCGGTAACCGCGCCGCGAACAGTGCTGCGTCGATTTTGTTCGCCATGGAGTGACTCGGCGTCCATGGATTGATGGCTCGCGGATTCATGCGGCCCCCCGGCCCAAGAGGGAGGTGCGAGTTCTTTTCGTATTCATGCGGATTCCTTTCTGTTCTTTCTTGGGTCGGCCACGCTGGCCGTTGCTAATGACTGCCTTCTGAACCGTCGCGACGCGGTCCTTCGCGGCGGCCTAGTAGCAGACGACTCATCCTCGCCAGAAGGTTCCACCCGATTAAGATGCGAAATGACAATAAGTTGTCATTGATCGCGCGGCCTTTCCGGACGCGCCCTCCTTCATGAACGGGGTTGGGAAGATGAATCGGGAAGAGCTCTTGGCCTTGGTAGAAGCGTTGTCACCCGGCTGGATGCGCTTCGGAAGACGGCGGGGCCGGTATGGACGGTCAGAGCGGCTTCATGCAGAGCTCCTGGACATCGTCACGTCCGCAGGAACGAGCAAGCAGCAAGCTTCAACAATGCGCCGCGCCTTGGTGTCTGCAATCAACACCACAAGCCTCACGCTGATCGGCGACGCGGAAACAGCGATCGAAAGCCTGCACGATGCTCAGTTGAGGATTGGCCTAGAGGATCCGGCCCACGGGCAGCCCTCGGCTCAGCTCATGGCATCTGAGGTCCCACCTTTTAAGCACGCCCGCCTGGTGATTCGATTTGCTAGCGCCGTTCGAGCTCTGCCGCCTGCATCGCAGATCTGGATTGCGCGCTGGCTGGACTTGGAGGCCCTGAGACAGCGACTCCAGACTGATGCATCTAATGCGGCAGCAATGGGTGACCCCGGCCAGCGCATCGAAGCTGCGCAAGCGCTCGCCGCGCACAAAAGGACCATCGGAACTTACCGGAACTCCGCACCAACCGCGGCGCGAGAGTTCCTCGATGTCTACCGTTTCATGGTTGGTCAATTCGCCTGGGGCGCCTGGGGATTGCCATTGCAGGCATCCGCTACGTCAACGAACCGTGAGTTGGCCGAGATCGCAGATTGGTACGAGCGATTGCGCTCGGCCATGTACCGGCCGCTTCCGATGGATGAGGCTGCGCCAGCATCGTCTATACGCCGATGGCGGAAGGGCTGGCGAGATTTCGAGGAATGCGGAGAGACCTTTGGATTGGTCGCCGACTGGCTTCGGGCTATGGCCTCATCTGGTCATGCCCGTCGATGCCTAGTTTGCTACAGGCACCTTGGGCCTGGGATGAAGCGATTCTGTGCTCGGCACCAGCGGACGGCGAACGCCAGACAAGATGCTCGCGAACTGCATATCGCGGACATCTATGGTCCCGTCGTGAAGCGGCGGACCACCAAACACCCGCCCATCAACGCCATGGGATCGCCATCGGAAAAGGAAGTGCGCCGGATGGCTGAGCAGGCTAAAGCGGTGGGCATCTGCGACGAACTTGCTTGGCCGGCCGGCGGCCTTGCCTCATCACTCCGCGCCCTGTATCCGCTCATGACACCACCCGCTCGAGAGCAATTGCAGAACGTTTTCGTCAGGATGTTCTCGATCGCTCAGGAACCATTTGAGCAAGAGGGCGTCCTGACCTACGAAGAACAGCTTCGGCGTACCAAGCAACGGCGGGAAGCTCCCCGTTTGCTTACCCCCGCATCCTTTTTCCGCGCACTCTACAGCGCCCCGTATGCAGTGGAGTGGGCCAAAGACAGAACGCTTGGTGCGGGGCTGGACGTCGACCACCCATTCGCCCACCATGAGACGGTACTGCCAAGCAGGCTTGCACTGGACCTGATCCATCTATCAACTTGGTTGGAAGTCGATAGCCTTTTTGACCAGTTCGCCTATCTGAATCCTCTGGACGTGAAGCGGCTCAAAAAAGGCCAGCCTTTGACGGGCACACCGCCAATGTCACTTGCGCAGGTTGCCCGCGTCTTGGGGGTCAGTGCCGAGGCGGTCCGCCAAACCCTCAGACACTCCGACGGCCATGCGAGCATGAACGAGCGGCGGCAGCGTGTCATCCCCGCCCGACTGGCTGAGTTGAGGGCCAACCTCATGAATGCACGGGACACATAGCCTCCGCAACATCATTTACCACGTCGGAAGAATGTTTATCATCGTCAGATGATTGGCAAGCGATGGCTCATTTCCTGGATCGGCAACGCCGACCACCAGGCCTCCGAAGGTGCGTCCGCCTCGGGGGATGGACCCATCGCGACGGCGCTAACCCACGCACCGAGGTTTGATCGAGTCTGCCTGCTGACCAATTACCCGCATGAGCGCAGTGCCGCCTACTGTGCTTGGCTGGAGCAGCGCTGCGGCTACGAGGACGCTGCTGTGGACCTGCAGCAGATCTGCCTTCGTAGCCCGATCGACTACGCGTCAATCTATGACGAGGTCAGCAAACACCTCAAGGACCTTGGCCTTCCTCGACCCGACATCGAACTCACCTTTCACCTGAGCCCTGGCACTCCCGCCATGGCCGCGATCTGGATCATGTTGGCGAAGACTCGCTTCCCTGCCAAATTGATCCAGACCTCGAAGGAACATGGCCTGGAGTCGGTGGACTTCTCGTTCGACCTGGCCAACGACTTCCTGCCCGAGTTCCTGCAGCGCAGTGCGGAACGAATTGAGCGATTGGCCCAAGGCCCTACGGAGGGCACTCCAGAGTTCAGCAAGATCCTTCATCAGAGTGACGCTGTGCGTCAGCAGGTGCTGCTCGCCCGTCGGATCGCCGCCCATGATGTCCCCGTCCTTATTCTCGGCGAGACCGGCACGGGCAAGGAACTCTTCGCTGAAGCCATCTGCGCCGCCAGCGAGCGCGCTGGCAAGCCCTTCGTTGCCGTCAATTGCGGAGCCATCTCGCCTGAGCTGGCCAGCTCCGAACTCTTCGGTCATGTGAAGGGGGCGTTCACTGGTGCAGTTGCCGCTCGCAAGGGGCACTTCAAGGAGGCTAGCGGCGGCACCCTATTCCTGGACGAGATTGGCGATCTCCCCCTCGAAACCCAGGTGCGACTTCTACGCGCCCTGCAGGCCAAGGAAGTGACGCCGCTCGGTGACTCAAAGCCAGTCAAGGTCGATGTTCGGGTCATTGCCGCGACACACCGAGATTTGGCAGCGGATGTTGCCGCAGGTCGGTTCCGAGAAGACCTGTTCCACCGCTTGGCCGTCGGCATCCTCCGCCTCCCACCGCTTCGGGAGCGCGATGGCGACATTGCCCTGCTCGCAGACGCGTTTCTGGCCCAGATCAACGCCGACGCGCAGGGCAAGCCAGAAGCGCAAGAGAAGAAATTTTCCTCCGGCGCAAAAAATCTTCTCTCGCAACATCCTTGGCCGGGCAACATCCGAGAGCTTTACCACACGCTTCTAAGGGCTGCGATCTGGTCTTCCACTCCCGTCATTCAGGCGGAAGACCTGCAGGCCGCCCTGCTCCAAATCCAGCCGGCCGACCAAAGCCCTTTCAGCCGCCCACTGACGCAAAGCTTTGATTTGCAAGAACTTTTGGACGACGTCTCACGCGACTACATTACCAAAGCACTCAAGCAAACCGGTGACCGAAAGACCGCCGCCGCCAAGATGCTCGGCTTCGCTAATCATCAGACCTTAGGCAACTGGATGAAGCGCTTGGGGCTGGAAACGCAGGAACAACACGACTAGGGGAGGCTGGCACGGCTTTCGCAATACAAGAGGCATGAATGCCCCGAGAGCCAGCCAGATGTCGATGCAAGACATCAAATCGCTGAACTTTGAGCCGCTGCGCGCGGCCTACCCGGAGCTCGCCAACATGGGCGGGTACGCGGAGCACTACGCGCACACCGACCCAGAGAGCGCGCTGGTCAAGCTGCGCAACTTTGCCGAACGGCTCGTCGACCGGCTCTATCTGAAGCTCAAGCTCGAACGCGTCCCGCAGTCCAACTTCGTGGATCTGCTGCACAACGCCAGCTTCAAGGCCATCGCCCAACCCCTGGTTCTCGACAAGCTCCACCTGCTGCGTCGTCTGGGCAACCGCGGCGCCCATGGCGAAGACGTCGAGGCCGCAGATGCCGTCCGATGCGTACAGGAGGCCTGGCAGCTCGCACGGTGGCTCCATGTGACCTTCCTCGGCGGCAAGGTCGAGGACTTCTCCGAGTTCAAGCAACCTCCGGTAGAAGGCATCGACAGCAAGGCCGAGTTCAAACGCAAGGCCAAGGCGCTGGCCGAAGAGAACAGCCTCAAAGAACAGCGGCTGAAGCAGGCGCTGGAGGAGCTGGCTGCACTGCGTGCCGCTGATCGTCTTGCCGTGCCTACGGCTGCCGCCAGCGCGCCGCCCACCGCGCAAGCGCTGCAACTGGTCAGCCAAGCCTCGGCCCAGGCTGCCAGCCAGCTGCGCTTCACGGAGGACAACACCCGCAAATGGCTGATTGATCGGGACCTGCGCATGGCCGGCTGGGATGTGCCGCCTGGCACCGTCAGCAGCGATTCGGTGGGCCAGGAGGTCGAAGTCCCGCACCAGCCCACCGCCACCGGCAAGGGTTATTGTGACTACGTGCTCTGGGACGACAACGGCAAGCCTCTGGCGGTTGTCGAAGCCAAGAAGACGCTCGTCGACGCGCGCGCCGGCCAGGAGCAAGCCAAGCTGTATGCAGACGCGCTGGAGAAGGTGCACGGTCAGCGGCCGATGATCTTCTATACCAACGGTCACGACATCTGGGTGTGGGACGACGCCGGCGGCTACCCGCCTCGCTCGGTGTTCGGCTTCTTCTCCAAGGACACGCTGCAGTACCGCGTAGGCTTCCAACGCAAGGAGAAGCTGGACCTGCTGAAAGACGTTCGGCCCGACCCCAACATCGCCGGCTACTTGCATCAGCTCGAAAGCATCACACGTGTCGCCGAACGCTTCACGCAGCGCCACCGCCGTGCCCTGGTGGTTCAGGCCACCGGCACAGGCAAGACCCGCGTCGCCATCGCCCTGGCAAAGCTGCTGATCGAAGCCCGCTGGGTCAAGCGCGTGCTGTTCCTGTGCGACCGCAAGGAACTTCGCAAGCAGGCCAAGAACGCCTTCAACGACTTCGTCCAAGAGCCCATCTACGTCATTGGCCAGGCCAACGACGTGGGCAAGATGGATGCGCGCATCTACATCGGCATCTACCAAGGGCTGATCAACGACTATGAGTCGTTCGACGCCGGCTTCTTCGATCTGATCATTGCCGACGAGTCGCACCGCTCCATCTACAACCTCTACGGCGACCTCTTCAAGTACTTCGACGCCATCCAGGTGGGCCTGACCGCCACGCCAATCGAGATGGTCAGCCGCAGCACCTGCCGCCTGTTCGGGTGCGACTACAAGCTGCCCACCGCCAACTACCCGCTGGAACAGGCCATTGCCGATCGAAAGCTCGTGCCGTTCCGTGTCGTCGCGCACACCACCAAGTTCCTGCGCGACGGTATCAAGGCCGCGCACCTGACCGATGAGCAGATCGCCCAGCTCGAGGATCAAGGCATCGACCCCAACGCCCTGGACTTCGATGCCAAGGAGATTGACGACGCCGTCTTCAACAAGGACACCAATCGCGTCATCCTGCGCAACCTGATGGACAACGGCCTGCGCGATGCCGACGGTCAGCTCCCTGGTAAGAGCATCGTCTTCGCGCGCAACATCGACCACGCCCGTCTGCTGGCCGAACTGTTCGACGAGATGTACCCGCAGTTCGCTGGCAAGTTCTGCCGAGTCATCCACTCTAAGGAGCCTCGAGCCGAGGAGCTGATCGACCGGTTCAAGGAGCCCAACGGCGATTTGCGCATTGCCATCTCGGTGGACATGCTGGACACGGGCATTGACGTGCCTGAGGTGGTCAACCTCGTCTTCGCCAAACCAGTCAAGAGCAAGGTCAAGTTCTGGCAAATGATTGGTCGCGGCACCCGCCTGTGCAAAAACCTCTTCGGCCCCGGCAAGGACAAGAGCGAGTTCCTGATCTTCGATCACTGGAACAACTTCGAGTTCCACGAGCTCAACGCCGAGGAGGTCGAGCCCTCCACGCCCAAGCCCCTGACCCAGCGCCGCTACGAAGCTCGCATCGAACTCGCCGCACTGGCCCTGGCCCGTTCCGACCTGGCCGCCTTCGAACTCTTGGCCCAGCAGATCCAGCAAGACGCCGCCGCTTTGCCTGACGGTGCAATCGCCGTGCGCGAGAACTGGCAAGCCGTGCAGCAAGCGCGCGATGCAAAGCTGATTCACCAGTTCGCGCCTGTCACGCGACAGCTGCTGATCGACACGGTCGCGCCGCTGATGAGCGCCGTCGATGTGCGCGGCGAGGGAGATGCCCTGCGCTGGGATCTTCTGTTGGGCAAGGCCCAGGCTGCAGCGATTGCAGACCCTGCCAAGCCCAACCCGTATCGGGCCGAGATCCTGGAATGGGTAGAGCGCCTGCCGCCACATCTCAATCCGGTGCGAGCCAAAGCCGACGAGTTGAAGTCCTTGCGCTCCGACGCCTTCTGGCAATCGCCCAGCTTTGCCGACCTGGACAAGCTGCGCGCGGCCCTGCGTGATGTGATGGCCCTGGCCGAAGCGCCAATCCTGCCGCCTCCGATGCCGACAGCCGTGCTCGACGTTCGCGAGGACGAGGCCGAGTACCAGGTCCACGTCCGCCCCTCCAAGATCAAGGACGTGGACTTCGTCATCTTCCGCAAGGCGGTACAGGCCGCGCTGGAGCCCTTGTTTGAAAGCGACCCGGTGCTGGTCAAGGTGCGGAACGGCGAAGCCATCACCCAGGACGAACTGGACAAGCTCAACAGCCTGCTCCACACGCGCAACCCCGATGTGGATCTGGCCACGCTGCGCGAGTTCTATCCCGACACCGCCATCCCCTTGGCGCGCATCCTGCGCGCCATCGTCGGCCTGGACCACGAGGCCGTCGAAGCCAAGTTCACAGCCTTCGCCCAATCCCACGCACTAAGCAGTCAGCAGCTCCGCTTCCTTGGCATGCTCAAGGACCACATCCGCCAGTTCGGCGCCATTGCCGTGGCGCAGCTCTTCGACGCACCGTTCAATACCCTGCATGCCGAGGGCCTGGGCGGCGTCTTCCCCAATCAACACCAACTCGACGAGGTGGTGGCGCTGGTGCGCGGCTTTGGTGAGCCGCTGCAGCCGCCCGCCGCCAGCTGAAGCCGTAGACAACGAGAAAGCACCCCATGATCACAGGGTGTTGACGCCGACTGAAATTTGACCCACCCGCGAGGGTTCTGCCGACCGAAATTTGACCCAGGTGTTCAACCTACCCTGCCCGAGATATCCACAGCTGGGCGGGGGTGTGAGGAGTGATCACCATG
>JAYRMR010000011.1:0-104389 GCA_041912595.1 Burkholderiaceae bacterium
CTCGGCCTGCCTGAGGAAGCCAATGATCTGCTCCTCGGTGAATCTGCTCTTCTTCATGTCCGTCATTCTCCTGGTTGACGGACTTCACTACCTTTACGTTGGTACGGCTGGGAGGGGGCAGGTCACCCGACCAGCCAGTCAATCATCACTAAGTGACGCAGCGGGTGGGCTCCCACTCGATCTACACGGAGCATGCTCGTCAGCTGAATCCTTGACTCGTCCAGGTTCCGCGGCAACGCCATCAGCTCCTGCGTAGCCCTCAGTGGCCGCACGTGCTCGAGGAAGTCTTGTGCGGCAACTGCCAGTTTCAGCCGACCACTGGTTGACGCCAACCCTCGGGCGATGAGTTTCTGGCGATAGATGCGCTTGAGCACCTCGCCATCCAAGTGCAGCACTTCGCGCTGTTCGATCAGCTCGACGACAAGTTTGCCGAGCCGGGATAGGCCTTCGTCGGCGTCATGGCGCGGTGTTTCACTCCTGGGCAGCCAAGCGTGTTGTCTATTGAGCGTCGGCAACTGCCACTGGAATCGCGCCACGCCATTGGTCTTGGTTGCGGATTCCAGCAGGCGTTCGCCATGCGTCAAGCAGACCCAGACCCCGGGGTACTGGTGATCCAAATGCCACCAAGCCCATCCGTAGGTAGCGATGTCTTCGGCGATGCACGCAGGGCATGCCTTCAGCGGGTGATGCGCTCGGAAGCGGCTCGTCAGAAGTCCCAGGCGGAATTTGAGATGCGCCACTGACGAGCTGGCCATCGCCGCGATGGCTTCATCCAGTTTGGCGGGACTCAGGAAAGGGCGGTAGAAGCGAAGAAGGGTTCGCTCGAGCGCGATGGACTTGACGTCGCCGAGCAGTCCTGCCGTGTTCTGCTCGAACTCATGCAGGCCGCTCGAGAAGTCGTGCTGATAGCCCTGCCGACGACGCCCGAACAGGACGTCCGCCGTTTGATCTGCCGTTCGATGGCCCCACAGGCGGTGGAGCCGGCTGACAAGGCTGAAGAGGGTCTCGCCCGGGAGCCACTGAAGCAGCTCCCGGTGCAGGCGTTCGGCACCGGCCGCAGGGACGAGCTTGTTCCCGCAATCCGGCTTTCGGTCGCCAGGCCGCATGGAGACTCAGCCCGTGTTTACGACTTTAATTGCCTGTTTACGACTTTAATTTCCAGAAACAGCAATAGACGCTGAATTGACCCATCACTCCACCGTCACACTCTTCGCCAGATTCCGCGGCTTGTCCACGTCCGTGCCGCGCGCGCAGGCGGTGTGATAGGCCAGCAGCTGCAGGGGGATGACGTGCAGGATGGGGCTCAGGGCGCCGTAGTGCTCGGGCATGCGGATGACGTGGAGGCCCTGCTCGCTCTCGATGCGGGTGTCGCTGTCGGCGAACACGAAGAGCTCACCGCCACGGGCGCGCACTTCCTGCATATTGCTCTTGAGCTTCTCCAGCAGCGCATCGTTCGGGGCCACGGTCACGACGGGCATCTCGGCGGTCACGAGCGCCAGCGGGCCATGCTTGAGCTCACCGGCAGGATAGGCCTCGGCGTGGATGTAGCTGATTTCCTTGAGCTTCAGCGCGCCTTCCAGGGCGATGGGGTAGTGCAGGCCGCGGCCCAGGAACAGGGCGTTCTCCTTGCGGGCGAACTCCTCGCTCCAGGCGATGACCTGCGGCTCCAGGGCGACGACGGCCTGCACGGCGACGGGCAGGTGGCGCAGGGCCTTCAGGTGCTCGGCCTCCTGGGCCTCGCTCAGGTGGCCGCGGGTCTGGGCCAGCGCCAGCGTCAGCAGGAAGAGACCGACCAGCTGCGTGGTGAAGGCCTTGGTCGAGGCCACGCCGATCTCGGCGCCGGCGCGGGTGATGAAGGCCAGCTCGCACTCGCGCACCATGGCGCTCGTGGAGACGTTGCAGACGGTCAGGGTGTGCGTCATGCCCTGGGCACGCGCATGCTTGAGCGCGGCCAGCGTGTCGGCCGTCTCGCCGCTCTGGCTGATGGTCACGACCAGCGTGCGCGGGTTGGGCACGCTGTCGCGGTAGCGGTACTCGCTGGCGATCTCGACGCTGGTCGGGATCTTGGCGATGCTCTCGAGCCAGTACTTGGCCGTCGAGCCGGCGTAGTAGCTCGTGCCGCAGGCCAGGATCAGCACGGAGTCGATCTCCTTGAAGACGCCGTAGGCGCCGTCACCGAAGATCTCGGGGCTGATGCTGGTCACGGCATCCAGCGTGTTGGCAATGGCCACGGGCTGCTCGAAGATCTCCTTCTGCATGTAGTGGCGGTACGGGCCCAGCTCGGCGGCGCCACTGTGGGCGTGCACGGTGCGGACTTCGCGCTGGACCGTCTCGAAGCGGGTGCTCTCGCCCACACGATGCGTGATCCAGTAGCGGCCCAGCTGCATGTCCACGACGTCCCCCTCTTCCAGGTAGACGATCTGGTCGGTCACACCGGCCAGCGCCATGGCGTCGGACGCCAGGAAGCATTCGCCCTGGCCCTCTTCCGTGCCGACGCCCAGCACCAGCGGCGAGCCCTCGCGGGCGCCGACGACGCGGTGCGGCTCGTCACGGCTGAACACCGCGATGGCATAGGCGCCCTTCAGGCGCTGCACGGCCTGCTGCACGGCCTCCAGCAGGTCGCCCTGGTAGACGTGGTCGATCAGGTGGGCGATGACCTCGGTGTCCGTCTGGCTATGGAAGGCATAGCCGCGGGCCTTGAGCTCGGCGCGCAGCTCGTCGTGGTTCTCGATGATGCCGTTGTGCACCAGGGCGATGCGGCCCGCGGCGCCGTCGGCGGCATGGGCGCCGTGCGAGAAATGCGGGTGGGCGTTGTGCACGGCCGGCACGCCATGGGTGGCCCAGCGGGTGTGGGCGATGCCGGTGCCCGAGGCAATGCCGTCCTCGGCGGTCTGGCTGTGCAACTCGGCCACGCGCGAGGTGCTGCGGGCGCGGCGCAGTTCGCCGTCCTGATGCACGGCCACGCCGCAGGAGTCATAGCCCCGATATTCCAGGCGCTTCAGGCCCTCGATCAGGATGGGGACGATATTGCGCTTCGAGACGGCGCCGACGATGCCACACATGAATGTTTCCTCCGCTGGTGCAACCCACCGGGCTGCGATGGGAGCGAATCCTAGGAGGGGGCCATTGGCATGTGCGATCAAATTTCACAAGCAAATGACCATAAATTTCACCGAATGCCAGATAAGATCAATTTGATCATCAGTCACTTCAATTTGAAATTTTGATTCAGCTCGACGCCACCGATCACCGCATCCTGGGGGTGCTGCAGGAGGACGCTTCGCTGTCCAACCTGGACCTTGCGCGCCGGGCGGCGGTGTCCCCGGCCACCTGCCTGCGCCGGGTGAAGCGGCTGCGGGAGCTGGGCGTGATCGAGCAGCAGGTGGCCATCTTGAATCCGGCGCAGCTGGGAGCGGGGCTGATCGCCATCGTCGAGATCACGCTGGAGCGCCAGACTGCCGAGGCCATCGCGGCCTTCCAGACGCTGGCGGTGGCCCGCAGCGAGGTGCAGCAGTGCTACCAGGTGTCCCCCGGGCCGGATTTCGTGCTCATCGTCCAGGTGCCGGACATGGCGGCCTATCACCAGCTCGTGCAGGGCCTCTACAGCGCGGACAGCAATGTGCGTAACGTGAAGGCCTTCTTCAGCGTGCATCGGGCGAAGTTCTCACCACGCCTGCACCTGCCGGCGCCGTAGGCAAGGCCCCATGAAAAACGGCCCCGCAGGGCCGTTGCTTCATCAGCGGGCGATGGATCAGCCGCGCTGACGGCGGCGCACGGCGCTGAGGCCGAACAGGGCGAGCACAGCCAGCGCGGCGCTGCCCGGCTCGGGAACGCCCATCTGCTGCCGGATCCAGTTCAGGTGCGAGTAGACCGCGGTCGAGCCGGAGAGGTCGCCGTAGCTGGCGGTATTGCCATAGGCCGCGTCGCAATCCAGGCCGAATTTGTAGCAGGCTTCCCAGCCCCAGCTGTGCACGCCGGTCAGGAGGAACTGCGTGCCGTCCCAGACGAAGTCGCCCCCGCCGGAGTCGCCGCCGGCAATCATGCCTTCGTCCTTGCCATGGCCGCGGTCGCTGCTCCACAGCGCGGTGCCGATGCCGTCGGCGAAGATCTGCAGCGTGTTGTTGTCGTCCAGACCGCTGTCGAAGTCCGACATATAGGTCACGCCGTGCTTGTAGTTCTCGGGGTTGTACCAGCCCTTGAAGACCGTGCCGAGTTCCTTGTTGAAGGTCTGGCTGTCGACGTCGATGCGGTTCCAGGCGTAGTGACCGAACTTCCAGTCTTTCCAGTTCGTGTCGTCCGGGGCATTGCCGACCTGCGTGGTGCCGTAGCCGGCCACCAGGATGTCCTTGCCCACGTCCAGCGTCGTGCTGAGCTGGTAGCCCTTGATGGTCGTGACGGCGCGGTCCAGGCGGAGCAGAGCGATGTCGGCCCCGGTGTCCAGCCGGCCGGTCCAGCCGGAATGCACGATGGCATTGCCGGCCGCCACCGTCCGCGACACCTTGGAGGCGCCGCCGGCCCAGCCGAAGTCCACCTTCATGCTCACGAAGTCGTCCGCGCAGTGAGCGGCCGTCAGCACGTACTGGCCGCCTGCCAGCAGGGAGCCCGAGCAGGCGTAGGTGTCGCCGCTGCGGGTCTGGAAGTTCAGCATCGCGACGCCATCCAGCGCACCCGGCACGCCGTTGAAGCTCTGGCCCGGCAGGAAGCGCCAGTCCTCAGGACCGCTGGTATTGCCGGTCAGCGGCACCAGATCAGGGCCGAAGGACGTGACGGGCGTCAGCGCCTGGGCCGACGACATCGCACCGGCGCTCAGCAGCGCCAGCGCCAAAGAAGACAAGACTTTCATGAATATTCCCTCGAGATGACTCGCGCTCCGTGAGACCTCTGAATGGCGCCTCTTCGTGATCTGCTTCACGAAAAGGCGCTCTTTTCGGGCGCGGGCCGCAGGTATACCCCGAATCGTCTTGTCCCCTTCCTAGGGGTCACCCTTCCTTGTTGGCTCAGCGCTTCAGCAGCAGCAGGCCCTTGAGGTACTCGCCCTCCGGGAAGCAGATGGTCTGCGGGTGGTCCGGCGTGGCGCCCACGCGGTCGAGGATGAAGCCGTCGACGTTGGCGTCCATGCCGGCGCCCGCCACGATCTTGTGGAAGAGCTCCGGCCCGACCCCGCCCGAGCAGGAGAAGGTGAACAGCACGCCGCCCGGCTCCAGCAGCTTGAAGGCGAGGCGGTTGATGTCCTTGTAGGCCCGGGCCGCCCGCTCCGCGTGCGCGGCGGTGGGCGCGAACTTGGGCGGATCCAGCACGATGGCATCGAAGGTGCGGCCCTGCTTGAGGAAGTCGCGCAGCGTCTGGTTGACGTCGGCGTCGAGGGCGGTGTGGCGGGCCGGGTCGAAGCCGTTGAGCGACACATGGGCGCTCGCGCGGGCCAGGGCCGGCGCAGACGAATCCACGCTGGTCACCTCGGCCGCACCGCCGGCCAGCGCCGCCACGGAGAAGCCGCCGGTGTAGCAGTAGCAATTGAGCACCCGCTGCAGACCGTACTGGCGCACGGTCTCGGCGAACTTCTTGCGGTTGTCCCGCTGGTCGAGGTAGTAGCCGGTCTTGTGACCTTCCTGCACGTCGAGGGTGAGCTTCCACTCATGCTCCTCGATGGTCAGCTCGGTGTGGCCCTCGCCGCGCAGCCAGCCGGTGACGGGCGGCAGGCCCTCGAGCTGGCGCACGCCGGAATCCGAGCGCTCGAAGAGGCGCGTGAGGCCCGTGGCCGCCAGCAGGCTGTCGGCGATGGTGTCCTTCCAGCGCTCGGTGCCGGCGGACAGGAACTGCGCCACCAGCGTGTCGTCGTAGCGGTCGACGATCAGCCCGGGCAGGCCGTCCGCCTCGCCGTGGATCAGCCGGCGCGCATTCGAGACGATGGGCATGCGCTCGCGGACGGCGATGGCCGTGCGGACGCGGCGGTCGAAGAAGTCGGCGTCGATGCGCTCGGCCTCGTCGAAGCTCCAGGCACGCACGCGAATCATCGAGCTGGGGCTGAAGGAGGCCCAGCAGAGGAACTGCCCGCTGTCGGACTCCACCCGCACGGTTTCACCGGCGTCGGCCTTGCCCTTTTCCACGGAACCCTGGAAGACCCAGGGATGGCGGCGCAGCAGCGAACGCTCCTTGCCGGCTCTGAGACGAATGACTTTCATGGCGCGTATTGTCGCCGCGCCGCTCCGGTCAGAGATTGCCCCAGGCGTAGCCGACCGCCAGATTCAGTTGCGTGCTGTCCCCACCCCGGCCGCGCAGGCTGCCCCACTGGCCCAGGCCGGCGCGCAGGCGCAGGCGGTTGAGGTCGCCCTGGCCCTGCCATTGCGCCCAGATTTCGGTCTGGCGCAAGGCACCGCCGCCCAGTTGAACGCCGCCGCCGCCGCCCGCACCGGCCAAGACCTCGGCACCCACGCGCCAGCGCCCGTCGCCGAAGGGCTGCGTGCGCAGCCCGGCCCCCAGCAGACCATAGGCATAGGCGCCGGCCTTGCCCTGCACCGCCGTCCCGGCCTGCGCCAGGCCGTAGAGATGCTCCCCGAGGCCGCGCGTCATGATGAGACCCATCTGGGTGATGTCCTGGTGGCTGCCATCCTTGAACGGCACCTGGCGCACACGCTGCACGCTCACCAGCCAGCCCTGCTCCTCGACCGTGCCCGTCTGGAGGGCCCCCGGCTGCTGGCGCCGCAGCACTGGCTCCAGGGGCATGTCGAGACTGAAGCGGGCATAGGGCGCATGGAAGGCGCCGCGCGACTGAGCCCAGCCCGCATCCACGCGCCAGCCCCAGCCGCTCGCGGACTGCCAGCGCAGCGTCGGGCCGACCTTCATCAACCAGCCGCTGCCGGTATCGACGTCACCGCCGCCGGCGAGGCCGAGCGCCGCCTGGCCGCCGACCCGCAGCCCCGTGCTGCCGATGGCCCAGTCCTGGCCGAGATTGGCCAGCACTTCCATGTAGCCGTCAGCGCCCCCCTTGGCCCCGCCGGCCGCCTCCAGGCCCCACCAGGCACTGGGCGAGATGTATTGGCGCAGCGAAGCGCCGGCGAGCCCGACCTTGCGGTCCATCAGGATGCCGCTGCGGCGGCGGATCGACTTGGACGGCGCGTACCCGCCCGCCGTGAGTGACATCTCGTCAAAGCCCAGCCCGCCGCGGTCGCCCGAGGTGCCGATGCGTCCGCCGGCCGAGGGGTCGAAGGAATGGAACATCGACTGCCGGCCGATCATGAAGTTGATCTGGGTGTCCGCGATATTGCCGCCGGGCACCATGACCCGGGAGAGCCCGAGGCCGCTGTACCAGGGGCCCGCCTCCGTGCGGATGGACAGCTCCGGGCGCCACATCAGGCCGCCGCCGAAGCGCAGGACATCGGAGCTCAGCCCGCCGCCGCCGCCCACGAAGAGTCCCGCGGCCAGGTGCGTGTTGGTGCCCAGGCGCCAGCGGCGCTGCCCGGTGATGCCGAGCATGAAGATGCCGCCGTAATTGCCCTTGGCCGAGGCATAGACCGTGGGGCCCAGGCCCCAGTCCTCGTTGACCGCCAGCAGTGCGCTGCCGCCGGCCAGGGCCATGCGCCCGCCCTCCTTGGTGCGCAGCGGCGTCCAGCTCATCTCCCAGTTGAGCGGGCGAGCGGCACTGGGCACCAGCGGCGCCGGGTCCGCCACCTGGGCGTGGCTGCTGGAGAAGGCGGCGGCCAGGCTCAGGCACAGCAGGCGTGGCAGCAGGGAATCAAGGGAAAGACGCGGCGCAGACATGGGCGCCGACCATACCAGGGTTTTGCGGCCCTGCCGGCCCTGCGGTCAACGCTTGCGGGCGCGGGGGTGCGCGGCGTCGTACACCTTCGCAAGGTGCTGGAAATCCAGCTTGGTGTAGACCTGCGTGGTGCTGATGTTGGCGTGGCCGAGGAGGTCCTGGACGGCGCGCAAGTCCCCGCTGGACTGCAGCACATGCGAGGCGAAGGAGTGCCGCAGCATGTGCGGGTGCACGTGCGTGGGCGAGCCCGCCGCCTGCGCGCGCAGGCTGAGGCGCTGGCGCACCTGCGTGGCGCCCAGGCGGCCGCCGCGCGGTCCGATGAAGAGGGCCCGCTCGGTGCTGCCGGCCGCGAGCCACTCGCCCCGGCATTGCAGCCAGGCCCGAACGGCCTCCAGCGCCGCCCGCCCGATGGGCACGAGGCGCTGCTTGCTGCCCTTGCCCAGCACGTGGGCCTCGGCGGCGTCGAGGTCGAGCCAGCCCCGGGCCGAGGCGCCCGGGACCACGTCCAGGCCCACCAGCTCGCTCACCCGCAGGCCGCAGCTGTAGAGCAGCTCCACCAGCGCGGCGTCACAGGCCTCGCGCACGGGGTCGGCCGCCTCGTCGCGGTGGGCGGCCAGCTGCACGGCATCGTCCACCGACAGCGCCTTGGGCAGCGGCTTGGCGCCGCGCGGCGCACGCAGGCCGTCGACGGGATTGAGCTCGACCAGCCCCTGGTGGCCCATCCAGCGGTACCAGCTCCGCCACGCGGACATCATCAGCGCGAGGCTGCGCGGGGACAGGTCTTGCCCATGCAGGCGCGCCACCCAGCGGCGGACCTGCGCCACGCCGACGCGCTCCAGCGCCACGCCGGCCTCCTCGGCCAGCTGGCAGAGGCGGCGCAGCGCGTGTTCGTAGAGGATCAGCGTGCGCTGCGCGAGGCGGCGCTCGACGCGCAGGTGCTCGAGGTAGCGCCGCTGCGATTCGGGCAGCGGCGCCGGGCCGGCGTCGCGCTCAGGCTGCGACGGGGCCATCGGCCAGCAGCCGCGCCAGCGCCGCGCCGGCAAGCTCGCCGATGCGCTGCAGGAACTCGGTGCCCATCTCGGCCGTGTAGCGCGTGGGATCGGGCGAGCCCAGCAGCAGCAGGCCGAAGGGCTCATCGGCCGCATGGCGGCGCAGGGGCACGAGGGCCAGCGAGGCGATCGAGGCGTCCTCGCCCAGCCAGCGCACGGCCTCGAAGCCGCTGTTCACGCCGCAGTAGGGCTGGGCCAGGCTCGACGCGAAGCTGCGCACGTCGTCGCTGACGGCCTGTGCGTAGTCGGCCGCGGCGTGGCGCGCGTCCAGGCCCCACAGGCGCAAGGCTGCTGCGGGGATCAGGAAGTGGTGACGCAGCTCGTGCAGCAGCACCTCGGGCAGCGCGGCCGGGTCGGCGGTGAGCATCAGGCTGAGCGTCCAGGCGTGCAGGCGGTCGGCGATGGCGACGTTCTCCTGGCCGTTGCGGATCATCTCGATCAGCTTGTGCTCGAGGCCCTTGATCTTCTCGCGCAGCATCTCGGCCTGGCGCTCCTGCAGGCTCACGGCGCGCTGGCCGTGGGGGTGGCTCAGCTGCACGCTGGCCAACAGCTCGGCGTGGCGCTGGAAGAAGCCGGGGTTGCGCAGCAGGTACTGGGCGATGTCCTGTTCGGTCAGGCCCTGCGGGGCGTTGTCTTGGGTGCTCACAGCGAGATCTCTCCTTCAAACACGGTCTGGGCCGGGCCGGTCATCCAGACCGGCGCGTCGAGGCCCTGGCTCAGGCCCGCCCATTCGATGCGCAGCGGGCCGCCGCGCGTCTGCACTTCCACGGCCTCGTCCAGCCAGCCCAGGCGGATGCCGGCCACCACGGCCGCGCACGCGCCGGTGCCGCAGGCCAGCGTCTCGCCGGCGTCGCGCTCGAAGACGCGCAGCTTCACGTGGCTGCGATCGACGACCTGCAGGAAGCCGGCGTTGACCCGGCGCGGAAAGGCCGAATGGCTCTCGACCTGCGGACCGCGCTGCAGCACCGGCGCATGGTCCACATCGGCCACGCGCTGCACGGCGTGCGGGTTGCCCATGGACAGCACGGCCACGTCGCAGGTGTCCCCATCGGCCAGGGGCAGCTGCCACAGGTCCAGCGCGCCTTCGCGGCGGACATCGAGGGCGTCGGGATTGAACGGCACCTGGGCCAGCTCGAAGATCGGCGCCCCCATGTCGACGCTGACCCGGCCATCGTCGCGCAGGTGCAGCTCGAGGAGCTTGTTCATCGTGCGGACCCGGACGCTGCGCTTGTCGGTCAGGCCCTTCTCGGACACGTAGCGCACGAAGCAGCGCGCGCCGTTGCCGCAGTGCTCGACCTCGTCGCCCGTGTTGTTGAAGATGCGGTAGCGGAAGTCCACGCCGGGCTCGTCGCTCGCCTCGATCACGAGGATCTGGTCGCAGCCGACGCCGAAGCGGCGGTCGCCCAGGTGGCGGATCTGGGTGGCGTCGAGGCGCAGGGGCTCGCGGGTGGCGTCGATGACCACGAAGTCATTGCCCGCGCCCTGCATCTTGGTGAATCGCAGCTTCATGCGGCCATTATCCGTGCGTCAGTACATCGGCGGCTCGCCGGGCGGGCGCGTCTTGAAGCGCTTGTGCACCCAGAAGTACTGCGCCGGGTGGCGGCGCACGCGTGCCTCGAGCCAGGCGTTGACCGTGCGGGCATCGGCCAGTGGGTCGTCGCTCGGGTAGCCGGGAATGGGCTCGCAGGCCTCGACCTCGTAACCCTGCCCCCCCGGCAGCATCGTCACCACCAGCGGCTGCACGACCATGCCCTGGCTCGCCGCCATGCGGCCCGGGGCCAGCAGCGTGCAGGCGGGGACGCCGAAGAAGGGCACGAAGGCGGAGTCCTTCTCGCCGTGGTCCAGATCCGGCGCATTGAGGAAGGCGTAGCCCTGCTTGATCAGGCGCAGCACGGGGCGGATGCCGTCGTGCCGGTCCACGAAGGCCGTCGTGCCGAAGCGTGAGCGCCCGGCCAGGATCTGGGCGTCGATCACCGCGTTGCTCTGCGGCTGGTAGACGTCCACGCCGGGCCGCTTCTGGTTGAGCATGAGGGCCGGGCCGACCCACTCCAGCCCCACGAAATGCGGCAGCAGCCACATCATCGCGCCAGGGGTCTGCTCGGCCAGCTGGATGTTGCCCTTGATGCGGATCATGCGCTGCAGCCGCTCGGCGGAGGCGAACCACAGCAGGCCGCGCTCCAGCAGGCTGCGGCCCACCATGGCGAAGTGCTCGCGGGCCAGCGCCTCGCGCTCGGCCGGCGTCAGTTCCGGGAAGCAGAGCTCGAGATTGCGCAGCGCGATGTGGCGGCGTCGGCGTGCCAGCCACCACAGCAGCCGCCCGAGGCCACGGCCCAGCGCGGCCAGCACGGTCAGCGGCAGGAAATGCAGCAGCCACAGCAGGCCGATCAGCAGGCGGGCGCTCATGCCAGGCCGCCCTCGCGGGGCGATTTGTAGCGGTTGTAGCCCCAGAGGTACTGGTCGGGCGCTTCCAGGATCAAGGCTTGCATGGACTGGTTGATGAGCTCGGCCGCGCATTCTGGACTGGAATCGGCCGGGATCTGAGGTCCGGGTCGCACATGCACCACATAACCCCGCCCCCAGGACAGCCGCTCGCCCCAGACCAGGACCACCGCGGCGCCCGTCTGCAGGGCGAGGCGCTGAGCCAGCGTCATCGTGTATGCGGGCCGGCCGAAGAACGGCGCCCAGACGCCCTGCCCCTGCGGCGGGACCTGGTCCGGCAGCAAGCCGACGGCCTGCCCCTGGCGCAGCGCGCGCAGCATCTGGCGCACGCCGGACAGCGTGGCCGGTGCCGTGTCCAGGTGGGGGCGCTGGCGCGAGGCGGCGACGATCTCGCGCATCCATGGCTTGCGCGCGGGGCGGTAGAGCACGGTGATCGCGCCGTGGCTGGCCGCGAAGTGCTCGGCATAGGCCTGCGCCGTGACCTCGAAGCAGCCCATGTGCGGCGTGAGGAAGATCAGCCCCCGCCCCGGCGGCACGGCGAGGATGTGCTGCTCGCCCTCCCAGCGCACGCGGGCGCCGAGCAGCTGGTCCGGGGCGCGCAGCCACAGCCAGGGGAGCTCCGCGATCATCCGGCCCGCCTGCCCCACGGCGCCCATGCCCGCCCAGCCGTGCAGACCGGCCAGGGCCCGGTGCTCGCGGATGCGCCGGCGGTAGGACGGGCTCAGCGCCCAGCTGAGCCACCCCACGGCGGCGCCCAGGCCGTGCAAAAACCACAGGGGACAGCGAGACAGCAGGCGCAGCAGGAGCATGTTTCTATAATGAACAGATCGCCGAGTTAACTTGGACAACTTGCGGGGCGATGCGGGACTCATCAGTCGATGGGAAGAACCGCCGGGCTGAGAAGCTCCACAAATGCCGCTAAAGCGTTCGCCGCCTGACTCCACCAGCACGGCAACGCCGATGAATCAACAAACTGGAGTTTAAAAAAGTGGCGAACAGCGATTTTCTCTTTACTTCCGAGTCGGTCTCCGAAGGCCACCCGGACAAGGTTGCGGATCAGATTTCCGACGCCATTCTTGACGCCATCTTCACCCAGGACCCGCGCTCCCGCGTGGCGGCAGAGACGCTCTGCAACACCGGCCTCGTCGTGCTCGCGGGTGAGATCACGACCAACGCGCACGTCGACTACATCCAGGTCGCGCGCGACACGATCAAGCGCATCGGCTACGACAACACCGAGTACGGCATCGACTACAAGGGCTGTGCGGTGCTGGTCGCCTACGACAAGCAGTCGAACGACATCGCCCAGGGCGTGGACCACGCCAGCGACGACCACCTGAATACAGGTGCCGGCGACCAGGGCCTGATGTTCGGCTACGCCTGCGACGAGACGCCCGAGCTGATGCCCGCGCCGATCTACTACGCCCACCGCCTCGTGGAGCGCCAGGCCCAGCTGCGCAAGGACGGCCGTCTGCCTTTCCTGCGCCCGGACGCCAAGAGCCAGGTCACGATGCGCTATGTGGACGGCAAGCCGCACAGCATCGACACCGTGGTGCTGTCCACCCAGCATTCGCCCGAGATGAGCCTGGGCGACAAGATGACCGATGCCTTCTACGAGGCCATCCGCGAAGAGCTGATCAAGCCGGTCCTGCCGAAGGAATGGCTGACGCCGGACACGAAGTACCTGATCAACCCGACCGGCCGTTTCGTCATCGGCGGCCCGCAGGGTGACTGCGGCCTGACTGGCCGCAAGATCATCGTCGACACCTACGGCGGCGCCTGCCCGCACGGTGGCGGTGCCTTCTCGGGCAAGGATCCGACGAAGGTGGACCGTTCGGCGGCCTATGCGGCCCGCTACGTGGCCAAGAACATCGTCGCCGCCGGCCTGGCGCGCCAGTGCCAGATCCAGGTGGCCTATGCCATCGGCGTGGCCCGCCCGATGAACGTGACCGTCTACACCGAAGGCACCGGCGTCATTCCTGACGAGCAGATCGCCAAGCTGGTGCAGGAGCATTTCGACCTGCGTCCGAAGGGCATCATCCAGATGCTGGATCTGCTGCGTCCGATCTACTCCAAGACTGCCGCCTATGGCCACTTCGGCCGCGAGGAGCCGGAGTTCACCTGGGAGCGAACCGATAAGGCTGCAGCACTGCGTGCGGCAGCTGGGCTGTAAGCCCACGTCGCGAGGGCAAGACCTGGCCCTCCGCAAGACAAAGCCGCCCTCGGGCGGCTTTTTTCATGGGCGTCAGCGCCTCACGCCATCCCGCACAGCTTCCGGAACGGCCCCAGCACCGCCTCGCCCTTGAACGGCTTGACGATCCAGCCGGTCACGCCGATGACCTTGCCGCGCTCGCGCATGGTCTGGTTGTCCTCGGTGGTGAGCATCACGATGCGCACCTGCTTGTTGCCGAGCTCGGTCCGGATCTTCTCGGCCATGGTCAGGCCGTCCATGTTGGGCATGTTGACGTCGCTGACCACCAGCTTGATGCCGGGGTCCTTCTGGAGCTGGTGCAGGCCGTCGCGGCCGTCGGTGGCGACAGCCACCTCGAAGCCGTTCTTGCTCAGGAAGCTGGCGACGATCTCTCGCATGGTGCTGGAATCGTCCACCACGAGAATGTGGGCCATATCGGGGTTCTCCTCGCGATTCTTCGGTCAGTCGTTGTTCAGAAGAGCTCGAGCTCGCCCGTGGCGGCCACATCGGGCGGGGCGGCATCGAACTCGGCAAATTCCTCGGGCGACCAGTGCAGGTTGAAGATGAAGCGCTGCACGATCATCAGCGGCGGCAGGCCCGGTCGTTTCGGGTCCGACAGCTGGTAGCGGATGCACAGCTGCGGGTCCTGCGAGCCGAACGAGATGTACTTGTGCTCGTGGTTGATCACGATGGGCACCTGGGTCTGCTGGTTCGCGAAGGCCTTGGGCGGGATGTAGCGGTTCTTGAACGCGCCCCAGATCAGGTTCGTCGTCTCGCCGAGCATGTTGTTGAGCTCGCGAAAGTTCAGGTCCCCGCCGACGCCCTCGTAGCCGAAGCCCTGCAGCAGGCCCTGGCGCAGGGCCGTCTCCTCGGTCTGCAGCATCATGTAGCCGCGGCACCAGGTGCTTTCAATGGCGATGAGCGTCGACACCTCGCCATGGATGATGCGGTCGTGCACCACATAGGGCGACTCCGCCATCACCTGCGCATTCGGGAACATGGAGCTCAAGGCCGAGCACGTCAGCTGCACGATGCCGTTGACCAGGCTGGTCGGGTAGCGAAGGCTGAAGATGGCCCGCTCCACCGCCTCGCGCAGCGGCTCCATCTCGCCGGACTTCCACTCGTGGCGCAGCGTCGCCTGCTCCTCGGGCGTCAGGACGCGTTCGCTGGTGCGGCGCAGGAAGATGGGCAGCTCGGGCCGCAGGCGGTGGATGGCGCGGGCCAGGCTCAGGCCGTCGGGGCCGTCGCAGGGCAGGTTCTCCGCCAGCAGCACGCCGCCGAGGTCCTTGTGCTGGGAGAGCGTCGCCAAGGCATCGCCGGCCGAGCGCGGCAGCGCCACGAGGCCCACCTGCGTGCAGAAGTCGGACAGCCGCCGGTACTGCTCCGGCTCATGCTCCAGCAGCAGCACCTTGGCTTCGAGTTGCGTGGTTTCCGTCATGGGCACAGCAGGGTCGGGCCCTGTCCGCAATGACCGCCGAGGCGATCGGGCTTGTCCGGCGGGGCATCGGCGGCCCCAGGCCGCCGGCGCTCATCCACGGTCCGGCCGGCGCGGGCGGGCGCTGAGCGGACTCCGGCCCATGCTACGCCTGCAGCGCCGATTGCACAGTCGCCGCGCTGTGCAGGATTCACGGCTTTGCGAAGGCGGTCACGGGGCGCCGCACAGCCCCGGCCGCCCGCTCATGACAGCCCCCGCTTCCGGCGCTACCCTCAACACCCGACCCTCGCCGGCATGCCCGACATGAGCCTGCACTACCAAGCCGCCCCGCTGACCATCCTCGTCGTGGACGACCAGAACGCGACGCGCGTGGCCCTGGCCGCCGACCTCGACCGCGCGGGCCATCGCGTGCTGGAGGCCGACAGCGCCGACTGGGGCCTGCAGCTCTTCGAACGCTACCGGCCGGACCTCGTGCTGCTGGATGTGGAGATGCCGGACAAGGACGGCTACTGGGCCGCCCGCGCCATGCGCAGCGCCGAGCCCGGCGGCTGGACGCCCATCATCTTCCTCTCGCAGCGCGGGCAGGACGCCGACGTCTGGAAGGGCATCGAGGCGGGCGGGGACGACTACCTCATCAAGCCCGTGACGCCCATGATCCTGCACGCCAAGCTGCGGGCCATGCAGCGGCTCTCGCACATGCGCCAGCGGCTCGTCGCCGTCTCGGAGGAGCTGCGCCAGGCCAATGCGCAGCTGCACGAGCTCAGCCAGGTCGACCCGCTGACGGGCCTCATGAACCGCCGCGGGCTGGACGGCCGCCTGCAGCAGGAGATCGCCGCCGCGCGCCGCAGCGGCCAGCCGCTGACGCTGATGCTCTGCG
Organism: Burkholderiaceae bacterium; assembly: GCA_041912595.1. Classification (GTDB taxonomy): domain Bacteria; phylum Pseudomonadota; class Gammaproteobacteria; order Burkholderiales; family Burkholderiaceae_C; genus Roseateles_B. The sequence goes on from JAYRMR010000011.1 coordinate 15,745, forward strand.
ACGTCGACCACTTCAAGCGCTACAACGACGCGCTGGGGCACGTGGAGGGCGACCAATGCCTGCGCCACGTCGCACGCCAGCTGAAGGATCTCTGCCGCCGCCCGGCCGACTGCGCGGCGCGCTACGGCGGCGAGGAGTTCGCGCTGCTGCTGCCCAACACGCCCCGTTCCGGCGCCATGACCTACGCCCGCGCCCTGCTGCGCACGCTGGCGCAGGGCCAGCTCAAGCATCCGGACTCGCCCATCGCCGGCCACATCACGCTGTCTGGCGGCATCACCACCTGCGTCCCCGACGACACGACCACGCCCGAAGGCCTGCTGATGCGGGCGGACGACGCGCTCTACAACGCCAAGGCCTACGGCCGCAACCGCTTCTTCAGCTACGAGATGCAGATGGACACCGACGAGCAGCGGCAGGCCCTGCGCGGTGGCCGTTGAAGTCGGCCGCTGAAGTCGAGGGTGAAGGCGGCGGCTTCGTCAGTCCCGCCTTCGGAAAAGCAGCACTGTACAAATCCACAGCCAGCAGGCAAGCTGCGGCCCATTCACCGCCACGCCCCGCCGCCGCCCTCCTGTGAGCCCCACCCGCCCGCCGAGCCTTGAACAGCTGCGCCGCTATGCCATCGCGCGCAGCCTCTTCGCCCCCACCACGCTGCCTCAGGCCATCCGCCGGCTGGGCTTTGTCCAGGCAGACCCGATGCGGGCGCCGGCGCGGGCGCAGGACCTCATCCTCGCGTGGCGCGTCAAGGACTACCGCGCCGGCGAGCTGGAGTCGCGCTACCGCCGCCTCGCCGTCGAGGAGGACTGCTTCGTCAACTACGGCTTCCTGCCGCGCGAGCACCTGGCGCTGATGCATCCGCGCACCGCCCGCAAGGCCTGGGACCACCCGACCGCCGCGCGCGCGGCCGAGCTGCTGGCCCACATCGAGGGCGCCGGCCCGCAGCATCCGGCCCAGGTCCAGGCCCGCTTCGACCACGGGCAGGTGCAGGGCTACTGGGGTGGCCAGTCCAATGCGGTCACGCATCTGCTGGACGGCATGCACTACCGCGGCCTGCTGCGCGTGCACCGGCGGGACAGCGGCACGCGCGTCTACGAGGCCGTGCAGCACCCCCCGCAGGACGACAGCCCGGCCGCCCGCCTCGCGCGTGCGCAAACGCTGCTGGACATGGTGCTGAAGCTCTACGCGCCGCTGCCCGCGCGCAGCTTCGGCTACCTCGGCACGCTGCTGCGCTATGGCGCTCCGCATCTGCAGCCCGAGATCCGTCTGGCGCTCAAGCAGGCCCGGCAGCGCCACCCGCATGCCGAGGTCGACGGCCAGGTCTGGTTCTGGCCAGAGGGCGAGGACCCGCGTTCGCGCCGCCACCGGCCGCATGAGGCGCTGCGCCTGCTCGCGCCCTTCGACCCCGTCGTCTGGGACCGCCACCGCTTCGAGCAGTTCTGGGGCTGGCCCTACCGCTTCGAGGCCTACACGCCCGCGGCGAAACGCAAGATGGGGCATTACGCCTTGCCGCTGCTGTGGGGCGAGGAGATCCCGGGCTGGGCCAACCTCAAGGTCGTCGACGGCCGCCTGCAGTGCGAGACCGGCTTCATCGGCGCCCGCCCCCGCGGCGCCCATTTCGAGGCGGCGCTCGACGAGGCCCTGGCGCATCTGTCGCGCTTCCTCGGGCTCGGTGACGAAAGCCCTGGCGAAGGCTGAATTGCCGCATTGGCCAGGCCCAATTTCACGCAAGGCCTGCGCGGCTCCTACTACAATCCGCGCTGATCCGAGGAGCGTTGCAACCCGCAGCCCGCGCACAGCGGCTGCAGGCCAGGCTCGGAACCGGTCGAGTGAGCCACACCCTGGCGCCGACCCCTCGCAACCGCGCTCACCCGCTGCCGTCAGGCCTGGGTGATCGCGTCTTCCTCGCCCTCCCCCTGCCCGGCGTCAGCGGCTTCAGACCATGAAGGAGCCTGCCCATGAACGCCGCTGCCACCGAAAACTACAAGATTGCCGACCTGTCGCTCGCCGACTGGGGCCGCAAGGAACTGAACATCGCCGAGCACGAGATGCCCGCGCTGATGGCCATCCGCAAGGAATACGCCGCCAGCCAGCCCCTGAAGGGCGCCCGCATCACCGGCTCGCTGCACATGACCATCCAGACCGGCGTGCTGGTCGAGACGCTGCAGGCGCTGGGCGCGGAAGTGCGCTGGGCCTCGTGCAACATCTTCTCCACCCAGGACCATGCCGCCGCCGCGCTCGTGGCCCGTGGCACGCCCGTCTTCGCCTACAAGGGCGAGACGCTGGAGGACTACTGGGACTACACGCACCGCATCTTCGAGTTCGGTGCCAAGGGTGAAGCGGGCGAAGGCCCCAACATGATCCTGGACGACGGTGGCGACGCCACGCTGCTGATGCACCTGGGCCAGAAGGCCGAGAAGGACCTCTCCGTGCTGGCCAACCCGGGCAGCGAGGAAGAGCGCATCCTCTTCGCGGCCATCAAGGCCAAGATCGCCCAGGACCCGACCTGGTACACCCGCAAGAGCGCCGAGATCATCGGCGTGACCGAAGAGACGACCACCGGCGTGCACCGCCTGAAGGAGATGAGCGCCAAGGGCACGCTGCTGTTCCGCGCCATCAACGTCAACGACTCCGTCACCAAGAGCAAGTTCGACAACCTCTACGGCTGCCGCGAGTCCCTGGTGGACGGCATCAAGCGCGCGACCGACGTCATGGTGGCCGGCAAGATCGCCGTGGTGGCCGGCTACGGTGACGTGGGCAAGGGCTCGGCCCAGGCCCTGCGCGCCCTGTCCGCCCAGGTGTGGGTGACCGAGATCGACCCGATCTGCGCCCTGCAGGCCGCGATGGAAGGCTACCGCGTCGTGACGATGGAATACGCCGCCGACAAGGCCGACATCTTCGTGACCACGACCGGCAACAAGAACGTCATCCGCCACGAGCACATGGTCGCGATGAAGAACAACGCCATCGTCTGCAACATCGGTCACTTCGACAACGAGATCGAGGTTGCCTCGCTGGAGAAGTACCAGTGGGAAGAGATCAAGCCGCAGGTCGACCACGTGATCTTCCCGGACGGCAAGCGCATCATCCTGCTGGCCAAGGGTCGCCTGGTGAACCTGGGCTGCGGCACGGGCCACCCGAGCTACGTGATGAGCTCGTCCTTCGCCAACCAGACCATTGCGCAGATCGAGCTGTTCGCCCACCGCGACGCCTACGACATCGGCAAGGTCTACGTGCTGCCCAAGCACCTGGACGAGAAGGTCGCGCGCCTGCAGCTGACCACGCTGAATGCGCAGCTGACCGAGCTGACCGAGGAGCAGGCGGCCTACATTGGTGTGCCGAAGCAAGGCCCCTACAAACCCGAAACCTACCGCTATTGATCGCTGCGGGCTACTGCGCGAACTTCATGCGTCGTTGCGGGTCCCTCCGCAGATCCTCACGTAGCGCCGCTACGTTCCGGTCTGCGGATCCTCCCGCGCCTAGCCTGAAGTCCGCTCGCGACGCCCGGCACCACCGAGCCTTCCCACGACACCCCCTGCCCTCTCGCTTCTCCAATGCGCGCTGACCAACGCCTGATGACCCTGCAACTCGCGCCCACGCGCTCGGCCGCCCAGCGGCTGATCGAGCGTGGGGCGGTGCTGCGGGCGTCCGGGGCGAAGGTCAGGAAGGCGGGGGAGGACGTGGGCGAGCACGAGGTGCTGGCGGTCACGGATGACGCGGAGCTGCGCTATGTCTCGCGCGGTGGCCTGAAGCTGGAAGGCGCGCTGCAAGCCAGCGGCCTCGACGTACAAGGCCTCACCGTGCTGGACATGGGCCAGAGCACGGGTGGCTTCACGGACTGCCTGCTCAAGCACGGCGCCGCGCAGGTGGTGGGCGTCGATGTCGGGCACGGGCAGCTGCACGCCACGCTGCAGGCCGACGCACGCGTCACGGCGCTCGAGGGCCTGCACGTGCGCGAACTCGCGGGCTCGGCCCTGGCCGCGCAGGCGCCGGCTGGCGGCTTTGCGCTGGTGGTGGGCGACCTGAGCTTCATCTCGATGATCGGCGCCTTCGCGCAACTGGACCCCTGGCTCGCCGCCGAGGGCCAGGTCTTGCTTCTCATCAAGCCGCAGTTCGAGCTGGGCCCCAAGGCCCTCTCGCGCGGCGGACTGGTCAAGGACCCTTCGCTGTATCCGCAACTGGAACAGCAGGCCCGCACGGCCGCCCAAGAGCGGGGCTGGCAGGTGCTGGGCTACTTCAGCAGCGCCATCACCGGCGGTGATGGCAACACGGAATTCTTTCTGTGGGCCCGCAAGACGAGCGGCCACCCCGCAGCCACAGGAAAGGCATCGCCATGAGCACTCCCCTTACCGCGGCAGGCAAGCCGCCCGTCAGTTTCGAGTTCTTCCCTCCCAACACGCCCGTGGGCACCGAGAAGCTCCGCACCGTGGTGCAGGAGCTGAGCGCCGTGCATCCGCAGTACTTCAGCGTGACCTACGGCGCTGGCGGCTCCACGCGCGACAAGACGCTGGCCACGGTCAGCGACATCGCTGCGGCCGGGCATGACGCCGCGCCGCACCTCTCCTGCGTGGGTTCCACCCGCGAGAACATCGCCGAGATCCTGGCCACCTACCGGGCCCAGAACATCCGCCGCGTCGTGGCCCTGCGTGGCGATCTGCCCAGCGGGACCGCCACGGCGGGCGAGTTCCGCTATGCCTCGGAGCTGGTGCAGTTCATCCGCGAGACGCAGGGCGCAGACTGGCAGATCGAGGTGGCCGCCTATCCGGAGTACCACCCCCAGCAGCGTTATGCCGCACGCGACCTGCAGCACTTCGCCGACAAGATGAAGGCAGGCGCCAACGGTGCCATCACGCAGTTCTTCTTCAACCCGGACGCCTACTTCCATTTCGTGGACGAGGCCCGCAAGCGGGGCGTCACCGCGCCCATCGTGCCGGGCATCATGCCCTTCCACAACTACGGCCGCATCGCGCAGTTCGCGGCCCGTGACGGCATCGAGATCCCGCGCTGGGTCGCGCTGAAGATGGAAGGCTACATGGACGACACCGCCTCGATCCGCGCCTTCGGCCTGGACGTCGTGGAGCGCGTCTGCGAGCGCCTGATCGCCGGCGGCGCACCGGGCATCCATTTCTATACGCTCAACCAGAGCGGCCTGGTGCTGGAGTTGTGCAAACGCCTCGGCCTCGGCGCCTGAGCTTGCGCAGGATCAAGTCCCCATAGCCCCCGGGGGGAACGGCTCCCCCGGGTTGCGCCACATCAAGGGCATACCCTGAGCCCGCGACTCCAATAGCTTCATCGGGAATCGATCCCATTCATTGAAGGAGCTATTGAGATGAGCAAGTTTGTTGCACGCACCGTGATCGCCGCTGTCCTGGCCACTGGCGCCTTCGCCGCCCAGGCCGCCGAGAGCCCCTGGATGATGCGCGTGCGCGCCGTGAATCTGGATTCGGCCAACAAGGACGACACCGGCCTGGGCCTGACCGTGAACAACAAGGTCATCCCGGAAGTCGACTTCAGCTACTTCTTCAGCCCCAACCTGGCGGCCGAGCTGATCCTGACCTATCCGCAGAAGCACACCCTGTCGTCCAACGGCACCGAGATCGGCACCCTGAAGCACCTGCCGCCCACCCTGAGCCTGCAGTACCACTTCGCGCCGAATGACACCTTCCGTCCCTACGTCGGTGCCGGCCTGAACTACACGATCTTCTCGAACGTCGAGTTCATCCCCGCCGTGGACACCGCCCTGTCGCCCAGCGTGAAGCACACCAGCCTGGGCCTGTCCTTCCAGGTCGGCTTCGACTACGAGATCAGCAAGAACCTGTACCTGAACGTCGACATCAAGAAGGTCCAGATCGGCACCAAGGTCTACTCCAAGGGCACCGAAGTCGGCAAGTTCAAGGTCGACCCGCTGCTGGTCGGCGTGGGCCTGGGCTTCCGCTTCTAAGCTGGCGCCCACAGCTTTCTTCTGAACGTTCCTCTTTGTTGAGCCGCCGTGCCCTCGGGCCCGGCGGCTTTTTTGCGTCTGCTTGCACCTCACCCCGACTCGGGCGATGCGGCACCGGGGTCGATGTCATAGGATGCGGGGCCGCTCAACACCGCCCCGCCCCGTTCGCCGCATGTCCGACACGACCCTGCATCAAGCCCCGCAGCCGCCCGCCGGCTGGAATGCCTATCTGCAGCGCTTCGGCTACGACGGTTTCCATCTGCGCCAGGAGTGGTCGGCCGTGCTGCAGCAGGCCCTGCGCCACGAGCCGCACTTTCTGTGGCTCATGCGCGAGGGCGCCATCGTCGGCGCCCTGCCCCTGCAGCTCGTCGCCGGCCCCATCTTCGGCCGCTACCTGGTGAGCCAGCCCTATCTCAATACCGGCGGCGTGCTGGCGGACAGCCCCGCCGATGAAGCCCGGCTGATCGAGGCCGCCGTCCAGCTCGCCCGGACGCTGGACGTCAAGCACCTGGAGCTGCGCCACGAGCGGGCGCTCGCGCACCCGGCCTTCAATGCGCTCGTGACGGAGAAGGTCCACATGCGCCTCGCGCTGCCCGCCACGCCGGAGCTGCTGTGGGAGAAGGGCATCAAGTCCAAGCTGCGCAGCCAGATCCGCAAGCCGCTGGCCGACGAGAGCCTCACGGTGGCCTTCGGGCGCGAGGCGCTGCTCGACGAGTTCTACCGCGTCTTCGCCCGCAATATGCGCGACCTCGGCACGCCGCCCTACGGCCGCGCCCTCTTCGCCCAGATGCTGGCGCAGTTCCCTGCCGAGGCCGAGATCGCCGTGGTGCGCCACCAGGGCCAGGCCGTGGCCGCCGGCTTCCTCCTGCATGCGCCCGGCTGCACGCTGATCCCCAGCGCCAGCGCGCTGCGCGAGCACAACCACCTCAGCGTCAACCTGCTGCTGTACTGGCGCGTGCTGGAGCGCAGCATCCAGCGCGGCCAGCCGATGTTCGACTTCGGCCGCAGCACCGTGGACAGCGGCACCTACAAGTTCAAGCAGCAGTGGGGTGCCACGGCGCATCCGGCCTACTGGCAGTACCACTCCTTCAAGGGCTCGGTGGGCGACGCCCGCCCCAGCAACGGCAAGTTCGCTCTGCTGGTGCGGGCCTGGCAGAAGCTGCCGGTGTGGTTCAGCAGCCTGCTGGGGCCGCACATCGTGCGCGGCATCCCCTGACGGCCGGACTCAGGCCAGCGACGCGAACGCGTCCCGCGTGAGGTTCTCCGGCGCGCCGCTCGCCTGGCAGACGACATCGTCCTCGATGCGGATGCCGCCGAAGCGCGCCAGGCGCTCCACCTTCGCCCAGTCCACTGCCTTCGCGGCGGGCGTGGCGCGCAGCTTGTTCAGCAGCGTGGGGATGAAGTAGAGCCCCGGCTCGATCGTCACGCACATGCCCGGCGCGAGGTCACGCGTGAGGCGCAGATAGGGATGGCCGTCCGGCTTGGCACGCGTGCCGCCGGCCTCGCTGGCCATGAAGCCGCCGACGTCATGCACCTGCAGGCCGAGGAAATGCCCGATGCCATGCGGGAAGAACGTGGCCGTGACGCGCTCGGCCAGCATCGCCTCCTCGCTCATCGAAACCAGGCCCTGCTCGCGCAGGATGCGTGCGATGTGGCGGTGCGTGCTCAGGTGGATCTCGCGGTAGTCGACACCGTTGCGCACCTCGCCCACCAGCGCCAGCTGGGCTGATTCCATCGCGGCCAGCAGGGCGTCGAACTCGGCGCTGTCGGCATCGCCGCGCGTCCAGGTGCGGGTGATGTCGGAGGCATAACCCGACACCTGCGCGCCCGCGTCGACCAGCAGCGAGCGCGACTGCGCCGGCCGTGCGGTGTCCTGGTACTGGTAGTGCAGGACGGCGGCATGCTCGTTCAGACCGACGATGTTGCCGTAGGGCAGATCGCGGTCGGTGTGGCCCGCGGCGATCAGGTAGGCGCGATGGATCTCGGCCTCGGAGCCCCCCGCCAGGAAGGCGTCCCGCGCGGCCAGATGCGCGCGCGCGCCGATGCGGGAGGCCTCACGCAGGCACTGCACCTCATAGGGCGTCTTGCTGGCGCGGGCCCAGTGCAGGCTGTGGATCAGGGCCTCGGGATTGTTCGGCACCAGGTGCTGCAGGGCGGCATCGGCCTCGCCCACGATGGCCACGCGGCTGACGTCTGCCGGCAGGTGCTGCAGTGCCTGCTCCGGCTCGCTGATCACGCGCAGCTCGACGTGCTCGACCCAGTAGCCCGCCGGCGGCGCGGGCGGCACATGCCAGTAGTCGTCCGGCTGGTAGTACACGAGCAGCGGCTTCTGGCCCGGGCGCACCAGCAGCCAGCTGTAGGGATGGGCCACCAGGGGCAGCCAGGCTTTGAAATGCGGGTTCGGCTGGAAGAGGTAGGGCCGGTCATCCAGGAAGGCGTACTTCTCGACCCCGGAGGCGATCAGCAGCGCGTCATGGCCGCTGAGGCTCAGGGCGCGCTCGGCGCGGGCCTGGCAGGCCTGGATGTGCTCGGCATACAGCGCGGGGATGCGGGAATCTTGGGCGGCGTGGCTCATGGCGACGGATGGGGCGCGGTGACGCCCGGTAGCGGTCAGGTGGAGCGTGCATTCTCGGTCAGACCGCCGCGGCCCGCCTTCGGTCATGCCCAGGGGGCCCCGGGCCGCGCGTTCAGCCGCGCTCGTCCCAGACCACGCCCTCTTCCGTGATCATGGCCTGCAGCGGCACGTCGTGCGGCTCGGCCTTCAGCAGCGGCAGGAAGCCGTGCGCGTAGCCCACGCCCACGGTCGCGGGGCGCGGCTGCAGCGCGGCCAGCGTGCGGTCCATGAAGCCGCCGCCATAGCCCAGGCGCAGGCCGCAGGGCCCGAAGCCCACGCAGGGCACGACCAGCAGCTGCGGCTCGAAGACCTCGGTGTCCTTGGGCTTGGGGATGCCGTAGGCGTCCTCCTCCATCGGGCAGCCGGGGTACCAGACGTGGAAGCGCAGCGTGCCGTGCGCCTTGTCCACCACGGGCAGGCCGATGCGGCGGTCCTCGTGCGCCTCGCTCCAGCGGTACAGCGCCGGCAGTGGATCGAACTCGCCCTTGATGGGCCAGTAGGCGCCGATGGTCAGCTCCGGGCGGGTGACCAGCCAGACCCGCAGCACCTCCTGCAGCCCGGCGGCGAGCTCGAGACGATGCGGCAGCGCCAGGCGGTCCTGGATGAGCTTGCGGCGCAGTGCGACCTTGTCGTTCAAATCCACAGGCAAGACCCTTGCATGGCGGGAAGCCTGCATCCTAGCCGGGGTCAGGCCTTGCGGCCAGCCTCGGCGTCAAGGTGAGGACCATTGCGCCTATCATGCGGCGATGTCCAAGGAACTGCTCGACCACGCCCTGGAGCTCCTGGCCCCGCTGGGCACGCTGCGCAGCCGCCGCATGTTCGGTGGCTGGGGCATCTATGTGGAAGACCTCTTCATCGCCATCATCGCCTTCGAGCAGCTGTTCCTGAAGGCGGATGACGTCACCGTGCCGCGCTTCGAGGCCCTGGGCTGCCGCCGCTTCGAGTACGAGCGCGAGGGCAAGATCGCGGGCCTGCGCTACTTCTGCCCGCCGGAAGAGGCGATGGAGTCCCCCGCGCTGATGCGCCCCTGGGCGCAGCTGGCCCTGGAGGCGGCGCTGCGGGCGCGGCAGAAGGCGCCGGCCAAGCCGCGGGCGACCGCCAAGGCCGCCCCGCGGGCCACCAAGCCCCGCGCAAAGCCCCGTTCGACGTCCTGATCAGGCCGTCGCGAAGTGCCGGGCCAGACCGGCCACCGTCACCGGGCGGCGCTGCGCGTCCGGGCAGGCCAGCGGCGGCACCAGCAGCTGGAACCGGGCCTGCGGCCAGGCTTCCAGCACCAGCTCCGCACCCGACGGCACCGCGAGGCTGTCACCCGCCTCCAGCCACACGTCGAGCGCCGGGCGGTTCAGGCGGCCGTCCCGCGTGAGCCACACGCGCCCTTCCAGCACCTTCAGCTCCCGCGGCCCCGGGCCGATGGGCAGCTTCAGGGCCTCGCCCTGGGCCAGACGCCAGTCGGCCCCGTGGTCGGCGGCCTGCTGGATTGATGCGGATTCTGCGGCAGTGATACGGCTGAACATGACTTTCCCCTGCGTCCCCCTTGGCCTGCAATTCGCACAGATGCCGTGAAAATCGGGAACGTGGAGTGATACTAGGGTCTGCCCGGAGCAGCGTCCAATGACATCGCTGCGTCACATTGATGCGTTTCCGTCATGAATCCCAGCCGCCAACGCCCTCTCGCCATCGGACCGCTGCGCGCCTTTGAGGCCGTGGCGCGCCACCTCAGCTTCCGCGCCGCGGCCGAGGAGCTGCACCTCACGCAGTCCGCCATCAGCCGCCAGATCCGCTCCCTGGAGGAGGAAGTCGGCTGCCAGCTCTTCCTGCGCGGCACCCGACACGTGGAGCTCAGCAGCCACGGCTCGCTGCTGCTGGGCACGGTGCGCGGCGTGCTGGACCGGCTCGACACCACGGTCCGGCAGATCCGCCAGAGCCAGGGCCGCAAGGTCGTGAACGTGACCACCTTCGCCTCCTTCGCCTCCTTGTGGCTGCTGCCGCGCCTGGAGGCCTTCCACCGGCTGCATCCGGACATGGACATCCGCGTCTCGGCCCACGACCAGATCATCGACCTCGACGACAGCGAGATGGACCTGGCCCTGCGCTACGGCCCGACATCGCTGATCCCGCCGGACGCCCAGCGGCTCTTCGGCGAGATCCTCACGCCCGTGGCCAGCCCCTGGCTGCTGCAGCAGGCCCAGAGCGGCCAGCTGCCGCCGCTGCGCCAGGCGAGCGACCTCGCCCTGCACACGCTGGCGGAGGAGGACGACCAGCGGCCCTCGGGCGTCTATGTGAGCTGGCGGCGATGGCTGGCCGAGCAGGGGCAGAAAGACCTGCAGCCTCGGCGCTGGATGTATCTGAACTTCACCTATCAGCAGGTGCAGGCCGCGCTGTCGGGCCAGGCCATCGCGCTCGCCCGCCTGGCGCTGGTGAGCGAGCCGCTGCAGCGCAAGGAGCTGCTGGAGCCCTTCGGCCCGAAGGCACGCATGGATGCGCCTTCGTCCTACTGGCTGGTGATGTCCCGCCAGGGCCGGCAGCGGCCCGAGGCGCTGGGCTTCGCGCGCTGGGTGCAGGAGCAGGCCGCCCTCACCCGCCACGCCATCGGCGACGGCCTCACGGGCGACGAGGAGGAAGGCCTCGGCGGCGACTGACGCGAGCTCAGGGCTCAGGGCTCAGGGCTCAGGGCGCGATCAGGCCCGCTTCCGTCAGCACGATGGTGAGGGGCTGGTCATGCGGCTGCACCGCCAGGTCGATCTGCCCGGCCTGCCAGGCCAGGCCCACGGTGGTCACGCCCGGATGGGCCGCCAGCCAGCGGTCGTAGTAGCCGCCGCCATAGCCCAGCCGGTAACCCGCCGTGGTGAAGCCGACGCAGGGCACGAGCAGCACGTCCGGCTGGACCACGGCCCCGGCGCTGCTGGGGATGCCGCACTCGTCCTGCACGGCCGGCGGCTGACGATCCCAGCGGCGGAAGTCCATCTGGCGGTTCGCCTTGCGCGCAAAGGGCAGCGCCAGGGTGCACGCCTGCAGCCCCGAGGCCGACGCCAGCAGCGCGGCTGCGTTAAATTCGCCTTCGAGCGGCCAGTACAGCCCCAGGCACTGCGGCTCGAGTTGTTCCAGCAGGCCGAGCAGGCGCTGGCCGAGCTGCTGCTCGGCCGCGGCAAAGGCCGGCGAGGCGATGAACTCACGGCGCTGCTGCAACAGCGTCTGGCGCAGGACGGCCCGATCGGGCGAAGCATTGGTCGACACGGGATACCCCATCAAGGACACGCATTGAACGCAGTATATGGAGCGCCCCGCGCCGCACAGGCGCCGTCGGGCCATCGTCACATCACCCGCCGGTTCGCGACCCTCGTCACCGCCGGCCTGCTGGGCCTGGCCGCCGCCGGGGTCCAGGCCCAGGCCATTCCCCTGCCCCTGAGCGGCGCTCAGGCGGATCTGCTCACGGAAGCCCGTGATGCGCTCAAGGCCCGGGACCGCAAGCGCCTGCAGGCGGCGTCCCTGCAGGCGCAGGCCAGCCAGCACCCGCTCGCCCCCTGGGTGGCCTACTGGGACTACGGTCTGCGACTGACGGAGCTCGGCCAGCAGGACCTCGAGGACTTCTACGCCCGTTTCCCCGGCACCTACGTCGAGGACCGCCTGCGCAATGACTGGCTCCTCGAGCTGGGTCGCCGGCGCGACTGGAGCAACTTCCAGCGCGAGCTGCCGCGGTTCAAGATGGCGGACGACCGCGAGGTCACCTGCTACGGCCTGCTCGCCGAGCACGCACAGGGGCGTGACGTGCGCGAGCGCGGCCGTGCCGCCTGGCTCGCCCAGAAGGACGGCGACGACGGTTGCGCGGCGCTGGCCAGCGCCCTCGTCGAGGCGCGCAAGCTGGGGCCGGCGGACGTCTGGACCAAGCTGCGGCTCTCCGTGGAATACGCCCGTCCCCGCGCCATCCGCCAGGCGATGGAGCTGTTGCCCAAGCCCGCCCAGGCCGCCGCCCAGGAGGCGCTGGACAACAACGCCCGCTTCATGGCGCGCAAGGTCGCCTCGCTGGGCCGATCGCAAGCCGAGCTGGCAACGCTGGCGGTGATCAAGCTCGCCGGCAACGACCCGGCCCAGGCGGCCGATGCCCTGCAGCAGCGCTGGGCCCAGGGCCTCCCGAACGAGCTCGCGGCCTGGGCCTGGGCGCAGGTGGCCAAGCAGGCGGCATTCCGCCTGCTGCCCGACGCCGCGGACGCCGCGGAGCAGGCGATCAAGCTGCAGGGCCGCCCCGCGGCACGCGACTGGAGCGAGGACAGTTGGGCCTGGATCGCCCGCGCCGCGCTGCGGGCCGACCAGGGCCGCGGTCGCCCGGCGCTCTACAACGCCGCCCACGAGGCGCTGCAGGCCTTCGAGGCCAAGGAGCCCGTCTGGGCCTACTGGCGCGCCCGGCTGCAGCTCAGCCAGGCGCCCGCCGGGGCCGCAGGGGAGGCGCAGCGCCAGCAGGCGCGCGCCGCGCTGCAGGCCCTGGCGAATCCCCTGCACTTCTACGGCCAGCTGGCGGCCGACGACCTCGGTCTCACGCTGCCGCTGCCTCCCGCGCCCGCCCCGCTCACGCCCCATGAACGCGGCATCGCCTTCACGCACGGCGGGCTGAACCGCGCGCTCGCGCTGATCGCCACCGGGCTGCGCAACGAAGGCGTCAGGGAATGGAACTTCAGCCTGCGCGGCATGGGCGACCGCGAGCTGCTGGCCGCGGCGCAGCTGGCCTGCGACCGCGAGGTCTGGGACCGCTGCATCAACAGCAGCGAGCGCACGCGCAACGAGATCGACGTCAACCAGCGCTTCCCGCAGCCCCTGCTGAAGGAGCTGAGCGCCAAGGCCGGGGACGTCGGGCTGGATCTGCCCTATGTGTACGGGCTCATCCGCCAGGAGTCCCGCTTCATCCAGGACGCCCGTTCGCATGTGGGCGCCAGCGGCTTGATGCAGGTGATGCCGGCCACCGCCAAGTGGACGGCCAAGAAGCTGGGCATCGAGTACCGGCCGGAGTACCTGCTGGACCGCGACTTCAATCTGCGCATCGGCACCGGCTACCTGAAGCTGGTGCTGGACGACTTTGGCGGCGCCATGCCCCTGGCCGCCGCCGCCTACAACGCCGGCCCGGGCCGGCCCCGCCGCTGGCGCGAGGGCCAGGTGCTGGACGCCTCGCTGTGGGCCGAGAACGTGCCCTTCAACGAGACCCGCGACTACGTGAAGAAGGTCCTCGCCAATGCCACGGTCTATGCCCGGCTGATGGGCATGCCCCGTGCCACGCTGCGCGAGCGGCTGGGCAGCACCGTCGGGCCGCGGGACCAGGCGGCGCCCCAGGCCAACCAGGATCTGCCCTGAGGCAGTCGCTGTCCTCGACCACCGCCCGCATCCCATCCAGGAGTCCGAGATGTCCGAGTTCCTCGCCCCCGGCCCGCGCCTGCTGATCCTCGGCGGCACCGGCTTCGTCGGCCGCGCCCTGTGCCGGCAGCTGGTCGCGGCCGGCTATGGACGCATCACCGTCCCCACGCGACGCCCGGCCCATGGCAAGGCGCTGAGCGTGCTGCCGGGCGTGACGGTGCTCGAGGCCGACGTCCATGACGACGCCACGCTGGCGCGGCTCGTGGCGCCGGCGGACATCGTCGTGAACCTGATCGCCATCCTGCAAGGCAGCGAGGCCGCCTTCGAGGCGGCGCACGTGCGCTGGCCGCAGCGTCTGGTGCGGGCCTGCGAGGCTGCCGCTGGGGCCGGTAGCGCCGCGGGCGGGCGGCGCCTCCTGCATGTCAGCGCGCTGGGCGTCAGCGAGGACGCCCCCTCCCGCTATCTGCGCTCCAAGGCGCGGGGCGAGGCGGTCATCCGCGCCGCGGGTGTGCCCTGGCACCTCCTGCGTCCCTCGGTCATCTTCGGTGCCGAGGACCGCTTCCTGAATCTGTTCGCCGATCTGCAGCGCGTCTTCCCCCTCGTGCCGCTGGCCGGCGCCGACGCCCGCTTCCAGCCGGTGTGGGTGGAGGACGTGGCCCTCGCGCTGCGTCGGCTGATCGAGCTGCCCGGCACGGCGGGGCGCGTCTACGAGGCCGCCGGCCCCGAGGAGCGGCGCCTGCGCGAGCTCGTGCACCTGGCCGGCGAGTGCCTCAGCCAGCCCCGCCCCATCCTGCCGCTGCCCGCGCCGCTGGCCTGGCTGCAGGCCGTGTTCATGGAATGCCTGCCGGGCGAGCCGCTGATGTCCCGTGACAACCTCGCCTCGATGCGCGTGCCCAATGTGGCCAGCGGCCAGCTCCCCGGCCTGCTCGACCTGGGCATCGCGCCGCGCAGTGTGAGCGGCGTGCTGGGGGCGCCGCCGCGAGCTGCGCAGCTCAATCGCTGGCGCCTGCGCACGGGCCGCTGAGCCGCCCTCGACCGCACCCATTCGCGGCGCGCATCAATCACTTGCCGATTTGTCAGCACTGCGGAGGGGCCTCAGCCCCTAAGCTTCGGCCTCCCCCATTGAACGCGAGAGGAGATTTCCCATGAAGCTGGTCATCGGCAACAAGAACTACTCGTCCTGGTCCATGCGCCCCTGGGTGCTGGCCAAGGGCCTGGGCATCGCCTTCGAGGAGGTGATGCTGCGCTTCGACTTCAGCGAGGGCTCGCCCTTCTACCAGGCCCTCGCCGCCCACACGCCGGCCGGCAAGGTGCCCGTGCTGATCGAGGACGACGGCTTCGCGGTGTGGGACACGCTGGCCATTGCCGAGTACCTGGCCGAGCGCCATCCCGAAGCCGGTGTCTGGCCGCAGGACGCCCGCCAGCGCGCCCGTGCCCGCAGCCTCTGCGCCGAGATGCACTCGGGCTTCGGCCAACTGCGCACGCACTGCCCCATGAACATCGAGGCCGATCTGCAAGCCAAGGGCGCCGAGCTGATGGCCCGAGAGGCCGGCCTGCGCAAGGACCTGGCGCGCGTGTGCGAGCTGCTGGAAAACGCACTGACCGCCAGCGGCGGGCCCTTCCTGTTCGGGGACTTCGGCGCGGCCGATGCCTTCTATGCACCGGTGGCCATGCGCATCCGCACGTATGGGCTGCCCGTGACGGCCGCCGTGGGCGCCTATGTGGACCGCCTCGCCGCAGCGCCCGGCGTGCGCGACTGGATCACGCAGGCCCTGGCCGAGCACGACTTCATCGTGGAGGACGAGCCCTACCGCACCGCGCCGGCGCAGGCCTGACGCGGGCGCCGGGGCTCAGCGGCGCAGCGGGTCGGCCTTCAGGCCCGAGGCAGCGAGCGCTTCGCCCCATTCCTTCTGCTGGCGAGCGAACTCGGCCCATTCGGCCGCGGCGCGCTCGCGGTGGTGCGCGGCTCGGTCCGCCTCGCCCACGGCCGCAAAGATCTGCGCCAGGCGGGTGTGGGTGGCCGCGCGATCGTCGACATCGCACAGCGGGTCCAGTTCCACCTCGGCCTCGCGCGCCTGCTGGAGCGCCGCCTCGGGCTGGTCGCAGTTCAGGCGACACCAGGCCAGGTCGGACATCAGGCTGCTGCCCAGCCGGGCCAGGCCGCGCGAGATGGCCAGGGGCAGGTGCTCCTCGTAGAGCGCCTTGGCCTGCGCGAAATCGCCCTGGATGGTGAGGATCTGCGCGCGCAGCAGCGGCGTCAGCTCCGCCAGCACGGCAGCGCCCACGGCGGCGTCGTAGTGTTTGACCGAGTCCACGCCCAGCAGCAGCTCGGGCGCCTGGGCCGCGGCGGTGGCCAGGGCCTTCCAGCGCACCTGCGCCGTGCGCATCACGGCCATGTTGTACATGAGGGCGGAAATGGTGGCGTCGTCGCCATCCGCCGCGGCATAGGCGCGCGAGCGCTGGAACCACGGCAGCGCCTGGTCGAGCTGGCCGGCGTACTGCCAGCACACGCCCAGCACCATGTGCACGCGGCCGCGCGCGACGTGGTGCTCGGGTGCCGCCACGCGCAGGCACTCCGCCGCGTGGGTCAGCACCACCGGAAGGTCATGGCGCACATAGGCGAGCTGCGTCAGCCAGGCATGCGACAGCGCCTCGACCTCCACCTGCTGGATGCTGCGGGCGATGCTCAGCGCGCGCTGGATCTTTTCCTGGGCGCTCGAGCCGAAGTCGGTGTAGTAGCTCATCAGGCCCTCGGCCAGATGCAGCCAGGCGCCCACCTCGGGATGCGGATGCTGGACGGCCATCTGGTGGAGCACCGTCAGCTGCTCGCGGGCCTCGTTGAGGGCGCCGTGGCGAGCCAGCAGGATGGCGCGCCGCGCCTTGAGGCAGGCCGCCGGCACCGGGCTCCGGGCCTCGGCAATCTCCTTGTCCAGCTGCTTGAGCAGGCGCGACTTGATCTCCATGCAAGACTCCCTCACTTCGGCGCCCGACCGGACGCATGGCCGCCCCGCGGGGCGGCGGTTGATTCGACAGCGGTACAGCTTGCCAGACGGCGGCGCGCTCACGCCCCGCCTGGATCAAGTTCAGCGCGTCAGGCGCTCCAGGGCTTCCTGGTACTTGGCGGACGTCTTCTCGATCACCTCGGCCGGCAGCTGCGGCGCCGGGGCGACCTTGCCCCAGGGCTTGCCGTCCACCTGGGCCTGCTCCAGCCAGTCGCGCAGGAACTGCTTGTCGTAGCTCGGCGGATTGCTGCCCACGGCATAGCTCTCGGCCGGCCAGTAGCGGGAGGAATCGGGGGTCAGCACCTCGTCCATGAGCGTGAGCGTGCCGTCGGCGTCCAGGCCGAACTCGAACTTGGTGTCCGCGATGATGATGCCCTTGGTCAGGGCGTAGTCCGCTGCGCGCTGATACAGCTGAATCGCGATGTCCCGGACCTGCTCGGCCAGCTCGCGGCCGATGATGGCCACGCAGCGGTCGAAGTCGATGTTCTCGTCGTGGTCGCCCATCTCGGCCTTGGTGGCGGGCGTGAAGATGGGCTGGGGCAGCTTGGAGGCGTTCTGCAGGCCGGCCGGCAGCGCGACGCCGCAGACCTTGCCGCTGTCCTTGTACTCGGCCCAGCCGCTGCCGGCCAGGTAGCCGCGCACCACCGCCTCGATGGGCAGGGGCTTCAGGCGCTTGACGAGCATCGCGCGGTCCCGCACCTGCTCGCGTTCGGCCTCGGAGACGACCGACAGCGGGTCCTCGCCCGTCAGGTGGTTCGGGACGATGCCGTCGAGCTTGTCGAACCAGAACAGCGCCATCTTCGTGAGCAGCGCGCCCTTGCCCGGGATGGGCTCGCCCATGATGACGTCGTAGGCCGAGATGCGGTCGCTGGCAATCATCAGGATGCGGTCTTCACCGACTGCGTAGTTCTCGCGCACCTTGCCGCGGGCCAGGAGGGGAAGCGAGGTGATGGAGGAGTTCAGCAGGGCAGCGGTCATGGTGGGCATCCGTCGAAGAGGCGCCGATTTTAAGGGTCGCGCAGGCAAAAAAAGACCCGCGGGTCTTGCGACCTGCGGGTCAAGTTCGTGGAGCTTCGTCTTCGTCAGTCAATCATTGCACGACTTGGGCCAGTTCGCCACGGGCGTAGGCCTCGGCCACCTGAACAAGGGTCAGGGGCTTGATCTTGGCGGCCTGGCCTTCGCAGCCGAATTCCAGGTAGCGCGCCTTGCAGACCAGCTTGGCGGCTTCGCGGGCCGGCTTGAGCCACTCGCGGGCGTCGAACTTGTCCGGGTTCTCGAACAGGAACTTGCGCACCGCGCCGGTCATCGCCAGGCGGATGTCGGTGTCGATGTTGATCTTGCGCACGCCGTGCTTGATGGCTTCCTGGATTTCCTCGACGGGCACGCCGTAGGTTTCCTTCATCTGGCCGCCGTACTGGTTGATGATGGCCAGCAGCTCGGCGGGCACCGAGGACGAGCCGTGCATCACCAGGTGGGTGTTCGGGATGCGCTTGTGGATTTCCTTCACGCGGCTGATGGCGAGGATGTCGCCCGTGGGCTTGCGCGAGAACTTGTAGGCGCCGTGGCTGGTGCCGATGGCGATGGCCAGGGCGTCCAGCTGGGTGGCCTTCACGAAGGTGGCGGCCTCTTCCGGGTCGGTCAGCATCTGGCTGTGGTCCAGCTTGCCGACGGCGCCGATGCCGTCTTCCTCGCCGGCGTCACCGGTCTCGAGGTTGCCCAGGCAGCCCAGCTCGCCCTCGACGGTCACGCCGACCTTGTGGGCCATCTCGACGACCTTGCGGGTGACCTCGACGTTGTAGTCGAAGGACGACGGGGTCTTGCCGTCTTCCATCAGCGAGCCGTCCATCATGACCGAGCCGAAGCCGAGGTCGATGGCGCCCGAGCAGACCTTGGGGCTGGTGCCGTGATCCTGGTGCATCACCAGGGGAATGTGCGGGTAGGCCTCGACGGCCGCCTGGATCAGGTGCTTGATGAAGCTTTCGCCGGCGTACTTGCGGGCACCGGCGCTGGCCTGCAGGATCACCGGGGCGCCGACATCGTCAGCGGCGGCCATCACGGCCTGCACCTGCTCCAGGTTGTTGACGTTGAAGGCCGGGATGCCGTAGCCGTGCTCGGCGGCATGGTCCAGCAACTGGCGCATGGAAACGAGGGCCATGATGAAACTCCGAGGAAGTGAAAAATCCTGCTGGCGCGTCTGGCGGCAGGCCCGCGAGCCCGGCCGGATCGCCGGGCAGGCTCGAGCATAGGCATGTAACCGCGCCGTAACTGCCCGAGATTCTAGCGGCGAGGGCTGCCAAAAACCGGCGCCCGACCCCGGCAAGCCTCGCGCCGGCCCCCGCAAGTCGGGTGCCGGACGGCGCTCCGGGGGCGCCCGGGGCCGGGTTGCGTCGCTTGCGAA
This sequence comes from Burkholderiaceae bacterium, assembly GCA_041912595.1. Classification (GTDB taxonomy): domain Bacteria; phylum Pseudomonadota; class Gammaproteobacteria; order Burkholderiales; family Burkholderiaceae_C; genus Roseateles_B. Next base: position 35,031 of record JAYRMR010000011.1, read on the forward strand.
GGGGCGGCCTGCGGGCTAGGCTCGCAACTGGTCCGCCACTGGTGTGTTGCGCCGATCCCAAGCGGCGGCCCGGACCGCCTTTGCACCGCTGTTGCGCGCCTGGCCTGCGGGGGCTTGCGGCGACACTGGCAGCCCTCTCATGGAGCATTCATGACCCGACTGTCCGTCGACCATCTCACGCTGTGGATCACCGCGGCAGCCCGTGAGCATTCGCTGGATCTGCCGGCCCACGTCGAGGAGCGCACCGGGGCCAGCCACCGCGCGGTGCTGTCGGCCCTGCGCCGGCTGGTCGATGCCCAGTGGCTCACGCGCGAGGGCAGCACGCGCCGCCCCGTCTATGGCCCCGGGGTGTTGCGGCAGGTGGTGCGCACCTACTCGCTGCACGGCCTGCAGGAAGACCTGCCCTGGCAGCGGGACTTCGCACCCAATTTCGCCCTGCCCCGCCACGTCGCCCGCATGGTCCAGCACGGTTTCACGGAGCTCGTGAACAACGCCGTGGACCACAGCGGCGGCACGAGCGTGACGGTCTCGCTGCGCCAGACGCCCAGCCACGTGCAGCTGCTGGTCTCGGACGATGGCTGCGGCGTGTTCAACCGCATCTGCGAGTCCTTCGACATCGCCGACCCGCAGCACGCCATGCTGGAGCTGTCGAAAGGCCGCCTGACGAGCCAGCCGCAGATGCACACCGGCCGCGGGCTCTTCTTCAGCTCACAGCTGGCCGACGTGTTCGACATCCACGCCAACGGCACGGCCTTCCAGCGCCGCGCCTGGGAATCGACGGGCTGGCAACCAGGGCGCCCGCTGCCGCGCCAGGGCAGCTCGATCTACATGTCCGTCGCGCTGGACAGCTCCCGCACGCTGGACCAGGTGCTGGAGGCCTGGAGCACCGACGGCACGGGCATCGAGTTCGACCAGACCAAGATCAATCTGCGCCTGGTGGCGGGGCCCGGGCAGGCGCTGGACTCTCGGGCGCAGGCACGGCGGGTGGCTGCCCGGCTGCCGCAGTTCAAGCGCGCCGAGGTCAGCTTCGAGGGCGTGGAGGACGTGGGCCACGGCTTCACGGACGAGCTCTTCCGCGTCTTCGCCCGCGCCCACCAGGACGTGGAACTGGTGCCGACGAACATGACGCCGCGCATCGAGGCGCTGGTGCGCAGCGCGCAGAAGTCCTGAACGCGCCCTGAACGCGCCGGACGCGGGCGCTACAGCGAGCTGTCGACCAGCGCCTGGATGGCCGGCTGCTGGCGCCGCAGGGCCGCATTGAGGGCCGGCAGCACGCGCAGCCACGGGCTGCCCAGCGCGCCGGCGATGTGAACGGGCTCGCTGACTAGCGGCACGGGACCGATGTCCACCTGCAGCGGCTGCCCGCCCTCCTCCCGCAGACGCCGCTCCAGCGCGGCAGGGTCGGCGCTGCGATGCGTCATCAGCGCGACGTCGCAGCGGTCGGCGAGCAGCATGCGCAGCCGGCTGCGGGGGTCGCCGTCGGCATACTCGACACGGAAATCCCGCCCCTTGGCCGCATCCACCTGGGCGCCGTAGCTCGCGGCCCGGCTGAGGCACACCGTGCGCCCCTGCAGGTCGGCAAGGCTGCGCACGGGCAGTGAGCGCCCGCGGCGATACACGGGCCAGACGCGCGAGCTGAAGAGCGGGTCGCTGAAGGCCAGCAGTCCTTCGCGGGCGGGCGTGCGCCCGAGGCCGAAAGCCAGGCAGTCGCCACGCTCCAGCAGGGCCAGCACGCGGGCCATGGGAGCGTACTGCAGGTCCCAGCGCCAGCCGGCGGCCTGCGCGAGCAGGTTCAGCAGGGGCAGGACGAAGTCCCGGTTGACGTGGTCGCCGACGGCCAGCGGCACCTGCATCGCGGCTTCGGGCGACGAGGCCGGGGCACTCCAACCCGCGAGCGGCCAGGAGCCGGCGCCGGCCACCACCAGGCTCTGAATCAGGCGACGGCGGGACGGATCGGCGGCGGGAGACGGGCGGCGAGAGGCGGGCATGCAGGCGCGCGCGACCCCATGCCGCGCAGGGCCGGGAGCTTACGCCAGACGGACGTGGCTGGCAGCGACGGCCACGGCCGCCGCGTGCAGCTTTACTCGACCCGGCAGACCTTCAGCATGTTGGTGCCGCCCGGATAGCCCATGGGCTCGCCGCAGGTGATGGCGTAGGTGTCGCCGGGCATCAGCACGCCGCGCTCGACGAGCAACTGCTCGGCCGCCTTCAGCGCGACGTCGCGGTCCTCGTACTTGGGCATCAGCAGCGGGCGCACATTGCGGTAGAGCGTCATCTTGCGCTGCGACTGCGGCGTGGTGGTCAGGCCGAAGATGGGCACGTGGATGCGGTGGCGGCTCATCCACAGCGCCGTGGAGCCGGACTCGGTCAGCGCGAGGATCGCCTTGCAGCCCAGGTGGTGGGCCGTGAACAGCGCGCCCATGGCGATGGACTGGTCGATGCGGCCGAACTGGCGGTTGGCGAAGTCGGTGTCGATGGTGACGAACTCGGCGGCCTCGGCCTCCAGGGCGATGGCGGCCATCTGCTCGATGGTCTCGACGGGGAACTTGCCGGCGGCGGTCTCGGCGGAGAGCATCACGGCGTCGGTGCCGTCCAGCACGGCGTTGGCGACGTCGGACACCTCGGCGCGGGTGGGCACCGGGTTGACGATCATGGACTCCATCATCTGCGTGGCGGTGATGGCGACCTTGTCCAGCTCGCGGGCCATGCGGATCATGCGCTTCTGCAGGGCCGGCACGGCGGCGTTGCCCACCTCGACGGCCAGGTCACCGCGAGCGACCATGATGCCGTCGGAGGCCTTCAGGATCGCTTCGAGATGCGGGATGGCCTCGCTGCGCTCGATCTTGGCGATCATGCCGGGCTTGTGGCGCCACGGTTCACCGGCGACGTTGGCGAGCTGGCGGGCCATCTCCATGTCCGTCGCGTTCTTGGGGAAGCTCACGGCCAGGTATTCGCACTGGAAGGACATGGCGGTCTTGATGTCCTCCATGTCCTTGGCCGTCAGGGCCGGGGCGGTGAGGCCGCCGCCCTGCTTGTTGATGCCCTTGTTGTTGGACAGCTCGCCGCCGAGCTTGACGATGGTATGGACCTGCGCGCCGCGCACGGCCTCGACGGTCAGCACGAGCAGGCCGTCGTTGAGCAGCAGCGTGTCGCCGGGCTTCACGTCGCGGGGCAGCTCCTTGTAGTCGAGCCCGACGATCTCTTCGTTGCCGAGCTCGGTGCGGTTGGCGTCGAGGATGAACTTCGTGCCGTTGACCAGCTCGATCTTGCCGTTCTCGAACTTGCCGACGCGGATCTTGGGGCCCTGCAGGTCGGCCATGATGGCCACTTCCTTGCCGACCGCCGCCGCTGCCTCGCGCACCATGCGGGCGCGGTCGATGTGGTCCTGCGCCTTGCCGTGCGAGAAGTTCAGCCGCACCACGTCCACCCCCGCCCGGATCATGCGCTCCAGCACCTCGGGGGTGGAGGAAGCGGGACCGAGGGTGGCAACGATCTTGGTGGCGCGGGTCATGGGGCAGCTCGCTGAAATTAAGTTACAGGAATCGATTATGTGCCGCATTTAGAGCGGGAAGTCGATTTCATGAGGTTACCAAGCGGGACGGAGCGAGGGAGGGCTTCGTCCTTGTGGGAAGCGGCGCCAGACCTGCGGCCGCGCATCTCACCTCACCTCACCTCACCTCACCGCTACACGCAACACGACGACCGAGCATCGCCAGGATGCGGGGCACGCGATTGCTCCGTGTCCCCCGGGCCTTCGGCCCTCCTCCTTAACCTGCGCAATCGCGCACCCCGCACCCTGGCTCCACCACCACATGAGCCCGCCCAAAAAGAAACCCGCCGGTGCAACCCGGCAGGTTTCGTTCAGAGCGACGCCTGCGGATCCGGCTCTGCCGGGCCGTCAGGCGTGCCCCCTTGAGGGGGCCGGCGAAGCCGGTAGGGGGTGGTTAATTTCTGGGGTGGTTAATTTCTGGGGTGGTCAATTTCTGAGGTGGTCAGTTCTTTCCAGCACGGACTTCAGCAACGGCCAGCGCCGTCATGTTGACGATGCGTCGAACGGTGGCCGACGGCGTGAGGATGTGCACCGGCCGCGCCGCGCCCAGCAGCATCGGACCCACGGTGACGCCCTGCCCGCTGGTGATCTTCAGCACGTTGAAGAGGATGTTGGCCGAGTCCAGGTTCGGCAGCACCAGCAGGTTGGCCGAGCCTTTGAGCGTGCTGTCGGGCAGGAAGGTGGCGCGCACCGACTCGCTCAGCGCCGCGTCGCCGTGCATCTCGCCATCGCATTCCACATCAGGGGCGTGCTGCACGAAGAGCTCGCGGGCGCGGCGCATCTTCTGGGCCGACGCACGCTTGCTGGAGCCGAACATCGAGTGCGAGAGGAAGGCCACCTTGGGCGGCAGGCCGAAGCGGCGCATCTCCTCGGCGGCCATGGCGGCAATCTCGGCCAGCTGCTCGGCGCTCGGGTCCTCGTTGACGAAGGTGTCCGTGATGAACAGCGTGTGCTGCTCCAGCATCAGGGCGTTGAGCGTGGCGAAGTTCTGCACGCCGGCCTTGAGCCCGATGAGGTCGGACACATGCTCCAGATGCGACTCGAAGCGGCCCACCATGCCGCAGATCATGGCGTCGGCGTCGCCCAGCTCGATGGCCAGCGCGCCGATGGTCGTGGCCGAGCGGCGCACCGCGGCCTTGGCCATCTCCGGCGTGACGCCGCGGCGGCCCATCACCTGGTGATAACGCTCCCAGTAGTGGCGGAAGCGGGCGTCGTTGTCGGGGTCGATGACCTGGACGTCCTCGCCCAGCTTCATGCGCAGGCCGGCGCGCTGCAGGCGCATCTGGATGACCTCGGGGCGACCGATCAGCGTGGGACGGGTGAGCTTCTCGTCGATGGCGACCTGCACCGCACGCAGCACGCGCTCGTCTTCGCCCTCGGCATAGATCACGCGGGCCTGGCCTTCGAGGTACTCGGCCTTGGCGGCCGCGAAGACCGGGCGCATGAACATGCCGGTCTGGTAGACGAAGCGCGAGAGCTGCTCGCGGTAGGCGGCCAGGTCGGCGATGGGCCGCGTGGCGACGCCGGACGCCGCGGCGGCCTCGGCCACGGCGGGCGCGATGCGCAGGATCAGGCGGGCGTCGAAGGGCTTGGGGATGAGGTAGTCCGGGCCGAAGGCCAGTTCCTGGCCGGCATAGGCTGCGGCGACCTCATCGCTCATCTCGGCCTTGGCCAGCGCCGCGATCTCGCGCACGCAGGCCAGCTTCATGGCCTCGGTGATCTTGGTCGCGCCGCAGTCCAGCGCGCCCCGGAAGATGTAGGGGAAGCACAGGACGTTGTTGACCTGGTTCGGATAGTCCGAGCGGCCGGTGGCGATGATGCAGTCCGGGCGCACGGCCTTGGCCAGCTCGGGCCGGATCTCGGGCTCGGGGTTGGCCAGGGCCAGGATGATGGGCTTGTCGGCCATCGTGGCAACCATCTCCGGCGTCAGCACGCCAGCGGCCGAACAGCCCAGGAAGACGTCGGCACCGGCCACCACGTCGGCCAGCGTGCGGGCGCTCGTGACCTGGCAGTAGCGCTGCTTGGACTCGTCCAGCTTGCCGGCCTGCGCATCGGCGCGCTCGCTCTGGATCAGGCCCTTGGAATCGCAGACGAAGACGTTCTCGCGCTTCACGCCGAGGCCCACCATCACGTCCAGGCAGGCGATGGCCGCGGCCCCCGCGCCCGAGACGGCCAGCTTCACCTGGCCGATGGCCTTGCCCACGAGCTCCAGGCCGTTGAGCAGCGCAGCGCTGCTGATGATGGCCGTGCCGTGCTGGTCGTCGTGGAAGACGGGAATGTTCATGCGCTCGGACAGCTTCTTCTCGATGTAGAAGCACTCGGGCGCCTTGATGTCCTCGAGGTTCACGCCGCCCAGCGTGGGCTCCATGGCGGCGATGATGTCGACGAGCTTGTCGGGGTCGCGCTCGGCCAGCTCGATGTCGAAGACATCGACGCCGGCGAACTTCTTGAAGAGGCAGCCCTTGCCTTCCATCACCGGCTTGCCGGCCAGCGGGCCGATGTCGCCGAGGCCCAGCACGGCCGTGCCGTTGGTGATCACACCGACGAGATTCGCGCGCGAGGTGTACTCGGCCGCGAGGCTCGGGTCCTCCTCGATGGCCAGGCAGGCATAGGCCACGCCGGGCGAGTAGGCCAGCGAGAGGTCGCGCTGGTTGGACAGGGCCTTGGTGGGCGTGACGGCGATCTTGCCGCGGGTCGGCGCGCGGTGGTATTCCAGCGCGGCGTCGCGCAGGGCGCTCTCGGCCGGCGACAAGGGCTCTTTCTCAGCCATCCGGGTCTCCTCTTGTAGCTGTATGGACTGCAGGGCCGACCAGCTTACTCCCGGGTACATGACGGTTTCATGCCGCGCTGATGCCGAGTCCTTTGCCCCTCATGCACAAATCGCAAACGCGGGCCTGACGGCCTTCGCGACGCGACAAGGGAGCTTCCGCCAAGTCCACGGCGCCAAAGAAAAAGCCCGGACGAGCCGGGCTTTCTCTGGGGTGGGAACGGGGATCAGCCGTTCGCGCGCTTGGCCAGGATCTCGAAGGCCGGCAGGGTCTTGCCTTCCAGCACTTCCAGGAAGGCGCCGCCGCCGGTGGAGATGTAGCCCACGTCCTTCTCGATGCCGTACTTGGCGATCGCGGCCAGGGTGTCGCCACCGCCGGCAATGCTGAAGGCGCTGCTGTCCGCGATGGCGCGGGCGATGGTTTCGGTGCCGTGCGCGAAGGCGTCGAACTCGAACACGCCCACCGGGCCGTTCCAGACGATGGTGCCGGCAGCCTTGAGCTGCTCGGCCAGGATGGCGGCGGTCTTGGGGCCGATGTCCAGGATCAGGTCGTCGTCCGCCACGTCGGTCGCGGCCTTGACGGTGGCCGGGGCGTCGGCGGCGAAGGTCTTGGCGGTCACCACGTCCACGGGAATGGGCACGGCGGCGCCGCGGGCCTTCATGGACTCAATCACGGCCGTGGCCTCACCCACGAGATCGGGCTCGGCCAGCGACTTGCCGATCTTCAGGCCGGCCGCCAGCATGAAGGTGTTGGCAATGCCGCCGCCCACCACGAGGCCGTCGACGTTCTTGGACAGCGACTGCAGGATGGTCAGCTTGGTCGAGACCTTGGAGCCCGCCACGATGGCGACGAGCGGGCGCTTCGGCTGGGCGAGGGCCTGGGTGATGGCGTCGATCTCGGCAGCCAGCAGCGGGCCGGCGCAGGCGATCTTCGCGAACTGGGCGATGCCGTAGGTCGTGCCCTCGGCGCGGTGGGCGGTGCCGAAGGCGTCGTTGACGTAGATGTCGCACAGGGCGGCCATCTTCTTCGCCAGTTCCTCGTTGTTCTTCTTCTCGCCCTTGTTGACGCGGCAGTTCTCCAGCAGCACCAGCTGGCCCGGCGCGACGCTCACGCCGTCCACCCAGTTGGCCACCAGCGGCACCTCGCGGCCCATCAGTTCGCCCATGCGCTGGGCGATGGGGGCCAGGGAGTCTTCCGGCTTGAACTCGCCCTCGGTGGGACGGCCCAGGTGCGAGGTGACCATCACGGCGGCACCGGCCTTCAGCGCCATCTCGATGGCGGGGATGGAGGCGCGGATGCGGGTGTCTTCGGTGATGCGGCCGGCGTCGTCCTGGGGGACGTTCAGGTCAGCACGGATGAAGACACGCTGGCCAGCGACCTTGCCGGCGGCCACGAGGTCGGAAAAACGCAGAACGTTCATGAGTCTCTCGGTTTGGATTGGAATTCGGGGGGCTGCGCGAGGCGGACCCCGGCAGCGCAAGCCCTCTAGCTTACCAAGCCGCCTCGGCGGCGCTCTTGCGTAACGGGTACGTTCCCGAGGACAGGGCGCCTACCAGCCCAGACCGATGCGCAGGGCCAGCATCACCGCCGTGCCGCTGAGAATCGTGCCGAGGATGCCGCGCTTCCAGAAGAAGTAGGCCGTCCCGACCGCGGCCGCGTAGAGCCTCGCGTCCTGCCAGGTGTGCAGCAGCTGGCCGTCGGGGGTCATCACGATCTGCGGCAGCACCACGGCCGCCAGGGCCGCGAGCGGCGCATAGCGCAGCCCCTGCTTCGCCCAGTCCGGCATGGGGATCTCGCGCTCGGGGATCATGAAGAAGCCGCGGGCCAGCACCGTGATCAGGGCCAGGCCGGCGATGGCCAGGGCGGTCATCCACTCGTTCACTTGACGGCCTCCTCGGGCTTTCTGGCGTCGGGCATCCAGTGGTCCAGCAGCAGGCCCATGGCCACCGCGGCTGCGATGGCGACGACGATGTTGAGCTTCAGCGGCAGCGCGTAGCTCGCCACCGCCGCGCAGCCGGCCACGCCCGCGGAGATCCAGCTCTTGCGATCGGACAGCAGCGAGTAGGTCAAGCCCAGCAGCGCCAGCACGCCGGCGAAGCCGAGGCCCCATTCGGTCGGCACCCGGTCCGCCAGCAGGATGCCGGCAATGGACGGCACCTGCCAGGCGCTCCAGTTCAGCGCCACGCCGCCCCAGAAGTAGGCCAGCGCCGGCTCGTCGGCCGGCTTGGGCTCGGGGTAGCGGCGCATGAAGGCGACGTAGTTGAGGTCGGCCGCGAAGTAGCCCGTGAACAGGCGCCAGCGCCGCGGCAGGTGCCCCAGGTAGAAGCGCCACTGGGCGCTGAAGATCACGAAGCGCAGGTTCACGCAGAAGGCCGTGGCCCACAGCACCCACAGCGGCGCACCGGCGGCCAGGAGCGGCAGCGCCGCGAGCTGCGAGCTGCCGGCGAAGACGGTCAGGCTCATCAGGAGCGCCAGCGGCAGCGAGAGCCCGCTCTTGATCATGGCCACGCCGGTGACCAGGCCCCAGGCCGAGATGCCGAGCGTGATGCCCAGCATGTCGCGGGCGCCCTCGCGAAATTCGGGATGACGCCGGAGCGCCAGGAAAGTACTGCTCATGCCCGCATTGTCGCCAGCCGGCTTGCACGGTGCTGGCGCTCGGGCATCGCAAGCCTGCAGTGCGCCCTTCTCTGCGGCAGAAGGCTACTGGGGCGCCGGCTGGTACTCGGGCACCAGGCGGCGCAGCTGCGCCACCGCACCACTCACATCCCCCGCACGGCAGGCCTCGCGCAGCGCGGCCAGCAGCGGCTCCAGCACGTCCGGCTCGAGCAGGCGCTCGTGGGCGCACAGGATGCGGGGATGCGCGCTGGGCGTGACGCCGTCACCGATCAGCAGCTCCTCGTAGAGCTTCTCGCCCGGGCGCAGGCCGACGAACTCGATGGCGATGTCACCGTCCGGCTGGCGCTCGGTGCGCTCGGTCAGGCCCGACAGGCGAATCAGCGTGCGTGCCAGGTCCACGATGCGCACGGGCTCGCCCATGTCCAGTACGAAGACCTCGCCGCCCTGGGCCATGGCCCCCGCCTGGATCACGAGCTGTGCCGCCTCGGGGATCAGCATGAAGTAGCGGATGATGTCCGGGTGCGTGATGGTGATGGGGCCGCCATCCTGGATCTGACGCTTGAACAGCGGCACGACCGAGCCCGAGGACCCCAGCACATTGCCGAAGCGGACCATCGCGAAGGTGGTGCGATGAGGGGTCTCCTGGGCGGCCGCCTGGAAGATCAGCTCCGCCGCCCGCTTGGTCGTGCCCATGATGTTGGTCGGACGCACGGCCTTGTCGGTGGACACCAGCACGCAGGTCGCAACGCCGGCCGCCGCCGCACAGCGTGCCACGGCCAGCGAGCCGAAGACGTTGTTGCTGATGCCGCGCAGCACATTGGCCTCCACAAGGGGCACATGCTTGTAGGCCGCTGCGTGGTAGACCGTGTCGACCCGGTGGCTGCGCATCAGCTGCATCAGCAGGTCCTCGTCCAGCACGCTGCCCAGCACGGCCTCGAGGGTCAGGTCTTGCGCCTGCGGGCGCAGCTCCTGCTCGATGCTGTACAGCGCGAACTCGGAGTGGTCCAGCAGGATCAGCACGGCCGGGCGCTGGCTGATGATCTGCCGGCACAGCTCGCTGCCGATGGACCCGCCGGCCCCGGTCACCAGCACGGCCTTGCCGCGGATGTTGCGGCTGAAGAGGCTGGCGTCAGGCGGCACGGCCTCGCGCCCCAGCAGGTCCGGCAACGCGACCTCGCGGATGTCGGACACCCGCACATCACCCTGCACCAGGTCGACCAGTCCAGGCAAGGTCTTGACCGGCCGGCCCGTCTCTTCAGCCAGTTCAATGATGCGGCGGCGCACCGCAGGTGGTGCCGAAGGTACCGCCACGACAATCAGGTCGACGGCCAGCTTGTCAGCCGCATCGCACAGCGATTCGGCAGGCAACACGTCCAGTCCTGCCACCTTCTTGCCGCGCAGGCCGGGCTCATCATCCACAAAACAGACGGCGCGGTACTCGGGACTGAACTGCATGCTGTGGGCCAGCTGTGCACCCGCGGCCCCGGCGCCATAGATGATGGTCCGCACCAGGGGTCGACCGTGCCGTTGCAGGGCGCCCCACAACAACGCCCGCGCCAAGAAGCGCGAGATCAGCACATAAGCAAAGGTGATGAACCAGAAAATGAGCATGGAGGAGCGCGGCAGCATGGTCAGATCCGCGGCCTGCGCAAGCATGTAGACCAGCACCACCACCGCGGCCAAGGACGCACTGCAACGCGCCAGCACGCGCAGATCCAGGTAGCGGACCACCGAGCGGTACAGGCCCGCAGCGGCCAACACCGGGATGGCCAGCCATGCAAAGATCACCTGCCCCATCAGCGCGGTGTGCAGGGCCTCGTCCAGGGTCCCCACACGCAGCGTCACTGACACCAGCATGCACAGGGGCAAGAACATGGCATCGACAGCAGCCAGCAGAGCCGCTTTGCTCCAGGCGGGCAGCGCAACCAGCCCGCGCAGGCTCCGGAAGCCCCATGCCCTCATGCTCGCCTCCAACGCCAGGCCTTGGCCAAGGCCCCCCAGGAGGCCGCACGGTCAGGATCCTCGCTGCGAACCTTTGCCACATAGCCTCTGGCCAGCACGCCGACCATTGAGCCTAGCAGGCCCAACATGAACAGCCCCGCCACCAACAGACTCATACGCGGCGACGACTTGCGCTCAGGCACCCGGGCCACGTCTACCTGCTGCAAGGACGGGCTTTCCTTGGCCTCATCCAGCTTGGCGATCTCGTACTGGCGGATCAGGCCCTCCATCAAGGCCTCTTGAATCTTCAGCTCGCGGCGCGCCCGGACGTAGTCGACGGCCGCGGCCGGCAGCTTGGCCAAGGACACCCCCACGGCACTTGGCCCCTGCGCTGACTCTGCGCGGGCCAGCTCGGACTTCAGCCCGGCCAGCTCGGAACCCAGCTTCAGCACAGCGGGGTTCTGTTCGGTGCTGTCCACCCGCAACACCCGCATCTGCACTTCGCGCTCGGCAATGGCTGCTCGCAGCTGTGCCACTCCCGTCACCACCGCCTCGGCCTGCTTCTCAAGGGCGATCATGCCGGACTTCTCCTGCACCACGCGCAGGCCTGCCTCGGCCTGCACCAGAGCCTCCTTGGCATCTTTGATCTGACGCTCGTAGAAGACCCGGCGCTGCTGTGCCTCCCCGATGGCCAGGCGCCCGAGCACCTTGCTGATCTCCTCGGCATGGGCGTTGGCTAGGCGCGCGGCAAATTCTGGATCTCGGTCCTCGACGTCCACGCTGATCAAACCGGACTTCTTGTCTGCGCCAACACGCACGAATTCCGCGATGCGTCGCCGTAGAGCTTCTTGGCTAGCCACCCCGTAGCGCTCCCGAAGGTTGAAGCGGCCATCCAGCCCACGGACCACGCTGTCGCTCGTCAGCAAAGCCACATACATCTCATCCGGTGTCTTCACCCCAGCGCCGGCCAGCCCGCCCAGCGACCCCAGCGCCGCCAATGCAGCCGCCCCCGCCTGCTGCTGGGCAGATGCCGGAGGCAGGAAAGTGGTCGTGGCGGTGAAGTTCTCTGGCAAGGTCAGGGCCAGCCCCAGGCCGAGCACCGCGCCCGCACTCGCCGCCAGGGCCATGCGCTTCTTCGCTTCGCCAAGCCAGGTCAACGCCTCAACCAGGCTCACAGCAGGCGCCTGTTCCTCCCAGTCGTCGCCACTGGCCGCGGGGTCGTCAAGCAATTCAGGATTCATAGGTCAGTACGGGTTTCAGCCCTTGGCGAAAAGATCGTTCAGCACGTCGATCACGCGATCCTGCTGAGCTTCTGTCATGTTGGAGCCCGACGGCAGGCAGAAGCCCGTCTCGAACAGATAGGCGGAGACGGACTGCTGCGGCAGGTGGCTGTAGTAGGACGCTTGTGAGAAGACGGGCTGCAGCTGCATCGGCTTCCACACCGGACGCGCCTCGATACGCTCAGCCATCAGATGCTTCATGAGGTCCTGGCTGCTCACGCGTGTGCGTTCCGTGCGAATCACGCCGGTGCTGAGCCATCGGTTTGAATAACTCCAGGCTGGCTCGCCCATCCATTCGATGGCGCTGACATGGGCAAGGCCTGTCCTGTAGCGCTCGAACACACGACGGCGCGCCTCCACGCGGTCCTTCAGCACCCGCAACTGGCCACGCCCGACGCCGGCCAGGATATTGCTCATGCGGTAGTTGTAGCCGACGGTGGTGTGCTCGTAGTGAGCCACCGGCTCGCGGGCCTGGGTGGCCAGGAAGCGAGCACGCTTGATCAACTCCTCGTCATCGGACACCAGCATGCCGCCGCCAGAGGTGGTGATGATCTTGTTGCCGTTGAAGGAAAAGATGCCCATGCGCCCCATGGAGCCGCTGGGGCGCTGCTTGTAGCTGGCCCCCAAAGACTCCGCCGAGTCCTCGACGATCGGCACGCCGTAGGCTTCGCATAGCTCCAGCAGCGGATCCATGTCAGCGCTCTGACCGTACAGGCTCACCACGATCACGGCCTTGGGCAAACGTCCCTGCGCCTTGGCTTCGGCCAGGGCGCGTTCCAGCGCCAGCGGCGACATGTTCCAGCTGTAAGGCTCGGAGTCGATGAATACCGGTTCGGCCCCCTGGTAGAGGATCGGGTTGGCCGTTGCCACGAAGGTCAAGGCCGAGCAGAAGACACGATCTCCGGGACCGACGTCCAGCAGACGCAGTGCCAGATGGATGGCAGCCGTGCCGGAGGAGACGGCTGCCGCGTGCTTGACGCCCACTTCAGCTGCGAGCTCCTGCTCGAAGGCGTCCACATGAGGGCCCAGCGGCGCGATCCAGTTGGTTCGGAAAGCCTCCTCGACGAACTCGCGCTCGAACTCACCCAGGTGGGGCGTGGACAGGAGGATCTGTTCATCCAGTTCCTTGCGCTCGAGGAGCGCGGCTACACGGCCTTCGCTGTCAAGCACCGGGATGTGATGGATGGAATGCTGCCCCATCAGGATCAGCGCCTGCTGGCGCGTGTAGCCGCCTACGTTCAAGGTGACCGACACCTGCTGAGACAGCTGCGCCAGCGTGGAGTCCAGCGACACGTTGTCCAACACCAGACGACGGAGATCGCCGTCAGTGACGGTGCGCTCGAAACGGCCGTCCGCCGCTACGAGCAACAGCAAGCCACTGCCGGTTCTGTCCAGCACGGACAGCGCCTCGCGGATCGTGCAGCTGCGGACAAGCTGAATGTCCTTCAACACGGTTGCATTACTCATGACCATCCCTTTTCAGCCACTGAGTGGCTTTTCGTTTCCCGAGCCGGCACGCCGACCACCGTGACCCCTGGCGCGACATCATTCCGCACCACCGCCCCGGCACCAATCACTGCACCAGCACCAATCTTCACTCCCGGCAGGATGCGGGCTCCCGCACCGACCAGCACTCCCTGACCCAGCCGGACCTCCCCCGCAAGACTCGCCAGCGGTGCCACATGGCAGAAATCACCCACGCTGCAGTCGTGATCCACGACGGCGCCATGATTGAGGATCACGCCCGTCCCCAGCGCCGCGCATGGCCCCAGCACCGCGCCTGCCGCCACGAAGCTGCCCAGGCCCAGGCTGGCATGCGCGGACACCATGGCTCGCGGATGCTGCACCGTCAGCATTCGCGCGCGATCCAGGCTGTCGAAGATGCGGCGGCGCACCGCGTTATTGCCCACAGCCACATGCACGCGGTCACCCGCTTGCATCACAGCCTTCAGGGCGCCCAGCACCGGCAGACCGATCAGTGTCTGCCCCCACAAGGCCTCGCAATCGTCCACGAAGCACAGCGGCCAGGCCACACCAGCCGCCTGCAGGGCGTCCGCTACCACCTTGCCCTGCCCGCCCGCGCCAACCAGGAGGGCCCGCGCGTCCGGATGGTCTTGAAGGCCGTGCACTTCAGTACGCATTGCATTTGTCCAGCAGGTCTGGCGTCAGGGGGACTGACGCCAGAAAGTCGACGATGCGAGGCCCAGCTTGCCCGTCGCCATACACATTCACATAGGGCGGCACTGCCCGTCCCGGCACAGCGGCCAGTGCAGTGAGCAGCGCCGCGGCCTCCACCGGCGCGTCCTGCACATTGGCATTTCGCTCCCGCATATGCTGCCGGCTCCCGAGATTGATCACGGGAGTCCCAAAGCTAGCTGCTTCGATGATCCCGCTGGAGGAGTTGCCAATCATCAAGTCAGCCGCCGCCATCCACGCCACGAACTCCGGCCGGGGCAGATGCGTCTTGACCACGAAACGGCCCGCCACCGCGAAGCTCTGCAGCGCTGAACGCACCTCGGCGCTGCCGGCATCGGCATTGGGCATCAGGGCCAGCACCTGGTGGCCGGTGTCCAGCAGCGTCTGCGCGATCAGGCGCATCTGCTCGCCGGCCAACGCCGATTCCTGCAGGACAGGATGAAACACCAGCAGGGCCAGGGGCCTGTCAGCGACGAGACCTTCCTGGGCGCAAAGATCGGCGCGATTGCGGACGACCATCGAGGCCAGGCCATCGAGCCCCGGAGCGCCGACGACCGTGATGCGATCCGCGCGCTCGCCCATCCGAATCAGGCGCTCGCGCGCATCCGAGGTGGCGGTCAGATGCAGATGCGACAGCTTGGAAATCGCGTGTCGCACCGGCTCGTCCACCGTGCCCGAGCGCTCGCCACCATGCAGATGCACGACGGGAATGCCCAGATGGGCAGCAGCCAGGGCACCGGCCAGCATCTCGCCACGGTCCCCCAGCACCAGCAAGGCATCCGGGCGACGCCGCTCGAGTGCCTCGACAAAGCCGCCCAGCATAATTCCGATATTGCGCGCCATGCGCCCGCCATCGGCATTCGCCATATCGCAAGGCACGCGGCCATGAAGGTCGAATCCTTCGGCCTCGATCTCGCGGACGGTCAGGCCGAACTCAGGCGCCAAGTGCATGCCCGTCACCAGCACGCTCAAGGCAAGGCGCGGATCCGCATTCAGCCGCCGCAGGGTGGACGCCATCAGGCCGAAATCGGCCCGTGTGCCCGTGAGGTAGCAGATGTGCCGCGGCGCGCTCACAAGGCCTCCAGGTCTGCCCACGCCAGCGTGGTGCCGGCAGCCAGGGGCCGATTCAGCGCACGTCCGATCACCGCTTCCATGTCGGCCGGCGGGATGCCCGTGCCGGGCCGCAGCAGGCAGAGGTCGTCCGCCCTCAGGGGCGCACCCGCGATGACGTCTCGCGCAAGGCTGACACTGCGTCGCACCAGCGCCCGCACCGGCAGCTCGGCCTCAACGGGCGCCTTGACCGGCGAGCCCAGGGCCTTCTCGGCCGCGCGCACCTGTGCCACGAGCTGCGCCAGCTCGGCGGGGTCGAGTGACGCGGGGTGGTCCGGGCCTGGCAAGGCCTTGTCCATCGTGAAGTGCTTCTCGATGACCGTTGCACCCAGTGCCACCGCAGCCGTGGAAACCGCCAGGCCCAGCGTGTGGTCGGAATAGCCCACGGGCAGGCACGTAGCCTGCGCCATGGTCTGCATGGCGCGCAGGTTCACGTCCGATGGGCTGGCCGGATAGTTCGAGGTGCAGTGCAGCAGGGTCAGCATCTCGTCCAGCGGCTGCGTCAGGCCCAGGCGCGCGCGCTCCTGCGCGATCACGGCCACCGCTTGCTCCACCTCCGCCAGCGTGGCCATGCCCGAAGACACGATCAGCGGCACATTCTTCGCAGCGAGGAAGCGCAGGAACGGCGTGTTGGTGATCTCGCCCGACGGCACCTTGATGCGGCGCATCCCCAGCGACAGCAGGAAGTCCGCCGCCTCCTCGTCGAAGGGCGTGGACATGAACTCGATGCCCAGCGCTTCGCAGCGCTGCATCAGCGTACGGTGCAGGGCCGGCGACATCTCCAACTGCTTGAGCATGCTGTGCTGGTCACCATCGCCCGTGGCCGCCTTCTGGTAGGCCGCCTTTTCGGCGCCCTTTCGCACCAGCTTGTCGGCGGTGAAGGTCTGGAACTTGACCGCATCAGCGCCGCAGCGCGCCGCCGTCTCGACCAATTGCAGGGCCAGGTCTTCGGAGCCGTTGTGGTTGACGCCGGCTTCGGCAATGACAAAGGTTGTGGACATTGACATCACCAAACAGTCAGACCGCCGTCCACCACGATGTTCTGGCCGGTCACATAAGAGGAAGCATCGGACATCAGATACACCAGCGCACCGACCAGATCATCCGCCTGCCCCATGCGGCCCATGGGCACGCGCTGGCTGTAGCGGTCGGTGAAGGTCTTGTTCTGCCCGCTTTGGATGCCGCCGGGAGTCAAGGCATTGACGCGCACATTGCGCTGCCCCCAGTAGCTCGACAGATAGTGCGTCAGTCCCCAAAGGCCCGCCTTGCTGGCGCTGTAGACAGCCGGGGTGTTGATGGCGCGCCCCAGGTACTCCGAGCCCTCGTAAATGCGCTGGTCCGGTGCAGCGATGCCATAGATTGACAGCACGTTGACGACGCTGCCGCCCCCCTGCTCGGCCATCACCGCGCCGAACTCCTGGCAGCACACCATGGCCCCCTTGAGGTTCACCGACATCACGTGATCCCAGTCATCCAGAGGGAAGGTTTCGAAGGGTTCGAAGAAGTTGGGGCTCTTGGTGGCCGCGTTGTTCAGCAAGCCGTCAATGCGGCCGTGGCGAGCCATCAGCGCAGCGCGAATCGCGGCGATCTGCTCGCGCTCACGGATGTCCGCACAATGCACCTCCAGCCGGTCCGAGTCCTGCTGCTCGCTCAACGCATCGAGCGCCACCTGCTGGGCGTCGATGGCGACAACGTGCGCGCCGCTGTCCAGCAGCTCTCGGCAGAACACCTGCCCCAGGATTCCGGCTGCGCCAGTGACAACGATCAGCTTGCCGTCAAGAGAAAAGCGATTCATCCCTGAGCTCCCAGGCTGGAGGCTCGATCCGCCAGCAGCATTTCAACAATCTTCAGATCCAAGGGACTGTCGATGTCGATCGACCGCTCCCGGGGCATCACATGCAGCTTCAAGCGTCCATTCCACAGGCCCTTGGACAAGGTCTGCCGGTGCCAGACGTAGATCGAAGCGTTCATGGAGTAGACATGGGGCGCCAGTTGGCGGGCCACGACCCCCCCTTGCTGGCCGCAGACCAAGCCGACATTGCCATCCGCCTTTCTCTCGACCATGTTGAAGTACGGATTCTTTTCAGACTCGAAGGCCGTGATCACGGCGTCGGTCTCGTCGTCCAGCAGCGAGAGGCAAGCCTCGATATCCTCGATGAGCCGCAATGGCGACGTGGGGTCCATGTCGATGATGCGATCGAAGGGACCGTCGTTGGCCTCGACCCAGTCGCACAGATGCTGGATCACGGGGATCTTGGCGGCCGAGCTCGTGGCCAGCTCGGCTGGACGCAGGAAGGGCACGCGCGCGCCGTGCTGCCGGGCCACCTCAGCGATCTCCGGGCAGTCAGTCGAGACATAGACCGCATCGATGCGCGGGATCGCCAGGGCCTGCTCGATCGTATGGGCGATCAGCGGCTTGCCGCCCACCGGCAGGATGTTCTTGCGTGGAACGCCGACGGAGCCGCCCCGGGCGCAAATGGTTGCAATGGTCTTCATGATGCGATGGCTGAGACGGCCCTGGCTCGGAGCACGAGCTCCAGCGAGGCAAGGCCTTCTTCAATCGGTTGAGAGCTCGTCGTGCCCGCTTGGATCGCTGACAGCAGCTCCGACATGGCGGTGATGTAGGTCTGGCCGACATCGAACGCGTCGGGCCCCAACGGCAGTTCGCGTCGGCCCTGTGCGGTGGAGACGGCCAGGGAGCGTCCGGGCAAGTCCCATTCAGCGCTCGCCTGATCCCCGACCAGCCGATAGCGCCGGAAGGGCAGGCGGCTGACGTAGTCCAGTTGAACCGTTGCCACCGGGCCGCTGGCAGCCTTCATCAGGAGACAGGCACAGTCCTCGGTCTCGATCTCCAGCGAGGAACCCCGCCAAAGCTCGCCAGAGACCCGCGTGAAGTCACCCAACAGCCAGCGAGCGGCGTCGACTTCGTGGATCAGGTCCAGCGCGACACCGCCGCCAAGCGCCCGGCTGGCGCTGTAGCTGGCGCGGTAGTCGCTGGCAGGGCGCCAGTCGGGCAGCCACTGGCCGGCCTCGAAGCTGGCGCGGACCACGCGCCCCAGCTCACCGCTGTCGACCAACGTTCGCAGGGCCTGGAGCGACGGGAGGAAACGCAGATTGCACCCCACCATGCTGGGGACCATTTGCGAGCCGGCGACTTCGATGCACCGCTTCAGCACCTGCACGTCAGCATCGCTCGTGAGGACGGGCTTCTCTGCATAGAACGGTATGCGGTGCTCGATGGCCGCCACCAGGTAGCGCAGGTGCATGGCGCTGGGGTTGGCGATGACCATGAGGTCGGGACGCTGACGCAGAGCCAGGTCCAGGTCGGTGACGACCGAAACCCCGGCGCCAAGGCCGTCAGTACCCAAATCTGCCGCTCGCTCGCCTTCCCGCAGCACCTCGACACGAAGCTCCGCATGCAGGCGTCGAAGGCTCGACAGATGCCGACGGCCGATCGAACCTGTGCCCACCAGCAGGACCTTCATCACTTCTTGCCTCCGCGCGGGCACATGCATGGCGTGGACTGCTGCAAGACTCGCTCCATCACATGCCGAGGAAGTGACTGACGATGCTAAGCCCGCCATTGCCGCTGCGCTCTGGATGGAACTGGGTCGCCATCACGTTGCCACGCTGCACGGCTGCGCAAATACGGTGTCCGCCGTATTGGCAGTCCGCCAGACGATCCTCTTCGCGTTCGGGCGCAGCGGCAAACGAGTGCACGAAGTACATCGCGGGAGACTGACCGTCAAAAGGCGCGAGCAAGCTACCTTGCCACGTACGATCCGCAGGCGCCAGCAGATGGTTCCAGCCGATATGCGGGACTCGCTGCGCGTTCCCCTCCAGGGTGCGCGCCGGGATGGCCTTCACGCGGCCCGGCAGGATGCCCAGGCCGCGATGCTCGCCAAACTCCTCGCTGGCGTCGAAGAGGATTTGCATACCCACGCAGATGCCGAACAGCGGACGCTGCGTACCCGCGAACTCCCGGATTGCATCGCCAAAGCCACGCTGGGTGACTTCGCGGATGCTGTCCTTGAACGCCCCCACGCCCGGCACCACTAGGCGCTCGGCGGCCAGAGCCTGCCTGGGATCTTCGGTCACCTGCACGTCCGCGCCGCAATGCTCGAAGGCACGCACCACGTTGAACAGATTGCACATCCCGTAGTCCAGGATGGTGACCTTGGTCATCGAACTTTGGCTCATGGATCAGAACTTTCGAACGGGGAGTCCCGCGGCCTGCGCTGCGGAGCGGATCTCGCCCACGGTCAGGCGCTTGTAGTGCAGCACGTCGGCCATGGCAACGGCGTCCGCCAGCCCTTCCTGGGCCGCCTGCACAAAATGCTGCGTCGACCCCATGCCGCCGCTGGCAATAACGGGCACGGGCACGGCAGCGCTGACGGCGCGGATCAGGTCCAGGTCAAATCCCTGCCGCGTGCCCTCGCGGTCCACCGAGGTGATCAGCACCTCGCCTGCGCCCAGCTCGACCCCCTGAGTCACCCACGCCAGCACGTCCAGTCCGGTGCGTTCACGGCCGTTGTCCGTATAGGCTTCCCACTTCCCCGGGGCGACTTCCTTGGCCTCGATGGACAGCACCATGGCCTGGGAGCCGAAACGTCGTGCCACGTCGCGGATCAGCTCCGGCCGGGCCACAGCTGCGGTGTTGATCGCCACCTTGTCGGCGCCAGACCGGAGGATGTCCCGGGCGTCGTCTACCGAGCGGATGCCCCCGCCCACCGTGATGGGCACGAAGACATCGCGGGCGGCCTTCTTGATGATGTCGCTCAGGTTGTTGCGACCGTAGAGGCTCGCCACGATGTCCATGTAGATGAGCTCATCGGCACCCGCTTCGTAGTAGCGGACGGCGTGCTCCTGTGGGTCGCCGATGACGCGCAGACCCTCGAGCCGAATGCCCTTGATGAGATTCGGCCCCTTGATGTCGAGGCGAGGAATGATGCGAAGGTTGCTCATGGCTTACTTGGCGTCCGGATGCCACACCGCATGACGCTGCTTCCACTGCTCGTCCTCCCACTTCCAGAGATGGGGAGAGCGGAAGGAGTCGGCCAGACGCGTGAAGTACTCGCGCGTCATGATGGGCTCCTCAAACATCTTGCTGGCCTGCGGGAATTCACTGGCCGGGATGCTCAGATACTTGAAGATCTCCTCGGCGAAGCGCTCGGGGAACTCATGGTCGTAGCGCTTGACCAGTGCCACGCCCTCTTCGCGGAGGATGTCGCCCGAGCGAATTTCCTGCGCGGCATCGTAGCTGGCGCGGCCGATGCCGAACTTGACGCCGGTCGTGTAGTAGTGGAAGTCGTCAATGCGATCGTCGATGCTGTTGTACTTGCTGTAGGTGCCGGGCGTGCGCTCGGGCGAGGCCTCAAAGCCGCCATGCTCCACCGAGTAGTAGTAGCAGGCCTGCGGATGCCACTTGAGGTAGTAGCCCAGGTAATGCACCTCGGTCTTCTTCTCCTCAATTTCATGCGGGTTGGCGGGCAGGTAGGGCGCGAGGTCATGCTGCTCCAGCCCGAAGTGCTTCTTCAGGTCGGTGACGGCCACGCCGCCCAGGCTCACCTTGGATTGGTCCTCGGCGGTGAAGTACGACCAGTCACGCTTGGCAGACTCGGTGTCGCCGATCGGGTTGCCGTATTCCGCCTCGTTCTCGCCGTAGATGACCAGCGGGATGTTGAAGAGCAGCGACATCTTCGGCGCCAGCGCCTTCTGGCCAAACATGAAGGCCTGGAAGGGATGGAACAGGTTGTCGACGGCCAGGCGCGTCAGCAGGCGGTGGGCGCGCCCGTTCGGCGTCATCAGGTAGTTGTCATGCCCGGCATGGATCCAGCGCTGGAAGTTGCGCCAGCCCCATTCGGTGTAGATGTGCGGCGCCCAAGTCACGGTCAAGGGATGCATGCCGTACTTGTTGCGCAGGATGTGCGAGGCATAGAAGCTGTCCTTGCCACCTGAGCCAGGCACGATGCAGTCGTAGCTGCCATCCTTGCTGCGGTGACGATCCAGCAGATCCCGCAACTGGCGCTCGCGCTCGTCCCAGTCGATGACGCCGTTCTTCTTCTCGGCGAAACGGCAGGCATCGCAGACCCCTTCCGCGTCGAAGTGAATCGTCTTCTTCTTGGAATCCTTCGTGTGCGAGTACTCGACAGCGGAGTTGGGACGCTGGTTGGAAATCACGCAGCGCTTGCAAAAGACGACCTCCGACGGCAGGCCATACTTGGTTTCCGAATTCAGTACAGAGCCCAGGTACTTGGACTTATCGATTTCCTGCGGTGCTGCAATTTGTTCCAATTTCATACTCCTTGAGAATATTTAGTTAACTTTCAAACCAGCATCGAATCGATGACCTGGGCAATTTTACAAGTCGGGCTCAATCCCGCCATTTCGTCATCGGCCAAATTGGCCTCGGCCCACACAGCCCTGTTGGCCGCCGCATGCAGTAAGACGTCACCGAGTCCATCCGGGGACTGCACGCCAGTGGAGACACCCATCTGGCTGTAAGGCGCATCCGACGTGAATATGGAGGCATCGACCGAGATCACTCTGCGGCCAGCCAGATAAGCCTCCAGGCCCACAGTGGAAGCAGTCACGACGACGATATCCACTGCATGCAGGAGTGCAGCCAAATCCTCGGTAACGGGGCTGAAGTGAACCCTCGCTTGGCCCTGCATGAAGTCGATGCGTTCGCTAGGGTGGTAGCGGACCACCAGTTGAAAGCCGTCGTGCTGCGCAACGAATTGTCGCAATTCGGCCTCGATGCGCCGCGGCAGAGAGGGGTCGCCGTGCCGGTCGGCAAACGGGTGTCTTTCCGGCTCAATCTGGGAGGCCCACAGGATGACGACGTCTTCTTCAGGCCAGGAACGATCTCTCCGCAACTTGCGCCCTGCCTCCATTGCGCTGGCTGTCCGGAGACGCTGGAACGCTGGGTTTCCCGTCACAACCACCTCGTCGGCTCGACGTCCGTGAGCGAGAAACATGTCCCGCACCTGATCATTTAAGACACATATGCGTTGGGAATACCCCGGTTGCCCCACCCATTGCACTTCCTGAAGTCCAAAGATATCCACAGTGCACACCGCCGGTATGCCCAGACGCCCCGCCGCAAGAAGGGCTGCCTGCTCGCTACGGGGAGAGTTTGTTGCGACCACAAGGGCCGGGTTCAACTCCCTTAGCCATGATTCAAACAAGCCGACTGGCAAAAACGCTTGACGGCCTTGCGCCGCGTAGCGCTCTGCCGCTCCGACTTCGCCATGCATTCTGACCAACTCGCGGTAATTCAACCCAAGGTACGCCACCGTCTCCTCAGGAGATACAGGCCCTCCGGTCGGCAGTCCACGAGCAAGCTCGTTCCCATATTTCTGCACATCAGCATCACTTGCACCAGGGAGTTGCCGATAGCCGATGAATGGAAGCTGAAGGCCATCCATATATTGCGCGGCCGTTGTCAACGCTAAAAACACGACAGACCGCCCGGCGGCAGCAAGATGCTTAGCCACCGGAGCCAACATTGCGACGTGACCACCGCCGTATGCCACGAACAATATTTCATTCGCCACCGTAAAGCCCCAAAAAAATGAACCCAGGAAGTATCACCCTCGCCCGGCGCCGATATCTTCGATAGTTATTCCGACGCCGACTCAGCCACGATCACTCAGCTCGAAGTGCGAACGTCTTCCGCTTTACCAAGCGATTTCGAATATCTCCAGACCAACCCAATGCCAGCCAAATCAGAGGAAAAAACATGGCCCACACACCGAGCCCTTCCATGAAAATACCGGGGAGGCAACAGAGCATCAAGCGACGAGCTCCTTCATTACCCGACCGGCGCATGATCGACATCAACTTGACGAAGAACAGCGAAAATATAGCCGAGTATGCAGCCGCACGCAGATACTGCCCTTCAACAACGCTCACCCATAAAGTGCTTCTACTTAGGATGGCAACCAGAACATTATGTGAGGATGAGGAATATCCTTCGTACCCAACTTCACCACCGCCAAATCCATGCAATTTATCAACCAGCGAAGCAAGGAATGACAGCATCAGCAATAGCAAAATAAGCCGTCGACTCCAATCTTGATCTACTCCATCGCGGCGGACTTGCGCGGCGGCGCCACGTCGAAAAAACAGAAGCAACAAAATCACAACCAGAACGGAGGCAGAGCTTAAGTTTGCAAACAGCGCCCCGACCCACAAGAACCATTTGGACTTTTCAACCCTCGCCAAATAGAGAATCACATAACCCACACTTATAGCGACCAACACACCACGACCGCTAACCAGCAAGGGCAAAAATAGCGCGAGCAGTACGCGATTGGATACATTCATTTGATGCCTGCCTCGCACGAGTGGCCACATGGCCAGCAGTAATACAGGCAAGGAAGCTTTTGGCCAAACTAACAGCTCTGGCCCCACAAATGGCATCACCCCAATCAGTCGTACAAAGTGCACACATACCAAAGGCGCGCGCCACATTTCATCCCACAGCGCTCCTCCGCCGAGTAGAGATGCCACGTAGAGGAGCTGCGATTGGAATCCATCTTCCAGCGCATCTGCGCGCGGCAAGAAGCCTCGGTACGCCCACAGCCCGAGGGACAGCACCAACGCTGAAATCAGCAGAGCCTTCCAGCCGCCATGCCGAGAGCGAGGCCCTTGCCTCCGGTATTTCCTAGCAATCAAAGGGAGCGCCAATTAATACCCTTCGCCAATGCAACGCCGACTGCGCGCACTTACCATCCTGAATTCTTCAAACGCCGCTGCATTGGCTGCTCTGCATACTTATCTACTACGAGAGCCAGACCAGCGACAACAGCAGCAAGGCCAATCACCGCGGGCAGCGATTCAAGTCGCCCTTTTGCGACAAAGTACACCAGAGGATGGAGCAAATATATCGGATAGCTTGCGCTGCCCAATATTGAGGCAAGCCCCCGAAGTCGGGCTGGCACATCAATATGTGCGCAGGCAGCCACAAAAAATAGCGAGAACATCGTCAACAACAGGCGGCGCCATCCTGTTACCAAGTCCAGCTCGGAGGCCCCGAGACTTCCCGCGATCAGAACAAAGGCGGCAATGACAGCCACAGCGACTGCCTTCGCCCCTGCTGCCTGTATCCGGCTCCCAGCCATGTGGCAAATCACAATGCCACCAATGAAGAAGACGGCATGGTTTGCTGGCGCAACGTAAGTGCGCCAGCCATCCGCTAGCGTTGGAAAGTGCTGCAGAGCAACTGCATACCAAACTGCCAGTAGGCCGCTGCCAGCCAGCATGATCCAGGCGCCCCGACCGAGCGCCATCACAACCGGGAATATGAGGTAGAAGACCAACTCGACACCAATACTCCACCCACCGATCACAGGAGTATTGGCAGGATCCACAAACCCAAACAATAAAGAGAAATTCAACAGGAGATCAAGAGGATTTGGCACCGCTTTTCCAAGGAGAAATTTCCCGGCAACCGACGCCACCGCCGTCAACATAAACAGCGGGGCTAGGCGGCCAATTCTTCTACGGAAATATCCAATCAAAACGCCTGATTCAATTTTGGCACCGAATTTCCGGCCATAAGCGAATGCCAAACTGTAGCCACTCAACACAAAGAATATGGACACCCCATAGGTCCCCACCAAACCCAATACACCTTGCAGTTGCTTCCCTACATCCAACCCTACCCACAAGCAGTAGTGATAAATGCACACCCCAAGAGCACAGACTCCTCGGAGAATATCCAAGGAGTGCAGTCGTCGATTACCAAAGCTGCCTGTCATCTTGCCGCCTGAGACTGCCCACCGGTCCAATGTGACATCGCAATTGCAGCCCTAAGTTCGCGGGTGTAGTTTTGCTGGCCGGCAATATGAGACTCGGCCAGTTTTTCAAGCGCCCCGTTCGCGAAGAAACGGCCCATTGCGCTGTCGCTCCGGCAATGCTCACGCAGGTATTGCGCCTTTCCAGATCGGAACCACTCCCCCACCGGCACCGTGAACATCTGCTTGCGCCGATAAGCCAAGTTCTCGCCAATCAAGGGCGCCACCGCCTTCTTGTACAGGTATTTGGTCACCCCGTCCTTGAGCTTGAGCGAACCTGGCATGCGGAAGGCCAGTTCCATCATTCGGTAGTCGAGGAACGGCGTGCGAGCCTCCAGGGAGACGGCCATGCCCATGCGATCAGGCTTCACCAGGTTGTTGCCTGACAGGAGAAGCTGCATATCGAGGTACAGGGCCTGGTTGATGCGGTCCTGATGGGCAACTTCCTGGAAGTAGGGCCGCGCCACGTCGAAGGAGTCAACACGCGCCAGACGGCGGGCCAGGTCTTCGCCATAGAGCGCCTGCTTGCCAGCATGGGTGAAGAGCGAAATGCTGTCGAAATAGCGGCGCTGGAACTCGTCGTCGCTCCAGGTGCCGGCCTCGGGCTGGGCAAAGAAGCTCTTGTACTTGTCGTAGCCCGCAAAGAGCTCGTCACCGCCGTCGCCCGTCAGCACCACCTTGACATGCTTGGCGGCCAGCGCGGAAACGCGGTAGGTGGGGAGAAAGGACACGTCACCATGCGGCTGGTCGCAGTGGTAGGTGGCCATGGGCCACAGGTCCAGCATGTCGGGGTCCACCTTCTCCAGCACGTGCTGCGTGCCGAAGCGGTCCGCTGCTTCCTGCGCAAAAACGGATTCGTCAAAGCGCGGGTCGTCAAAGCCGATGCAGAAGGTCTTCACCGGCTCGGACATGTGACGCGCCATCAAGCCGACGATGGTGCTGGAGTCCACGCCTCCCGACAGGAACGCACCAAAAGGCACGTCGCTGCGCAGACGAAGACGCACGGCGTCGTCGAGCACCGCATTGAACTCCTCGACCCAGTCGGCTTCGGTGCGGCCATGCTCGGGCGAGACCTCGGCCAGATTCCACCAGCGGCGGACACGGGTGCCAGCGGCGCTGACCTTTAGCAGATGCCCCGGCATCAAGTGCCGAATCCCCTGGTAAATCGTGTAGGGGGCCGGCACGTAGTTGAAGGTGAGGAAATGGTGCAGCGCCTCCTCGTCCATGCCCGGAGTGGGCATGCCGGCCTTCAGAACGGCCTTGATTTCGGAGCCGAAGGTCAGCTGCCGTCCGTCGTCATGGAGGTACAGCGGCTTGACCCCAATGCGGTCACGCACCAGATAGAGCGCCTGCTCTCGTGCGTCGTAGATCGCAATGGCGAACATGCCGTTGAGCTTGTGGACAAAGTCGATGCCCTCCCGCTCATACAGGCGCAGCAGCACCTCGGTGTCGGAATGCGTGCGGCAGGGGTGGCCGGAGCGTGCCAGTTCCTGTGCCAGCTCCACGTGGTTGAAGATCTCCCCGTTTTGCACGACGACGATCTGGCCGTCGTCCGACACGAAAGGCTGATGCCCGCCGGCCAGGTCGATGATGGAGAGACGCTGATTGCCCAGCCCAACACCCGGTGCAGTGAAGATGCCCTGGTCATCCGGACCGCGATGGCGAATGGACTCACCCATGGCGCGCAGCGTGTCGGCGGACAGGGAGCGTCCACCGCGATCAAAGTATCCAAAAATGCCGCACACCTTAGTTACCGCCCTTTCCGAGAACTTGCTTGAAGGTCAACGCGATGATTCGAAGGTCCAGCGCCAGTGACGCCTCGCGCGCGTAACGCAGATCCATTTGCTTGCGCTGCTCGACCGTCGCTTCCGAGCGCAAAGTCGCCTGCGCCAGGCCCGTGATGCCAGGCCGAACCCGATGCCGTGCTTCCCACTCCTCGGCGCTGTACAGACTCCGCTGTGCCGGCACGTCGGGGCGAGGCCCCACCAGACTCATATCACCCATCAGGACGTTGAGGAGCTGGGGCAGTTCGTCGATGCTGGTGCGTCGGATGAAGCGGCCGATGCGGGTGATGCGGGGATCGCCGTCTGCGGTGGAAAAGCCGCCCAGGCGTTCGGCGTTGAGCACCATGCTTCGGAACTTGTAGATGGAGAACTCGCGCCCCCCGCGTCCGACCCGGCGCTGCCGGAACAGCACGGGCCCGAAATCTCCGGCATACACCGCCAGCGCCACCCCCAAGAGCAGGGGCGAGAGCAACAGCAGGGCCAGCAGGGAGGCAATGACGTCAAAAAGTCGTTTCATGAATCAAGTCTTTCCTGGCCGGAGGGGCTCAGCTGCAGTGCGCGAAGGCCCGCAGCCATCGCCAGTGCAAAGACACAAGCCGCCAACAACAGGCGGCCTAGAAGAAGTTGCATCGGGGAAGCACTCGCCAAAGCCTGGCGCAGCCAGGTGTCCGCCATCACGCCGAGAGCACACGGCAAGGACAGGGCGAGCAAGGGAGGCAGAATTTTAGGTGCGCCTTGAGCCCCTTCCCCCATTCGGGGGATGCCCAATGCAAAGACCAGGAACAGCGCCAGAAGCAGCTGCACACCCGGCAACGCCCACATCAAGGCCTGCGGCGACTTCAGCAGCAAGCCTGGCAGGCAAAGCAGCGGCAGCGCCAGCAATGCCCATAGCGTGCATCGCAGCACCGTGCCGGCACGCTGGCTCGCGTTCAGGGCGGCACTCAGGAGGCTGACCACGCCGACCCCGGGCACACTCAGCAAGGCGAGCTGCATCAACTGAGAAACCTGGTCCTGCTCCTGCCGCCCAAGACGTCCGTGGCCCAGCAGCAGGGAGACCAAGGCGTCTCCAAACTGCCAGCCACAGAGCAGCACCGCGAAGGAAATCACCAGGCTGCGTCGAAGACTGTCCGCCAGCAACTTTCGGAAACCCGCCTCATCACCCTGCGCATGGCATTCACTCAGCCGCGGATACGCCACCGTCGCCAAGGTCGTGATGAGAATGCCCAAGGGCAGCTCCACCAGCTTGATTGCATAGTTGAAGGCAGCCAGCTGCCCCGACCCGAGCCAGGAGGCGCAGGCCCGGATCAGCACCGGCACCAGCACCAGCAGTGAGGCGGAGGCCAGGCCAGCCGCGAAGCTGCGCATGAGGGCTCCGTCCAGCAGCCAGGGGAAGAACAGCCCCCGCCATGAAGCGGGCCCGACGCGTGGATCATCGAGACGCCGAAGGCTGCCGGACAAGGCCAGCCATTGGCTGAGCCATCTCAGCAAGGCCCCGGCGGCGATGCCTACCCCCAGGAGCAGCAGGACGGCGGTCGGTGTCGCGCCACGGGCCAGCCCCACCAGCAGTGCTGCCATGACGCACAGATTGAAGATCAAGGTGCCGCAGCCCGCCACAAAAAAGCGGTCCCCCGCGTTCAGGGCGGCACTGCTGACTCCCGACAGCGCCGTCAGCGGCAACGCCACGGCCACGGTCGCCCACATCCAGACATCGGTCGGCATCGAGCTCAGCGCGACACCGGGCGCCAGGACGCCCAGCCAATTTGACGGCTGCCAGACAAAGGCCAGCGCCAACAGGCTGAACAGGACGGTCACAGCCAAGGACGCCTGGGCGAACAGCCGGACTTGCTGGGAGGCGTCCCGCCCGCGCATCGCAGGGACCAGGGCCACACTCAGGCCGCCGGACAGCAGCAGATTGACCAGCAGATCCGGCAGCGTCAGCAGCACGATGGCCACATCCGCTTGCGCCGACAACCCGAAAGCAGAAGCAAGCATCAGCTCGCGAGCGAAGCCGGCCAGTCGGCCAGCCATCAAGGCAAGGCTCAACAACATGCCAGAGCGCAGCAGACCTTGCCGCACGGCAACCACGTCAGCCGCCCCCGGCCTTGCGCGCTTGGACCGCTGCGACCACGGCACGCACACCACGCTGCACCGCATCGCGGCTGCGCTTCAATTGCTCGGAATCAGCGTGCAGCTGAGCGGCGTAGGCCGCACGCAGCTTGGCCACTTCGCTCGGGAAGTCCATCTGCGCCTTGATCTCGGCAACGGAAGCGGCCTGGCGATGAAAGGTGCGCGAGAGGATGACCCCCGTGGAGCCCAGGCGGGCATGCTCCGCCATGATGACTTCGGCCGGCAGCAGGCCCTCACCCACGCGCGCCACCCCACCGAAACCAAAGGGCACGCCGGCTGCACGCAACACCGCGCACAGCTCGTCGACCATGCCATTGGCAAGAGGCTCGAACATGAAGTCCATGCCCAGTTCGAGATGCAGGTCGTTCAGACCCAGGTGCACTTCGTCCACCCTCTCGACACGCACGCATTCATGCAGCCGGGTCGCGGCCCCTACGGTCTCGACCAGCAGACAGCATCGGGCGCGGCCGCGCACGGCGTTCGTGAAGGTCGCCACCTCGGCCGGCGTGCGGAACATGGGCAGCATCAGGATGTCGGCGCCGGCATCCAGCACTTCGTTGATCTCCTGCTCACTCCCGTCGTGGATGGGATTGATCCGCACCAGAAGCCGCCCGGCGGGCACCACCGGACGCAGGCGTCGAACGTCGGCCAGAGAATGCCGGCTGATGACGGTATTGAGATGCCCCTGGCGCTCCTGCTTTCCCAGGATTTCCAGGTCGACAAAAATCCTGTCCACGCCATGCTCAACAGCAAACTGGGCGACGTCCGGACAATCCGTAATCATCATGAACTTCATAGTCATTCTTTCGGGTGGCTGAGCCACCTCTCCCCTTGAATACTCGCTGGACCTGCGCCGAAGCGCAGACACAGGCACTAATGCAGTGCACTGACTGGAATGACGCGCACTGGATGATTGATGCCGGTGATGGCCCCCCAGAACTGCCCGTTCATGAAGAGCGCCACGCGATGGTTGTCCGCGTCTGCTACCCAAAGACGGCCATTGCCTTCGTCGAAGAAACCGTTGGCCGCGTAGAGGGTCTGGTCGCCGGCGATGTCTGCGGAGCAGATTTGGCGAGGAGGAGTTGGCTCATTGGAGCGAGTCCTGGACTCCTCCGCCTCAATTTGCTGCGGACGCGTCCGCCAGTCACTGAACAATGGAAACGGACAAGACAGTCGCACCTGCGCCTTGTTCTGATCAAGGTCCCAGCTAACGATGCGATTGGCGTGTTCGGACAGCACTGACAAGCGCCCGTCGCGCCAATCCAGCATGTTGGGGTAGTACTCGATCAGCCGCTTTCCGATGCGCCATCCCGCACCCGTTCGCCAGAAGAAGGCCACTGAATTTCCAAAGGTATCCGCGACGGCGAGCAAGTCCGGGGACAGGAAAAGCGCATCTCTGGGCGCTGCCATCGTCGTCTGGATGCGATCCGTAATGGTGAGCAGAGGCGTCCCATCAGGTTTGAAGTCGAGCAGCCCCATTAGGATCTGCGCATTCGGCGTCGCGTGAGAGTCGGCCAAGATGATGGTTCGGCCCTGAACACGGACCATGTTCAGTGCAGTCTCGCCGCCCGGCGCCAAGACCGGCATACGAAACACCACACGACCGCTTTGTGGATCAACGAACAAAAGATCATTGCCGAAACACACAATGGCCAGACCGTGGGCCATCGAAAGCCCGTATGCCCCACCACCACCTCGCAAGTCAAGTTGCCAGCGAGGGCGCCCGTTTGGCGCTATCCGCGCCAAAGTGCGACTGAATGACGTCAAGACCAGGAAATCATCATCAATAGGCTGGCCACGAACACGGAACTGTGCCGGTTCGAATTTCACGTTGTCGCGATTGACCGTGCCGAGTGTCGGGCTGAAATAGGAGTAACGCTGGGCGAAGTGCAGATTCGAGGACGATGCAACATCTGTTGGCCCAGCACTCGATATCCCCCCAGACAGCGCCATCCAGAGCGCTGCCAGAAGAGTAGTCAGTCGCTTCACGATACTCAAAGGTCCTTAGCGACCTTGGCTCCGATCAGCATCTGCACCAGCACCTGCGACCAGTCTTTCAGTCCCGTCATCCAGGCAGAGGTGAGGCTCAGACGCACGGGCTCCTCGGGCACGAAGACGGTGTCGCCCGGATAGGCCTTGGCCGTCCCGGAACTGAAGACGCCGCTCGACACGCGCTCGGCCATCCCGTTGGCATGCACCACGAAGATCTCCGACATGTCCGCACTGCGCTTGGGTTGGGCCGCTCGCACATAGCTGAACAGGTCGCGCTTGACGTCATAGACGGCCGTCAGCGGATTGTTGACCGCACCGTAAACCGCCACCTGGTAGGGCATCGCCGGGATCATCACGGTGTCGCCGTCTTCCAATGGCAGATCCGGCAGTTCCGCCAGCTTGGCATCAGCCGGAATCTCAAGGGCCACACGACCATCGGGCACCTGCCGACGCAGCTGATCAGCACGTCGGCGGATCTCCTGCGACAGGCTTTCGTTCAGCGCACGCTGCTCCGTTCCGCCACTCGAACTCAGCAGCGCGGCAGACTGCTGCGACACCATGTCATCCAGCAGCTGAGCAGCCTTGCGCAACTGCTCCTTCTGCACGGTGACCTGGCTCGTGCGGGTGAGCTTGAGGCCATACAGATAGGCGCGGGACGTCAGCCCCCCTGCACGTTGCAGCGCGCCCTTCAGCGTCTCGCCGGCCGCCAGCTGGAAGATGCCAGCCTGACCAACTTCGCCTTCGATCTTCACGTAGCGTGTCCGCAGCTGCTCAGGAAGAGCCAGGCTCTTGTCGCTGTAGATCACCACATGGTCGCCAGGCTGCAGCTCGGGATCATCCGGGCCCTGCGGCACGGCCAGGGCGCGCCCCAGGTGGAAGTTGATCAGTTCCACCTGCCCTGTCATCGCGTTGAGTCGCTCAATGGACGCCAGGCTCCAGTTGATATTCTCGGCATTGACATGCGACTCCAGCTTTTCGGCGGACAGCTCCTGGCTGTCATC
This sequence comes from Burkholderiaceae bacterium, assembly GCA_041912595.1. Taxonomy (GTDB): domain Bacteria; phylum Pseudomonadota; class Gammaproteobacteria; order Burkholderiales; family Burkholderiaceae_C; genus Roseateles_B. The sequence continues at coordinate 67,199 of JAYRMR010000011.1, forward strand.
CTGCAGGCCAGAAGGACGGTTCTGTGCCACGGTCCCTTGCCAAGGTGCGGCAGCACCCAGGCCGCCCTGCACAGCGGCCTGGTTGACCGACTGTCCGAGCCGCTTGCGCGCACCGCCGGTTTCACCCATGGCGAGCTCATTGCGAGCCCTGGCCACGCTGGGTGAGTACAGCGCCGCACGGTTGGGGACCAGCGTCGTCAATCGCATGCCCGGGGTCCAGGCACGGCGCAGCGGCTGGTAGACGCTACCGCGCACCACCACCATGTTGGCAAAGCGTTGCCCCATTTCCTGCAGGCTGACGACGTCGCCGTCCTCGAGCTTGAAGTCCCCGCCGGCCTTGGAAAGATCGACGATCAGCACCTTGCGTGGAGCCTCGGGGCGCTGGCGGTCAATCCGGTCCACCGTGACGCGCTCAATTCGAGACGCCGCCGAGGCCCCCCCCGCAAGCTGCAGGAGGCCGCTCAACGTCGTGCCGCTGGACGCCAGCTCGAAGATGCCCTGTACATTCGTCGCGCCCAGCAAGGCGACACGCGCCCCCGCCGGCGGAATGTGAATGACGTCGCCATTGCGCAGCTGCACGTCGCCTTCACTGTTGCCCTTGCCGATCAGCTCGTAGAAGTCCAGCAGTGCCACTTGCTTGCCTTGCCGCATCAGGCGGATGGCCCGCAAAGACCCTGTCGGGGCAGCGCCGTTGGCCGCGTAAAGCACGTTCAGCAGGCTGCTGGTGGCCGGCAACCGATAAGCACCCGGCCGCATCGCCTGGCCGACGACCAGCACGGAGATATTGCGCAGCTTGCCGGTCGAGACATGCAGGTTGAAGCCCGTGTAGTAACGGGAGATGGCCTTCTGGATCGTGGCCTGAAGATCCGTACGTCGGACACCTGCCACCAGCACCGAGCCCACCTTGGGGAGACTGACAAAACCGGTGTTGTCAACGACCAGCGTGGCATCAAGCTCCACCGGACCGGTCAGCTTGATCCGCACCTCGTCCCCCGGACCGACTTCATAGAGTTCGGTCGGCGTGGTACCCACCGGACTGTCGAAGCCCTGGTCCTCGAAGCTGAAGGAGTCCAGCCCGTAGACCGGCAGCCAACGGCCGTAGTTGCGGTAGACAAAGTCCTGGAAGGCGAGTTCCTGAGAGGACGTTTCCGTCGGCGGCTTGCGCTTGACCGCATTCAGCTCGGCGTCGGGAGCCTCTTTGAGCTGCAGCAGGGTACTGCCGTTGCGATCGAGGCCAGCACTGGTGGCACCCGGCACGACCGGCACCGGCGTGGGCAGCTGCTGAGCCAAGGCGGGCGTACCGCTTGCAAGCGTTATAGACAGCGTCACGCACGACGCAACTGCGGCCCGAACCAGACCCTTCATTAGCCATCCCCCAAAAATTTCGCGTTCGGTCACAGTCGCGCAATGGCGTCGCTGTCGGCTTCTGAGCCGCATGGGAGTCCGAACGAACGCGGCATTCTAGTGCGTAGCGCGTGCAATTACGGGTTTGCCCGTTGCACACCAGGCGCAAGAAGCGCTAAGGAGGGGATGGCCGAGTGATCGCTCAGTTGTTGAGCTTGCGCACCGTGCCGCTGCCGGCGGACGAGATGCTCAGTGCGGGGTTGCCGACGTAGGCGACGTCCCCGGAGCCGGCGATGGAGACCTTCAGCACCTTGTTGGCGGCCAGGATGACGTCGCCACTGCCGGCAATGCTGACCTTGGCTTCGTCCGCCTGCAGCTCGCGGGCCTTGACGTCGCCGCTGCCCGCCACCGAGACGCTCAGGTTCGCGGTGGAGCCGCTGGCGACGATGTCCCCGCTGCCGGAGATGCTCATGGCGATGCGCTCGCTCTTGATGCCGTTCAGGTGGATGTCGCCGGAGCCGCTGATGCTCGCCTTGAGGTCCTGCGCATTGATGGGGTCGACCTTGATCGTGCCCGAGCCGGCAATGGACACGCCGCGCAGGGCCGGCATCTCGATCTCGATGACGGGGGCCTGCTTGGTGCTCAGGTGGTAGCCGCGGCGCGTCTGGATTTCCAGCGTGCGGCCCTTGCCGCCGTCGACCACGCGGGTCTCGATGTAGGGCAGCAGGTTGCGCTCGGCGCGCAGCTCCAGCTTGTGGCCGTTGCCCTGGCGGATCTGCACCTTGAAGCTGCCTTCGAGGGCGACGGCGTCGTAGCCGCTGACATCGCGGCGCTCGCTGGTGACCTCCCCCTCGCCGACGACGCGTTCGCCGGAGCCCCAGCTCCAGGACCAGGCCTGTGCGGCGCCGGTGCTCAGAAGGGCGGCGCTGCCCAGCAGCGTGACGGCGAAGAAGCGGCGCGTGGTGGTGCTCATGGCGGGGATCCTTGTCTCATGCGTTGACGATGGACGCATGATGCAAAGCCCGCCCGCCGCTGGCGAGCCGGCTCAGACGAAATGCAGGAACGGCGGCACCAGATGCAGGAAGCCCGCGCGGGGGCTCGTGCAGCGTCCGCTCAGTGGCCGCCCTTGGCCGCAGCCTTGTCAGCGGGCTTGTCGGTCTTGGCGCCGCCCTTGTCAGCGGCCTTCTCAGCGGACTTCTCAGCGGACTTCTCGGAGGCCTTGTCCGCCGCCTTCTCGCCCCCTGCGGCCTCTTCATCGGCCGGCTTGCTCGTGCCGGGACGGGGCACCACGGGGGCGATGCCCTCGAGCTTGTTCTCGCGCATGTACTCGTCCATCTCCTTCCAGCCCGAGAAGACGGCGGCCTTCTGAGCCTTGGGATTGAGCGTGTAGCAGTCCTCGATCGCGCGCTGCGCGTGCCGGCAGGCGCTGCCCACGGCCTTGCCCTCGGCCTCCTTGGCGGCGGCCAGTTTGGCCGGATCGTCGATGCCCAGCCATTCGCAGCCGGCCAGCGGCAGGAGCAGCAGGGCGACGGTCAGGCGCCGGCGCAGGGGGTGGGAAATGCGCGTCATGCCCGGCTTATCGGCTGATCCGCGGCGGTCTTGAGTCAGCGCTGGCGCGCCATCTCCATCAGGCGTGCAATCCGCTCCTCCGTAGCCGGATGAGTGGAGAACAAGCCCTTGATGCCACCGCCGGAAAGCGGGTTCATGATCATCATCTGCGCCGTCTCGGGATGGCGCTCCGCAGTTTCCAGGGGCAGGCCCTGGGCGTAGCGGTGGATCTTGTCGAGCGCCGAGGCCAGGGCCGCGGGATCGCCGGAGATCTCGGCACCGCCGCGGTCCGCCTCGAACTCGCGGGCACGGCTGATGGCCATCTGGATCAGACTGGCGGCGATGGGCGCGAGGATCATCACCAGCAGGCCCACGAGCGGGTTGGTCTGGCGCCCCTCGCTGTCCCGCCCGCCGAACAGCATCGCGAAGTTGCCCAGCATGCCGATGGCACCGGCCATCGTGGCGCTGATGGTGGAGATCAGGATGTCCCGGTGCTGCACATGGGCCAGCTCATGGGCCATCACGCCGCGCAGCTCGCGCTCGGACAGCACGCGCAGGATGCCCGTGGTGGCCGCCACGGCCGCGTGCTCGGGGTTGCGGCCGGTCGCAAAGGCATTGGGCGCCTGCTCGTCGATCAGGTAGACGCGCGGCATGGGCAGGCCGGCGCGCTGGGCCAGCTCCCGCACCATGCGGTAGAACTGCGGCGCACTGGCCTCGTCCACCTCCTGCGCGTTGTACATGCGCAGGACCATCTTGTCGGAGAACCAGTAGCTGAAGAAGTTCATGCCCAGCGCGATCAGCAGCGCGAGGACCATGCCCTGCTGCCCGCCCAGCATCGAGCCGATCGCCATGAACAGCGCGGTGATGGCGGCCATCAGGATGGCAGTCTTCATCATGTTGAACATCGCTCACTCCTCCGACAGGACAGACAAGGCACCGCGGCGCGGCTGACTGCTCAGGTGGGGCTGGCGGCCGCCGATTTCAAGACCGCGCCCGCCGCCACCGGCCGCGACTGCAGGAACGCCGCCGCGGGCAGGCGCTTGCCACCGGCACGCTGCAGCTCGGTCAGGCGCAGCGCGCCCTCGCCGCAGGCGACCAGCAGGCCGGACGCATCCGCCGCCAGCACTTCGCCGGGCTGGCCGGCGCCGGGCGCCCGCTGCGCCTTCCAGATCTTGAGCGGCTCGCCGTCCAGGTGGCTCAGGCCGCCCGGGAAGGGGTCGAAGGCCCGCAGGCGGCGCTCGATGGCGTCGGCCGGCAGCGTCCAGTCGATGTCGCTCTCGGCCTTCTCGATCTTGTGGGCATAGCAGACTCCCGCCTCGGGCTGACGCTCCGGCCGGAAGCCGCCGCACGCGGCCAGCTCCAGCGCCTCGACCATCAGACGGCCGCCCAGCACGGCCAGCTTGTCATGCAGGCTGGCGGTGGTGTCGTCGGCCGCGATGGGCAGGCGCTCGATGAGCAGCATGTCGCCCGTGTCCAGGCCCGCGTCCATCTGCATGATGGTGATGCCCGTCTCGGCATCGCCCGCCTCGATGGCCCGGTGGATGGGCGCCGCGCCGCGCCAGCGCGGCAGCAGCGAGGCGTGGATGTTCAGGCAGCCCAGGCGCGGCAGGTCCAGCACCCACTGGGGCAGGATCAGGCCGTAGGCCGCCACCACGAGGAGGTCCGGCCGGGCCGCCAGCAGCGCCTCGCGGCCGGCCGCAGCCTCGCCGGGATGCTTGCCGTCCAGGCGCAGGCTCAGCGGCTGGCTCACCGGGATGCCGTGCTGCTGCGCCACCTGCTTGACCGGCGAGGCCTGCAGCTTCATGCCGCGGCCGGCCGGGCGATCGGGCTGGGTCAGCACCAGGGGAACCTCGAAACCCGCGGCCAGCAGGGCCTTCAGGGCGACGGCCGCGAATTCCGGCGTTCCGGCGAAGGCGACGCGCAAGCCCATCAGCGGCGCGGCTGTTCGTCGCGGGCCTTCTTGGCCAGCTTGGTCTTGATGCGGTCGCGCTTGAGCGAGCTCAGGTATTCGACGAAGACCTTGCCCTTCAGGTGATCCAGCTCATGCTGCACGCACACCGACAGCAGGCCCTCGGCCTCGAACTCGTAGGTCTGGCCGTCGCGGTCCAGGGCGCGCACCTTGACCCGCTCATGGCGCGCCACCTTGTCGTAGATGGTCGGCACGGAGAGGCAGCCCTCCTCGCCGTCGCGCAGGGCCCCGCCGGTCTCGATGATCTCGGGGTTGATCAGCACTCGCGGCTCGTTGCGCTCTTCGGAGGTGTCGATCACCACCACGCGCTCGTGCACGTCCACCTGGGTAGCCGCGAGGCCCACGCCCTCGGCGGCGTACATGGTCTCGAGCATGTCGTCCACCAGCTGGCGGATGCGGTCGTCCACGACGGCCACGGTTTGAGCGACAGTGTGCAGACGCGGGTCGGGGTAACGCAGGATATTCAGTTTGGCCATCTCGGAGTTCCAATGCCGCGCTGTGGACAATCCACAACGCGGCTTTGTAAGTGCCTGCAAGAGCATCGATGCTCCAGCGGGATTCATTGCAACGTCCACCCGCTTTAGGGGCAGAATCATCTCAAGCTGAGGGGATTTTCGCCGATCTGCCGCAGGACTTCAGCGTTCTTGCTGATCACCCTGCGTGCGGCCGCGCTCCCAGGTGTGCCCCTCAGTATTCCCACTGCATGCCGACAGGCAAGAAAACAGCGGGTCCGGCGCCTCGCACGACGCACCGGCAGCCCGCAGGAGAACGACCGATGACTTCATGGCCCATGCTGCGCCCCGCCCCCCTCGTCACCGCCCTGTGGGCCGCGGCCGCCCTTCTCAGCGCAGCGCCTGCCATGGCCACCGACTTCCCCATCAGCCAGTCCCAGCGGGACACCGCCCAGAAGGTGGCCCAGGCCGGCGTGCCCCTGTCGGAACTCGCCCCGGATGCCCCGGACAGCTACACCGTGAAAAAGGGTGACACGCTGTGGGCCATCTCCACCCTCTTCCTCAAGAGCCCCTGGCGCTGGCCGGAGCTCTGGGGCATGAACCAGGACCAGATCCGCAACCCCCACCTGATCTACCCCGGCCAGCAACTGGTGCTGGTCAAGGTGGATGGCCGTGCGCGCCTGGAGCTGGCCCAGTCGATCTCGGGCCCGAACGGCACCGTCAAGCTCTCGCCCCGGGCGCGGGCCGAATCGCTGGACGATGGCGGCATCCCCGCCATTCCCATGCACCTGATCGAGCCCTTCCTGAATGAGGCCATCGTCCTCGACGAGGACAGCCTCGCCTCGGCCCCCCGCGTGGCCGCCGCCCAGGAAGGCCGCGTGCTGCTGAGCCGCGGGGACCTGGCCTATGTCCGCGGCACACTGCCGACGCAAGGCGACTACCGCGCCTTCCGCACGGCCAAGCCCCTGCGCGATCCGCTCACCAAGGAAGTGCTGGGCTATGAGGCGGCCTATGTGGGCTCGCTGGAGTTCCTCCGCGCCGGCACCCCGGCCGATGGCAAGACCCTCGAAGTGCCCGCGACCTTCCAGGTCAAGCAGATCCGTCAGGAGGTCAACGCCGGCGACCGCCTGGCCCCCGTGCCGCCCCGCACCTTCAGCCGCTATGTGCCGCATGCGCCGGGCAAGACCGTCGACGGCCGCGTCATCGCGGTCTATGGCGAGGGCCTGAACGCCGGCCAGAACCAGATCGTCTCGATCAACAAGGGCACGCAGGACGGCCTGGAGCAGGGCCATGTGCTGGCCCTGTGGCGGACCGGCCAGGAAGTCCGCGACACCAGCAGCGGCACCGGCCGCGCCGACGCCATCCGCCTGCCGGACGAGAAGAACGGCAAGCTGTTCGTGTTCCAGACCTTCCGCCGCGTCTCGTACGGGCTGATCCTGTCGGCACAACAGCCCGTCGGGCCGGGCGATCGCCTTTCGCAGCCCTGATTTGCCCCGCCCTGATCTCCGGGCCTGATCCCCTGCCCTTCCACCGCGCGCCGTTCCCGGGTCCCTGGCATGCCTGCGCCGCTTCGTGATCCCGGGGAGCTCTCGGCCTGGCTGCGCCTCGTGGAAACGCCGGGGCTCGGCCGCTCCTCGCTGCGCCGCCTGCTGACTGCCTTTGGCGAGCCTCGGGCCATCTTCGAGCGTGGCCCGGCCGACTGGTCCCGCATCATCGGCCCGCAGGGCGCCCAGGCGCTGGGCCGCCCTCCCGAGCAACTGGAGGCCCTGCTCGAGCAGACGCGGCTGTGGCTCAAGGAAGACGGGCGTCGCAGCCTGCTGCTGCTGGGTGACCCGGACTACCCCCAAGCCCTGCTCGAGACCGCGGATCCGCCGCTGCTGATGTACCTCTGGGGCCAGCGGGACCTGCTGCGTCGCCCCATGCTGGCCATCGTCGGCAGCCGCAATGCCACGCCCCAGGGCTTGGACCATGCGCTCACCTTTGCCCGCCATTTCAGCGAGGGCGGCCACTGTGTCGTGTCCGGCCTGGCCCTCGGCGTGGATGCGGCGGCGCACGAGGGCGCGCTGTCTGCGGCGGGAGGCACCGTCGCCGTGCTCGGCACCGGGCTGAACGAGATCTACCCCCGTCGCAACGCCGCGCTGGCCATGCGCATCGTCGAGCAAGGCCTGCTGATGAGCGAGTACGCGCTGGACACCCCCGCGCTGGCGCCTCATTTCCCGGTGCGCAACCGCATCATCGCAGGCCTGGCCGAAGGATGTCTCGTGGTCGAGGCGGCCCTGCAGAGCGGTTCCCTGATCACGGCACGCCTGGCCGGTGAAGCCGGGCGCGAGGTGTTCGCCATTCCCGGCTCGATCCACTCCCCGCTGAGCCGGGGCTGTCATGCCTTGATCCGGCAGGGGGCGAAGCTGGTGGAGTCGGCCACGGACGTCCTCGAGGAGCTGCCCCGCCACAGCGGGCTCCCCACCCCCGCTGCCGAAACGTCCGCACCGGATGCCCCGCCGAGCGACCTCCTCAATCTGGCAGGCGCCAGCGAGCATCAGCGCCTGCTGGCCGCCCTGTCCCACGAGCCGGCCAGCCTCGACGCCCTGCAGGCCCGAGGCGGATGGCCGACCGAGCTGCTGCAGGCCCTGCTGCTGGACCTCGAGCTGGACGGCCTCGTGGTGCGCCTGCCGGGCGGATTGCTGCAGCGGCGTCACAGCGCCTGAACCGGGCAATGCCGCGCCGCGCGGGGGCTGCTGGCCCCTCGCCTGCCCCCTGCCAAGCGGCCTGACGCTCCCCTTCCGGATGGGGCTTTGGGGCTCGCCGGACTGCGTAAAAGCCCTGCCGCGCCCGCCTGTTTCGCGGCATCGGGGTCCGGAACGGCTGGGGTATAGTCCAGCCATGTTTGACGTCCTCGTCTATCTCTATGAGACCTACTGGCGGCCGGATGCCTGTCCGGATCACGCCCAGCTGACTCGCAAATTGTCAGCCGTAGGCTTCGAGACCGACGAAATCCAGGAGGCGCTCTCCTGGCTGGACGGCCTGGCCGTGGCGGCGCAGTCCCATCACGGGGAGCAAGGCGCCCTGAGCCTGCGGATCTATTCCAAGGACGAGCTGGAGCACCTGGGCGAAGCCTCGGTCGGCTTCATCAGCTTCCTGGAGTCCGCTGGCGTGCTGCCGCCGCCCATGCGGGAAATGGTGGTGGACCGCGCCATGGCCATCCCCGGTGCCCCGCTGGACCTCGAAGACCTCAAGATCATCGTGCTGATGGTGTTCTGGAGTCTGGGCGAGGAGCCCGACGCGCTCATCCTCGACGAACTCTTCGTCGCGCCCGAAGATCGCCTGATCCACTGACCCACCGACGCGCCGCTCCTGGCGCGTTTTTCATGGTGGCGCCATCGCCGGCGTCGCCTTCCCGCGTCACTCCCGCTCATCGACCTCAAGGCAGGCCGCGCGTGCCGTTCAGGCGTCAGCCCGCCCGGCGACTTCAGCTCAGCAGGCGATCGGGATCGGCGTCGATCTTGGCCAGCGCATTGCGCGTGGCCTTGACGGTGAGGGCCTCGTCCTGCGCCGGCAGCAGCAGCCCGGCCTGCAGGAAGGCCGCAAGACGGCTTTGCTGGAACAGCACGCCGCGCCCCTTGGGCGAGACGAACAGGGTCAGCTGATGCCGCAGCCCACGCCAGGCCAGCTGCACCGGCTCGTTGCGACCGCGGTAGTCCAGCATGTACCAGGAGCCGACCTGCAGCTCCTGAGCCCAGGCGAGCATGGCCGCCGACGGCGGCGCGCCCCCTTCGGCCACGACCTCCAGGTCTTCCGACTCGTGCGAGGACAGATCCCGCATGAGGGTCTCGTCCAGCTCGCCGTCCGCGGTGTCGGGCAGCATGGCCTCCAGCGTTTCCAGCTGGCTCATGAGCTCTTCCAGGCGTTCCGGCGGGATGCTCGCGGACTTGGCCGTGAAGGCCGCCGCGAGGGAGTTGTTGAGCGCCCGGATCTGCTCGTCCTGCTTCTGCGCGGAGAGGCCCGCATGGCCCATGCCCTCGCGCAGCACCTTCAGCAGGGGCGGCAGCCGGCGGATGACCTCGGCGCGCTCCTCGCGGGACACCTTGGCCGTCGCGGACCAGATCAGGTCCGCCGCGGCCCGCTTCATCTGCTTGGTGATCTCGGCCTGGGCGCCGGCACGCACGGCGGTCACCGCCAGCACGTCCGCCCAGGTCTGGAACAGGAAGTCGCGCACGCCATCCTGCACCGGCACCTCGTTGAGCATCTTGCGCAGCTCGATGGTGTACTGGATGGCCAGGGTCTCCCGCTGCTCAACCTGCTGGGCCAGGGACACGCCCTTGATGGAGGCGCTGTTCTCCTGCTCGAAATAGTGGGCGAGGAACTTCTCGAACTCCGTCAGCACCGTCTGGAACACGCGACGGCCGGTGTCCGGATAGGCTTCGACGACCTGCACGACACGCTTGATCTCGCGCTCCACCGCCTCGCTGACGTCGCCGCCGGAGGAGGTGTTGAAGCCCATCACGCAGGCCCCCATGCGGTCGATCAGGCGTCGCGCCGGGTGGTCCGTGGTGGCAAAGAAGTCGGGCTCGCCGATGGCCACGCGCAGCACCGGCATCTGCAGCCGGGCGAACCACACGCGCACCGAGGCCGGGATGCGCTCTTCCGTGAGGATGGACTGGAACAGCAGGGCCACCACTTCGATCGTGGCGCGTTCGGCCGGCGTGTCGGCGGCCTGCTTGAGGACCTGCTTGACGGCCAGGTTGCGGGCCTTGAGCTCCTCGATCTGCTGGGGAACGGGGATCTCGCGCACGGGGCTGCCCGTGCTGGCGGCGCCGCCGGCCATGCCGCCGGAGGTCGGCGTCCCCGGCGCGCTCGCCGCGGGCTGCGCACGATGACGCAGCATCTCCTGGGCATGGTTGATGGCGGCATGGAGCCGGCCGGTGAGCGTGGCCGGGCCCGCACGATCGCCGCGGGGATCGGCCGGCATTGGCTGCGTGGGCGCATTCATGGCCGGTGCCATGGCGGCGGACATCCCGGGCACCTGGCGGTTCAGCACCCGCTGCAACTGGGCCATCACCTGCTCGGCCGAGGTGCGCACGGCCGATTTGACGACGCCCTGCGCGGAGGCCGGCGCCCCGGGGGACTGCCCCTGGCCGGTCCTGGCAAAGCCCGCCGCCGGGCCATGGCCCGGCGAAGCGTCCGATCCGCCCATGCCCCGCGCATAGAGCGTCGTGGGCGCGAACGCGGGATCCTGGGAGGCGTCCGGCACGGCGGAGGCATGGCGGCTGTCGGCCGTGCGCCGGATATAGGGCCGCAGGTCGACCTCCGGCAGCACGCCCTGCTGCATCAGCCAGTGGTTGGTCTCGTGGTAGGCCTCGAGCAGCAGGTGCGACATCTCCTCGTTGAGCGTCAGCAGGAACAGCTGCCATTCCGTGGGCGTGAGACCACTGGCGTACCAGCAATCGAGGACAAGCCGCGCCAGGGCCTGTGCGCGCAGCAGATCGTTCGACCCCAGCTCCTCATGCCCCTCGAGCAGGAGCATGCGGGTGCGCAGATCGGTGAACTCCCACGTCGCCTTGTCCATCATGGCCAGCGCCAGGCGCGACGCCGTGATCTGGCGCTCGATGGTGTCGTCATCCACCAGGCTGAGGCTGGCGCTGCCGCTGACGGTGACGTGCTCGGGCACGCCCTGCGTGGCGGCCGTGCGCACGGCATCCCGGAGCATGCTCAGCCACACCACGCCTCGCCGCTGCCACAGGGCGACGCCGTCACGGCGCGCGACGCTGAGGGCGTACTCCGCGGGCTGCAGCAGCAGTTGCGCCGCGGCCTCATGGAGCGCGGCCCCGGTCGCGGCAATGCCGCGCACCAGGGCCTCCGTGAAGACGCGCCGGGCCTGGGCCGCCTGGGCCGCCTGGGCCTGCCGGCGCGGATCAGTGCCGCTCATGGGCGAAGTGGGACGGGAAGTCGGCCATGCGGACGACTCTACACCACCGCTCCGGCGTTCGGATCGTCCGGATCTTCCTTGACCGAAGTGCTGGTCTTGACAAGATCCTCACGCTTCACGCCCAGCCACATGGCGATGGCGGCTGCCACGAACACGGAGGAATAGATGCCGAAGCAGATGCCGATGGTCAGCGCCACCGCGAAGTACTTCAGCGTCGGGCCGCCGAACAGCAGCATCGACAGCACCATCAGCTGCGTGCAGCCGTGGGTGATGAAGGTGCGGCTCATCGTCGAGGTGATGGCGTGGTCGATGACCTCGTGCGTGGTGAGCTTGCGGTACTTGCGGAAGGCTTCGCGGACGCGGTCGAAGATCACCACCGACTCGTTCACGGAGTAGCCCAGCACGGCCAGCACGGCCGCCAGCACCGACAGCGAGAACTCCCACTCGAAGAAGGCGAAGAAGCCCAGGATGATGACCACGTCGTGGAGGTTGGCGATGATGCCGGCCACCGCGAACTTCCACTCGAAGCGGAAGGCCAGGTAGATCATGATGCCGATGACCGTCATGGCCAGGGCCTTGGCCGCATCGGCCGCCAGCTCGGCACCCACCGAGGGGCCCACCACCTCGCTGCGCGAGAGCTTGACCGGCTCGGCACCCTCGGCCGTCGTGCAGACGTCCTTCTCGATGCCCTCGCCCTTGTCGGACACCGTGTGACGCTTGGAGACCTGGCCCTTCTCCGCCGCGCAGAGCTCGGCGAAGACCTGCCCGACGACCTTGTCCTGCTTGATCGTCTTGTGGGGCGGCGTCTTGATCATCACGTCATGCGACGTGCCGAACTTCTGCACCGTGACCTCGCCGAAGCCCATGTGCTCGACCGTGGTCCGCGTCTTCTCGATGTCCGCGCTCTGGGCGTAGGCCACCTCGAGGACGGTGCCGCCGGTGAACTCGATCGAGTAGTGCAGACCGCGCGTGATCAGGAAGAAGACCGCGGCCGCGAAGGTGAGGAAGGAGATCGCGTTGAAGACCAACGCGTGCTTCATGAACGGGATGTCCCGCTTGATTCGGAAGAGTTCCATGTCGGATTCCTGTCAGGGGGTCAGGCCTTGCCTTCGGCCGCTTCGGGGGTGTCGGTCGAGGCGCTGCCGGGTTCGGCGGCGGGCTTCCAGACCTGGCCCACGGAGAGGGACTTCAGCTTCTTCTGACGGCCGTACCAGAGGTTGACCAGGGCGCGCGAGAACATCACCGAGGAGAACATGGAGGTCATGATGCCCAGGCAGTGCACCATGGCGAAGCCGCGCACCGCGCCCGAGCCGAAGGCCAGGAGCGCCAGGCCGGCGATCAGCGTGGTGACGTTGGAGTCGAGGATGGTCGCCCAGGCGCGTTCGTAGCCGGCAAAGATGGCCGCCTGCGGTGTCGCACCGCCGCGCAGTTCCTCGCGGACGCGTTCGTTGATCAGCACGTTGGAGTCGATGGCCATGCCTAGCACCAGGGCGATGGCGGCCATGCCCGGCAGCGAGAGGGTCGCCTGCAGCATCGACAGCACGGCCACGAGCATCAGCAGGTTGAAGCCCAGCGCGAGCGTGGAGAACACGCCGAAGAGCATGTAGTAGACGCACATGAAGATCGCCACCGCGGCGAAGCCCCAGGCCACGCTGTGCATGCCCTTGGCGATGTTCTCGGCGCCGAGCGTCGGGCCGATGGTGCGTTCCTCGATGATCTCCATCGGCGCGGCCAGGCCGCCGGCGCGCAGCAGCAGGGCGAGGTCAGCGGCGTTTTCCGTCGTGCCCATGCCGGTGATCTGGAAGTCGCTGCCCAGCTCGCTGTTGATGCGGGCCACGGTCAGCACTTCGCCCTTGCCCTTCTCGAAGAGGATGGCGGCCATGTGCTGGCCCACGTTGACGCGGGAGACTTCCTTCATCAGGCGGCCGCCCTTGGCGTCCAGGCGCACGGAGACGGCCGGCTGGTGGTTCTCGTCCTGGCGGGGCTGGGCGTCCGTCAGCAGGTCGCCGGTGACGATGGCGTCCTTGTGGACGATCACGGGCGCGCCGCGGCCCACGCCGAAGCGCTCGCGGCCGAAGGGCACCGGGCCGGTGCCGGCCAGCGCGGCCATGGCCTCGGAGGACATGTCGGCCAGACGGAACTCGAGGTTGGCGGTGCGGCCGATGATGTCCTTGGCCTTGGCCGTGTCCTGCACGCCCGGCAGCTGGATCACGACGCGATCCAGGCCCTGCTGCTGGATCACGGGCTCGGACACGCCCAGCTCGTTGACCCGGTTGTGCAGCGTGGTGATGTTCTGCTTCAGCGCGGCGTCCTGCACCGCGACCAGCGTCTGGGGCTTGAAGCTGCCGCGCAGGCGCAGCTCGGCGCCCTCGCCCTGGGCCAGCCATTGCATGTCGGGCAGCTTGTCCTGCAGCAGGCCCAGCGCGGCGGTGCGGGTCTCGAGGTCGCGGAAGGCGATGACCAGATCATTGCCCTCCTTGGTGATGCCGGCGTGACGCAGGTTCTTCTCGCGCAGCATGGAGCGGGTGTCGCCCACGAGGGACTCGACCTTCTTGGCGATCGCCGCCTTCATGTCCACCTGCATCAGGAAGTGCACGCCGCCGCGCAGGTCCAGGCCCAGGTACATCGGGAAGGCGCGCACGCTCTTGAGCCAGTCCGGCGAGCGCGACACGAGGTTCAGCGCCACGATGTAGGACGGCTCGCTCAGGTCGGTGTTGATCGCCTTGTTGATGGCGTCCTTGGCCTTGAGCTGGGTGTCAGTGTCATTGAAGCGGGCACGCACGGAGTTGCCCTCGAAGGCCACCGAGTCCGCCTTGACGCCGACGGCCTGCATGGCCGCCTCGACGCGCGCCACCATGGCCGCGTCCAGCTTCACCGTGGCCTTGCCACTGGACACCTGCACCGCCGGCGCCTCGCCGAAGAAGTTGGGCAGGGTGTAGATCAGACCGATCAGCAGCGCGACGACGAGCAGCGCGTACTTCCACAAGGGATAACGGTTCATGGAGGCATCCTCTGGAGGTCTGGACCAGACCTGGGCTCGCGCCCTGAAAACATGCCCGGCACCGCACTGGGGCGGCCCGGGCCGGATGAATGACAGGCGGCCCGCAACCGGGCGCGCCGCCGGGGTGTCTTACTTGACCGAGCCCTTGGGCAGGACCTGGACCACCGCCGAGCGCTGGACCTTCACTTCCACGCCGGTGGCGACTTCCACGCTCAGGAAGTTGTCGTCCATCTTGGCCACCTTGCCCAGCAGGCCGCCGCTGGTCACGATCTCGTCGCCCTTGGCCAGGGCGTCGATCATGGCCTTGTGCTCCTTCTGACGCTTCATCTGCGGACGAATCATCACGAAATAGAGCACGACGAACATCAGCACCAGGGGCAGCATGCCCATGAGGCTGGATTCGGTACTCTGGGCCGCCGGAGCAGCGGTCTGGGCGAAAGCAGTAGAAATGAACACGGTCTGAACCCTCTTGGAATGGCCCGCGCACGGCAGTGCCAGCGCGGACGGATCGCGGATTGTATGCGTCAGGCAGCCCCCCGGTGCCTGGGGCCTGCCCCCGCTCGGGACGCCGGCCCGGGCGTCGGTCGCCCAGCGGACGCCGGTGCCAGAGATCTGGGGTTGACAGCCCCTATTTCAACGAATATTCTGCAAATATATTGAAACAGGAGATCCTGATGAGTTCCCGCCCCCTGCCGCAATGGCGCGGCATCTACCCCGCCGTGACCACCAAGTTCGATGCCGCCGAGAACCTCGACGTCCCGGCCATGGAGCGCCACTTCGAGTTCCTCATCGCCAACGGCGTCGACGGCCTGGTGACGGGCGGCTCGCTGGGCGAGGCCAGCACGCTGACCCTGGAGGAGAAGCTGCAGGTGGCCGAGGTCGCCGTGAAGGTGTCGGCCGGCCGCGTGCCGGTGCTGGCCAACGTCTCCGAGACCAGCACCCGCGAGGCGCTGCGTTACGTCGATGGCGCCAACAAGATCGGCGTGCAGGGCCTGATGCTCATGCCCTCGGTGATCTACGTCGCCGACGCCCGCGAGGCCATGGCCAATGTGCGCACCATCGCCAATGCCGCCCAGCTGCCCACCATGGTCTACAACAACCCGGTGGCCTACCGTGTGGACCTGACGCCCGAGAACTTCGTCGAGCTGGCCGACTGCGAATGGCTCGTCGCCATCAAGGAGTCGACGGACAACATCCGCCGCCTGACCGACCTGCGCAATGCCCTGGGCACCCGCTACCAGCTCTTCATCGGCGTGGACGACCTCAGCTTCGAGGGCCTGGCCCTGGGCTGCGACGGCCTGCTGGCCGGCCTGTGCACGGCCTTCCCGGCCGAGACCGTGGCGCTGTACCGCCTGATGCAGGCCAAGCGCTACGACGAGGCGCTGAAGCTCTACCAGTGGTTCACGCCGCTGCTGCACCTCGACGTCTCCACCAAGCTGGTGCAGAACATCAAGCTGACCGAGGCCATGGTGGGCGTGGGCACCGAGCACGTCCGCCGTCCGCGCATGCCGCTGGTGGGCGCGGAGCGCGAACGCGTGCAGGCCATCATCCAGAAG
The DNA here is from genome assembly GCA_041912595.1 of Burkholderiaceae bacterium. Lineage (GTDB taxonomy): Bacteria > Pseudomonadota > Gammaproteobacteria > Burkholderiales > Burkholderiaceae_C > Roseateles_B. Next base: position 82,992 of record JAYRMR010000011.1, read on the forward strand.
GGCCTGGACACGCGCCCGGACCTGCGCCAGTTCTTCTGACGCCCCGTGCCGGCCCCGGTGACTGTCGCCATTTCGCGTAATCCGGCATAGGCAGGCGCGCTTCTGCTGCGAAGATGCGGGCATGAACGCAACAACGTCCTCCCCCATCCCGCACGAGGCGGGCGACGAGGCCATCGACAAGCGGCGCGTGGCCGACCAGGCCTACGACGCGATCGAGAACCTCATCGCCACGCTGGCCCTGAAGCCGGGCGCGCCCATCGTCGAGGCCGAGCTGATCGAGCGCATCGGCCTCGGGCGCACGCCCACGCGCGAAGCCCTGATGCGCCTGGTCGCCAATGGCCTGATCGTGCAGCTGCCGCGCCGCGGCCTGCTGGTCAGCGACATCCAGCTGGCCCAGCATCTGGACCTGCTGGAGGCCCGCCGCGCACTGGAGCGGCTCATCGCCAGCACCAGCGCGCGCCGAGCGACGCCCCCGCAGCGCGAGGCCCTGCTGGCCTGCGCCGAGGAAATGACGGCCGCCGCCCGCGCCGGCAACCTCACCGCCTATCTCCAGGCCGACCAGGCCCTGGACCACGTCAACCACGCCGCCTGCCGCAACCAGGCTGCCGTCGCCGCGGTGATCCCCATGGTCATCCAGTGCCGGCGCTTCTGGACCGCCTACCAGCACCAGGGCGACATGAGCGAAGGCGCGCGCTGCCACCAGCTGCTCGCCGAAGCCATCGCCCAGGGGCAGAGCGAGGCGGCCGCGGCGGCGGCGGACCAACTGATGGATTACCTGCGGCAGTTCGCGCAGCAGGTGATCGCCTGAGAGCCCTGCTTCCCCCATGACGCCCATCACCCCCACCCGCATCATCGACTCCCACACCGGCGGCGAGCCCACGCGGCTCGTCGTCAGCGGCGGCCCGGACCTCGGCCGCGGCACCATGGCCGAGCGGCTGCAGCGCCTGCGCAGCGAGCACGACGCCTGGCGCCGCGCGCTGATGAACGAGCCGCGCGGATCGGACGTGCTGGTGGGCGCCCTGCTGTGCGAGCCCGTCGACCCGGCGTGCGCGGCGGGGGTGATCTTCTTCAACAACGTCGGCTACCTCGGCATGTGCGGGCACGGCAGCATCGGCCTCGTCGCCACGCTGGCCTACCTGGGCCGGCTCCAGCCGGGCACGCACCGCATCGAGACCCCCGTGGGCGAGATCGCCGCCACGCTCCACGAGGACGGCCGCGTGAGCATCGCCAATGTGCCGGCCTACCGCCTGGCGCGGCAGGTCCCGGTCGAGGTCGGCGGCCGCCGGCTTCATGGCGACATCGCCTGGGGCGGCAACTGGTTCTTCCTGTGCGACGACCACGGGCAAGACCTGACCCCGGATCGCACCGTCGCCCTCACGGCCTTCTCGGAGCAGGTGCGCCAGGCCCTCGTCGCACAGGGCATCACCGGCGCCGACGGGGCCGAGATCGACCATATCGAGCTGATCGGTCCCGCCGCGGATCCGGCCAACCACGGGCGCAACTTCGTGCTGTGTCCCGGCAGCGCCTATGACCGCTCGCCCTGCGGCACGGGCACCAGCGCGAAGCTGGCCTGCCTGGCGGCCGACGGCAAGCTGGCGCCCGGCGCCCAGTGGCTGCAGGAAAGCGTGATCGGCAGCGTCTTCGAAGGGCGCTTCCAGCCCGCGGGCGATGGCTCCGGCCGCATCCTGCCGACCATCACCGGCCGCGCCTACGTGAACCTCGACGCGCAACTGATCTTCCAGCCCGGCGACCCCTTCGCCTGGGGCATCCCCCGCTGAGACCGCGACCATGCTGCAGGCCGATGTGCTGATCATCGGCGCCGGCATCGTCGGCGCCGCCTGCGCGCGCGAGTTCGCGCAGCGCGGGCTCTCGGTCGCGGTCGTCGAGCAGGCCGCGCCCGGCGGCGGCGCGACGGCGGCGTCCATGGGGCATCTGCTCGTCGTCGACGCCGAGGGCGCGAGCGACGCGCACGAGTACCGGCTCTCTCGCCGGTCCATGCAGAAATGGGCCGAGTGGCTGGCCGCCTCCCGCGACCACGGTCACGCGGCCGAGTTCCAGCGCTGCGGCACGCTGTGGCTGGCGGCAGATGACGAGGAATGGCAGATCGCGCAGCGCAAGGCCGCGTGGCTGCAGTCCCAGGGGCTGGCCGCCGAGCTGCTGGACGCGACCGCGCTGCGGCAGGCCGAGCCGCTGCTGCATCACCGGCTGGTGGGGGCGTTGCGCGTGCCGGCGGACGGCCGGGTCTATCCGCCCAAGGTCGTGCAGCAGTGGATGGACGAGTCGCGCGCGCTGCTGATCCGCGGCGAGGTGCAGGCACTGCATCCCGGCCGCGTGCGCCTCGCGGATGGCCGGGTCGTCAGCGCCGCCATGGTCGTGCTGTGCGGCGGCTTGGCCAGCCAGCGCTTCCTGCCCGAAGGCTGCCTCGTGCCGAAGAAGGGCCAGCTGGCCATCACCCAGGCCCGCGAGCAGACCCTGCGCCACCAGCTCGTCGAGCTGGGCTACCTCAAGAAGGCGCATCTGGTGGACGAGGACACCGTGTCCTTCAACGTCCAGCCGCGCCCGGCCGGGCAATGGTTGATCGGCTCCTCGCGGCAGATCGGCCGCGAGGACCGCGAGATCGACCTGCCCATGCTGCGTCGCATGCTGGCCTGCGCGGCCGACTACCTGCCCACGCTGCCGCAGCAGAGCCTGCTGCGCTGCTGGAGCGGCATCCGGCCGGCCAGCCGCGATGGCCAGCCGCTGATCGGCGCGCATCCCCAGCTGCGCAGCACCTGGGTCGCCTGCGGGCACGAGGGTCTGGGCATCACCACCTCGCTGGCCACGGCGGAATTGCTGGCGGACCTCAGCCTGGCCCAGCCCGCGGCGCTCGACGCCCATCCCTACGATCCCGCACGATTCCTGGCGGCACCGGCCCGATGAAGACACTCACGCTCCACATCAACGGCAGCCCGCGCGCCGTGCCCGAAGGCCTCACGGTGGCGGCGGCCCTGCGTCGCAGCGGCGTCGCGGTCTTCGGCCTGACGGCCCAGGGCGGCGCGCGCGATGTGTTCTGCGGCATGGGTCAGTGCCAGGCCTGCCGGGTGCGCATCGACGGCCAGGACGAATCCCTCGCCTGCATGCGACTGGTGGCCGACGGCATGCGGGTGGAGACGCTGGCATGAGCGCGCTGCACGCCTCCCATCTCGTGGTCGGCAGCGGGCCGGCGGGCCTCGCGGCCGTGCAGACCCTGCTGCAGGCCGATGCCGACGTGCTGTGGATCGACAACCAGGCGACGGCCGGCGGCCAGATCTGGCGGGGCGGCCCGCAGGCGCAGGACGCCCAGGCCCGGCGCGTCGCCGCCCGCCTGCCGCAATGGCGGAACCACCCTCGCCTGCGCTACCTGCCCGCGCACATGGCCGTCGGCATCTCGCCGCAGGGCGGCGTCCTGGCACAGCCCCTGGCCGGCGGCCGGCTGCTCACCCTGCACGGTGAGCGCACGCTGCTGGCGCTCGGCGCCCGCGAGCTGCATGTGCCCGTGCCTGGCTGGGATCTGCCCGGCGTGACCGGCGCGGGCGGCCTGCAGGCGCTCGTCAAGGGCGGATGGCCCGTCGCCGGCCAGCGCGTGATGCTGGCGGGCAGCGGGCCACTGCTGCTGGCCACCGCGAAGACGCTTCAGGAGGCCGGCGCCCGGCTGCAAGGCATCGCCGAGCTGCATCGCTGGCAAGACCTGGCCCTCTTCGCCAGCCGGCTCGATGCCTCGCAATGGCGCCAGGCGCTGGCCCTGCGATGGCAGTTGCGCGGCGTGCCCTACCGCACCGGCGTGCAGGTCATCCGGGTGCTCGGCCAGGACCGGGTCGAAGGCGTGCGGCTGAGTGACGGCGAACGCGAATGGGACGAGCCCTGCGAAGCGCTGGGCCTCGGATTCGGTCTGATTCCCAACAGCGAGCTGGCGGCCATGCGCGGCTGCGAGACGGGGCCGGACGGGCGCATCCGCGTCGATGCGCAGCTGTGCACCAGCGTCCCGGGCGTGCATGCCGCGGGCGAGTGCACCGGCATCGGCGGCATGCGCAAGGCCTGGATCGAAGGCGAGCTCGCGGCCCGGGCCATGCTCGGCGCCGAGGCGCCCGGTGGCTTGCGGCGTGCACATGGCCGGGCCCTGCGCTTCGCGGACCGGCTCGCGCGCCACTTCGGTCCGACGCCGGCGCAATGGGCGCGCTGCACGCCCGATGTGCGCGTGTGCCGCTGCGAGGGGGTTCGCCTGCGCGAGCTGCAGGCCTGGCCCAGCTGGCGCGAGGCCAAGCTGCAGACCCGCTGCGGCATGGGCGCCTGCCAGGGGCGGATCTGCGGCCCGATCACCCAGCAGCTGATGGGCTGGCCCGAGGCCCACCCGCAGCGCGGCGTGCGCTTCCCGCTGCAGCCGCTGCCCATCGCCAGCCTGCTCGACGAGGACTGAACGCCGCGGTGCGTGCCGCCACGCTCAGCGCTTGGGGCCCTCGATGCGCACGAGCTGGAAGTGGACCTTGCTGCCGCGCTGCTGCAGGCTCACCAGGCGGTAGGCCTCGGGCTTGCCGGCCTTGAAGATCAGGCCGCCCTTCTCCGGCTTGTCGTCGTCGCAGCTCAGGACCTTCTCGTCCTTCTTCGTGCCGCCGGTGTTCTGGCTACAGTCCAGCACCGGGCCGTACTTGCCCAGGGCGTCCTTGTAGAAGCGGCTGACGGCCTCGAGGCTGTCGTCCGTCGCGAACTTGGTCACCACCAGCTTGAAGCCGAAGGTGCCGCCCCACAGCCCCATGGTCAGCGAGGCGGCGTCGTCCTTCTTGTCGAACTGCGGCACGGCGCCGGGATAGGCCGGCAGGCCGACGTCCGCCGGGGTCGCCTGGGCCTTGAACTCCACGCCGGCGCTGAAGCCGCTGGAGCTGGCACTGCGGGCGGGCTTGTCACTCTGCGCCATCGCCGGCGCGGCCAGCAGCAGCGCCGCGGGCAGCACGAGGGCGGCCATCAGGCGGGAGGAGAGACGGCGGGAGACGGAGGACGAGCAGCGGGCATTCATGGGGCATCTCCTGGAAGACGGTCATTGGTCCCCAGGATATCGAGGCGCGCCGCTCCGGCTCCAGCGCGGCGCGACAGGCTGCAGCCCGGTCGCCCCGAGCGGAACCTCGCGCAGACGAAAGGGCGGGCCGCGAGCCCGCCGGCCCTCAGGCGGACTTGCGGGCGGCGCCCAGGTAGGTCTCGATCACGCGCGGGTCGCGTGCCAGCTCGGCGGCCGGCCCCTGCAGCGCGATCTCGCCCGTCTCCAGCACGTAGCCGTAGTCCGCCACCTCCAGCGCGGCACGGGCATTCTGCTCGATCAGCAGGATGCTCACGCCCGCCTCGCGCAGCTGCGCCACGATGCGGAAGATCTCCTTCACGATCAGCGGCGCCAGGCCCAGGCTGGGCTCGTCCAGCATCAGCAGCTTGGGCCGCGACATCAGCGCCCGCCCGACCGCGAGCATCTGGCGCTCGCCGCCCGACAGCGTGCCGGCCATCTGCTCGCGCCGCTCCTTGAGCCGGGGGAAGATCTGGTAGACCCGGTCCAGCTCGTCGCGCCACTCGCGCTGCCCGAGCCGCATCGGCCGGAAGCCGCCCAGCAGCAGGTTGTCGGCCACGCTCATGGTGGTGAAGAGCTCGCGCTTCTCCGGCACCAGGGCCATGCCGCGCATCACGCGGTCCTCGAGGCCGCAGCCCGTCAGGTCCTCGCCATCGAAGGTGATCTGGCCGCGCGAGGACAGCACGCCCATCAGGGCATTGAGCGTGGTGCTCTTGCCCGCGCCGTTGGGGCCGATCACGGTCACGACCTGACCCTGCGCCAGGTCCAGGTCCAGCCCGCTGAGGACTTCGGCACGGCCGTAGCCGGCCTGCAGTCCGCGCACTTGCAGCAATTGCGTCATCGTCTCTCTCCTGCGCGGGTCAGTGCTCGGTGCCGAGGTAGGCTGCCCGCACGATGGGGCTGTCCTGCACCTCCTGCGGCGTGCCTTCGATCAGCTTGGTGCCGAACTCCATCACGACCAGCCGGTCGGTGAGGCCCATCACGAATTCCATGTCGTGCTCGACGAGCAGGATGCTCAGGCCCTCGTCCTGGAGCTGGCGCAGCACGGCGGCCAGCGCCTGCTTCTCCTTGTGGCGCAGGCCGGCGGCGGGCTCGTCCAGCAGCAGCAGCGAGGGATCGCTGCACAGCGCCCGCGCAATCTCCATGAGGCGTTGCGGCCCGAGGGCCAGATTGCCGGCGAGCTCGTGCATCTGCTCGGCCATGCCGATGCGGCGCAACTGTGCCTCCGCCTCGGCGAAGAGCTGGCGCTCCTCGCTCGCGTTGAGGCGCAGCATGCTGGCGACCATGCCCGCGCGGCTGCGCAGGTAGCCGCCCAGGGCCACGTTCTCCAGCACCGTCATGTCCGCCACCATCTTCACGTGCTGGAAGGTGCGGGACATGCCGCGCTCCGCGATCTGCCGGGAACCCAGCCCGGCCACGGCTTGCCCCCGGAACTGCACGCGGCCGCTGGTGGCCGAGAGCACGCCGCTGATCAGGTTGAAGGTGGTGGACTTGCCGGCGCCGTTGGGCCCGATCAGGCCGATGATCTCGCCCGCGCGGATCTGGAAGCTCACGTCGTTCACCGCGACGAGGCCGCCGAACTGCTTGCGGATGCGGTCGACGTCGAGCAGCAGCTCACCGCGCTGGGGCTTGTCGCGTGAGGGCAGCGCCGCGGCGCCTTCCCAGTCGCGAGGGCGGACGCGGGCGGGATAGCGGCGCTGCCACGCGCTCTGCACGAAGGGCCACAGCCCCTTGGGCGCGTACTTCAGCATCAGCACGAGGATCACGCCCAGCACGATGATCTCGAAGTTGCCATTGCTGCCCAGCAGGCGGGGCAGGAGCTCCTTCAGCTGGTCCTCCAGCAGCTTGACCACACCGGCCCCGACGAAGGCACCGGGCACCGTCGCGATGCCGCCGACGACCGCCATGAAGAGGTACTCGATGCCCATCTTCAGCGCGAAGGGGCTCGGGTTGACGGTGCGCTGGAAGTGGGCGAACAGCCAGCCCGACATCGACGCCAGCAGGGCCGCGAGCACGAACACGCCGAGCTTGTAGCGGAAGGTCGACACGCCCATGGCCTCGGCCATGGTGGTGCCGCCGTTGAGCGCGCGGATGGCCCGGCCCGGGCGTGAATCCAGCAGATGCTTCACGCCCAGCGCCGCCAGCAGCGCGCAGGCCCAGATGAGCGCGAACATCGCCCGGCCGCTGGCCAGCGGGATCGACCCCAGCTGCAGCGCCGGCAGACCGAGCAGGCCGTCGTACTTGCCGAGGAACTCGGTGTTGGCGATGAGGTAGTTCAGGCTCAATGCCCAGGCGATCGTGGCGAGCGGCAGGTAGTGGCCGGACATGCGCAGCGTCAGCAGCCCGAGGATCAGCGCCACCACGCCGGTGATCGCCAGTCCCGCCAGCAGGCCGAGCCACGGCGAGAGGCCGTAGTGCGTGGACAGCAGGGCCGTCGTGTAGGCCCCGAGGCCCACGAAGGCGGCCTGCCCGAAGGATGTCAGGCCGCCCACGCCGGTGAGCAGCACCAGGCCAAGCGCCACCAGGGCGAACATGCCGATGTAGTTGAGCTGGGTGATCCAGAACTCCGGCACCGGCAGGGCCGGCAGCAGGAAGAACAGCAGCAGCGCGAGGGCGGGCAGGACTTTGCTTTGCGACATGGGAGCCTCCTGCTCAGTGCTCTTCGCCATGCGGGTCGCGCAGGGAGCGCCACAGCAGCACGGGCAGGATGAAGGTGAAGACGATGACTTCCTTGTAGGCGCTGGCCCAGAAGGAGCTGAAGGATTCCAGCAGGCCCACCAGGACGGCGCCCAGCGCCGCCCCGGGGTAGCTGGCCAGTCCGGCGAACACCGCGGCCACGAAGCCCTTGAGGCCGATCAGGAAGCCGCTGTCGTAGAAGATCGTCGTCGTCGGGCTGATCAGCAGGCCCGACAGCGCGCCGATGAACGCCGCCAGCGTGAAGGCCTGCTGACCGGCCGCGGTGCTGGAGATGCCCATCAGCCGTGCGCCCAGCCGGTTGACGGCCGTGGCCCGCAGCGCCTTGCCCCGCAGGCTGTGCTCGAAGAAGAGCCACAGGGCGGCGATCAGCATGCCGGCGGCGGCCATGATGATCACCGTCTGCCCCGAGAGGCTCAGCGGCCCGGCGGAGAAGCTGGCGTCCCAGAAGGCCGGGTTGCGTGAGCCCTCGGCGCCGAAGAACACCAGCCCGAGGCCCGTCAAGGCGAAGTGCACGCCCACCGACACGATCAGCAGCACCAGCACCGAGGCGTCCGCCAGGGACTGGTAGGCCAGGCGGTACACCTGCGCGCCCATGGGCGTGACGATCGCAAGGCTCAGCGCGGCCTGCACCGGCAGCGGCCACTGGCGCGGTGCCGCCCAGAGAGCCAGCGCGCCGATGAGCAGCCCGGGCAGCGCCTGCCGCGCCACCCGCATCAGCCCCCGCAGGCCTTGCCTGCCCTGCCAGGCCTGCCAACCGTCCAGCAGGGCCACGAGGGCGGTCATGAGCAGCAGGAAATGCACCGTCGCCGGCGTCTGCCCCTGTTGCAGGGCGGCCAGCGTCAGCGCCCCGAAGGCCACGAATTCGCCCTGGGGGATGAAGATCACCCGCGTCACCGCAAAGACCAGCACCGTGGCCAGTGCCAGCAGCGCATAGATGGCGCCATTGGTCAGCCCGTCCAGCGCGAGAATGCTTGCTATCGTGAAATCCATGGACACCGCCTCTTGTTGCGGCCCACTCTAAACAAAGCGCCTGACACGACGCTTCGTGCCAACGCGCATTGACAAGGCTCAAGAAATAGTCCGACCGGTCGGTCGACGAATTTGTGGCACTTTTGAGGCCTCGCCGGCGTCGACATTGACGCCCCACGGACAGTCCGGGCGCTCCGAATGCGCGACGCACGCCCAATGCCCGAGCGGCTTGCTCGGGGAATGGCGCCCGCTGCCGGCCCCTACACTGGCGACGCCACCGATTTCACGCACCGCCATGCCCCACCTCGCTCCCCGCCTGCACATCGACCAGCACCTGGCTTGCATCACGCTGCGGCGGCCGAAGGTGGCCAACCGCCTGGAGATTCAGGACCTGCAAACGCTGGAGCAGCACCTCGCGGTGGTCAACGAGACGGCGGACGTCCGCGTGCTGCTGCTGCAGAGCGAGGGCCGGCATTTCTGCAGCGGCTTCAACATTGGTGCCGTGCCGGGCGTCGATGCGGGCGCGCTGTTCGAACGGCTGACGGACGCCTGGGAGAACGCACGTCCGATCACCATCGCCGCCATCCAGGGCGGCGTGTACGGCGGCGCCACCGATCTCGCGCTGGCCTGCGACTTCCGCCTCGGCACCCGCGCCTGCGAGATGTTCGTGCCGGCCGCCCGACTCGGCCTGCACTTCTACCGCGGCGGCATGACGCGCTACGTGAACCGCCTGGGCCTGGGCATGGCCAAGCGCATCCTGCTGGCCTGCGAGACGCTCGATGCGGAGGCCATGCTCGCCTGCGGCTTCCTCGACCGGCTGTATGCGGACGGGGACCTTCTGCAGGCCGAGGCGCAAGCCCTGGCGCAATCCCTTTGCGCGCTGGCCCCGCTGGCATTGGACGGCATGAAGCGCCACCTCAACGCCATCGCCCGCCATGAGCTTGACCCGGCCCAACTCGCGAGCGACATCGCCCGCGCCGGCGCCTCACGGGATCTGGCGGAAGGCGTTCAGGCCTGGCAGGAGCGCCGGACGCCGCGCTTCACCGGGTGCTAAGTCCAGGGGCGACGCCTGGCCACGACCGGGCGGCCGCCCCATGAGCGGGGGACTGCGGCGAAATTCTCACCCCGGGCCTGCGCCGAACAGCGCCTGATGATGGAAAATAGAGGGTGTAGAAAGGCCGGTTTCTCGGGCAGAGGAAGCTCGGAAAGACCGGATCCTCGTCGTTTTACTCATATATCAGTCAGGACCAGCGTGGCCAAGGACAGTACCAAGACGACCATCGACGCCGATGGTCTGCGCTACCGATCAAAAGCTCCCGGCTCGCCTTTCGCGGCCACCTCTTCTTTCGGCGCGGCCACGATGTCGTGCTTTCTTTGCGGCAAGCACCGCCCTCGGGCCATGCTGAAGTCCAAGAAGCTGCTGGGCAAGTCCCAGCCGGTGTGCGCGCCCTCCTGCAAGGAACTCGAAGAGCAACTCAACACCAAGGGCTGAGCGCGCCCGCGCGACGGGCCGGGGCATCGCCCTTTCCCGTTCGCATCCTCCAGACGGCCCGCGGCATCGCCCGGGCCGTTTTTTTTCGTGGAGCGACGCTGCGCAGGCTCAGGCCGCCTGCCGGAAGCAGCGCCCGCAAACCGCCCGGTAGCGCGCGTTCCCGCCAATTTCCACCTGCGCCCCTTCGGTGACCTTGCGGTTGCTTTCGTCCACTCGCATGTTCATGGTCGCCTTGCGGCCGCAGTCGCAGATGGTCTTCATCTCGTCCATCTCATCGGCCAGGGCCAGCAACGTCGCGGAACCGGGAAAGAGCTCGCCCCGGAAGTCCGTCCGCAGGCCATAGCAGATGGCAGGCAGGTTGCGCAGGTGCGCAATCTCATGCAGCGCGTGGACCTGCGCCTTGCTCAGGAACTGCGCCTCATCCACCAGGAGGCAGGCGATGCCGGGATCCGCCAGGGTGAGGGCCAGGAAGTCCGTCTCCGGCGTGAAGACCTCGGCCGCCCGCTGGGGGCCCAGGCGCGAGGTGACGTAGCCGCGGCCGTAGCGGTCGTCGAGTTGGGCCGTGAAGATGCGCACGCGATGGCCGCGCTCCTCGTAGTTGTGCGCGACCTGCAGCAGGGCGGTGGACTTGCCGGCGTTCATCGCCGCATAGCGGAAAAACAGTTTGGCCATGGCGGGGGCACGCGATTCAAAAACGCGGATTGTGCGTCAAGCGCGCCGACCGGCGCCGGGCGCCTGGCCGAAGTGGCGGATCAGCCGGCCTTGGCGCGCCCGCCGGCCCGCGCCTCGCGGAAGAGCTCGCGCGATTGCACCTCGCGCTCAAAGCGTCGGGCGATGTTCCCGCACACGAGGTCGCACAGGGCGTAGACCGATGCGTCAGCCATGCGGTAGTAGACGCTGTTGCCCCGCCCTTCCCGCTCCACCAGCCCCTGCTTGGCCAGCTGGGACAGATGGCGAGACACATTGGCCGGCGTGGAGCCGCACAGCGCCGCCAGGTCACCCACATTGCGCTCGCCGTCGCGCAGCGCGTTCAACAGCTTGAGGCGCGTGGGCTCGGCCAGGACCTGGAAATAGGCGGCAATCTGCTGAAGCGCTTCGGGCGGCAGGTCTTGCATGGAGGAGTTGGCAGGGGAAGGACGTTCAAACGCTCATGATGCACCAAAAGCCGACGCGGGGTTCGCGATGCGCCCGTCACGGATGGGCCCCACCACCCCACTCCCCGCGCTCGCGGGATGCCGGCGGTCAGGCAGCGATGCGGTTTGTGACAAGAGCGTGGGTTTGCGAGGTAGCGGCGGCCCGCGGCCTGTGCCTAAATTGGGTTCAGAGGGATTTCGACATTCTCGGTTCGCCCTTCACCCTCGCTGTACATGGCAAGAGGTGGGCCAGGACAAGGACAAGAATGAGCAAAGATACATACACGGCGGTCAGCGAAGACGGCCTGCGCTACGAGTCCAAGCTCGGCGGTTCGCCGTTTCTTGGCAGTGGGCACACCCGTTCCTGCTTCAAGTGCGGCAAGCACCGTCCGCCCAGCGCCCTGCAGTCCAAGCGCGTCCTGGGCCGCAATGAAGTGGTCTGCAAACCGAGCTGCGCGAGCGACACCAAGACCGGCGTGAAATCGTCCATCTGAGCCCGTGACGCGACGCGCCGGCACGGGCGCGTCGATGCCCGCATGGCCGCCGGTCACCTCTGGCGACATCGGGCAGCCTTCTCCGGCACTGAGCCACCTCTCCAGCAAAGGGCACCCGCCTTGACCGGCCGGGGGGCCCTTTTCTGCATCCCAGACCTCGATCGCGAGCGGACCCGCGCCGCCGGCCTGCCGGAGGTCAGCCTTCCTGGCCGTCCTGCGCCGAGGCGGGCACGGCTGCCGGCTCGGCCGTCACTGCAGCAGCAGGGGCGGCGACATCGCCACTGGCGGCCTGAGGGCGCGCCTTGGGAGCAGCCCCCTTGGCGGGGCCCCCGCGGCCATGGCGGCGCTCGTCCGGGCGCCCCTGGCGGGGGCCGCGACGATCAGCGCCCGGCGCACCGCGCCGATCCCCGGCGCCCGGGCGGCCACCCTCCTGGGGACGCGGACGCGCGGCGCGGGCCTTCGCCTCTTCCCGAGCCAGGGTCAGCAGACCGTCCAGCTGGTCCTCCGCCAGACCCTTGAGCGCGCAGAAGTTGGCTCGCGTCAGGGTCGTGGTCTCGAAGGCGCGCAGCAGCTCGAAGCGCTGACGCTGCGCGACCTCTTCCTGGGCCTGCCGTTCCTGATGCTTGGCACGACGGCGGGTCAGCTCGTCACGGGCCACCTGCTTGTGCTCTGCCGTGATCTCGCCAGCCTCCTGCCCGTCCAGATCAAAACGGTGCGTCGACTTGATCACCGCGTTGAGGTAGGCCGTGCTGCCGGTATGGCGGCGCAGGAAGGCGGACAGCTGCTGCTTGCTGAACTGGCCGGGCGCACGCTCCTGGATATCCGCCTGAATGCGCAGCTTCACCGGCTTGGGCGCCCCCGTGAACAAGGCAGGGAACAAGGCCTTGAGCTGCTCGGCACAGGCCGCTTGCTGCGCTTGCTGGTCAGCGCCCGGCTGAGTAGTCGATTCAGACATGGATTCGATTCGAAGGTGCAAAACTCGGATTGTGCCAACTCTCGGCCGGCATGCCGCATGGCACGTGACTGATGGGGCCACCTGCGCGACGTCACAAGTACCAGCCCGCCCCGCTTGCGCTCGCCGCCGAACACCGGCAATGCCCACGAACGGGAGCCGTGGCCAGCGGGCCGATGGCAGGCGCCAAGACAGGCAAAGCGCGGGCCCATCAAGACAAAAGGCCCATGAGCACAGAGACTCACGGGCCTTGATTGGTTGCGGGGGCAGGATTTGAACCTACGACCTTTGGGTTATGAGCCCAACGAGCTACCAGACTGCTCCACCCCGCGACTGATCGGTCGCCGGCATCAGAGGCACTGCCCTTCAGATGCCGCCCCGGTTGTGAACCGGGAAAAAACAAGCCGCCTGACATCAGGAAATCAATGCAGATCACCTGGATGGCCAGCGGCTGGCTTCGAGCAAATCGCGGCGAATGCCAAGAGGCAAATACCAGCGCTTTCCTCATGAATTCTGGTTGCGGGGGCAGGATTTGAACCTACGACCTTTGGGTTATGAGCCCAACGAGCTACCAGACTGCTCCACCCCGCGACTGAAGCTAAGACTATAGCACGAGTTTGAAGAACCGGTCAAACGCCGGCGGCCTCCAGCGAACGGAGGAAGGTAGCAGCGTCCTGGAAACCGATCACCCGGCGGTCCTTCAGCTCTTCGCCGCTCGCACTGAAGAAGATCGTGCCCGGCGGTCCGAAGAGCTTGAATCGCTTGAGCAGCTCGCGATCCTCCGGCGAGTTGGCCGTGACATCCGCCTTCAGCAGCAAGGCCTTGGAGAGGCGCTGCTGCACCTGCGCGTCCGTGAAGGTGAAGCGCTCCATCTCCTTGCAGGACTTGCACCAGTCCGCGTAGAAGTCCAGCATGACCGGCCGCCCGGCTGACTTCAGCGCGGCATCGAGCTCCTCGACACTGTGGATCTTCTGGAACACCAGCCCTTGCGAGGCCCCGGCGGGCGCTGCTGCCTGGGCGGCGGGCACGCCGAAGACGCCGCGCAGCGGCTTGAGCGGGTCCGTCCCGCCGGCGGCCGCGCCCACCCATTGCATGAGGCCGAAGACCAGTGCAGCCAGGGCGGCCGTCTTGCCCAGCCAGGCACGCGGACCCGCGTGCGGATGCCAGCCCTTGAACAAGCCCAGCGCCAGGGCCGCGGCCACCGCCAGCGCGCCGATGAGAATCTGCGAAACGGCATCCGACAGCAGCGGTTGCACCGTCCAGATCGCCACCGCCAGCAGCAGCATCCCGAAGAAGTGCTTCACGCCATCCATCCAGGCGCCGGCACGGGGCAGCAGGGATCCCGCCGACAGCCCCAGCAGCAGCAGCGGCACGCTCATGCCGTTGGCCATGGCATACAGCGCCGAGCCGCCCAGCACGACATCGTGCGTCTTGCTGAGGTACAGCAGCGCACTGGCCAGCACGCCGGTGACACAAGGACTGACCAGCAGAGCAGACAGCGCCCCCATCACGAACACGGCCACCAGGCGCCCGCCCTGCAGGCGCTGCGAGGCATCGTTCAGGCGATTGGCGAATCGGCTGGGCAGCTGGAGCTCATAGGCCCCGAACATGGACAGCGCAAACACCGCCAGCGCGACACCAAAGGTACCCAGAACCCAGGGCGACTGGAAGTAGGCCGCCAGCCCCTCGCCCGCCAGGCCCGCCGCCACGCCCAGCGCGGTGTACACGAGCGCCATCCCCTGCGAATAGGCGAGCGCCAGCGCAAAGCCGCGCCCGCGCGACACCTGCTGCCCGCCCCCCACGATGATGGACGCCAGGATGGGCACCATCGGCAGCACGCAAGGCGTCAGAGACAGCCCGACGCCGCCCAGGAAGAACAGCGCGACGACCCACCAGAAGCGCCCGGACTGCAGCGCGCCTTCCAGCCCGCCGGACTCGGCGGACGACGCCGGGCGCGCGACAGCGCTGGCCTCCCCGCTGGCGGGCGATGCCCCGGTGACGGGCGCCATCGGCTCACCATCCCCAAAACTGCCGAGCCCTTCGCCCGGCGGCAGCAGGCTCACCTGGCCCGCGCCCCCGAAGCCCTTCAGCTGCACCTGCAGGGGCCGCGTCATCGGCGGGTAGCACAGCCCCTTGTCCGCGCAGCCCTGGCCCGTGGCCTTGAGTTCGAAGCTGGCCGGAGCCTGGGTCACGTCCAGGCGGATCGTGAGGCCATCACGGTAGATTTCGACCTCCTTCTGGAAGGTCTCGTCGAACTTCTTCTTTCCGTCCGGAATGGCAGGCTTGAGCTGCACACCATCGGCCACGAACTGGAATTGTTCCCGGTACATGTAGTAGCCGGGTGCGATGGTGACGCGCAGTTCGAGGCTCTTCTCGCCCTGGATGCGGGCAGCCAGCTTGAAGGCCTGCTCCGGCTCCAGGAAGTCGTCCGCCTGCGCCGCCGCAGGCACCCAGGCCCCCATCACCAACAGCAGGGGCGCGAGCATCCGCACCAGCCAGGGCGATACCGCTTGCTTGATCATGTTCATGCTGAGTTCTCTTCGTGCCAGGCCGCCGGCAGGGAGCGTCCGGCGCGGGCTTCGGCCGGGCGCCACGGTGCGGCCGCGGCGAAGCGCGCAGCTTAGCGGCTGCCCGAGCCTGCCGCCACCTGGCATGCGATAGGCCACGGAATCACAGGGCCTGCCCGCAAGCCCGGCGCCCTCGCGGACATAAAAAAAGGCCGGCGCATGCCGACCTTCTTCAAGTCACCTGCAGCCACGCGGGCCGCGGTGCTGGCTTATTCAGCCTTGGGAGCCTCAGCCGATTCTTCGGCGCGGTCCACCAGCTCGACGTAGGCCATCGGAGCGTTGTCGCCCACGCGGAAGCCCATCTTCAGGATGCGGGTGTAGCCGCCCGGACGATTGGCGAAGCGGGGGCCCAGCTCGTTGAACAGCTTGCTGACGATGTCGCGATCACGCAGACGGTCGAAAGCCAGACGACGGTTGGCGAGCGTCGGCTCCTTGGCCAGGGTGATCAGGGGCTCGACGACGCGACGCAGTTCCTTGGCCTTGGGGACCGTGGTCTTGATGGCTTCGTGCTGCAGCAGCGAAACGCACATGTTGCGCAGCATCGCCTTGCGATGTTCGCTGGTGCGGTTGAGCTTGCGGAGGCCGTTACGATGACGCATGGTGCTTTCCTTTCCTACGATGTAATACCAGCAGCCGTATCAGGTACTGCCGGGGCACCGGGCGGGGTTTGTCAACACCCCACCCCTTTCAAAATACTCTCTAGCCCATGTTCCCCAGCGGGGCTCGAGGATCCGGCTCTGCCGGTCCTACGAGCCCGCCCCCTCGAGGGGGCGCGCGAAGCGCGTAGGGGGTGGGGGATCAGCGCTTGTCCAGACCTTGCGGCGGCCAGTTTTCCAGGCGGGCGCCCAGAGTCAGGCCGCGCGAAGCCAGCACTTCCTTGATTTCGTTGAGCGACTTGCGACCCAGATTGGGGGTCTTCAGCAGCTCGGTCTCGGTGCGCTGGATCAGGTCGCCGATGTAATAGATGTTCTCGGCCTTCAGGCAGTTGGCCGAACGCACCGTCAGTTCCAGCTCGTCCACCGGACGCAGCAGGATCGGATCGAAGGTGCTGGAACGCTGGGCCGGCTGGTCGAAGGCGTCGACCAGGTCGGTGCCTTGCAGCTGAGCGAAAACGGCCAGCTGTTCAACCAGGATCTTGGCCGAAGCACGGATCGCTTCCTCGGGCGAGATGGCGCCGTTGGTTTCGATTTCCATGACCAGCTTGTCCAGATCGGTGCGCTGTTCCACGCGGGCGTTCTCGACAGCGTAGCTGACGCGCTTCACCGGGGAGAACGAGGCGTCCAGGACGATACGACCGATGGACTTGGTCGGCTCGTCGCCATAACGGCGCATCGTGCCCGGCACATAGCCGCGGCCCTTCTCGACCTTGATCTGCATGTCCAGCTTGCCGCCTTGCGACAGGTGGGCAATGACGTGCTCGGGATTGATGATCTCGACGTCATGAGGCGTCTGGATGTCTGCAGCGGTGACGGGGCCTTCGCCCTCCTTGCGCAGCACCAGGGTGACTTCCTCACGGTTGTGCAGGCGGAACACGACGCCCTTGAGGTTCAGCATGATGTGAACCACGTCTTCCTGCACGCCATCGATGGCCGAGTACTCGTGCAGCACCCCAGCGATCGTCACTTCCGTCGGCGCATAACCCACCATCGAGGACAGCAGCACACGGCGCAGGGCGTTGCCCAGGGTGTGGCCATAGCCGCGTTCGAACGGCTCCAGGGTGACCTTGGCGCGATGACCGCCCAGAGGCTCCACATTGATGGATTTGGGTTTGAGCAGATTGGTTTGCATGAGGTCTTTCTTTCAATACCCTCGGTTCGTTACACCGATAAGGCTGAGGGACCAACCGAGCCCGGCGACAGCGCTGGACCCGGACGAGGAAATGCCGAGCAGGCCCACGAAGGGCCGCTCGGCAAGCGCGAAAGAATTAACGCGAATACAGTTCAACGATCAGCGATTCGTTGATTTCGGCGCCGAATTCGTCGCGATCCGGGGTCTTCTTGAAGATGCCTTCCATCTTGGTGGCATCGACCTGCACCCAAGCGGGCAGACCGATCGACTCGGCCAGCTTCAGGCTGTCCTGGATGCGCAGCTGCTTCTTGGCCTTTTCACGGACGGCGACGGTGTCACCAGCCTTGACCAGGTAGGAAGCGATGTTGACGACTTCACCGTTGACGGTGATGCCCTTGTGCGAGACCAGCTGGCGTGCTTCAGCGCGCGTGGAGCCGAAGCCCATGCGGTACACGACGTTGTCCAGACGCGATTCCAGCAGCGTCAGCAGGTTCACGCCGGTCGAGCCCTTGCGGCGCTCGGCTTCGGCGAAGTAGCGGCGGAACTGGCGCTCCAGCACGCCGTACATGCGCTTGACCTTCTGCTTTTCACGCAGTTGCAGACCGAAGTCGGAGGTGCGCTGACCGGAGGTGCGGCCGTGCTGACCAGGCTTGGTGTCGAACTTGGCCTTGTCGCTGATGGCGCGGCGGGCGCTCTTCAGGAACAGGTCAGTGCCTTCACGGCGGGAAAGTTTGGCCTTCGGGCCGAGGTAACGTGCCACTTTGCGTGTCCTTGTTCAATCTGACGCAAGCGCCGCATCAGAGCGGTGCCTGCGCGAGTCCGGCCCGTGTTTTTGTGGGCTCGAACGGTGGGCTTCATGAGCGACGATCAATGCCGTGCTCAGCAAAACAGCCGGCGAGGCACTTTCGTGCCCGCCGGCGGGGAAAACAGTCCGCGATTATCGCAGCAAATCGCCTTAGATGCGACGACGCTTTTGCGGACGGCAGCCGTTGTGCGGGACAGGCGTCACATCCGAGATCGAATTGATGCGGATGCCGAGCGCTGCCAGTGCGCGAACGGAAGACTCGCGACCCGGGCCGGGGCCCTTGATCTTGACGTCCAGGTTCTTGATGCCTTGCTCTTGAGCGGCGCGGCCAGCCACTTCAGCCGCCACCTGGGCTGCGAAAGGCGTCGACTTGCGCGAGCCCTTGAAGCCTTGACCACCCGACGAAGCCCAGGACAGGGCGCCGCCTTGACGGTCGGTGATGGTGATGATGGTGTTGTTGAAAGAAGCGTGGACGTGGGCGATGCCGTCAGCCACGTTCTTGCGAACCTTCTTGCGAACGCGCTGGGCAGCCGAGTTGTTAGGTGCTTTTGCCATGGTGAGCTCTCTTCAGGGTTGCCGCTGGATCACTTCTTGCCGGTCGGCGCAGCCTTGCGCGGACCCTTGCGGGTACGAGCGTTGGTGCGCGTACGCTGGCCACGCATCGGCAGGCCACGGCGGTGACGGAAACCGCGATAGCAGCCCAGATCCATCAAACGCTTGATGTTGATCGACATCTCACGGCGCAGATCGCCTTCGATGGTCAGCTTGCCCACTTCCTCACGGATCTTTTCCAGATCGGAGTCATTGAGGTCCTTGACCTTCTTGTCGAGGGGAATACCGCAAGCGTTGCAGATCTTCTGCGCGGTCGTACGGCCAATGCCGTAGATCGAGGTCAGACCGATCTCGGTGTGCTTTTGCGGCGGAATGTTGATACCAGCAATACGTGCCATTTGCGTCCTCTAATTCGCTCGTGTCGTGCAGCAATCAGCCTTGACGCTGCTTGTGGCGCGGATCGGTACAGATCACACGCACCACGCCCTTGCGACGGATGATCTTGCAATTGCGGCACATCTTCTTGACGGATGCCGAAACTTTCATGGTCTGCTCCTTGACCTAAATCTATTCGCTCAAACAGCGCGTCCGGGGGACAAATTCGCTCACTTCGCCCGGAACACGATGCGAGCACGACTCAAATCGTACGGTGTCAGCTCAACGGTCACTTTGTCACCAGGCAGGATGCGGATGTAGTGCATACGCATCTTGCCGGAGATGTGACCGAGAACGACATGTCCGTTCTCCAACTTCACTCGAAACGTGGCATTGGGCAGGTTCTCGAGAATCTCACCCTGCATCTGAATGACGTCGTCTTTCGCCATGCCTCGTGCCGCTTCGGTTGGTACGGTAGTTAATGGATCGGCTCCACTGAGTCGAAACTCAGTTGGCCTTGAAATTTGCCTTCTTCAGCAGAGACTCGTACTGCTGACTCATCACGTAAGACTGCACCTGGGCCCAGAAGTCCATGGTCACCACCACGATGATCAGCAACGAGGTGCCGCCAAAGTAGAAGGGAACGTTGTACTTCAGTGTCAGGAACTCAGGCAGCAGGCACACACCGGTGATGTAGATGGCGCCGGCCATGGTCAGACGGGACAGGATCTTGTCGATGTGCTTGGCGGTCTGCTCACCGGGACGGATCCCGGGGATGAACGCCCCGCTCTTCTTCAGGTTGTCTGCGGTCTCACGGCTGTTGAACACCAGTGCCGTGTAGAAGAAGCAGAAGAACACGATCGCGGAAGCGTAGAGCAGCACATAGATCGGCTGACCCGGACGCAGCATGTCCGCGATGTCCTTCAACCAGCGCATGCTGTCACCCGTTGCAAACCAGCTCACGAGCGTGGTCGGCAGCAGGATGATCGACGATGCGAAGATCGGGGGAATCACACCCGACATGTTCAGCTTCAGGGGCAGGTGCGACGACTGACCGCCGTACACCTTGTTGCCAACCTGACGCTTGGCGTAGTTCACCAGGATCTTGCGCTGACCACGCTCGACGAACACCACCAGCCAGGTCACGCCAATGACGATGGCGATGACCACGAGGCAGGAGAAGATCGTCATGGCACCGTTGTGCACCAGATCCAGCAGACCGCCGATGGCACCCGGCAGACCTGCCGCAATACCGCCGAAGATGAGGATCGAGATGCCATTGCCCAGACCGCGCTCAGTGATCTGCTCACCCAGCCACATCAGGAACATGGTGCCAGCCACCAGGCTGCTGACAGCGGTCAGGCGGAAGCCGAAACCGGGAGCCAGCACCAGACCAGGCGAACTCTCCAGGGCCAGCGCAATGCTGAGGCTCTGGAAAATTGCCAGGCCGAGCGTGCCATAGCGGGTGTACTGCGTGATCTTGCGACGACCCGACTCGCCTTCCTTCTTCAGCGCTTCCAGGCTCGGCACCACATAACCCATCAACTGGATCACGATGGAGGCCGAGATGTAGGGCGTGATGCCCAGCGCGAAGACGGTGAAGCGCGACAGCGCACCGCCAGAGAACATGTTGAACAGGCTCAGGATGCCACCCTGCTGGCCCTTGAAGAACTGCTGCAGCTGGACCGGATCGATGCCCGGCACGGGGATATGCGCCCCGATACGGTACACGACCAGCGCCAGCAGCAGGAACACAAGCCGGCGACGCAGGTCACCGAACTTGCCGCTCTTGGCCAGTTGATTCGGGTTGGTAGCCACTGTTGCCTGATCCTTGAGCTTTACTCAGCAGCGACGGAGCCGCCAGCGGCTTCGATCGCAGCCTTGGCACCAGCCGTTGCGCCCACGCCCTTCAGCGTGACCTTGCGGCTGATTTCGCCAGACAGGATGACCTTCACCGACTTGGTCAGCTCGGGCACCAGGCCGACAGCCTTCAGCGTCAGCATGTCGATTTCGTCACCGGCCAGGCCTTGCAGATCGCTCAGGGTGATCTCGGCGTTGAACGGCAGCGTCAGCGACTTGAAGCCACGCTTGGGCAGGCGACGATGCAGGGGCATCTGGCCGCCTTCGAAGCCAACCTTGTGGAAGCCGCCAGCGCGCGACTTCTGGCCCTTGTGGCCGCGGCCGCAAGTCTTGCCCAGACCGGAGCCGATGCCACGGCCCACGCGACGCTTGGCGTGCTTGGCACCAGCGGCGGGCTTGATGGTGTTGAGTTGCATTTCTAGTCCTCAGTTCGCGCCGTGCTTACAGCACCTGCACGAGGTAGGCGATCTTGTTGATCATGCCGCGCACAGCAGGGGTGTCCTCGAGGACACGCGTGCTGTTCAGCTTGCGCAGGCCCAGACCGGTCACGGTGGCACGGTGCGAGGCACGGCAGCCGATCGGGCTGCGCACGAGCTTGACCGTCAGAGTTTTCTTGTCAGACATCTGTCTCTCCAATCCTGGCGACTCAGTT
>JAYRMR010000012.1:0-101235 GCA_041912595.1 Burkholderiaceae bacterium
GTACAGGTTCATGTGCGGGTAGAGCGCATACGACTGGAACACCATGGCGATGCCGCGCTCGGCCGGCGGCACGTCGTTGACCAGGCGGCCGCCGATGCGCAGCTCGCCGCCGGTGATGTCTTCCAGGCCGGCGATGGAACGCAGCAGGGTGGACTTGCCACAGCCGGAGGGGCCGACGAAGACCATGAACTCGCCGTCGCGGATCTCCAGGTCGATGCCATGCAGGATTTGGGTCTCGCCGTAGGCCTTGGCCACGGACTGCAGCAACACGCTCGCCACTTGTCTACCTCCGCCGGCCGGCTGGCGCCGGTCGGCGTGTCTCGCTCATGGGGTGGTCCGGGCGGGGCCGAGGACCTCGTTTGTAGAGAATATACAGTTCAAAATGTAGTTCTACAACGTGGCTGCCCCTGATTTCCGGCGGTGTGTTCATTGAAAATCAAGCACTTAACTTTCAGTTCGGGTTAACCCGCCGTAGTGAAACTACACAAAATCAGCGAGCTGGGAG
This sequence comes from Burkholderiaceae bacterium, assembly GCA_041912595.1. GTDB lineage: Bacteria > Pseudomonadota > Gammaproteobacteria > Burkholderiales > Burkholderiaceae_C > Roseateles_B. Next base: position 506 of record JAYRMR010000012.1, read on the forward strand.
ATACTTTCATCGTCGCGCTCACACGTCCGGTCCGTGTGGGCTGTGTGTCCGATGTGCCGAGGGGCCCGAACCGGGGTCCGGCGGCCGACTGCCGAGGGCAGGCCCGCGGGTCGCCCTCTCTGGATGATTGCCCATGCTGTCCACGCTTCTCAACGCGGCCCGTTCCACGGCGCGAGGTGCCATGAACTCCGAATCCGCTTCCACTCCCTTGCATGCCGCCTTCGAGGCGGCCCTTCAACGTGAACTGCAGCAGCGCGCGCTGGTCGGCGCCGCGCCCGGCCGCGACGAGCTGATGCGTGCCGCGGCCGCGGCCAGCCGCGAGCTGCTCGCGGGCCGCTGGGCCGAGACCCAGGCGGCCGATGCGCAGCGCGGCGACGACGCCGGCTGCCGCCGCGTGCATTACCTCTCGATGGAATTCCTGATGGGCCGCGCCCTCAGCAACGCCCTGGCCGCGCTGCGCCTCGATGGCGTGCTGCAGGCGCAGTTGCAGGCGCAGGGCCAGGATCTCTCCGGCGTGCTCGAGCGCGAGCCCGACGCCGCGCTGGGCAATGGCGGCCTCGGCCGCCTCGCCGCCTGCTTCCTCGACTCCTTCGCCGAGCTGGGCCTGCCGTCCTTCGGCTACGGCCTGCGCTACCAGTACGGCATGTTCGCCCAGGGCATCCAGGACGGCCGCCAGGTCGAGTCCCCCGACGACTGGCTGCGCCTGGGCAATCCGTGGGAGCTGCCGCGCCCGGAGCTGCGCTACCGCGTGGGCTTCGGCGGCCGTGTCGTCGTCGATGCCAGCGGCGCGCGCCAGTGGGTGCCGGCCGAGGTGCTCGTGGCCCAGGCCTATGACTTCATCGTGCCCGCGCACCACAGCGAGCGGGTCTCGACCCTGCGCCAGTGGCATGCCCAGGCCGCCGAGACCATCGACTTCCAGGCCTTCTGCCGCGGGGACTACGCGCATGCCGCGAGCCGCCAGGTCGCGGCCGACGCGCTGAACTGGGTGCTGTACCCCGACGACTCCACCGAGGCCGGCCGCGAGCTGCGCCTCAAGCAGGAAGCCTTCCTCGTCAGTGCCTCGCTGCAGGACCTCATCGAGCGCCACCTGCGCGAGGGCCGCCCGCTGCACACGCTGGGCACGCTCAACGCCATCCACCTCAACGACACCCACCCCGCGCTGGCCCCCGCCGAGCTCATGCGCCTGCTGCTGGACGAGCACGGCCTGCCCTGGGACGAGGCCTGGGCCCTCACGCGCCAGGCCGTCTCGTACACCAACCACACGCTGATGCCCGAGGCCCTGGAGACCTGGCCCGTGCGCATGTTCGAGGCGCTGCTGCCGCGCCATCTCGAGATCGTCTACGAGATCAACCACCGCTTCCTGCAGGAGCTGCGCCAGCGCTTCCCGGGGGACGATGCGCTGGCATCGCGCGTGTCGCTGATCGATGAGGGCGGCACGAATGGTGGCCACCACGGCGGCGAGCGCCGCGTGCGCATGGCCGCGCTGTCCATCGTGGCCTCGCACCGCGTCAACGGCGTGGCAGCGCTGCACTCGGACCTGATGGTGCAGACCATCTTCGCCGACTACGCCCGCATCTTCCCCGAGCGCTTCCACAACGTGACCAACGGCGTGACGCCGCGCCGCTGGCTGCAGCAGGCGAACCCGGCGCTGTCCGCCGTGATCGACGGCCAGATCGGCACCGGCTGGCGCCAGGACCTGTCGCAGCTGCAGCAGCTGTCGGCCCATGCGAAGGACGCCGGCCTCATTGCCAGCTTCCGCACCGTGAAGCGCGCCAACAAGCAGCGCCTGGCGGACCGCATCCGCCGCGAGCTGGGCCTCACCGTCAGCGTGGACAGCCTCTTTGACGTGCAGATCAAGCGCATCCACGAGTACAAGCGCCAGCTGCTGAACCTGCTGCACGTCATCGCCCGCTACCAGGCCATCGTCGCGAATCCGGACGGCGTGGACGGCCGCGGCTGGGTGCCGCGCACCGTCGTGATCGCCGGCAAGGCGGCTTCGGCCTACCACATGGCCAAGCTGATCATCCAGCTGGCGCATGACGTCGGCCGCGTGGTCAACAGCGACCCGCGCGTGGGCGACAAACTCAAGCTCGTCTTCCTGCCCAACTACGGCGTCTCGCTGGCCGAAACCATCATCCCGGCGGCCGACCTGTCGGAGCAGATCTCCACCGCGGGCACCGAGGCCTCGGGCACCGGCAACATGAAGTTCGCCCTCAACGGCGCGCTGACCATCGGCACCTGGGACGGCGCCAACATCGAGATGGCCAAGCACATGGGCGTGGACCAGATGTTCGTCTTCGGTCTGCGCACCGAGGCCGTGGCCGGTCTCAAGAGCCTGGGTTACGACCCGCGTCTCTACGTCGAGCAGAACCGCCAGCTGCAGGCCGTGATCCGCGCCATCGCGGACGGCGACTTCTGCGGCGGCGACACGGCGCGCTACAAGGCGCTGGTCGACAAGCTGCTGGGCGCCGATCCCTACCTGCTGATGGCCGACTTCACCGACTACGTGGCCACGCAGCTGAAGGTCGATGCGGTCTACCGCGACCCGCAGGCCTGGGGCGAGCAGACCGTCCGCAACGTGGCGGGCATGGGCTGGTTCTCCTCGGACCGCACGATCGCCGAGTACGTCGAGCGGGTGTGGTCGGCGGCTTCGCTGAAGGCCTGACGCGAGGCGTGGTGAACGGCATCGAAAGCGGCGTCGAAAGCGGCATCGAGAACGGCATGACGAACGGCACGGTGATCGGCGGCATGCTCGACGACGGCAGCTGGCAGGCCCTGGCCCAAGCCCGGCATGGCGACCCCTTCGCCGTGCTGGGCCAGCACGCGGACGCCGAGGGGCGGCTGTGGCTGCGCGCCTGCCTGCCGGGCGCGCAGGCCGTGCAGGTGCTGGATGCCGACTCCGGCCGCGCGCTGTGCCGGATGGCGGTGCGCGAGCCGGGGCTGTTCTTCGAGGTCATCGTCCCGCGCCGCCGCAAGGCCTTTGCCTACCGGCTCTCGGTGCAGTGGTCGCCGGACGGGCCGTGGCAGGCCATGGACGATCCCTATGCCTTCGGCCCGCAGCTCGCGGACCAGGACCTGGCGCAACTCTCGGCCGGGCGTCATCTGCGGCCCTGGCGGGTGCTGGGCGCCCACCTGGCGCGCGTGGACGGCGTGGCCGGCACGCGCTTCGCCGTCTGGGCGCCGAACGCCCGGCGCGTCAGCGTGGTGGGCAGCTTCAACCAGTGGGACGGCCGCCGCCACCCCATGCGGCGGCGCCATGAGGCCGGCGTGTGGGAGCTGTTCATCCCGGCGGTGCAGGCCGGAGACCTCTACCAGTTCGAGATCCTGGGTGCCGAGGGTCAGGTCTTGCGCAAGGCTGATCCCTACGCCCGCCAGGCCCAGTTCCGGCCGGACACCGCCAGCATCGTCTGCCCCGAGCCGCCGCAGATGCGCCTGCCCGTGGACCGGCGCCCGGTGAACCGGCGCGATGCCCCGATCAGCATCTACGAGGTCCATGCGCCGTCCTGGCGCCGCCCGGCCGGCGGGGGCGCCGCCGACTTCGTGGACTGGGACACCCTGGCCGCCACGCTGCCGGGCTATGCCGCCGGGCTGGGCTTCACGCACATCGAGCTGCTGCCCATCTCCGAGCATCCCTTCGACGGCTCCTGGGGCTACCAGACGCTGGGCCTCTACGCGCCCACCGCGCGTCTGGGCGACCCGCGGGGCCTGGCGCGCTTCGTGGCCGCCTGCCATGCGCAGGGGCTGGGCGTGCTGCTGGACTGGGTGCCGGCGCATTTCCCGGCGGATGCCCATGGGCTCGCGCAGTTCGACGGCACGCACTGCTACGAATATGCCGATCCGCGCGAGGGCTTCCACCGCGACTGGAACACCCTGATCTATCACTTCGGCCGCATCGAGACCCAGCAGTTCCTCGTCGGCAACGCGCTGTACTGGCTGGAGCAGTGGGGCGTGGACGGCCTGCGTGTCGATGCCGTCGCTTCCATGCTCTACCGCGACTACTCGCGGCCGGCGGGCGAGTGGGTGCCGAATGTGCACGGGGGCCGCGAGAACCTCGAGGCCATCGCCTTCCTGCGTCGCATGAACGAGGTGATCGGCGCCGAGGCGCCCGGCGGCATCACGATCGCGGAGGAGTCGACCAGCTTCCCCGGCGTCAGCGCGCCCACCTCGGCCGGCGGCCTGGGCTTCCACTACAAATGGAACATGGGCTGGATGAACGACACCCTGCGCTATCTGCAGGAGGACCCCATCCACCGCAAATGGCACCACGAGAAGATGAGCTTCGGCCTCGTCTACGCCTTCAGCGAGAACTTCGTGCTGCCCCTCTCGCACGACGAGGTCGTGCATGGCAAGGGCTCGCTCCTGGGCAAGATGCCGGGCGACGACTGGCAGCGCTTCGCCAATCTGCGGGCCTACTACGGCTTCATGTGGGGGCACCCGGGCAAGAAGCTGCTCTTCATGGGCCAGGAGTTCGCGCAGGACAGCGAATGGAACCACGACGGCGAGCTGCCCTGGGCACTGCTGGACGCGCCGGCCCATGCGGGCGTGCAGGTGCTCATCCGTGACCTCAACCGCGTCTACCGCGAGCGCCCGAGCCTGCATCGGCAGGACTGCGAGGCCGCGGGCTTCCAGTGGCTGGTGAGCGAGGACCGCGACCACTCCGTCTTCGCCTGGCTTCGCCGCGAACCGGGCGGGGAGCAGACGCTGGTGGTCTGCAACTTCACGCCGGTGCCGCGCCCGGGCTACGCCATCCCGCTCCCGCCGGCGCTGCAGGGCAGCCGCTGGCGCGAGTGCCTGAACACCGATTCGACTCACTACGGCGGCAGCAACGACGGCAATGCGGCCGCGCTGCTGGCCGAGTCCGGCGGCGCGCTGCGCCTGCACCTGCCGCCGCTGGCCACCCTGTTTCTTGTGCCCGAGCCCGACGACCATGCCTGACGCCTTCCTGCCCCTGCCGGCCGAGCTGCTGCCGGGCCGCACCGAGCCCCTGGGCACCCAGGCCCGCGACGGCGGCGTCAACGTCGCCGTGTTCTCCGAGCATGCCGAGGCCCTCGAGCTGTGCGTGTTCGACGCCGACGGCCAGCGCGAGCTGCGGCGCTACCGGCTGCAGGGCCCGCACGACGGCGTCTTCCACGGCTTCCTGCCGGGCTTGGGGCCAGGTCTTGTCTACGGCTTGCGGGCGCACGGGCCCTATGCGCCCGAGCGGGGGCACCGCTTCAACGCGCACAAGCTGCTGCTCGACCCCTATGCCCGCGAGATCGTCGGGCATTTCGCCTGGCGCGCCGAGCACCACGGCTACGAGCTGGGTCATCCCGACGGTGCCCGCAGCCTGGATGTGCGCGACAACGCCCTGCACGCGCTGAAGGCCCGCGTCGCGGCGCCGGCCCCGCAGCCGACCCCGCGGGCCTCCGCGCCGCGGCATGCGGCCGCCGACCTGCTGCTGTACGAGGTCCATGTGAAGGGCTTCTCGGCGCAGCATCCCGGAATCCCCGAGGCCCTGCGCGGCAGCTACGCAGCGCTGGCGCATCCGGCGTCGATCGCGCATTTCCAGCGCCTCGGCGTGAGCACGCTCTCGCTGCTGCCGGTGCACTACGCCATCGACGAGCCGCACCTGGCCGACAAGGGCCTGCACAACTACTGGGGCTACAACACGCTGGGCTTCTTCGCGCCCGATCCGCGCCTGGCCAGCCGCGCCGTGCGCCACGACCCGGCCCTCGTGGCGGCGGAGTTCCGCGCCATGGTCGAGGCCCTGCATGCGGCCGGGCTGGAGGTGGTGCTGGACGTCGTCTACAACCACACGCCCGAGGGCAGCGAGTTCGGTCCCACGCTCTCCTGGCGGGGGCTGGACAACCGCAGCTACTACCGCGCCGTGCCCGATGACGCGAGCCGCACCGAGAACCTCACGGGCTGCGGCAACACCCTGAACGCGCAGCATCCGCGCGTGGCGCAGTTCGTACTCGACTCGCTGCGCTTCTGGGTGCAGGAGATGGGGGTGGACGGCTTCCGCTTCGACCTCGCGCCGGTGCTCGGGCGCGTGGCGCATGGCTTCGATCCGCACGCGGCCTTCTTCACGGCGCTGCGGCAGGACCCGGTGCTGGCGGGCGTCCACCTGATCGCCGAGCCCTGGGATGCGGGCTATGACGGCTACCAGCTCGGGCGCTTTCCGGGGCGCTTCCTGGAGTGGAACGACAAGTTCCGCGATGCCGTGCGCGGCTACTGGATCGGCCCGGCGGCCACGCAGCCGCGCCTGGGCCACGCCATCAGCCGCGGCGAGTTCGCGCGGCGCTTCAGTGCGTCGAGCGATGTGTTCCACCATGCGCAGCGCCTGCCCACGGCCTCCGTCAATTTCATCGCCGTGCACGACGGCTACACGCTGAACGACCTGCTGAGCTACAGCGGCAAGCACAACCACGCCAACGGCGAGGACAACCGCGACGGGCGCGACGGCGAGCTGGCCTTCAACTTCGGCCACGAGGGCAACGCCGCGCCGGCTGAGGTCGTGGCCACGCGTGAGCGCGTGCGCCGGGCCATGCTCGCCACGCTGCTGCTGGCCCAGGGGACGCCCATGCTCAACGCGGGCGACGAGCTGGCCAACACGCAGCAGGGCAACAACAACGCCTACTGCCAGGACAACCCGCTGGGCTGGCTCGACTGGCATCACGACAGCAGCGCCCTGCAGGCCTTCGTGGCCCGCGTGAGCGCGCTGCGCCGCGCGCAGCCGCTGCTGCGGCACGAGCGCTGGTTCGTGTCGGCAGGGCAGGGCGCCTGCGCGCAGCCGGGGGAGGCGCAGCTGCGCTGGTTCTCGCCACACGGCCATGAGATGCAGGTGCAGGACTGGCACCATGGCCTTGAGCAGGCCCTGGCCTGCGTCATCGCTTCCCTGCCGGCCGGCGAGTCCCCGCCACTGGCGCTGCTCTTCAATCCCGAACCGCAGCCGCTGCGCTTCCAGGCGCCGGCCGAGTGCCGCGGCACGCCATGGCGCCTGCTGCTGGACAGCAGCCAGGCCGATGGCCGCCCCGCGGTGCAGGCGCTGTCCCTGGATCTCGCCCTCGAGGTGCCGGCGTACAGCGTCTGGCTGCTGCAGTCGCAGGTGCCCTGAGCCGGTGAACGCCTCTCCCTCCATTCCCCACCCATTTGTACGAGACTTGCGCGCATGGACCTGAACCAACGCCTCGCCGGTGTGCTGCTGCACATCACCTCGCTGCCCGGCCCGCATGGCATGGGCGACTTCGGCCCCGATGCCTTCCGCTACGTCGACTGGCTGCAGTCCGCCGGTCAGGGCCTGTGGCAATGGCTGCCCTCGACGCCCATCGGCCCGGGTGACAGCCCCTACCAGGGCGTGTCCGCCTTTGCGGGCAGCCCATGGATGGTGGCCTTCGAGCCGCTGGTCGAGAAGGGCTGGATGAGTGCGCCGCAGCTGCCGCCCGAAGGCTTTGACGCCTCACGCGTGGACTACGGCCGCGTGCTGCCCTGGCGCGAGCAGCAGCTGCGCCTCGCGGAGGCCGGCTTCCGGGCGAAGGCGACGGCGGCCGAGCGGGCCGAGTTCGCGGCCTGGTGCGCCGCGCAGGCCGACTGGCTGGAGGACTACGCGCTCTTCATGGCCATCCGCAGCCCGCGCGGCGGCCAGCCCTGGTGGCTGTGGCCGCAAGACCTGGCACGCCGCGAGCCCGCAGCCCTCGCCGCCGCACGCCGGGAGCACGCCGCCGAGATCGCCTTCTGGTGCTTCGTGCAGTGGTGCTTCGACTGGCAGGTGGCCGGCCTGAAGACCTATGCCAACGAGCGCGGCGTGCGCATCATGGGCGACCTGCCCATCTTCGTCGCCCACGACAGCGCCGACTGCTGGGCCCGCCCGGATCTGTACGACCTCGACGCGGATTTCCAGACCGTCACCGTGGCCGGCGTGCCGCCCGATGCGCTCTCCGCCGAGGGCCAGCGCTGGGGCAATCCGCTGTACCGCTGGGACCGCATGGCCGCCGAGGGCTACGCCTGGTGGACGGCCCGCGTGCGCCGCGCGCTGAGCAGCGCGGACGTCTTCCGCATCGACCACTTCCGCGGCTTCGCGGGCTATTACGAGATCCCCGGCAGCAGCCCCGACGCCAAGCAAGGCGTGTGGCGAACCGGCCCCGGCAAGGCCTTGTTCGACGCCATCGAGCAGGCCCTGGGCCCGCTGCCCATCGTGGCCGAGGACCTGGGCTTCATCACCGAGGACGTGCATGCGCTGCGCGACGCCTGCGGCTTCCCCGGCATGAAGATCCTGCAGTTCGGCTTCGGCGGCGACGGCACGCACGAATTCCTGCCGCAGATGTGGCCGCGCGCCGCCGTGGCCTACACCGGCACGCACGACAACGACACGGTCCTGGGCTGGTGGCGCGGCGCCGGCGCCCGCGAGCGCGCCTTCGCCGGCGCCTACCTGGCCTGCGGCGAGCACGACGTGCACTGGGCCATGATCCGCGCCTGCTGCAATTCCGTCGCCCACATGGCCGTCTTCCCCATGCAGGACGTGCTGGGCCTGGGCGGCGAGCACCGCATGAACGTGCCCGGCATCCTCGGCGGCAACTGGGCCTGGCGCCTGCGCTGGGACATGGTGAGCGGCGAGCACACCCGCGTGCTGGGGCTCATCACCGCGGCCAGCGGGCGGGCGGATGTGAGCCTGATGCACCTGCCCTGAGGGGGCGGGCGCCGGGCCCGGCCGTGGCGCCCCGAACGGATACAGGCCCTTACAACAAGGCCCCATGGCGCCGGCGAGTGTGCCCACAATCGGCGCGACATGGCCATCCGCAGCCATGGCATGCCATCAGATTGGGGTCCACCATGCGCCATTCCTTTGCTGCTGCCGTCGTGCTTGCGTGGCTGCTGTCCGCCTCTGCGGGGCCGGCCAGGGCGCAGGCGGCGCCCCGCACGCTGGAGACCCTCGGGCTCGCGGTGGGCCAGTCCGCCGACGAGGTCGACAGCATCACCCGCGCGCTGGGCTATGTGCTGCAGAGCCGCAAGACCTTGCCGGCGGCGGTGGGGATGCCGGAGCGTGTCGCCGAGGTCTTCTACGTCCGGCGCAATCCGCAGGGCGAGCGGCAGGCCGCCATCGGCGTCGGCTTCGGGCCGCTCACGGGCAAGGCGCTGGTGATTGCCCGCGAGGAGACGCTGGACAAGCCCGTGGCGGTGTCCACGGTGCGCGCCGAACTCATCCAGAAATACGGCCCGGCCCTGCCCAGCGAGGCCGGCCTCCACGAGCTGCACTGGGTGGCGCTGAAGGACTGGAGCTCGCCCCACAGCGTCAGCAAGTGCTGGCCCGCGGCCTATCCCGTCGTGAGCTACCAGCAGGACCTGGCGGGCCACCGGCACTGCCGCTCGGGCATGGAGGTGCTGCTGGGCAAGGGCACGTCGACCTTCAGCGTCCTCAAGCTCAGCCTGGCGGACTTCGACCGCTATGTGGCGGAGTGGGGCGCCTACACCCGGCAGCTGCGCGAGGTGCAGCATCCGGAGCCAAAGCGGACGCAGGCGCGGCCGGTGCCGAAGACGTGAGTCCGGCGCGCCTCTCGAAGGCGCCCGGCGCGTCAGTGGTCAAATCCGGCCTGGACGCCCGCTTTCGAACGCCTCGCGCATGCCCACCCACTACGCCAGATTCCTGATCGGGCGCCACCGCACGGTGGCCGCCAACCGCCAGCTCGGCTGGCTGCTGGCCCTGGTCGCCGGGGCCATCAACGCCGGAGGGTTTCTCGCGGTGCGGCAGTACACCTCGCACGTCACGGGCATCGTGTCCGCCGTGGCGGACAACCTCGCGCTGGGGCAGATGGAGCTCGTGGTGGACGGTGTCATCGGCGTGCTGTCCTTTCTGCTGGGGGCGATGTGCAGCGGCATCCTCGTCAACTTCGCCCGCCGCCGGGCCCTGGCCAGCGAGTACGCCCTGCCGCTGCTGCTGGAGTCGGTGCTCATCCTCGGCTTCGGCCTCCTGGGCGCGCGCATGGCCACCTTCGAGGGCCTGCTGCTGCCCTTCACCGTGATCCTGCTGTGTTTCATCATGGGCCTGCAGAACGCGGTCGTGACCAAGCTCTCCGGCGCGGTCATCCGCACGACGCACATGACGGGCGTCGTGACGGACCTCGGCATCGAGCTCGGCAAGCTCGTCTACTGGAATGCCGACCCCTCGCTGCCCATGCCCGTCCGCGCGGACCGCGACCGCCTCAAGGTGCTCGGCGGCCTGCTGGCGGCCTTTCTCGTGGGCGGCGTCTCGGGGGCCTACGGCTTCAAGGCCTTCGGCTACGGCTTCACCATCCCCATCGCCGTGCTCCTGGCCGTGATCTCGCTGGTGCCCGCCTGGGACGATCTGCGCTAGCGGCTGTCCCGACCCGGTTTCATCGGGTTTCAAGATGCGCCGGCTTGGGGTGAGCCCTGCTGCGCCGGCGAGGGGAGGCCGGGCATCATGCGCCGATGAACACGACCGAAGTCTTCCTGATCGCGATGACGATCATCTTCACGGTGCCCTACCTGGTCTGGCGGCTGGGGCACACCGATTACTGGGCACCGCTGGTCGTCGTCCAGATCCTCACGGGCATCGTGCTCGGACCGGGCGTGCTGGGCCGCGCCTTTCCGGACTACTACCAGTTCGTCTTCAGTGCGCCGGTGGTGCAGTCCCTCAACGGCGTGGCCTGGTGGGCGGTGATGCTCTTCGTGTGGATCGCCGGCATCGAGCTGGACCTGAAGAAGGCGTGGGCGCACCGGGTGGAAAGCGGCATCACCGCCGGCCTGGCGCTGGGCACGCCCCTGATCGCGGGCAGTCTCGCGGGCCTGGCCCTGCTGGGCGGCGGCTGGATGGGCGCGAAGGCCGAGACCTGGCAGTTCGTGCTGGGCGTGGGCATGTCCTGCGCGGTGACGGCCCTGCCCATCCTGATCCTGCTGATGGAGAAGCTGGAGATCCTGCGCCAGCCGCTGGGCCAGCGCATCCTGCGCTATGCCAGCCTCGACGACATCGCCATCTGGGGCGTGCTGGCGCTGATCCTCATGGACTGGACGCGCGTGGGCCGGCAGGGCCTCTTCCTGCTTGCCTTCGCGGTGGCGACGTGGGGCCTGCGCGCGCTGATGCGCCGCCTGCCTGAGCGCGATCGCTGGTTCGTGAGCCTTATCTGGCTGGCGATCGTGTCCTTCGGCGCCGACTGGTCCGGCCTGCACTTCATGGTCGGCGCCTTCCTCGCTGGCGCCGTGATGGACGCGGACTGGTTCCACCAGGAACACATGGACCTGCTGCGCCACCATGTGCTGATGGTGCTGATGCCGGTGTTCTTCCTGTCGACCGGGCTGCGCACCAACTGGCAGATGGGCGGCTATGCGGTCTTCGGCGTGGCGGCGCTGCTGCTGGTGGCCTCGGTGGCCGGCAAGCTCCTGGGCCTGCGGATCGCCGGGCGCATCCTGCGCTGGCCCGCCGGCGAGGCCAGCATCATCGGCTGGCTGCTGCAGACCAAGGCGCTGATCATGATCATCTTCGCCAACGTGCTGCTGGACAAGCAGATCATCACCGCCGAGACCTTCACCGCGCTGCTGCTGATGGCGGTGGGAAGCACGATGCTGACGGTGCCGGTGGTGGCGCCGCGGCTGCGGCCGGCGATGGCGTTGCTGAAGCGGGCGAGCTGACGCGCGAGCCGGAAGCCGCACGCCCGTCGGCCTCGCGGAGCCGGGATCGGGCGATGCGCCGGGTCAGGGATCAGTCGGATTCATCGTCGCCGTCGTAGCCGGATTCATGCAGGGCCCGCGCCTCCCTGCCGAGTTCGTGGTCCTGGAAACGGTCCTCCATCAGCAGGTTCCACATGCGGTCGTTGTATTCGTCGGCGTGCTCAGCCTTGGCCTGTTGATAGGCCTGCGGCCGACCCTGGTAAGCGTCGCGTGACGGGCGAGCATGGTCGGAGTGCCGGGCGAGCCCGTACAGCGCGACGGCCTGCTCGTCGTTCAGGGGCTCCATGTGCCCCAGGCTCCCGCGCGAGGTGTGCGAGATGGGCCCGCCGACGGTGCGGCTCTCCACAAGGCGCTCGTCACGCCGATTGACCTGGCCGGCGTTCAGCGGACGGATCACATCCCCGCGGCCGTGCCGGTAGCTGCTGCGCTTCGAGACATGCGGGCCGCTCTTGTGCATCAGCCGGATCCGGCGGCCGTAGTTCTCCCGGTGCGCGGGATCCTGCGCATAGACGCTGCCGATCCTGCCGCCGGTGCGGCTGGCATAGCGGGTCTTGCCGCCGGTGAAGCGGGTGCGGCTGCATTGGATGGGCGCTGCGGACACCGCCGCCGGTGCTGGTGCAGCGGAGGCGGCCAGCCCGGACTCGCGGGGCGCGGCCGGGCGGATCGCGGCCTGGATCGCCTTTCGTTGCATCGTCATGCGGGGCGAGGCCTGGACGGCGGACGGCAGCGTCCCCGCGCTGTGCGGTGCCTTCGCCGCGGCGTGACGGGCGGATGGGGCTGCGGCCGGCTCGCGCGCCGATCCCGGTGCCTGGGGTTCACGGGTCTTCATGGCCTTCCTCCTGGCGCGATGCGACGCGCATGGCTGCCACCGTATCGCAGCACGGGGGGCGCCGGCGATCAGCAAAATGCGGATTTCGATGTCGACCTGACTCGAAGGCGGCGGGGATCGCGCTCCGGGGCCGCTGTCCTGGACCAAGGACGGATCACCCCTGTCTCTCCGGATTTTTTCTCTCTTGAGACGCCCTCGCGCAGTGGTACCTTCCGTGCCACCCGCGCCAGGCAGTTGGCAGTGCGCGCCCCCATGAAACCCGCCCGGCGCGCGCACGAGTTGGCAGTCCCTGCATCGTGAGCCGCCGCATCAGCGAGACGACCCCGATGAGCCTCTTCCAGACGCCTGCCAGCAACGCCAACCCGGCCCTGGTCCCCAGCCTGCCGCAGCATCACGATGCCGAGGCGCAGAAGGCCCGCGCCTTCCAGCTCTCCATCGCCCGCACGCAGTACAACTACATGCAGAGCTACCTGGAAGGCGTGCCGCTCTCGGCCGACCTGCCGGACAGCGAGAAGTTCAGCATCGACTACGAGGCGCAGGTGGTGCAGGTCTTCCTGGAACTCACCGACAACTTCAAGCGCGTCGTGATGATGCTGCTGGAGCGCGAGCTGCTGGCCGATGTGCCCACCGCCGCGCTGCGCCGCGTGGAGGAGGCCTACGAGAAGCTCAGCAAGGACTTCAGCCTGCTGCACCCGCTGCGGGATCTGGAGGAGCTGAAGGCCTTCTACGAGGCGATCGCGGCGCTGCCCTCAGCACTGGAGAGCCTGCAGAACCTGCCCAAGGACCTCGCCAAGATGGCCACGGGCCTCGAGGCGGTCTTCAAGGAATTCCTGGAGAACGGCCCCACGGCCTTCCTGAAGTCCACGCTCTTCGACATGCTCAGCGAGGAGCCCGGCCGCAACTACCTGCAGGCCCAGGGCATCGAGGACTACGAGCGCCTCTTCGTGAGCCTGCCGACGCCGCTGATGCTGTCCATCCAGGAGCAGCCCTGGATGCCCAAGGGCCAGGGCAAGCCCTGCCAGCAGGACTGGTTCTTCGGCTGGCTGCAGACGGCCGGCTACAACACGACGATGCTGCGCGCCGTGGTGCCGCAGCCCGTCGCCCCGGACGTCGACGACCCCATGGAAGGCCTGCAGAAGATGCCGCTGGCGGCCTTGCTCGCCAAGATGCCGGTGACGGACGCGATGCTGCAGAAGGAGACGGGCCAGGCCGGCCTTACGCTGGCGCAGGCCGCGGAGCAGGGGCGCCTCTTCGTGTGCGACTACGCGCTGCTCAACGGCGCCTGGGCCGACCCGCTGCATGGCGAGCAGCGCTACATGGCCGCGCCGATCGCGCTCTTCTTCTGGAACACCATGCCGCCGGCCGGCTATCCCGCCTTGCCCGAGGGCGTGCTGCAGCCGATCGCCGTGCAGCTCGCGCAGCAGCACGACGCCGAGACCGCGCCCATCTACACGCCCCATGACGCCGGCAATGCCAACGACGCGAACGGCTTCAAGTGGCGCATCGCCAAGTACTTCGTGAACGTGGCCGCGGCCATCCAGCACGAGGCCATCGCCCACCTGGGCGCCTGCCACCTCATCATCGAGCCCATCGTGGTCGCGGCCCATCGGCAGCTGGCCGAGGGGCACCCGATTCTGAAGCTGCTCGCGCCGCACTTCCGCTTCACGATCAACATCAACGACTCCGCCATCCACAGCCTCATCATCCCCGGCGGCGTGGTGGCGACGAACGTCGGCCCGGCCATCGAATGCACGCTGGGCGTGCTGGCGCAGGCGCACCAGGCCTACCGCTGGGACGACAACCACCCCGAGCGGCTCTTCCGCCTGCGCGGCGTGGACGGGCTGCCCCAGTTCCCCTTCCGCGACGACACGATGCTGCTGTGGCAGGCCACGCACCGCTTCGTCGACCGCTACCTGCGCCTCTACTACACGAGCGATGCCGAGGTCGCGGGCGACTACGAGCTGCAGAACTGGATCCACGAGATGACCGCGCCGCAGTACGCGGGCTTCAAGGGCATGCGCGGCCTCAAGGCCACCGGGGATGCGAAGCGGCCCTGGCGCATCGAGAGCCTGGCCTACCTCATCGAGGTGGTGGCGCAGATCATCTACGTGGCCGGCCCGCAGCACGCGTCCGTCAACTACGCGCAGTACCCGCTGATGTCCTACATGCCCGCGGTGGCCGGCACGCTCTACGACCCCGCGCCGGCGCGCAGCACCGTGGTGGCCAGCGAGCAGGACTGCATCCGCTGGTACCCGCCGCTGGACGTGTCGCTGTACACCTTCTCCTTCGAGTACCTGCTCTCCGGCGTGCAGTACGACACCTTCGGCCACTACGAGCACAACCCGCGCAATCCGTACTTCCAGGATCCGCGCGTGGGGCCGCTCGTGGCGGACCTCCAGACGGATCTGGCGCTGGCCGAGCGCGAGATCCGCGGGCGCAACCGCCTGCGCCCGGTCGAATATCCGTTCCAGCTGCCGTCGCAGATCCCGAATAGCATCAGCATCTGATCGACAGGCGACAGCCGGTGCGGGGCAGGGGCTCCGCACCGGCCGCCTCGGCAAGGAGACCACGATGACGAAGAAGATCCTGGTGATGAGCGGCAGCCTGCGCGCCGCCTCGCGCAACACGGCCCTGGCCCGCTACGCCCTGCGCCACGCGCCCGAAGGCCTCGCGCTGGAGATGGCGGACATCAGCCAGTTCCCCTTCTACAACGCGGACCACCCCACGCCGCCGCCCGCCGTGCAGCGCTTCTTCGAGCAGCTGCGCGCTGCCGACGGCCTGCTGCTGGCCTGCCCGGAATACAACTACTCGATCGCCCCGGCGCTCAAGAATGCGCTGGACTGGGCCTCGCGCGAGAAGGACAACCACCTGCTCGCCGGCAAGACCGTGGCGCTCATGGGGGCGGGTGGCGGCATGGGCAGTTCGCGGGCGCAGTACCACCTGCGCCAGGTCGCGGTGTGCCTGGATCTCCGTGTGCTGAACAAGCCCGAGGTCTTCTGCAACGCCTTCACGGCGGGCCTTTTCGACGAGCAGAACGAGCTCGTGGATGAGCGCATCCAGGGGCTGGTGAAGCAGCTGCTCGAGGCGCTGAAGGCGGCGCTCCAGGGCTGATTCCGAGCGGATTTCAGCCGGATCGAGACCGGATCGAGACCTGATCGAGACGGAGCGACCGGTCCGGCAACGGGCCGGTGCCGGTTCCGCTGGAGCCGGCCCGCGCGCCCCGCTCAGATCTGCGGATCGAAGCGCGTCCAGCGGCGGCGCCCGCCACGCTTCGCGCGGTACAGCGCCTGGTCGGCGTGGCTCAGCAGCATCTCGGGCGTGCTGGCCTCGCTGGCCTGCAGCGTGCTGCAACCGAGGCTCAGGCTCACATGCGGGCCCGCGGCGGACTTGGCGTGCGGGATGGCCAGGGCCTCGATGGCTTCCAGGCAGTCCTGTGCCAGGCGCTCGGCCGCGGGCGCTTCCGTGTCCGGCAGCAGCAGCGCGAACTCCTCGCCGCCGTAGCGCGCCACGAGGTCGCTGCCCCGGCTGGCGACGCCCTGCAGCAGCTGCGCCACCGTCTTGATGCAGCGGTCGCCCTCGAGGTGGCCGTAGTGGTCGTTGAACTGCTTGAAGTGGTCGATGTCCAGCATCAGCAGGGACAGCGGCGTGCCGTGGCGCTGGCTGCGCCGCCATTCGATGGCAAGGCGCTCGTCGAAGGCGCGGCGGTTGGCGATGCCCGTGAGGCCGTCGCGCATGCTCATCTGGCGCAGCTCCTGCGTGCGGCGCTCGACCTTCTCCTCCAGCTGCTCGTACAGCCGCGCGTTGGCCAGCGAGATGGCGGCCTGCGAGCTCAGCAGCTCCAGCGTCTGCTGGTGGCGCGGCGTGAAGGCGTTCTCCAGCTGCCGGCTTTCCAGGTAGATGACGGCCGCGAGCTTGCCCTGGTTGAGCACCGGCAGGCACAGCACGGACTTCGGCTGGAACTGGCGCAGGTAGCGGCTCTGCGCGAAGCGCTCGTCCTCGGCGGGGCGGTTGAGCCGCTGGGTGCGGCGGCTGAGCTTGGTGAACTCGATCAGGCTGCTCGGCAGCAGGGCCTCGCTCCCGCGGTTGACCTCGTCGAGCGGGCGCGCGATGCGGCTCGAGACCAGGCGGTGATGCTCGTCCACGCCACCCACGACCTCGACGATCAGGCGCCCTTCGTCCTCCAGCACGATGGCCCCGCGCTCGGCGCCGGCGTTCTCCAGCAGCACGCCCAGCATCTGGGGCAGCAGCGCGTCGAGCTGGATCTCCTGGGTGAGCAGCTGGTTGGCCTTGAGCAGCGAATGCAGGTCCAGGCGGCTGATCTGGTCGAGGGAGTCGCGGTAGGTCGGGCTGCTGCGGCTCTGGCTGCCCTGCGGACCGCGGGCGCTGGAGAAGGCCAGGCCGGGCCATTGGGCCTCGAGCTGGCGGCATTTCACGACGGCGCCCCACTGGCGGTAGTGGTAGTGGGCCTCGCGGATGAAGTTGCGGGCCAGCTGCGGCTGGGCCTTGGCGGTCCAGTAGTCGGCGTAGAGCTCGTTGGCCAGCGCCGCGCAGGGCGTGAAGCCGCTGGCCTGCGCCTGCTCGACGGCCTGGCTGTAGAAGGTCATCGCCGCCTCGTCCCGGCCCTCGGCGCGGGCCAGCTCCGCGGCGATCAGCAGCTGCTTGTGCAGGAAATTGGTCTCGCCGTGGCGCGCCCAGGTCTCGAAGCGGGCCAGGAGCTGGCGGGCGGTCTCGAGCCCGGCGTCGTCAGCCGGGAAACCGCTGCGCAGATGGCCGAGCGCCGAATAGAAGCTGCTCTCGACCAGCGAGGGGCTGTCCGGCAGGCACAGGGCGACCATGGGCAGCAGCGGCAGGGCCTGGCGCCAGCCCTCGGCGTCTCGCAGCAGGTAGCTGTGGCGCAGGCGCGCCGCGACCATCAGCGCGAGCGGGATGCTCGGCTGCAGCGGCTGGGCCGCCAGCAGGGCGCTCGCGCGGCAGGCCTCGGTGTCGAAGCTCAGGGGGGACAGCGTGCGCCCGGTGAGCGCCAGCAGCGGCTGCAGCACGCCATGGCGCAGCATGGACTCCGTCACCGGCTGGCGGGTCTTGTTCAGGAACTTGAGCCCGCGCTCGCAGTGCACCTCCAGCTCCTCCAGCGGTGTGCCCAGCGCGAAGTGGTTGACGGCGCTCAGCAGCGCGCAGTAGCCGGCGGCCAGCGGGTTGGTGCCGCTCTGGCCCAGCTCCCAGCCCAGCTCGACCTGGTGGATCGCGGCGGACAGCGGCTCGCACCAGTGCTGGTAGAAGGCGCTGAAGTACTGGTAGACGCTGATGCGGAAGTAGGCCGCGCCCCGGCGCTCGGCCAGCAGGCGCGCGAGGTGGCCGAGCGCGTAGCACTCGGTGTAGGGCCGCTGCATGACCGAGCGGGAGGTCATGTGCGCGACGTAGGCGATGCAGCTGAGGTCGCTCTGGCCGTGCGTGAGCGTGGTGCTCATCATGCGGCAGGTGTTGAGCACGAAGGCGGCGAAGCGGCTCGTCTGGTAGCTCGCGTAGGACAGCGCCATGCACAGACGCATCTCGAGCAGGGCGCGCGGGTCCTGCATCTCGGGCGCACGCAGGATCGCGTCCTCGCCCTGGTCCGCGAGCTGCTGCTCGGTGGCGGCGAACTCGCCCGGGAACAGCGCCTGCGCGGCCTCTTCGGTCGCGGGGAAGGGGCGGCCGATCTCCTCGAGGGCCTTGAGCAGCACCGTGAAGGCATCGCCGAAGCGGCCCTGGATGTGGTACTGCTCGGCCTGCACCAGCCCCAGCAGGGCCCGCCCGTCGCCCGAGGGGCAGGCGGCCTGCGCCAGCGGGTAGAGGCGCTCGGCGGCATTGAAGTTGCCCGCCAGGTACTCGGCTTCGGACAGCTCCCGGTACAACGCCAGCGTGCCCTCTGGGTCCCGCTGCCAGGCATCGTCCGGCAGCAGCGCGTGGGCGTGGCGCAGGAAGTCCACGGCGGTGGCGTGGGCCGAAGCGGCCTTGGCGCGCAGGCCGGCGCGCAGATTGAGCTGGCGCAGCGTGGCCAGCTCCTGGGGCTCGTGCATCAGGCCGCGGCCGGCATTGAGGCAGGCCAGGATGCTGAAGAGCCGCTGCTCGCGCTGGGCCTCGTTGCTGGCGGCCAGCAGGCGGCGGCCGCAGCGCAGCTGCAGCGCGGCCAGGTCATGCAGCGGGGTCAGGTCATGCGCGGCCTGCTGCACGCGGTCATGCAGGAAACGGTAGCGGGCCTCGGCCAGCAGCGCCGGCGTGCCGGTGAACTTGTAGCCCTCGTCCAGCGGCAGCACGAGGCTGGCCTGCAGCGCGGGCCACAGCGCGCGGGCGCAGGCATCGGCGTCGAGGTCGCTCACGGCCATGAGCTCGCTGAGCGAGAAGCTCTCGCCCAGGTGCGCCGCATTGGCCAGCAGGCGCTGCGTGAGCGGGGCCAGCCCGCGCATGCCATCCAGCATCAGCGTCACGACGTTGTCCGTCATGTCGCGCTGGCGGATGCGGGTCATGTCCCAGGCCCAGCGGCCGCTGCGACGTTCGTAGCGCAGGTCACCGAGCGCATGCAGGCGGCGCAGGAACTGGTTGAGGAAGAAGGGATTGCCGCGGGTCTTCTCGACGCACAGCGCGGCCAGGGCCTCGATGTCCTCCGGGTTGCTGTGCAGGCTGTCGGCGATCAGCTGCGAGACGTGCGCGGATTGGAGATGGTCCAGGTGCAGGCGCCCCGGCGCGGGCACGCCGGCCTGGCGCAGGCTCAGCAGCATCTGCTGCAGCGGGTGGCCGTCATCCACTTCCTGGTCGCGGTAGGCCCCGACCACGAGCAGGCAGCAGTGGCCTTCCGAGTCCGACAGCAGGTGCTGCAGCAGGCGCAGGCTCGGGCCGTCCACCCACTGCAGGTCATCGAGGAACAGCGCCACGGGATGGGCGCTGCCCGCCAGGGCGCGGGTGAATGCGGCGAAGGCGAAGTGGAAGCGCTGCTCGTTCTCGGCCGCAGGCAGCGGGGGCAGGGCGGGAATCTCGCCGATGAGCAGGCTCAGCTGCGGCAGCAGCGCGGCCACCGTGCCGGCGGTGTCGCCCAGGGCCAGGCGCAGGGTGTCGCGCCAGTAGCTGCGGCGCTCCTCGCCCTCGGAGGCGAGCAGCTCGACAAAGGGCTGGAAGGCCTGGCACAGCGCGGCGTAGGGCTCGTTGCGGCGGTACTGGTCGCACTTGCCGCGCAGGAAGTAGCCGCGCCGCGCCAGCACGGGCCGATGCAGCTCGGCCACCAGGGCCGTCTTGCCGATGCCCGAGGCGCCGCTCACGAGCAGCAGCTCCGCCCGTCCGGCTGCCGCCCGCTCGAAGGCCTCGAGCATGGCGGCCGCCTCGGCTTCGCGGCCGTAGAGCTTCTGGGCGATGCAGAAACGCTCGGGGGTGTCATGCCGGCCGAGCTCGAAGGGGTCGATGTGGCGGCGGTGCGCCCAGTCGCGCGCGCACTGCTCGAGGTCCTCCAGAAGCCCGTAGCTGCTCTGGTAGCGCTCATCGGGGTACTTGGCCAGCAGCTTCTGCACCACGCGCGAGAGGGGCTCGGGGATGCTGTCGTCGAGGACGTGCAGCGGCGTCGGCATCACGGCAAGCTGCGCGTGCAGCAGGGCCATGGGGTCGCTCAGCAGGAAGGGCCGGCGGCCGGCGAAGAGCTCGTAGAGCGTGATGCCCAGCGAATAGAAGTCGCTGCGGTAATCCACCTCGAGGCTGGTACGGCCGGTCTGCTCGGGCGAGATGTAGTCCAGCGTGCCGCGCAGGCCGGGGCCCGGGGGCGCCTCCTCGCGGTCCAGGGGCGAGGACAGCGCGAAGTCGCAGAGCTTCAGCCGCATCTGGCGCAGGTCCACGAGCACGTTCTTGGGCGCGACGTCGCCATGGATCAGCCGGTGAGCGTGGACATCGCTCAGCGCGCGGCACAGCTGCAGGGCCAGGCCCAGCTTCTCGCCGAGATCGAGGTGCTGCCCCTCGATCAGCTGCGCGAGGCTGCTGGTGGCGAAGGCCTCCATGGCCAGCACCAGCTTGCGCCCGTCCTGGTGCAGGGCGCGCGCCTTGACCACCCACTCGGAGTCGATCGATTGCAGGGTGTGGAACTCGTGCCGCCAGCGCGCCAGCAGCTCGGGGGCCGGCTGCTCGCTGTCGGGGTACTTGAGGACGACACGCTCGCCGTCGGGCGCCACGGCCGCCGCGACCACGGTGTCGGCATTGGCGTAGATGACGTCGGTCTGGCGGTAACCGGCAATGAGCATCGGAGGAGAGGACGAACCTGGGGCGGACCACCCAACGCTCCTCCTGGCAGAAGGCGGCGGGCGCAATGAAACAGACGAGAGAGTGTCGCAAATGACTGATGACAGTCAGCAGGAAAACACCGATGGAGTTCGGGGTTTCCGGCGGCACAGCGCATTTTTCCCGCTATCGACGTCGGCAGGGGCTGGCAGCGGCGTCAGGCGGGCCGCAGCGGGGCCTCAGCCCGGCGCCAGGGCGGGCTCAGTGCTGCACCAGGCGCCACGCTGCCAGCACGAGCAGCAGCACCAGGCCCCAGCCGGGCTGTGAGCCACTGCTCGGGCGGTCCCGCCAGGCGCCCGGGCTGAAGCGGCCACGGCGCTGTGCCCAGGCCCAGCGCAGGAAGCCGGCCAGCGCCTCGGCGCCCTGCGGCCCGGGCATGGCGGGGCTCAGGCGCGTGCCGCCCTCTGCGGCGGGCTCGGGGGTGTGCAGCGCGTGGAAGTCCTGCAGGCGGCCGTCGTGCTGCCGGCGGTAGGCCTCCCGCCGGTACAGCCGGTCCAGGGCGGCTGCCGGCAGGGCGATCTGCGTCGTCCACAGCCAGGAGGTCCTCTCGAGCTGCAGGCCGTCGTCGAGCACCCGCAGCGTCCAGCGGCGAGTCAGCCCGTGAGCAGCGAAGCTCAGACCGCCGAGCATCCCCAGCGCGGCCGGGCCATCGAGGCCGCCGCCGCGGAACATCGCCCAAGCGCAGACCAGGACCAGGGCCAGCAGCCCCGCCTGGCGCCAGCCCCGCTGGGCGAAGTCCAGGACGCCGGCGTGCGGGAGCTCGCGCCAGCGGACGCCCATGGGCATGGGCGGCGGGCGGGTGCCCAGGGGCTCGGGCGGGATGTCGATGGCCGGCGGTGGCGGCGGGAGGCGGGCGAAGCGGTCCGGCGCCGCGGGGATGTCCGGGCGGACGAGTCCCGGCGCGAGCGTCTCGGGACGCCCCTCGCGCACCGGCACGCCATAGTCCTGCAGCACCTTGCCGCTCGCGGTGCGCAGGCTCAGGCGCCATTCCACGCGGTCGCCGCCGCGGTGGCAGCCGTCGGGCGGGGCATCGGCGGGCACGGTGAGGCGGGCGCGGAGCCGCAGGCCATCGGCGCCGAGGTCCTGCACCTGCGCCGGTGCGTCCAGGCTTTGCACCTCCCGCTCCGGCGAGCCGGAGCTGCTGTCGTCGATGCGATGCTGGCTGAGGCACCAGCGCGGCGCCTCGCCGGAGGGCCAGGTCTCGACAGCGCGCCGTGGCAGTTGCAGGTCCACCTCGAAGGTCTGGCCGGCCCGCGGCCGGGCGGGGCGGATCTGGAGTCGCGAGCCCCGGTAGCGCCAGGCCAGCCAGCTCTGCTGCCAGGCTTCCCACAGCAGCGCGAGTCCGATGCCCACGAAGATCAGGCAGAACAGCGGGGCCCAGAAGGGCGCCGGCTGGCGGACGCTGAGGCCGGCCATGGGGAAGGCGATGCTGTTCCAGAAGATCGCCAGGAACCAGAGCGCGCCCGGGCGGCGGCGGGACGTCAGCTGGGCGGTCGAGGGGCGGGTGTCGGGCCAGGCCGAGCCTGGATCGTCGTCCGGCCGGGCCGGGTGGGGCGGTGGGATTCCGCCGGCCCCGGATGGCCGGGATTCGTGGTGCTTCGCGGGCTCGTGCCTGAAGTCCCGCACCATCTTCTTCTTGTTGTCAGGGTGCATGGCGCCAGCTTAGCAAGCGGCCGCGCCCGCCTTGTGACGGTGGCATGACACCCGTCGCAGAGCGCGAGAGCCGTCCCCAATGAACAACACCCTGGCTGCCGGAGGGCAGGCCAGGGTGCTGGGGGAGGCGGCTGGCGCGAAGCCGCCGCCGGGGCAGGGCCCGCACGCCTTGCGGCGCACGGGCTCAGGCCCTTCAGGCGTTCACGCTCTTGGCGGTGTCCGCGAATTCCTCGATCTGGTCGAAGTTCAGGTACTTGTAGATGCTGGCGGCGTCCTTGTTCACGATGCCGACGGCCTCGTGGTACTCGGCGACGGTCGGGATGCGGCCCAGCTTGGAGCACACCGCGGCCAGCTCGGCCGAGCCCAGGAACACATTGGTGTTCTTGCCCAGACGGTTCGGGAAGTTGCGGGTCGAGGTCGACATCACCGTGGCGCCTTCGCGCACCTGCGCCTGGTTGCCCATGCACAGCGAGCAGCCCGGCATTTCGGTGCGGGCACCGGCCGTGCCGAAGGTGGCGTAATGGCCTTCCTTGATCAGCTCGTTCTGGTCCATCTTGGTCGGCGGGGCGACCCACAGCTTGACCGGGATGTCACGGGCGCCGCCCAGGACCTTGGCGGCCGCGCGGAAGTGGCCGATGTTGGTCATGCACGAGCCGATGAAGGCCTCGTCGATGGGGGTGCCGGCGACTTCGGACATGAACTTGGCGTCGTCCGGATCGTTCGGGCAGCAGACGATGGGCTCCTTGATGTCGGCCAGATCGATCTCGATCACGGCGGCGTACTCGGCGTCCTTGTCGGCTTCCAGCAGGTCCGGCTTGGCCAGCCAGGCTTCCACGGCCTTGATGCGGCGCTCCAGGGTGCGCTTGTCCTCGTAGCCGTCGGCGATCATGTTCTTCATCAGGACGATGTTGGAGGTCAGGTACTCCTTGATCGGTTCCGGATTCAGCTTGATCGTGCAGCCGGCGGCGGAGCGCTCGGCGGAGGCGTCGGACAGCTCGAAGGCCTGTTCCACCTTCAGCTCGGGCAGACCTTCGATCTCGAGGATGCGGCCCGAGAAGATGTTCTTCTTGCCCTTCTTCTCGACGGTCAGCAGGCCGGCCTTGATGGCGTACAGGGGGATGGCATGCACGAGGTCACGCAGCGTGACGCCGGGCTGCATCTGGCCCTTGAAGCGCACCAGCACCGATTCGGGCATGTCCAGGGGCATCACGCCCGTGGCGGCGCCGAAGGCGACAAGACCTGACCCTGCGGGGAAGGAGATGCCGATCGGGAAGCGGGTGTGGGAGTCGCCGCCGGTGCCGACGGTGTCAGGCAGCAGCAGGCGGTTCAGCCAGCTGTGGATCACGCCGTCGCCCGGGCGCAGGGCCACGCCGCCGCGGTTGCTGATGAAGGCGGGCAGCTCGCGGTGCATCTTCACGTCCACGGCCTTGGGGTAGGCGGCGGTGTGGCAGAAGGACTGCATGACCAGATCGGCCGAGAAGCCCAGGCAGGCCAGGTCCTTCAGCTCGTCGCGGGTCATCGGGCCGGTGGTGTCCTGCGAGCCCACGGTCGTCATCTTGGGTTCGCAGTAGGTGCCGGGGCGCATGCCCTTGCCTTCGGGCAGGCCGCAGGCGCGGCCGACCATCTTCTGGGCCAGGGTGTAGCCCTTGCCGCTGTCCACCGGGGCCTTGGGCAGGCGGAACAGGGTGGAGGCGGGCAGGCCCAGGAACTCGCGGGCCTTGCCGGTCAGCGAGCGGCCGATGATCAGGTTGATGCGGCCGCCGGCGCGCACTTCGTCCAGCAGCACGTCGCTCTTGAGCGCGAAGGTCTCGACGACCTCGCCGTTCTTCACGATCTGGCCGGCGTAGGGCAGCACGTCGATGACGTCACCCATCTCCAGCTTGCTCACGTCCACCTCGATGGGCAGCGAGCCGGAGTCTTCCTGCGTGTTGAAGAAGATGGGGGCGATCTTGCCGCCCAGCGTCACGCCGCCGAAGCGCTTGTTGGGCACGAAGGGGATGTCCTCGCCGGTGGCCCAGATCACGCTGTTGGTGGCGGACTTGCGCGAGGAGCCGGTGCCGACCACATCGCCCACGTAGGCGACGAGGTTGCCCTTCTTCTTCAGGTCCTCGATGAACTGCATCGGGCCGCGCTTGCCGTCTTCCTCGGGCTTGAAGGCCGCGTCAGGGCGCGTGTTCTTCAGCATGGCGAGGTAGTGCATCGGGATGTCCGGGCGGCTCCAGGCGTCCGGGGCGGGCGACAGATCGTCGGTGTTGGTTTCGCCAGGCACCTTGAAGACGGTGACGGTGATCTTCTGCGCGACTTCCGGGCGCGAGGTGAACCACTCGGCATCGGCCCAGCTCTGCATCACGGCCTTGGCGTGGGCGTTGCCCGCCTTGACCTTCTCGGCGACGTCGTGGAAGGCGTCGAACATCAGCAGGGTCTTCTTCAGGCCGGCAGCGGCGACCTCGGCGACGGAGGCGTCGTCCAGCAGGTCGATCAGGGGCTTGACGTTGTAGCCGCCGACCATGGTGCCCAGCAGCTCGGTGGCCTTGGCCTTGGAGATCAGGCCCACGGCCAGATCACCGTGCGCCACGGCCGCCAGGAAGCTGGCCTTGACCTTGGCGGCGTCGTCCACGCCCGGCGGCACGCGGTGGGTCAGCAGGTCGACCAGGAAGGCCTCTTCGCCGGCCGGCGGGTTCTTGATGAGCTCGATCAGCTCGGCCACCTGCTTGGCGTCCAGGGGCAGGGGCGGAATGCCCAGCGCAGCGCGCTCGGCAGTGTGTTGGCGATAGGCTTGTAGCATCGGAGGACTCCTGGGCTTGGGTGAGATTCGAAGGCTTACAGGGGCTGAGGCACGATCAGCTTCAGGCCCTTGTAGTAGTCGCGAAAGAAGGCTTCATCGCGGGTGATCAGCGCCTTGCACTGCAGCAGGGCATGGGCGCCGATCAGGAAGTCGGCGACGACCCGGCCGCGCTGGCCGCCGCGGTCGCGGAAGCGACGCTGCATGTGGCCGGCGCGGACGGCGGCCGCTTCCTGGATGGGGTCGAAACGGATGCCGAACTCGTTGAGGGCATCCATGAGGGTCTCACGGGTGTCGAGCAGGGCCTGCACCTCGGCCACGACCGCCTCGCTGATCACGACCTCGCCCTCGCTCAGCGCCTTGGCGAGCGCCTGCGACGAGGCGTCGCCATGCTCGGGATCACCCGTGAGCACGTCGATCAGCACGGAGGTGTCGACAGCGATCATGCGTCTTCGCCGGGGGCGGGATAGGGGTCGCCGGGCGCGCGACCCCGCAGGGCGCGCAGGGCGTCGTTGGTGCTGGCGTGGCCCTCGGCGAGCTTGAAGCGGCCGCGCAGCTTGGACAGCGCATCGTCCACATTCTTGCGCAGGATGATGCGTCCGCCGTCGAGTTCCACCTTCAGCGTGGTGCCTTTGGTGAGGCCCAGGGCGTCGCGGACGGGCTTGGGCAGGGTGATCTGCCCACGTTCTGCCACGGTCACTTCCATGCGGAGACTCCTCTCGGGATGCACACCAAGTATGCGCTGAAAAGTATGCATTGATTGTACGTACTTCTGGCCTCACCCCAAGCCCGAGCGGGGTACTCGGACTTGGCGGCGTGCCGGCGCCGAGGTGCGCGCGCATGGCGGGGGCCCGACGGCGGCGGTCGGCCCCGGCGTGCGGCTTCGTTGCGCCATGAAAAAAGGAGGCCGAAGCCTCCTTGCTGCGGGCGCGAGGGCGCTCAGTTGCTGGCGTTCGTGCCCGGCGTGATGCCGATGCCGCCGGCCGGTGCGACGCCGGCCCCATTGGCCACGAAGGCGCGCTGCTCGGCGTGCTGGCAGCTGTCCGCCATGCGCTGGCCGGCCTTGGCGTTCATCAGCATGGACTTGGACGGGATCTGCAGCCAAACGATGCCGGCCGACTTGTCCTCGAGACGCACGGCCCCGGTGGTGGTGGGCTCGGGCGTCATGTTGTAGACCATCTTGCCGAATTGCAGACGGAAGCGGCCGGGCTTGTCCGGGTGAGGGGTGATGTGCACCTGCTGATTGAACTCGCACTGCACCTCGCCGGCATGCACGCGGGGGGCGACAGCCATCTGCTCGTCGCTGAGCGTGGCTTCCTCGGGCGGCGGCAGCGGGGCCACGGCGGTCTGCGGCTTCAGCTTGGCGGCCAGGCGGTTCTTGGGCGCCGCTGGCGTTTCCTTGGCGGCGGCGAATGCCTGGCCGGCGATCAGGAGGGCGCAGGTGCCGAGCACGGCAGTGAGGGAGCGGAGGTGATGCATGAGAAATCCTGTGCAGATGCTTGATTGTGCAAGCAAAAGAGCGCTTTGTGGTGCCTGCGGAACTGGGCCGTGTCGGGCCTGGGCGACGACCGGCGCAAGCATGCGCCCCGGCCGCACGGCTGTCTATGCCAGAAATCCCTTCATCTGCAAGCAAAAGTGAGGGCTTCACGGCGGCGGCGATGGCCCGCAGGCCGGACGCCGGGATGGGATCAGGGCTTGATCAGGGGTTGAAGTAGGCGGCCGTGACCTCGGCCGGCAGGGCCTGCCCGGTGCGGTGGGCGCGCTCCAGCACCTGCCAGAAGTAGCGGTAGCTGGCGCGGTCATGCAGGGTGTCCCGGTGCTGGATCGGGGCCCAGGACGCGGCCTGGGCGGCCTGGATGATCTCGATCGCCTCGTCGATCTCCGCCATGCGCGGGGCGAAGGCCTCAATGATGGGGCGGATCTGGTTGGGATGGATGCTCCACATGCGCGTGTAGCCGAACTCGCGCGCGGCACGGCCGGCGGCCATCTCGAGGGCGTCGGTGTCCTTGAACTCCGTCACCACGCAGTGCGAGGGCGTCTTGCCGTGCGCATGGGCGGCCGCGGCGATTTCGAGCTTCGCGCGCACCACCAGCGGGTGGCTGAACTGGCCCTCGACCGTCAGTCCGACGCGCGGAATGGCGCCGCGGTGCGCGGAGACGAAATCCATCAGCCCGAAGGAGAGGGACTCGATGCGCGGATGCGCCGCGATGCGCTGCACGTCGCGCAGGGCGCCGTGGGTCTCGATCAGCACGTGCACCGGCAACTCGCCCGCGAGGCCCAGGCGCGCGCGGGTGGCGTCGATGAAGGCGACGGCGCGGTCCACGTCCTCGAAGGATTGCGGCTTGGGCACCATGAGGTAGGCCAGGCGCTCGCCACCGCCGGCCAGCAGGCCTTCCACGTCGGCCTCGAAGGCGGCGTGGCCCAGCGGATGCACGCGGGCGCCGACGCGGCCATGGCGGTTCAGCGGGTCGTTGAGCACCTCGTTGACCAGCAGCACGTGCTCGACCTCGCCGCCCACGGGCGCGCCGTCCTCGCAGTCCAGCGTGATGTCGAAGACCGGACCCATCTCGGCCTGCAGCTCGAGGCTCTTGCGCATGCGGGCCTCGACGCCGCAGTAGTGGTCGACGACGGGCAGCAGGGCGGCGGCATCGCCTTCCTCGAAGAGGGCCAGGCGGGGATGGGGCGCGGTGCTCATGGGTGTGCGGGGGATCAGGGCTGGAAATGAAAAAGGGCCGGCACGGAGCCGACCCTTCACCGTATCACGAACGGGTGTCCGTGATGCTGGCTGGCCTTGCGGCGATCACAGCAGGTGCTTGACGCCGTTCTGCTCTTCCAGCAGCTCGTTCAGGGTCTTGTTGATGCACTCTTGCGAGAAGGCATCGATCTCCAGGCCCTCGACGATCTTGTACTCGCCGTTCTCGGTGGTGACGGGGTAGCCGAACATCACTTCGGCGGGGATGCCGTACTCGCCCTTGGACGGGATGCCCATGGTGACCCACTTGCCGTTGGTGCCCAGGGCCCAGTCGCGCATGTGGTCGATGGCGGCGTTGGCAGCCGAGGCGGCCGACGACAGGCCGCGGGCGGCGATGATGGCGGCGCCGCGCTTGCCGACGGTCGGCAGGAACACTTCACGGTTCCACTGCTCGTCGTTGATCATGGCCTTGACCGACTGGCCACCGATGGTGGCGTAGCGGTAGTCGGCGTACATCGTGGGCGAGTGGTTGCCCCACACGGCCAGCTTTTCGATGTCGGCCACGGCCTTGCCGGTCTTGGCAGCGATCTGCGAGGCAGCGCGGTTGTGGTCCAGGCGCAGCATGGCGGTGAAGTTCTTGGCCGGCAGGTCCGGGGCCGACTTCATCGCGATGTAGGCATTGGTGTTGGCGGGGTTGCCCACGACCAGCACCTTGACGTTGCGCGAGGCCACGGCGTTCAGGGCCTTGCCCTGCACCGTGAAGATCTGGGCGTTGGCGGCCAGCAGGTCCGAACGCTCCATGCCGGGGCCGCGGGGACGGGCGCCGACCAGCAGGGCGAAGTCGGTGTCCTTGAAGGCGGTCATCGGATCGCTGTGGGCCTCGATGCCGGCCAGCAGCGGGAAGGCGCAGTCTTCCAGTTCCATGATCACGCCCTTCAGCGCGTTCTGGGCCTTCTCGTCGGGGATCTCCAGCAGTTGCAGGATGACGGGCTGGTCCTTGCCCAGCATTTCGCCGGAGGCGATGCGGAACAGCAGGGCGTAGCCGATCTGGCCTGCGGCGCCGGTGACGGCAACGCGAACGGGTTTCTTGCTCATGGAGGTCTCCGAAAAGGATGAAAAAGCTGTTCGTGGCGCCACTGGTTGCGGAGCACGGCGGTCATCCTGGAACGAGCGAGACCGAAGAGCGGGCAGGCGGCGGCGCGGTGGCCGCAAGTGTAGGTCAGAGTCCGGGCGTTTTCCCTATTGACCATCTGAAGGCTGCCACTTGAGGCCGGGCAGGCGAGATTATGCGGCGTCCTTTGCATAAAACTGACTGTCTTATGTCTTATAGAAGACATTTTTGAGAGGATTTGCCGAATCCGCTCGACGGGGCGGGGTGCCCTGTGCTCGAATCCCGGCCATGCCGAATCCACCTGCAGTCCCGAGCACGCCTGGCCCTGAGCTCCAGCGTGGCGAGGCTGCGTCCGGCGGCTTGACGTCGCCGGCGTTCTCGCCGCTGTACCGCCAGATCAAGGGGCTGATCATCCAGCGCCTGCAGGCGGGCGCCTGGAAGGCCGGCGAGGCCATCCCGAGCGAGATGGAGCTGGCCGCCAGCTTCGGCGTCAGCCAGGGCACGGTCCGTAAGGCTATTGACGAACTTGCGGCCGAGAATCTGCTGGTTCGCCGCCAGGGCAAGGGCACGTTCGTCGCCACGCACGCGGAGCAGAAGCAGCAGTACCGCTTCCTGCGCCTGATGCCGGACGAGGACCAGGAGCCCGGCCTGGGGCGGCAGTTGCTGGACTGCCGGCGTCAGCGCGCGCCGGCCTGGATCGCCCGCCAGCTGCAGATGCGCGCGGGCGATGCCATGGTCGAGGTGCGCCGCCTGCTGCACAGCAAGGGCCGGCCGGTGGTGCTGGATGACATCTGGCTGCCGGGCAGCCTGTTCAAGGGTTTGACGACCGAGCTGCTGAACCAGCATCGCGGTCCTTTCTATGGCTTGTTCGAGTCGGAATTCGGGGTGCAGATGATCCGTGCCCAGGAAAAGATCCGTGCCGTGGCGGCCGATGCCGAGACCGCCGCGCTGCTGCAGGTCGAGGTCGGTGCGCCGCTGCTGAGCGTGGAGCGCCTGTCCTTCACCTACGGCGACCGGCCGGTGGAATTGCGACGCGGGCTCTACAACACTTCCACGCACTTTTATCGCAACGATCTGAATTGACCCTCTGAAAGAAAGAGGCTCGCGGCAGCGAAAGGCAAGGCCTGACCCTGTTGCGTTGCAATAAAATCCTCAGGTTTCACATTGATTACCAAAGGTCGGGTATGACAGACACCACCGTTCAGACCAAAAAACCGCGACCGGTCTTCCGCAACATCCATGTGACGGAGATCGTGTCCTACCGCCTGCCGCCCGCCGGCATCGTCTCGATCCTGCATCGCATCAGCGGCCTGCTGATGTTCCTGCTGCTGCCGTTCGTGATCTGGATGCTGGACACCAGCCTGAGCACCGAGATTTCCTTCGACGTGTTCAAGAACGCCTTCGTGGCCGGTCTCGGTCCGATCCCCGGCGTGCTGGTCAAGCTGGTCGCGCTGGCCCTGATCTGGGGCTATCTGCATCACTTCATCGCCGGTGTGCGCCATCTGTGGATGGACGCCACGCACAGCGTCAGCAAGCAGCAGGGCCACTCCAGCGCGGTGGTGACCCTCGCGCTGTCCGTGCTGCTGACCCTGGCCCTGGGCGCCAAGCTCTTCGGCCTGTACTGATCGCCTGACCTGGATTGAGGTGCAAAGAATGAGTACTTACGGAACCAAGCGCATCGTCAGCGGTGCGCACTATGGTCTGCGCGACTGGCTGGCCCAGCGCGTGACGGCCGTGCTGATGGCCCTGTTCACCATCGTGCTGCTGGCCCAGATCCTCCTCACCAAGAAGCCCCTGGGCTACGAGCTGTGGGCCGGGATCTTCTCGCAGCAATGGATGAAGTTCGTGACCTTCGCGACCATCATCGCCCTGGCGTACCACGCCTGGGTCGGTGTTCGCGACATCTGGATGGATTACGTGAAGCCGGTCGGCCTGCGCCTGGCGCTGCACGTGTTCACCCTGGTCTGGTTGGTGGGTTGCGCGGGTTGGGCGATCCAAGTCCTCTGGAGGCTGTAAAAAATGCAAGTTGGAAGCTCGCTCGCAAAGCGCAAGTTTGACGTGGTGATCGTGGGTGCCGGTGGTTCCGGCATGCGCGCCTCGCTGCAACTCTCCCTGGCCGGCCTGAACGTCGCCGTGCTGTCCAAGGTCTTCCCGACCCGCTCGCACACCGTGGCGGCGCAGGGCGGCATCGGTGCCTCGCTGGGCAACATGTCGGAAGACAACTGGCACTACCACTTCTTCGACACCGTCAAGGGGTCGGACTGGCTGGGTGACCAGGACGCCATCGAGTTCATGTGCCGCGAGGCTCCGAAGGTCGTGTACGAACTCGAGCACTTCGGCATGCCCTTCGACCGCAACGCCGACGGCACCATCTACCAGCGCCCCTTCGGCGGCCACACCGCCAACTACGGCGAGAAGCCCGTCCAGCGCGCCTGCGCCGCGGCCGACCGCACCGGTCACGCGCTGCTGCACACGCTGTACCAGCAGAACGTCAAGGCCCGGACGCAGTTCTTCGTGGAATGGATGGCCCTGGACGTCATCCGTGACGCCGAAGGCGACGTCGTCGGCGTGACCGCCCTGGAAATGGAGACCGGCGAGGTCCACATCCTCCAGGCCAAGACCGTGCTGATGGCCACCGGCGGTGCCGGCCGCATCTACGCGGCCTCGACCAACGCCTTCATCAACACCGGCGACGGCCTGGGCATGGCGGCACGTGCCGGCATCCCGCTGGAAGACATGGAGTTCTGGCAGTTCCACCCCACCGGCGTGGCCGGCGCGGGCGTGCTGCTGACGGAAGGCTGCCGTGGCGAAGGCGCGATCCTGCGCAACGCCAATGGCGAGCGCTTCATGGAACGCTACGCCCCGACCCTGAAGGACCTGGCCCCGCGTGACTTCGTGTCCCGCTCCATGGACCAGGAAATCAAGGAAGGCCGTGGCTGCGGTCCCAACAAGGACTACGTGCTGCTGGACATGACCCACCTGGGCGCCGAGACGATCATGAAGCGTCTGCCCTCGGTGTTCGAGATCGGCCACAACTTCGCCAACGTCGACATCACGAAGGAACCGATCCCCGTGGTGCCGACCATCCACTACCAGATGGGTGGCATCCCCACCAACATCAACGGTCAGGTGGTCGTGCCGAAGAACGGCAACCCGAACGAGGTCATCAACGGCCTGTACGCGGTGGGCGAGTGCTCCTGCGTGTCGGTGCACGGCGCGAACCGCCTGGGCACCAACTCGCTGCTCGACCTCGTGGTGTTCGGCCGCGCCGCCGGCAAGCACATCGTCGAGTTCAACCTCAAGAACCGCGAGCACAAGCCGCTGCCCAAGGACGCCGCCGACCAGACCCTGGCCCGCCTGGCGCGCCTGGAGTCGGCCGGGAACGGCGAGTACGCCCAGGACGTCGCCAACGACATCCGCTCGACCATGCAGAAGCACGCCGGCGTGTTCCGCACGCAGGCCGTCATGGACGAAGGCGTCAAGAAGATCCTGGAAGTCGCCGAGCGCGTGAAGCACATCGGCCTGAAGGACAAGTCCAAGGTCTTCAACACCGCCCGTGTGGAAGCCCTGGAAGTCGAGAACCTGATCGAGGCCGCCAAGGCCACGATGACCTCGGCCGCCGCGCGTCCGGAATCCCGTGGCGCCCACGCCCACGACGACTTCCCGAACCGCGACGACGCGAACTGGATGAAGCACACCCTGTGGTACTCCGAAGGCAACCGCCTGGATTACAAGCCGGTCAAGCTGACCCCGCTGACCGTGGAATCCGTGCCGCCCAAGGTGCGTACCTTCTGAGGACTGAGACATGAGCCAAAAACGTACCTTCCAGATCTACCGCTACGACCCGGACAAGGACGCCAAGCCCTACATGCAGACCCTCGAGATCGAGCTCGAGGGCAACGAGCGCATGCTGCTGGACGCGCTGATCAAGCTCAAGGCCGTGGACCCCACGCTGAGCTTCCGCCGCTCCTGCCGCGAAGGCGTGTGCGGTTCGGATGCCATGAACATCAATGGCAAGAACGGCCTGGCCTGCCTGACCAATATGCGCTCGCTGCCGCAGGTCGTGGTGCTCAAGCCGCTGCCGGGTCTGCCCGTCGTCCGTGACCTGATCGTGGACATGACGCAGTTCTTCAAGCAGTACCACTCGATCAAGCCCTACCTGGTGAACGACACGCCGCTGCCCGAGAAGGAGCGTCTGCAGTCGCCGGTGGAGCGCGAGGAGCTGGACGGCCTGTACGAGTGCATCCTGTGCGCGAGCTGCTCCACGAGCTGCCCGAGCTTCTGGTGGAACCCCGACAAGTTCGTGGGCCCCGCCGGTCTGCTGCAGGCCTACCGCTTCATCGCGGACAGCCGTGACCAGGCCACCGCGGAGCGCCTCGACAACCTCGAGGACCCGTACCGCCTGTTCCGCTGCCACACCATCATGAACTGCGTGGATGTCTGCCCGAAGGGGCTGAACCCCACGAAGGCCATCGGCAAGATCAAGGAACTGATGGTGCGTCGCGCCGTCTGATGACCCGTTCCGCCCCCGGACACTTTGCAAAGGCCCCCATTCGTGACAACCTTGACCGATGCCCTCATCGACGAGAGAGCGCTCTCCAAACTGAAGTGGCGTTGCCGCCGCGGTCTGCTGGAGAATGACCTCTTCATTGAGCGGTTCTTCAAGCGTTACGAAGCCGTGCTGACTGAACGTCAGGCGGAAGGCCTGCGCCAGCTGATGGACCTGTCGGACAACGATCTGATGGACCTCCTGCTGGCGCGCAAGGAGCCCGAGGGCGAGCAGGCCACGCCCGAATTCCTCGAGGTCCTGGGCATGCTCAGGACCCCGCTCTGATCTGTCACCGCCCCTGTTTTCCAAGAAGTCACAAGGAACGCCCCATGACACCGTCTGACGTCAAAGCCACCCTGTCGTTCTCCGACGGCAGCCCCAGCATGGACCTGCCCATCTACAAGGGCTCTGTGGGTCCCGATGTGATCGACATCCGCAAGCTCTATGGCCAGACGGGCAAGTTCACCTACGACCCGGGCTTCCTGTCGACCGCCTCCTGCAACTCGACCATCACCTACATCGATGGCGACAAGGGCGAGCTGCTGTACCGCGGCTACCCGATCGAGCAGCTGGCCGTGAACTGCGACTACCTCGAGACCTGCTACCTGCTGCTGAACGGCGAGCTGCCGAACGCCGACCAGAAGGCCGAGTTCGAGAACCGCGTGATGCACCACACGATGGTCAACGAGCAGATGCAGTTCTTCCTGCGCGGCTTCCGTCGTGATGCGCACCCGATGGCCGTGATGACCGGCCTGGTGGGCGCGATGTCGGCCTTCTATCACGACAGCACCGACATCAATAACCCCGAGCATCGCGAGATCGCGGCCATCCGCCTGATCGCCAAGATGCCGACGCTGGTGGCCATGGCCTACAAGTACACCATCGGCCAGCCCTACATCTACCCGAAGAACGATCTCTCGTACGCCGGCAACTTCATGCGCATGATGTTCGCCACGCCCTGCGAGGAGTACAAGCCCAATGACGTGCTGGTGCGCGCCATGGACCGCATCTTCACGCTGCACGCCGACCACGAGCAGAACGCCTCGACCTCCACCGTGCGCCTGTGCGGCTCGTCGGGCACGAACCCGTTCGCGGCCATCGCCGCCGGCGTGGCCTGCCTGTGGGGCCCGGCTCACGGCGGCGCCAACGAGGCCTGCCTGAACATGCTCAACGACATCCAGCAGATGGGTGGCGTGGCCAAGATCGGCGAGTTCATCAAGCAGGTCAAGGACAAGAGCAGCAACGTCAAGCTGATGGGCTTCGGCCACCGGGTCTACAAGAACTACGACCCGCGCGCCAAGCTGATGCGCGAGACCTGCCATGAAGTCCTGGGCGAGCTGGGCCTGCACAACGACCCGCTGTTCAAGCTGGCCATGGAACTCGAGAAGATCGCGCTGGAAGACGAATACTTCGTCGCCCGCAAGCTCTACCCGAACGTGGACTTCTACTCGGGCATCGTGCAGCGCGCCATCGGCATCCCCGTGCCGCTGTTCACCGCCATCTTCGCGCTGGCCCGCACCGTCGGCTGGATCGCCCAGCTGAACGAGATGATCGCCGACCCCGAGTACAAGATCGGCCGTCCGCGTCAGCTGTTCGTGGGCGCCACGCCCCGCAACGTGAAGCCCATCGCCGAGCGTTGATCCTTCCCCGGGCTGGCTTCGGTCGGCCCCGGTGAATGACGGCAAGCCCCGCTGCAGCGATGCGCGGGGCTTTTGCTTTGTGGGGCTTGCCGGCGCGTGGCTGCATCAGGCACGCAGGCTGGTGCGGTTTGGCGTGGCGTCCCAAGTGCCGCTGCAAGCCCGTGGCGCCGGCGGATGTCCGAGCGCAAGCCCAGGGCAGGGCCCCCGCGCTATGCTGACCGGATGACTCGCCCGCCCATCCTCGATCCCCGTGCCGTGCCGGTGGCTGGCCGTGACGGCCGCCTGCCGGCGGTGTCGGCCGATGCCCTGTCTGCCGAGGCCTTGCGCTCGCGCTTCCGTGCGCCGCCGGACTGGTCCGTCGAGCTGCCGGGCGACGGCGGCGTGCTGAGCCAGCGCGAGCCCGCGGCCGCGGCGGTGCTGGTGCCGCTGGTGCAGCGGCCCGAGGGCCTGCAGGTGCTGCTGACGCAGCGCACCGCGCATCTGCGGGACCACGCCGGGCAGATCAGCTTCCCCGGCGGCCGCACGGAGCCCGAGGACGCCGACGCCGTCGCCACGGCCCTGCGCGAGGCCCAGGAGGAGATCGGCCTGCACCCGCGCCACGTGGAGGTGCTGGGTCAGCTGCCGATCTACCGCACCGTCACGGCCTTCATGGTCCATCCCGTCGTGGCGCTGGTCGAGCCCGGCTTCGACCTCGCACTGGACGCCTTCGAGGTGGCCGAGGCCTTCGAGGTGCCGCTGGCCTTCCTGATGGATCCGGCGAACCACCAGCGTCATGTGTTCCGCTGGGAGGAGGGCGAGCGGCAGTTCCTGTCCATGCCCTGGACGGGGTCAGATCTTGCCGGCGTGTCGCGCGAGTACTTCATCTGGGGGGCGACGGCCGCCATGCTGCGCAACTTCTATCGCTTCCTCTCGGCCTGACGCCCGCCGGGCCGCTATCATGCGGGCCCATGAACTTCTTCGCCGTCCTGCTGGCCCTGATCTGTGAGCAGCTCAAGCCGCTGCCGCATGGCAATGCCGTGCACGAAGGCGTGATCAGCTGGGTGCGCTGGACGGGGCGCAACTTCGACGCCGGCAAGGAGCGCCATGCGCTGGTGGTCTGGGGCATCACGGTGCTCGGGCCGGCGCTGGTGGCCGCCGTGGTCTACGGCCTGGTGCGGCACTTCACGGTGCTCGGCGCGCTGGCGCTGGACGTGCTGATCCTCTACCTCACGCTCGGCTTCCGGCAGTTCAGCCACTACTTCACCGACATCCGGGACGCTCTGGAGCGCGCCGACGAGCTGGAGGCCCGCCGCCTGCTCGCCGAATGGCGCCACCTCGATGCCAGCGAACTGCCGCGCACGGAGCTGCTGCGCCACGTCGTCGAGCATTCGCTGCTGGCCGCGCACCGCCATGTCTTCGGCG
Organism: Burkholderiaceae bacterium; assembly: GCA_041912595.1. Lineage (GTDB taxonomy): Bacteria > Pseudomonadota > Gammaproteobacteria > Burkholderiales > Burkholderiaceae_C > Roseateles_B. The sequence continues at coordinate 37,107 of JAYRMR010000012.1, forward strand.
TGTTCTTCTGGTTCATCGTGCTCTCCACCGTGGGCCTGGGCCCGGCGGGCGCCATCCTCTACCGCATGGCGGAGTTCGCCAGCCGCTACTGGGCCTTCAAGAGCCGCACCATCGACGCGCCCACCAACGAGCGCCTGATGCAGCTCTCCCGCCAGTTCTTCGGCTGGGTCGACTACGTGCCCGCGCGCCTGACGGCCACCGGCTTCGCCATCGTGGGCAATTTCGAGGAAGCCGTGAACGGCTGGCGTCGTGACGCCGGACTGTGGATGCACCCCAACGAGGGCATCATCCTGGCTTCCGCGGCGGGCGCCCTGGGCGTCCAGCTGGGCGGCACCGCGGCCCCGGGCGTCACGCCCGACCGCAGCAAGACCTTCGAGGCCGGCGGTGACATGGACGCCACCCGCGCCGAGGGCTCCACGCCCGGCATGGCGCCGGCGCTTGGCCATCTGCAGAGCGTCGTCGGCCTGGTCTGGCGCTCGGTCGTGCTGTGGATGTTCCTGCTGGCGCTGCTGACGCTGGCCAATCTGCTGGGCTGAGGCCACTGGCGCCGCGCTTCTGGCGCGGCCCCGTGCGCCTCGTGGGCCTCGCGGGCCTCGTGAGGGGCAGCCGAGGCCGCCCAAGGCGGGCTCAGGCCTCGCGCACGTCCGCAATCACCTGATCACCGAAATCCGGCCGTGCGAGGAAGCGCAGCACGGCTGCGGCTGCCGCCTCCGGGCTCGTCAGCTGCTGCTCGGCCTTCAAGGCGGCGAAGCGGCCTTGATCCGGGAAGCCGGCGGGCGAGGCCGTGCGCAGCTGCACCTGCATGTCGGTGTCGATGACGCCGGGCGCCAGGGACACGATGCGGGCCGCCTTCAGCCCCTGGGCGGCCCGGTGGGCCTCGTCCAGCGCCATGGCCCGGGAGAGGTGGTCCATCGCCGCCTTGGCCGCGCAGTAGGCCGCCGTGCCGGCCATGGCGCGGCGTCCGAGCCCGGACGAGATGTTCAGCACGCGCAGCTCGCCCGGCGCCTGCCGGCAGGCATCGAGGAAGGCGGCGCTGAGCAGCAGGGCCGCCTCGGCGCCGACGCGCAGGGCGCTGGACAGCTCGGTGAGGCTGGTGTCCTGCACGGCGGCCGGGGCCGTGACGGCGCCGGCGTTGTTGATCAGCGTGAGGCTGGCGTAGCCGGCGAGCGGCTGGCCCTGCAGCCACTGCTTGAGGGCCTGGGCCGCCGGCAGCGGATTCGCGAGATCCTGGCGCCACTGCAGCAGGCCGCTGCCATTGGAGGCCGCCAGGCCGTAGAGGGCCTCGTTGTCGCGGCGGGCGATGCCCAGGACCTGGTGCTCGGCACTGCCGAGCAGCTGCCGCGCAAGGGCCAGGCCCAGGCCGCGCGAGCTGCCGCTGATGATGTAGAGGTGGCGCTTCGGGCTGTTCATGCGCGCATTCTCGCGCGGGCGGGCCGGCGCCGCGAGACTCAGAACGGGGGAGTGCTGCTCAGCGCCAGCGCCGGCTCGAGCGAGGTCGCGGGCAGGCCCAGTTCGCAGGCATGCAGCAGCAGCCGCGGGGCGGCGGCGAGCAGCTCGGGCGGGGCGTAGAGCGCGTCGCCGAGGATGGGGTGCCCCAGGGCCAGGCAATGCACGCGCAGCTGATGCGAGCGGCCCGTGTAGGGGGTCAGCTCGACCCGGGTCGTCCGGGCGGCCTCATCGCGGGACAGCACGCGCAGCCGCGTCTGCGAGGGCTTGCCGCGCTCGTGGCACACCTGCTGTCGCGGCCGGTTGGGCCAGTCGGTCACGAGGGGCAGGTCGATGAGCTGCTCGTCCGTCGCCAGCAGGCCACCCAGCACGGCCACATAGCGCTTCTCGACCTGCCGCCCGGCGAAGGCCTCGCTGAGCTCGCGCTGCACGGCCAGGCTGCGGGCGAAGACGAGCAGGCCCGAGGTCGCCATGTCCAGGCGATGCACGACCAGCGCCTCGGGGAAGCGCGCCTGCACGCGGTGGATGGCGCAGTCCTGCTTGTCCTCGCCGCGGCCGGGCACGGACAGCAGGCCGCTGGGCTTGTCGACGACGATGCAGCCGGGCCCCACATGTACCCAGCCGAGGACCAGGCTTTGCGGGTCCGGTGCGGGCGGCAGCGCCGCCATGCCGGGCGAGGTGCTCAGAACTGCTCCACCCAGCCGCTCTGCACGGCCGACTGCGGGTTGGATCCGGCCTCGCGCACGCGCCGCAGCGAGTCCTCGACGGGCAGCCCCAGCCCCTTGAGCACGCAGGCCGCGACGGTGCCGGTGCGCCCGATGCCCGCCGCGCAATGCAGCAGCACGCGGTCGCCCACACGCAGGCTGTGGATCAGCGTCTCGACGCCCTGGCGGAAGACCTCGGGATTCGAGCCCAGGCCGAAGTCCCGCATCGGCAGGTGCTGCCAGCGAAAGGGCAGGCGGCCCTCGCTGATGGCCTTGTGATAGAGCGGCGAGAGCTGCGCCACCTCGTCCAGCGGGTTCAGGCAGCTCACCAGGGTCAGCTGCCGTGCGCGGGCTTCGTCAAGGAAGCCGCCCCAGGGTTCGAGGCGACCGGGCATGGACTGCAGCCACAGCCGGCCGCTGATGTCGTGAGGGAGCTCGAGTGCGCGAAATGCCATGGCGCCATTGTGCCTTCGGCCGCTCGTCGACGGGGAGGGGCGGGCCCGGGGCAGGGCATGAATCCGGCCATGAATCCGGGCATGAATCCTGGCCCCCTCCGCCTCGACGGTGCCGTGGTTAATCAACGTTTCGTTGATTATTTGACAGCGGCCAGCCATGATGCGCGCATGCTGTCCTTGATGCCCACGCCCCGGGTCTGCGCCGCATGAGCGCCACCCTCACACCTTCCGTCGCCGAGCCCGCGACGCCCGCGATCCGCCATCCCTACTGGGTGCTCGGCGCCGTCTGCGCCCTGGCGATGATGAGCACCGTGGGCGTGGCCATGCCCTATCCCATCCTCGCGCCCATTTTCGTGGCGGGCGTGCGCGACGGCTTCACGCACTTCATGGGGCTGGACCCCAAGCTGCTGATGGGCCTGGCGCTGGCCGTCAACCCGCTCGGCATCCTCATCGGGAGCCTCTTCATCGGGCCGCTCTCGGACCGCTACGGCCGCCGCGCGGTGCTCAATGTGACGCTCATCGCCACGCTGCTGGGCTATCTGCTGACGGCCTACGCCCTGCAGCAGCGCTGGTACGTGGTCTTCGTGCTGGCGCGCTTCGTGAGCGGCATCACCGAGGGCAATGTGGCCGTCGCCCGCGCGCTCGTGGCGGACCTGCACGGCCAGATCGACCGCACCCGCGGCCTGGCCTGGCTCAACGCCTGCCTCTACGCGGGCTGGCTGCTCGGGCCGCTGGTAGGCGGCCTGACGCTGAGCTGGGGCGAGCCCGTGCCCTTTGTGCTGGCGGGGCTGGCCATGCTGCCCTGCCTCGTCATCCTGGCGGCGGGCGTGCCGGCCGGGCCGCGGGCGAGCGGGCCGCTGCACCTGCTGAAGGCCATGCGCGAGCAGCAGGCGCTGGGTCTGCTGCGTACCGACGCCGTGCTGGCCCGTCTGGCTCTGCTGCAGTTCCTCTACACCCTGGGCGTGACGGCGCTGTACGAGTTCGCGCCGCTGTGGATGCTGGAGCAGGCGGGGCTCGACAGCCGTGGCACCGCTTACGTCACGGCCGCCCAATGCGCCACGATGACGCTGGCCAGCGTCCTTGCCGGGCGCTTCGGTGGCGGGCGGCGTCACCCTCTGCGCGGGGCCGCCTGGATGGCGCTCCTCGCGGCCATCGGCCTGAGCCTGCTGGCCGTGCTGCCGGCCGTGCCGGGCCTGGTGATGATCGCGATGCTGGGCCTCCCGCTGGCGCTCTACAACGCCGTCATGCCGGCCTGGATGTCCGAGCGCTTCGCCGCCCACGGCCAGGGGCGGGTGATGGGCCTGCTGTCCACGATCTTCTGCCTGTCCAATGTGCTGGTGGCGCTGCTCGGCTCGGCGCTGGCGCTGATCTCCTCGCGATGGATCATGGGCCTGGGCGGCCTGACCTGCGTGCTGGCGGCGTGGCAGCTGCTGGCGCTGGCCCGCAGTGAGCAGCCGCACGAGGCGCCAGGCCCGCGGGAGGGCGCATGAAGACGGCATCCCGCCAGCGTCTGCTGCAGCAGCTCAAGACGGCGGGGCAGCAGCCGGCCGCGCAGGTGGCCGACGCGCTGGGCCTCAGCCTCATGGGGGCCCACAAGCAGCTGGCCCAGCTGGCCGAGGAGGGGCTGCTGCACTGGCAGGACGAGGCCGCCGGGGTGGGGCGGCCGCGGCGTCTGTGGCGGCTCAGCGAGGCGGGGCACGCGCTCTTCCCCGACCGCCACGGCGAGCTGACGGTGCAGCTGATCCGCGAGGTCCGCACGCTGTTCGGCGAGGCCGCCCTCGAGCGCCTGGTCGATACCCGCGAGCGGGACGCCGAGCAGCGCTACCAGGCGGCCCTGGCCCCTTGCCGCAGCCTGCGAGGCGCCCTGCAGGCCCTCGCGGCCGAGCGCGAGCGCGAGGGCTACATGGCGCGTCTGGAGCGGGACGGCGCCGACTGGCTGCTGATCGAGGACCACTGCCCCATCTGCGCCGCCGCCCAGGTCTGCCAGGGCTTCTGTCGCTCCGAGCTGGCGCTGTTCCAGCGCTGCCTCGCCCCCTGGGCCGAGGTGCAGCGCACGGAGCACCAGCTGGCCGGTGCGCGACGCTGCGCCTACCGCGTCAGTCCTCGGCGCTGAGCAGCGTCTGCATCCAGGGCTGGATGAGGCGCAGCTCCTGCGCGAGCGTCTCGCGCGCCTCGGCGGCGGCCTGGGCGTTCTGCAGCTCCCATTGCTCACGCTGCGCTTCCAGGGCTTGCAGGCGCAGGGCAGCCTCGGGGCTGTCGACGGCGCGCAGGCAACGCATGGCCTGGCGCAGCAGCGCGCCATGGAGCTGCACATTGCTCTGCAGCTCGGGCACTGTGAGCAGCGTCTGCAGCAGCTGCCAGGCCTCGCCGGGGCGGCCCCGCCGGTTCAGCAGCTCGGCCATGCTCTCCAGGGCCGACCAGCGCCAGTAGCGCGTCTTCTCGTCCTGCGACCACAGCGACAGCAGCTGGTTGAGCATCACCTCCGCCTCGTCCAGCCGGTGCAGCAGCACGAGCAGGTGCGCGACGGCCAGCTTCAGCACGCCCTGGAAGCCACCCTGCAGGCGACCGTCCTGGGCGAGGGACCGCGCGCCGCCCAGCTGGCGCTCGGCGCGGCGAAGGGCGAGCCGCGCCATCACGCGGCCTTCCTCGTCGTTGCGCTCCAGGGCCTGCTCATGGGCGGCCGACATCGAGACGATGAGGTTCGTGTAGGCCCGCATGCGGTCGGCACTGTCGATGGACTCGCGGGCCAGGGAGAGCGCGCGCATGTGCAGCAGCTCGGCCTGGTCCAGCTGGCCGAGTCGGGCGTGGACATGGCCGAGGCAGCTCAGGCAGGCGGAGAGCGGCTCGTGCAGGTGCTCGCGTTCCAGGTAGTGCACGGCGGCGCGGGCGAGCGGCTGCGCCTCGGCGGCAAGACCGAACTCGCACAGGGCCAGCGCGGCCTGGCGAAGCGCATGCGGGAGCTGAGGGGAGGGCGGGCCGCTGCTGAGCGCGACGGCCGCGGACAGCGCCTGCCGGCAGCTGGCCAGCAGATCGCCCGTCTGCCAGGACTGGATCGCCTGGGCCAGCAGGGCCTCGCCGGCGGTGGTGGCGCTGGCGGTGGTGTCCAGGGGCGCATCCGTGGGGAGGCCGGAGGGGCGCGGCCCGGTCGAGGCGGGGGTGGCCGACAGTGAAACGCCCCGGTCGGCATCGGGGTACGGCGGGTACTGCATGCCCGGACTCTATGCCAATTCGCGGACCGCACCCTGCCAGAAATCACCGCCGCAGGCTGCTGCAAACCCTGATGGCGCGCCGTTCGAGGGCGCCCGCAGACGCCGGCTCAGGACACCATGTAGGCGGCGGAACCGGTGCTCAGCAGGCGGCGCTGGGCGTCCATGAACTCCATGCGGGTGCTGGCCACGCGGCTGCCCAGGCGCAGGACCTCGGCGCGCGCGATGAAGTGGTCTCCGATGGCCGGGCGCAGGTAGTCCACACGCAAGTCGATGGTGCCGAGCTTGTTGAAGCGCTGCAGGCGGGTGGCGGGCGACTCGTCGCGGTGGCGATCGCCGATGGCGGCCATCACGGCCAGCCCGCCCAGCGCGTCGAGCGTGGCGGAGATGACACCGCCGTGCATGCGCTGATGCGCGAAATGGCCGATGAGCTCGGGGCGCATCGCCACGGTGGCTTCGGCGGCGAGGGCCTCCAGGGCCGTGACCTGCAGGCCCAGCACCTTGTTGAAGCTGATGTGCTCCTCGAAGATCTGGCACAGGGCGACGGTGAACTCGGGCTCGAAGACGGTGCGGGGCGGGGTGCTGCTCATGGTGCAACCCTAACCCAGCGCCCCCGGTCCGGGGCCTGGGGCCTTCCCCTGCCGATTGACGCCCAGGCGACAGGCGGGCTCGCCCGGCATTCAGGCAAGACCTGACCCCAAGAGGGCCGGCAGCGCATCACGGCCTGGGGCTTCACTGCTTGTTGTCAGGCAGCTTGCAGGTGCTCATGCCGAAGGGCAGGTAGGCCGGGCAGAAGCGCAGGGCGCCGGTGGCCACGAAGACGACGCCGATCCAGCCCCAGGCGCCGATGAAGCCCAGCAGGGTGCAGGCGATCAGCACGAGGCCGGCAATGATGCGCATGGCGCGGTCCAGGGTTCCGACATTGGCTTGCATGATTCACTCCTTGGTGTGATGTGGGGAAGAGAGATTCGGGGTCTTCAGGAGATCAGGGGGACAAGGGCGTGGCGGGCTTGAGCAGCACGCCGTCGGCATCGAGCACCTCGGTGCGGATGGCGATGCCCTGGCCCACGCTCTGGGTCACGGTGCAGAAGGCCTCGAACTGGCTCAGCACGCGATCCAGGTGCTGGAGCTGGCCCGCCGGCACGCCCAGCTGGAGTCGCGCCTGCATCGCCAGCACGCGCACGCGGCCCTCGGCATTGCGGCCGACCTGCGCCTCGACGCTGCAGCGCAGCGGCTCGGGCGCTTGCTTGTACTTGCGCAGCGCAAAGAGCAGCGAGTCCGACAGGCAGTTGCCCACCGCCGCGCACAGCAGCTGCACGGGCGAGGGCCCCCGGCCGGTGCCGAGAGGGGGCGGCTCGTCGGTCAGCACGGCGGGGACGTCGCCGCCGAAGCGGGTGTCGAAGCGGTAGTCCGCCTGCTGGACCAGTTCAACGCGCACGAGTTCGTCGCTCATCAGGCCTGTCCTTTCTGGAGATGCGATTGGAGCCAGCGCAGCAGCTCGGCCGCGGGCATGGCGCCGCTCTGGCGCGCCACCTCGCGGCCGCCCTGGAACAGCGCCAGCGTGGGAATGCTGCGGATGCCGAGGCGCGCCGCCGTCTGCGGGCTGGCCTCGGTGTCCACCTTCACGAAACGCAGGCCCGGGGCCTGCGCCGCGGCGGCCTCGAACTGGGGCGTCATCATGCGGCAGGGGCCGCACCAGGCCGCCCAGAAGTCCACCACGACGGGCGCCTCGGTCCGTGCGATGTAGTCGGCGAAATGGGCGTCGCCGAGCGCCAGCGGGCGCGCCGGGGCGATCTCGGCCCCGCAGCGGCCGCAGACCGGTCCGTCCTGCAGGCGCTCCGGTGGCACGCGGTTGGTGGCCCCGCAATGGGCGCAGACCAGATGCATGGTGTCCTCCTCGAATCAGCAGCCCGGGCTCACCCCGAGCTTGCGCAGCAGGGTCTCCATCAGGCACCAGCGGGTGAAGCCGCTTTGCAGCAGGTTCAGCCCGACGAAGGCCGTGAAGGCCAGCCACCATTGTGAAAGGAACAGCGGGCTGCCGGGGATGCCCAGGGCGAGAGACAGCAGCACGAAGCTGCCGGCGGCGATGCGGACGATCTGCCAGGAGGTCATGTCAGGCTCCTTCGGGAGAGGGGAGGGAGGCCGCCGCTGCCGGCTGCGCTTGAAGCAGGGGCAGGCGGTGCCGGTAGGCGACGAAATAGAGCGTCGGGATGACGATCAGCGTCAGCAGCGTCGAGACCAGGATGCCGAAGATCAGCGAGATGGCCAGGCCGTTGAAGATGGGGTCGTCGAGGATGAAGAAGGCGCCCAGCATCGCGGCCAGGCCCGTCAGCAGGATGGGCTGGGCGCGGGTGATGGCGGAGCGCAGGATGGCGGTCTCGAAGGCCATGCCGGCACGCACCTGCAGGTGGATGAAGTCGACGAGCAGGATCGAGTTGCGCACGATGATCCCGGCCAGCGCGATCATGCCGATCATGCTGGTGGCGGTGAACTGGGCGCCCAGCAGCGCGTGGCCGGGCATCACGCCGATGAGGGTCAGCGGGATGGGCGCCATGATGATGAGCGGCGTGAGGTAGGAACCGAACTGCGCCACCACGAGCAGGTAGATGAGCACGAGGCCCACGGCATAGGCGGCGCCCATGTCGCGGAAGGTCTCGTAGGTGATCTGCCACTCGCCGTCCCACTTCAGGGCGTAGCCGCGGAAGGCGTCTTCGGGCGGGCGGATGAAGGACTCGGCGACGGGGCCGCCGTCGGGCGCCTTCAGCTGGGCGATCGCCCCGCGCATCTGGAACATGCCGTAGAGCGGGCTGTCCACGCGGCCGGCCATGTCGCCCACGACATAGGTCACGGGCAGCAGGTCCTTGTGGTGGATCGGTTGCTCGCGCTGGGTGTCGGAGATGGTCACCAGCTCGCGCAGCGGCACGAGCGCGCCCTGCGCCGAGCGCACGCGCAGCGAGAGCAGGGCGTCGAGCCGGCCCTGCTGCTCGGGGGGCAGCTGCAGGCGCACGGCGCTGGGGGACTTGCGCTGGTCGTGCAGGTAGACGACGGACTCGCCGGCCTGCGCGGTGCGCAGCGTGCTCACGATGTCGGCCTGGCTCACGCCCAGCTCGGCCGCGCGGGCGCGCTGCACGAGCAGCAGCTGGCGCGGCGCGGCGGCGATGCCGCTGTCGTCCACGTCGACGATGCCGGCCTGGGCCTCGAAGACCCGGCGGACCTGGCGGGCGAGCTGCAGCCGGCCGGCGTCGTCCGCGCCGTAGACCTCGGCCACCAGCGGCGCCAGCACCGGCGGCCCGGGCGGCACCTCGACGATCTTGACGTTCGCGCCGAAGCGCTGGCCGATGGCCTGCAGCGGCGCCCGCAGGCGCGTGGCGATGGCATGGCTCTGGGCCGAGCGATGGTGCTTGTCGACCAGGTTCACCTGCAGGTCGCCCTGCTCGCTGCCGGCGCGCAGGTCGTACTGGCGCACGAGGCCGTTGAAGTTGATCGGCGAGGCGGTGCCCGCGTAGGCCTGGTAGTGCTGGACCTCAGGCTGCGTCGAGAGGTAGGCGCCCAGCTCGTGCAGCACGGCGGCCGTCTGCTCCAGCGGCGTGCCGGCGGGCATGTCCACCACCACCTGCAGCTCGGACTTGTTGTCGAAGGGCAGCATCTTGAGCATCACGAGACCGGCCGCGGGCAGGGCCAGCGACAGCACGATCAGGCCGGCGATGCCCGCGCCCAGCAGGCGCCGGCTGCGCGGGCCGCGGCGCTCGTCGAGCAGGGGCGTGAACAGCCGTGTGAAGACCGGCGCCAGCCGCGCCGACAGGCCATGCAGGGCCTCGGGATCGCCGGCATGAGCGGCCGGCAGCGCCTTCATCCACAGCCGGGCCAGCCAGGGCGTGACGACGAAGGCGATGGCCAGGGACAGCAGCATGCCCATGCTCGCGTTGATGGGGATGGGCCCCATGTACGGCCCCATCAGCCCGCTCACGAAGGCCATGGGCAGCAGCGCCGCGATGACCGTCAGCGTGGCGAGGATGGTGGGCCCGCCGACTTCGTCGACCGCGCCCGGGATCAGCTGCGCGAGCGTTCGCTGCGGATGCAGCTGCTGATGGCGATGGATGTTCTCGACGACGACGATGGCGTCGTCCACGAGGATGCCGATGGAGAAGATCAGCGCGAAGAGCGAGACGCGGTTGAGCGTGAAGCCCCAGGCCCAGGAGGCGAAGAGCGTGACCGTCAGCGTGAGGATCACGGCGGTGCCCACGATGGCGGCCTCGCGCCGGCCCAGCGCGAGGAAGACCAGCGCGACGACCGAGGCCGTGGCGAAGAGCAGCTTCTGGATGAGCTTCTGCGCCTTGTCGTTGGCCGTGGCGCCGTAGTTGCGCGTCTCCTGCACCTGCACGTCCGCGGGGATGACGGTGTTGCGCAGCGAGTCCACGCGCTGCATCAAAGCATTGGCGACGTCGATGGCGTTCTCGCCGGCCTTCTTCGTGATGGCCAGGGTGATGGCGGGGAACTCGCCGCGGACCGCCGAGGCCGCGCCCTCGGCGTGCGGAGCGCCGCCGCTGCCATGCCAGACGTAGCGGCCGGGCGTGAGCGGGCCGTCGACGATGCGGGCCACCTCGCGCAGGAAGAGCGGCTTGCCGCCGCGCACGGCGACGACCAGCTCCTCGAGGTCGCGGGCGCTGCGGAGCCAGGGGCCGGCCTCCAGCGCGACGGCCTGACCGCCTTGCAGCAGATCGCCGAGCGGCAGGCCCATCTGCGCGGACTGCAGCGCCTGGCGCAGCTCGCCGACGCTCAGGCCCGCACGGGCGAGGCGATCGGCATCGATCTGCACCTGCACAGCATGCCCCGGGCCGCCAATGCTGACGACGTCGCGCGTCCCCGGCACGCGCTTGAGCTCGGCCTCGAGGCTGTGGGCCACGCGCTCGAGGTCCGCCGCACCGGTCTCGGGCTGGGTGCTGTAGAGGGTGAGGCTGACGATGGGCACGTCGTCGATGCCCTTGGGCTTGATCAGCGGCGTCTGCACGCCCAGGCCGGCGGGCAGCCAGTCGGCATGGCTGCTCACCGTCTCCTGCAGGCGCACCAGCGCCTCGGTGCGGGGCACGCCGACCTTGAACTGCACGGTCAGGACGGCGAGGCCGGGCTGGGACACGGACATCACGTGTTCGACGCCTGCCATGCGCGACAGCACCTGCTCGCCGGGGCCGGCGACCTTCTGCTCGACGTCCTTGGCCGAGGCGCCCGGGAAGGGCACCAGCACGTTGGCCATCGTGACGTTGATCTGCGGTTCCTCCTCGCGCGGCGTGACCATCACGGCGAAGAGGCCCAGCAGCATCGCGACGAGGGCCAGCAGCGGCGTGATCTGCGCGGCCTGGAAGAAGGCGGCGATGCGGCCGGAGAGGCCGAGGGCGTGGGGGGAGCGGTCAGCCATGTCCATCCCCGTTCAGCGCACGCGGGCCGCGGCCTGCGGCTCCAGGGCGACGCGCTCGCCGGCGCGAAGCCCGCTCAGGATCTCGATCTGGCTGCCACGCGCCTCGCCCAGGCGCACCTGGCGCAGCAGGGGGCGGCCCTCGGCATTGAGCACGTAGAGGCCGGTCATCTCGGCACGGCGGACCACGGCCTGCGCCGGCACGGTCAGCACGCCGGCCCGGCCCGGCTCCGCGGACGCGCCGACCAGCCGGACCTGGGCGAACTGCCCCGGCACGAGCGACTGGAGCTGGCCCGTCAGCGGCGAGGGCAGCTCTGCCCGCAGCTCGACGGTGCCGCTGTGGCCGTCCACGGTGGGCAGCCACTGGACGCGGCGGGGCGCCTGGCCCAGGAGGCCGAGCGCCGGGAGGTCGATCACCAGCGCGATGCCCGCCTCCTTGCGCTCCAGGGCGGCCTGCACGGCCCGCACCTCCGCCTGGGGCACATGGGCGGTCACGCGCAGGGCGCTGGGGTCGTAGAGGACGGCCAGGCTGCGCCCGGGCAGGGCCATGTCGCCCTGCACCACGGGCACCTCGGCGATCACGCCGGCGAAGGGCGCACGCAGCTGGTACCAGGCGCTCTGGCTGCGCGCGGCGCCGGCCTGGGCCAGCTGCGCCTGCACCTGGGCCTGCGTCGCCTGGAACTGTGCCTCCGCCTGGTCCAGCGCGGCCTGGCTGATGAAGTGCTGGCGGAAGAGCTGCTGCTGGCGGTCCAGCTCGCGCCGGGCGAGGTCCAGCTGGGCGCGGGCCACGCCGGCCTGGGCCTCGCTGGCCTGGGCGCTCTGGTCGGCGCTGCGGGCGTCCAGGCGCATCAGCAACTGCCCGGCCTTGACGGCATCGCCGGGCCGGACGTCCAGCTGCACGACGGCGCCGGCGACCTGCGCCGCCAGCGTGGTCTGGCGCACGGCCTCGACGCGAGCCTCGTAGCGCAGGCCCTGGGCCGCACGGTCCGGCTGCGCGACATAGGTCTGCAGCGTGGGCGGCTGGGCCCCCGCGGGCCCGGGCAGGCCGGCAAGCGCCGCAAGCAGCAGGGCCACAGGGAAGAGAGGAGAGGGCGTACGCATGGTGGGTCGGCGGAAGGCTGGACAGCAGGTCTCGTTGCATTTATTATTTGCGCAATCACGCAAATAGTCAAACATGAAAACAAAGACCCGCCCGGCCCACAAGGGTCCGTGCCTGGCCGAGCCGGGCACGCGCCCCGGCGGCGGTCTGCCCCTGGCTTGAGGTCTGCACGATGTCGTTGCTTCCCGACCCCGCCGCCCCCGCTGTTTCGGCGCCGCTTCCGCAGGCCAAGCGCCCCGGCGTGGCCGCGCCGCTGCCCGAGCACTGCGGCATTCGCGACCTGCCCGACAGCGCGCTGGCCCAGGTGGCGGGCTTCTTCCAGCTGCTGGCCGAGCCCAGCCGTCTGCGCGTGCTCAACCAGTTGCGCGAGCAGCCCCGGTGCGTGGGCGAGCTGGCCCGGGCCTGTGGCAGCAGCGCGGCCAACATCTCCCGCCACCTGGCGCAGCTGCAGCGCCACGGCCTCGTGGACCGGGAGGGGCGCGGCACCAGCGTCTACTACCGCATCGCCGACCCCTCGGTCTATGCCCTGTGCGACCTGGTCTGCGGCCAGCTCGCCCGCCACCATGCGCGCCTGAGCGACGCCCGGGCGCCGTTCCTCAAACCGTGATTTCAAGCCCTGATTTCAAGGCTTGACGGAACGCTCCGGCGACTATGCTGTGCCCGTCCCGATGGAGTCCCTGCCCATGTCCTTGTCCCTGCCGCTGCTTCAACTCGACCCCCGAGCCGCCCTCGAGGCCGTCCGCGAGGGCGCCTGGCTGGTCGATGTGCGCGAGGGGCATGAGGTGGCCCGGCTTGGCTATGGCGTCGAACGGCTGCTGCACATGCCCCTGAGCGAATTCGAGCGGCGCCACGCCGAACTGCCAAGCGATGCGGATCTGATCCTGGCCTGTGCCGCCGGTGGCCGCAGCCAGCAGGCCATGAACTACCTGCGTCACCTGGGCCACGGCCGCGTCCGCAATCTCTCCGGGGGCATGGCTGCGTGGCTGGCCCATGGCCTGCCGGTGACCGGCGGCGTGTGAGCCGGGCGGGAAACGGGCCGTTTCGGCGTCAAATCGCGGCATCTGTCGCGGATCGAGGCACCGTCGCTGTGGTGCAGACCCCCACGGACCGGCGCGCCAGCCCTTCCGTCCTCTAGGATGCCGTCATGACGTTGCCGTTGCGCATCCTGTTGCCTTTGCTGTTCTGGGCCCTGGGTCTGGCGCATGCGGTTGCCGCCGAGCCCGCGGGCAAGGTGCTGCGGGTCCTGGCCTGGCCCGGCTACGCCGATCCGGAGGTGCTGCAGGGCTTCACCCAGCGCACCGGCGCGCGGGTGGAGCTGACCGTCGTCGGCTCCGATGAGGCCATGCGCCAGCGCCTGCTGTCCGGGCGCGGGCGGGACTTCGATGTCTTTGCGCTCAACACGGCCGAGCTGCAGCAATACATCGACCAGGGCATCGCCCGGCCCATCGAGCTGGAGCGGGTCCCCAACACGCGCCGCCAGCGGCCGCGCTTCCGGGAGCTGTCCGCCATTCCCGGGCTGATCCGCCGGGTGGACGGCCGCACGCAGGTCTTTGGCGTGCCCTACACCTACTCCGAGATGGGGCTGATCTATGACCGCCGCCAGCTGAGCGCGCCGCCCGAGTCGCTGCAGGCCCTGTGGGACCCGCGCTGGCGGGGCAAGGTGCTGGCCTATGCCGGCGGCACCCACAACTTCTCGCTGGCGGCCCTCGCCCTCGGCTGGCAGCAGCCCTTCGAGCTGGGCGAGCGCCAATGGGGCCCGGCGGTGGACAAGCTCATCGCGCTGCGCCGCAACGTCCTGGGCTTCTACAGCCTGCCCGAGGAATCCGTGCAGCTCTTCATGCGGCACAAGGTGGCGCTCATGTACGCCAACTATGGCCTGCAGCAGCTCCATCTGCTGAAGGCGGCCGGCGCCGACGTGGGCTACGTGATCCCGCGCGAAGGGGCGCTGGCCTGGCTCGACTGCTGGGCGATCTCCACGAGCACCGGGGACCCCGAGCTGGCCCACGCCTGGATCAACTTCATGCTCGAGGAGCCCGCCAGCGGCCTCCTGGTCACGCGCCAGGGGCTGGCCAACACCGTGAGCGACTCCGTGGCCAGCGCCCCGCAGGTGCCGCTGCGCTGGCTGGAGCCGGTGGAGAGCGAGGAGCGGCGCGAGCACTACTGGGCGCGCATCCACTCGGGCGACTCCGCGTCGCGGGTGCTGCAGCGATGAGACTCGGCATCGCCTGGCGGCTCGGCGCCGCCCTGGCCGTGGCCGGGGTGGTGGTGGCCGGGCTCACGGGCTACTACGCCTACAGCGCGAGCCGGCACATGATGGTCGCGGCCGCCGAGCAGCGGCTCGTGACGGCCACGCGCGTGCTCGTGCGCCAGCTCGCGGTGGGCTTGGACAACACGGCGCGGGACGTGCGGCTCGTGGCCGGTCATCCGGGGTCCGGCCGCCTGCTGCTGCGCAGCGATCCGGAGCAGCTGGCGCGCAACGAGACCACCCTCGCGCTGCTGTTCCGCCAGATGCTGGAGACGCATCCCGAGTACTTCCAGATGCGGCTGCTGGACGCGGCGAACCATGGTGTCGAGCGCGTGCGCGTGGACCGCGACGACCTCGGCGTGATGCGCGTGCAGGGCGAGGACCTGCAGGAGAAGGGGCACTACCCCTATGTCTACGAGACCCTGCGGCTGCATGCGGGGCAGGTGTATGTGTCGCGGGCCGTGATCAACCACGAGCTGGGCGCCCATGCCGGGCAGGGCAAGCCCTCGCTGGAGGTGGCGGCGCCCGTCATGGACGTGCATGGCGTGGTGCTGGGCGTCATGGTCATCAACGTCGATCTCAACGGGCTCTTCGGCCAGCTCGCCGCCGATCTGCCGCCCGGGCTGCAGCTCTACCTCAGCAATGCGCAGGGCGAGTACCTCATCCATCCCGATCCGCGCAAGGCCTTCGCCTTCGACCGCGGCCAGTCCGCCCTGGTGCAGGACGAGTTCCCGGCGGTGCGCGAGCTGCTGGTCACGCCGGGCGGTGCGGACGAGAAGACGGTGGTGGCCCGCTCCGAGGAGTCCCAGGGGCCGGTCGCGGTCGCGGCCTTCGTGCGCCAGCCGGGATCGGCGCTGAAGGCGGAGGAGGACTTCCTGCTCGGCCTGTCGCAGCCGCTGTCGGCCGTGCTGTCGGACAGCGACAGCCTGGGCGCGATGGTGCTGCGCATCGTGGCCGGCTTCAGCGCCCTGGCGGTCCTGCTGGCCGCGCTGATGGCGCGGGCCCTGACGCGGCCGCTCGCGCAGATCGTGGGGGCCGTCGACGGCTTTGTCGACGGCAAGGCGGGCGACCCGCTGCCCGTGCAGCGGGACGACGAGATCGGCACGCTGGCCCGTGCCATCGAGCACATGCAGCAGCAGATCGTCGCGCAGTTCTCCAAGCTCGCGCAGAAGCAGCGGGAGCTGGATCATCTGGCGAGCCATGACAGCCTCACCGGCCTGCAGAACCGCCGCTTCTTCATGGACCGCCTCGACCATGCGCTGGCCCATGCGCGCCGGGACCAGGGGCGCCTGGCCATGCTTTTCGTCGACCTCGACCGCTTCAAGGAAGTCAACGACGGCGAAGGCCATGCGGCGGGGGACGCCGTGCTGCGCACCCTTGCTCAGCGACTGCGCCACCTCGTGCGGGAGTCCGACACCGTCGCGCGGATTGGCGGGGACGAATTCGTGATCCTGCTCGACCAGGTGCATGAGGCCGAGGATGTCGATGTGGTGGCCCGCAAGGTGCGCGACGCCCTGGCCGAGCCCGTGCGCTGGGAAGGCCGCGATCTGGAGGTGGGCGCCAGCGTCGGCGTGGCCCGCTTCCCCGATCACGGCGAGGATGCCGAGGCGCTCATCGCCGCGGCGGATGCGGCCATGTACCGGGCCAAGAGCGGCGGCGGCGGCCTCATCTGCCATGCCGAGCCGAGCCAGCGGCATCGGGCCTGACACCGCGAGTCTTGAGGCGTTCGCTGCGGGCGTTCAGCGCCGCCCGGCCCGGCACAGCCCGGCCATCAGCAGCCCGAAACTCAGCAGGGCGAGCGCATGCAGCCCGCCGGCCCAGGGGAGCAGGGCGGGCGCGAGCCCCGCCTGGCCGGCACCGCGCAGCACCAGGCTCACGCCCATCAGACCCAGCGGCAGCTGTGCCCAGGCGCTGTAGCGGGGGCTGAGGCGCAGCAGCGCCGGCAGCATGATGGGCGCGTGCCCGAAGACCATGGCCATCACGAAGCCGAGCCACAGCGCATGCCAGGCGAAGGTGGGCTGGCCCAGCAGCCCCGCCAGCGCGGCGATCGCCGCCCAGGCATAGCCGACCAGCAGACAGCGCGCGGTGTGGCCGGCCCAGCCCCGGGCGTGCCATTGGCGACGGGCGATGTCGAAGGCCATCAGCCACAGCGCAAGGGCCCCCAGCAGCGGCCAGCACAGCCGCTCGGCCAGCGCGGGGTGCCACAGGCTCAGCACGCCGCTCGCGAGCAGCCCCAGCCACAGCGCCAGGAAGCTGTGGCGGGCCAGCGGGCCCAGCGGCAGCAAGCGGCAGAGCTCCCGCCGCTCGCCGGCGATGGTCAGCAGCAGGAAGAGCGAGCCGTTCCAGCGCAGCGCCGTGTCGACCGCCACGGCATGGGCGGCCAGGGCCATCAGCAGGGGCAGGCAGGCGCTGGCCTCGATGACCAGGGGCAGGGACCACGCGCGGGTGTCGCCGGCCCGCAGGTAGAGGCTCAGCAGCCCGAGGGTGCCCGCCATCCACAGCGCGAGCGCCGGGATCGGCTGGCCGGCCAGCAGGGTGAGGCCCGCCAGGCCGCACAGCAAGGGCACCAGGAGGCCACGCCCGAGGGCCGCGGCCCTCTCCAGCGCGATGAGCGTGGCGAAGAAGCCGCCCAGCATCAGCACGCCATGGTGCTGCAGCGCGGTCTGCGCCAGGGCCGACAGCCCCGTCGGCAGGCTGCCCAGGCGCTGCAGACCGCCGGCCAGCGCGGCCATCAGGTTCAGCAGGGCGAGGAGCAGGGCCAGCGCCAGGCCCCAGCCCGGCAGGCCGGGGCGGCGGTTCAGTCCCATCCCAGGCGCAGGCGCAGCGCGGGCGACATGCGCTGCGGCGTCCAGACGGCGTTCCAGTCCATCTCGACCTCCACCGTCCAGTCCGGCGGGCAGGCCTCGCGCAGCGCGAGCTCGGCATCCTCGATCAGCACGTCCGCCATGGGGCAGGTGGCGCTGGTGGGGATGAGCGACAGCGCGACGCGCCCCGGCGCGAGGTCCAGGCGGCCCACGAGGCCGAGGTCCACGATGCTCTCGCCGATCTCGGGGTCGGCCACCCGGCGCAGCACGGCCAGGAGGCGGGCCTCCTCGGTGGCGTCGGCGTTCTCTTGCGGGTCCATGGGGTCAGGTCTTTCAGCGCGGCACGAAGAAGCTGGCCTCGGCCTGGAAGGCCGGGGTCTCGGGGTGGTCGAGGTCCCGGGCCAGCAGTCGCACGCGCCGCGCGCCGCTCTCCTGCACGGCACCGGGCGGCAGGCGCAGCTGCACCGGCAGGGACACGATGGCCGCCGGGTCCACCGTCACGCGTTCGCCGCCCACCACCCTCAGGCCGGGCAGACCTTCGGCCTCGAACTGCAGGTGCAGGGTGCGCTCGCTGCGGTTGAGCAGCTGCAGGCGGTAGACGTTCTCGATCTGGCCGTCCTCGACCTGGCGCGCCATCACGCCGCGGTCCTTGATGACGTCGATCAGCAGCGTGCTGCGCTGGCTCAGCTGCCACAGCATCAGGGCACCGAGCACGGCGAGCGCGCCGCCGTAGATCAGCACACGGGGGCGCAGCGTGCGCCGCCACATCTGGGCGCGGCTGAGCCCATGCGCCACGCCGTTCTCGGTGTCGTAGCGGATCAGGCCGCGCGGCGCGCCGATCTTGTCCATGACCTGATCGCAGACGTCGATGCAGGCGGCGCAGCCGATGCACTCGTTCTGCAGGCCCTTACGGATGTCGATGCCGGTGGGGCACACCTGCACGCACAGGGTGCAGTCCACGCAATCGCCGCGGCCCTCGGCGAGCACCTCGGCGGACTTGCGCGATCGGGCGCCGCGCGGCTCGCCGCGGCGGGCGTCGTAGGTGATGATCAGTGAGTCGGCATCGATCAGCGCGCTCTGGAAGCGGGCGTAGGGGCAGATGTACTTGCACATCTGCTCGCGCAGCCAGCCGGCGTTGCCGTAGGTGGCGCCCGCGTAGAACAGCACCCAGAAGGCCTCCCAGGGCGAGAGGCTCCAGGCGAACAGCGCCTCCGTCAGCGCCCGGATGGGGCTGAAGTAGCCGACGAAGCTGAAGCCCGTGAACAGCGCCAGCGCGATCCAGCCGCCGTGCTTGGCGGACTTGCGCCAGAGCTTCTCGACGTTCCAGGGCGAGGCGTCCAGGCGCATGCGGGCCTGGCGGTCGCCCTCGGTGTGGCGCTCGATCCAGAGGAAGAGCTCGGTGTAGACGGTCTGCGGGCAGGCATAGCCACACCACAGGCGCCCGGCGAGCGCGGTGAAGAAGAAGAGCAGCAGCGCGCTGAAGACGAGCAGCGTGGCGAGGTAGATCAGGTCCTGCGGGTAGAAGACCAGCGCGCCGATGTAGAAGCGGCCGCCGACGAGGTCGAACAGCAGCGCCTGCCGCCCTTCCCACTGCAGCCAGGGCATGCCGTAGAAGAAGGCCTGCGTGAGGGCCACCAGTGCCCAGCGCCAGTTGGCGAAGCGGCCACTGACGGCGCGCGGGTAGATCTTCTTTTCCGCGGCGTACAGCGCGGTGCCGGCGGGGGCGGCGTCGGCCTGGATGGGAATGACGCGGCGGGCCGCGCGTTCGGCGGCGGGAGGCTCAGGGGCTTGCATGGGCGCTCAGGCCTTCGCGGTTCGGATGGGGATGTCGGGCGGGGTGCGCAGCGGCAGCTTGCGGCCCGGGGGCGGCAGGAGGTCGGCCAGCGTGTGCCGGTCCAGTTCGGACAGGAAGGCAGCGAGGGCGCCGGTGAAGATCTTGGTCAGGCGGCAGCGCTGCGTCAGGCGGCAGTCGCTGTCCTCGCCCAGGCATTCGACGAGATGGAAATCGGGCTCCACCGCGCGCACCAGGGCACCGAGGTTGATGTCCGCCGGGGCGTGCGCGAGGCGCATGCCGCCGCCCTTGCCACGCACGGTGTGGATCCAGCCGCCCAGGCCCAGCTGGTGGGTGATCTTGGTCATGTGCGCCTCGGAGATCTCGTAGGCCGAGGCGACCTCCGCGGTGGTGCACAGGCGCTCCGGATGGCTGCCGAGATAGATCAGCAGGCGCAGCGCGTAGTCGGTCATGGTGGTGAGTCGCATGGCGGGATTGTCTTCCGTGCGGGGTCAACCGGGCTGACCGTCGGCGCGAGGGCGCAGCAGAAATGGCGTATAGCGCCACAGATAGAGCGCGAACGCCACACTCCACAGGACCGACGAGGCCAGCGCCGCCTGCATCAGCAGCGCGGGCGCCAGCAGCGGCACGGTGACGCGCACCAGGGCCGCGAGGAACAGGCTCGCGTAGGCGGCGGTCTCCACCGGCCCGGCCTCCAGGCGCCGCCCGGTGTGGCCCAGCGCGGTGCGCGTGATCATGCCGAGGGTGATCATGCCGATCACGCCGACGGTCAGGGCGTGCATGGCCGGGCCGCTCGGTAGTTGCCAGATCAGAGAGGCCAGCCGCAGGGCCAGATGCACGGGCAGCCACAGGTAGGCGGCATGCAGCACCCACACCAGCGGGTTGCGCCGGGTCTTCCAGGGCTGCCACAGGCACCAGCGCCAGGTGTGGGCCAGCAGGGCGACGCCCAGCACGAGCTGCGTCGGCAGCCCGGTCACGCCGAGGGCGTCCAGCGGGATCAGCGCGATCACGCTGCCCAGGGCGATCTGCTCGACGCGCGGCTCGCGCCGGGCCTGCAGCCCGGGAATGCCATTGTTGGAGAACATGGGCACCACGCGGCCGGCCATCACGGCAATCATGAGCAGCACGACGTCCAGACCCAGCGGCACGCCGGCACCGGCGAGGGCCGGCAGGGTCAGCACGCCTAGGCTGGCGAGGTGCAGCAGCGCGCTGCCCACGCCCATCAGCACCAGCAGGCCGACGAAGAAGTAGTTGCGGCGGTTTCCCGCCCGGTGCAGCGCCTGCCACAGGCCCCAGGCTGCGGTCCAGGGCACGGCCACGTTGAGCGCCAGGGAGAGCCAGCCCCAGGGGCTCAGCACCGCCAGCCGGGCCAGGACCCACAGGGCGGCGATGAGCTGCAGGGCGCGACCCGTGGGCGTCGGCTGGCCGGACCAGTTGCGCCCGGCCGTGAACAGGAAACCGATGACCACCGCCAGGGCATAGCCGAAGACCATCTCGTGGGCATGCCAGGCGGCACCGGCCAGCAGCGGGTGCGGCAGCCAGCCGCTGAACTGCAGGGCCCACAGCGGCACCATCAGCAGCGCCTGCAGCGCGGCGAGGAGATAGAAGGGCCGGAAGCCCAGCTGCCAGAGGGCGAAGCCGTCCCGCCGGGCGGGAGGCTCCTCGAGACGGAACAGAACGGTGCTCATGGTGTCAGGGCTCCTGGTCGCCGCGGGCGACGACCCTCAGGGCAGGCCGGCGGCAGCGCGGGCGCCGCCGGCGGGGGAATCAGCTGCAGCAGCCGCAGCAGCTCTTGCCCGCGGGCTTGCGGGAGATGCGGACCTTCCACTGCTCCGGGCCGGATTCCAGGGCCTCCCAGGCGAACTGCTCAGGCCACAGCACCTGGAACTGACGACGCAGGGGCTCGGGGTTGTGGTCGTTGCTCAGCTCGAGGAAGCCGCCCACCGGCAGGGCCTCGAAGGCGCCGAAGATGGTGGGGTGGCGCTCCTGGGGCGGCAGGTCGGGCACATGGATGCGGGGGACGGTGAGGGTGGTCATCTTTAAAGCTCCATATTGGATGTAGGAATTGTGCCGGCGGAAGCGACCTGAATCAATATCAAGAATGAAGCTTTTGATGCAGATCAATCCGCGCCGGACCGGGGACAGCGGCGAGGGGGCACACGGCCGGGCCGGGTACAGCCGTGGGGCAGGGGCCGGCCGGTGAGGACCGGCGGCAGAACAGTCGGCAGATCAGGCGGCGCGGACGGGCAGCAAGGGGCCGATGGCGTCGAGCGTGTTCTTCAGCATCAGGCCGAACTCCGTGTCGCCCTCCATCACGAGGGCGCGGTCGAAGAAGAGGCGGTCTGCGTCCTCTTCGCCGCGCAGCAGCTTCCACAGGCCTTCGCTGCGTGCGCGGATGGTCAGCGCGATCGGGGCGCCGCGCGGCGCCGGGCGGAAGCCGTCCGCCTCCAGCTGCAGGCGCAGGCGCAGGCCGGGCTCCAGCACTTCCAGCTCCAGCGCCTTGCCGGACAGTGCGACGCGCTGGGACTCGTCCAGCCTCGGCAGCAGCAGACGGTCCAGCAGGCGCGCGGCGACGAAGGACGGCGGCTCCACCGGCAGGCGGCGAACGAGGCGCCGCACGGTATCCAGCAGGGCCGCGGGCGGCGGAAGACGGGACGGCTGCGATGAGGTGTGGGCCATGGCGATGGGGGGCTGAGGAGAGTTGGGAGATTCGTGACGGGCTGAGCGGATGCATCGACAAGGGCGCGACGGTGCTCGGGGCCCGCCAGCGGCCTGCCGTCAGGCGACTTGCTGCATGCCCGGCTGCCGGTGCGCGAAGCCGTGCACCAGCTCGCCGGGCAGCGCCAGGGCTCGCAGCGCGGCGAGGGCCTCGTCCGCGGGGGCCTGCCGGCGGTAGACACCGTCGAACAGCGCCACCACCTGGCGGAAGTCCCCGCTGCAGGGCGAGAGCCGCAGGGCGCGCACCCCGGCGGCGGCCGCGGATTCGCGCTCGCCGATCAGGCATTGCAGGCCGGCCGACTGCGTCTGGATGCCGTTGAGCGCGAGGAAGGGCTGGCCCTCGCTGGTGCTCAGCAGCAGGCCGTCGGCATCGTCCCGGCAGCGGAAGTCGCACTGGTCCTTGCTGAGGCGGTGATGCCGCGCGGTGAAGCAGCGGGCCGAGAAGGCCAGCGGCATGCGGCCGAAGGCGAGCAGCTCCGTGGTGATCGGGCGCTCGTCGCTGCGCACCGGGGCGGCCGGCGGGTTGCATTGCGCGATGGCCGGGAGCGCGAGCTCGGCAGGCGCCACCCAGGTGCCGACGCCCAGGCCGGCCAGTTCCATCAGGGCCGGCTGGTTGTAGACGTTGATGTGCGGGCCCAGCACCAGGCGGCTGCCTGCGGCCGACGGGGTCAGGTCTTGCCGCAGCTGCTGCCAGACCTGCAGGGCGGCGGCGTCGCCCGCCTCGAAGTCCATCGGCACCGCCTCCCGCAGCGCGGCCTCGGCCACGCGGCGCAGACCGCGCAGCTCGGCTTCCGACATGAGCAGCGGCAGGCTGGCCAGGCGCACGCGCTTGCCGGCCTGCTGGAGCTCGCGGCCGATGGCGAGCCAGTCGTCCAGTGAGAAGTCATTGCGGCGCGAGCAGGTGACCTCGCCCAGCACGACGGTGTCGGCGGGGCTGTCGGCCATGTCGGCATAGAAATGCAGGACCGCCTGGCGCGGCCACCAGTACTGCAGCGGGCCGATGGTGAGGGAGGGGGCGTCGGTGTGGGTCGTCATGTCGCGTGCTCGATGGAGGTTCAGCGCCAGGGGCGGTCGAAGGCGCCCAGCGTGCTCTGCTGGCCCTCGGCCCAGTGCGAGAGCGTGTGCTGCCAGGCCGGCGTCACGGCATAGCGCTCGCCGGAGCCGGCACGGTCGATGGCCTCGCGCCAGACGCGGGTCACCTGCGCGACGTAGGCCGGGCTGCGCTGGCGACCCTCGATCTTGATGGCGCGGACGCCCGACTCGATCAGCTGCGGCAGCAGCGCGAGGGTGTTGAGGCTGGTCGGCTCCTCCAGCGCGTAGTCCCGCTCGCCCTGGACGTCGAAGCGGCCCTTGCACAGCGTCGGGTAGCCGCGGGGCTCGTCGGGGCCGTAGCGGTCGATGAGCACGCCGCCGAGGCGCGCCTCCACGCTGTCCCCGCGCTGTTCCCATTGCACGAAGGCGGGCGGCGAGCAGACGCCGTGCGTGTTGGGCGACTGACCCGTGGCGTAGGAGGACAGCGCGCAGCGCCCTTCGACCATCACGCACAGGCTGCCGAAGCCGAAGACCTCGATCTCCACCGGCGTGTGACGGATGACGTGCTGCACCTGCTGGAGCGTGAGCACGCGGGGCAGCACGGCGCGCTGGATGCCGTAGCGCTCGCGGTAGAAGTTGATCGCCTCGTAACTGGTGGCCGAGGCCTGCACCGACAGATGCAGGCGCAGTCCGGGATGGCGGCGCGCGGCATGCGCGAGCACCCCGATGTCGGCCACGATGAGGGCATCCGCCCCGAGGTCGGCGGCGCGATCGACGGCCGCGTGCCAGGGGCTCAGGTCCTGAGCCTGCCCATAGGTGTTGAGCGCCATCAGCACCTGGCGCCCGCGCTGGTGCGCGTAGGCGATGCCGCTGCGGACCTGCTCGAGATCGAAGTTCAGGCCGCCGAAGTTGCGCGCATTGGTGGCGTCCTTGAGGCCCAGGTAGACGGCATCGGCACCGGCGTCGACGGCCATCTGCAGCGCACGCAGGCTGCCCGCCGGGCACACCAGTTCGGGAAGAGGGGAGCTCATGGCATCGGTGGGGCGCGGCCCGGATTTTTGAAGTTGCAGAATGTATGAACCTTATGCAGGCATGGATTTGCGCCTGCGCAA
This sequence comes from Burkholderiaceae bacterium, assembly GCA_041912595.1. Taxonomy (GTDB): domain Bacteria; phylum Pseudomonadota; class Gammaproteobacteria; order Burkholderiales; family Burkholderiaceae_C; genus Roseateles_B. Next base: position 61,130 of record JAYRMR010000012.1, read on the forward strand.
AGGCGGGTGACGAGAGCGGGGAGGAAAAGCGAGCAGTGCCGCGAGGCGCCTGTATTGATGCCGCTCAAACACGGAAGTTGCGCGTTGCAGCACAGTGAGGCTTGTGCACGATTCAGAGGCACGACTCCGAGGAGACCCGCATGGAATCGATCGACTTCGCATCGACGGCGGCGCCAGCACCCGAGGGCGCCCTGGAAAGAACCTACCGTCGCCGCACCGCCGCGATGGCCCAGCCGCTCATTGCCGAACGGGTGGGGGCGCCGCTGCGCGCCGTGCTCGTGGAGGCCGGCGAATGGCGCCGCGTGCCGGCGGGTCAGGCGCTCTTCGAGCAGGGCGAGCATTGCGAGACCATGTGGCTGCTGCTGGAGGGCAGCGTCTGTCTGGGCCATCACGACAGCCAGGGCGAGTGGCGCCAGCTGCGGCTCGCCGACGCCGGGGAGTGGATGGGCTGCGCGGCCTGCTGGCTGCGTGAGTCCCACAACCTCCGGGCCGTGGCCGCGGTGGACGTGCTGGCCGTGGGCATGAGCCGCAGCCAGATCGACGCCTGGGCGACGGAGGACCCCGCCGCCTGGCGCGCCGCCATGGAATCGGTGGTGGAGGCGCTGGCCGAGCTGCAGCTGCAGCAGACCCGCCAGGCCGTGCGCCGGGAAAGCCTGGATGCGCTGGGACGCGTCTCGGAGTGGCTGCTGGACATGTCCCGGCGGCAGGGCGGCACGGTGCGCTTCATCCAGCGCAAGAAGTACGTGGCCTCCCAGCTGGCCATCACGCCGGAGACCTTCTCGCGTTGCCTGCGGCAGCTGGAGGAGGAGGGCTGCATCGGCGGCTCGGGCTATGAGCTGCAGATCCTGGCCCCGGACCGCCTGCGCCAGAAGGCCCGGCCGCGCCGCGGCGCGGAGGCCTGAACGCCGACGGGCGTGGGCCGGTGCCGGGGCGGCGTCCCGGGGGCATCGGCGATCGAGGCGCTGCGCATGACACCGCCCGGCGGAGCCGCTAAGCTGCGCACCATCCCATCGATGGAGCGTCTCATGCAGGCCCCCGTGCACCGTTTCTCCGACCTTTTCGCGCAGCTCGGCCTGGCCCATGACGCGGCCAGCATCGAGGCCTTCCTCCTGTCCCATTCGCCCCTGCCGCAGACCATGCGGCTCGAGGAGGCGCCCTGCTGGAACCCGGCTCAGGCGGCGCTGCTGCGTGAGGAGCTCCGTGCCGATGCGGACTGGGCCGAGCTGGTCGACCAGCTCAACGCCGCCCTGCGCTGACCGGCGCAGGCGCCCCGGCGTGACGCGCTGCACGTGTCCGCGGGCCGCTGGCCCGGCGGGCTAGCACGGCGGCGGCCGAGGCGGCGAAAAGCCAAACTGCATCAAGGATTCCCGTAGCGAGCGTCCCTAGACTGGCGCCTCGATTCACCAGAGGCCGGGAGTCTCGCCATGGAGTTATTGCGTCGCCGTCAGTGCCTGCTGTGGATGCCCGCCCTGTGCTTCGCCGGGTACGTCCATGCGGAAGTCCGGGACCTGCCGGATGCCATCAACAAGGCCGGCCGGCTGCGCATGCTCAGCCAGCGCTGCGCCAAGGCCTATCTCGCCCTCGGGCAGAAGGTGCGCACCGAGCAGGCCGAGAAGGTCCTGGCGGATTCGATGGCGCTCTTCGATCGCCATCTCGTGGAGCTGCGCGCCTATGCGCATGCCGCGCCCATCGCGAAGGTTTACGAGCAGATGGACAGCAGCTGGAGTGCCTTCAAGCTCCTGCTGGTGGGCGAGCGCCCGAGTGCCAAGGGCGCCGATGCCGTGATGGCGGCTGCCACGCAGGTGCTGGCATTGGCCCAGCAGGGGACGGCGCTGCTGGAGCAGTCGTCCGGCAAGCCCGTGGGGCGGCTGGTCAACCTTGCGGGGCGTCAGCGCATGCTCAGCCAGCGCATGGCCGCCACCTACCTCGGCGCCGCCTGGGGCGTACAGGCCGATGTCCTCTCACGCCAGCTCAACCAGGCCCGCGAAGAGTTCACGCAGGCCCAGGCCGTGCTCAAGGCCGCGCCCGAGACCAGCGCCGGTCTGCGCAGCGAGCTCGAGATGGTCGACCAGCAGTACGTGTTCTTCGATGCCGCGCTGCGAGCGCTCAAGCCGGGCAACACGGACACGCGCTCGCTCAGCGAGGTCTTCACCACCAGCGAGCGCATCCTGCAGCTCATGGACGAGGTGACGGCGCAGTTCGCGCGCCTGGCCTGAGCGACGTCGGCGCGACCTGAGGCACCGGGCGCCGGTTCAGGCCGGCCCGGCCCCGACCTCGACCTCGACCTCGGCCTCGGCCTCGGCCTCGACCTCGATCATGCAGCGCACCCAGCGGTGCGCGGCCGGGTCCGGACGGAACGCATGCAGCTGTCGCGCGATGAGGCTGTCGGACTCCCGGAACACCAGCCCCTGCAAGTCCCCGCTGTGCGAGACGGTGCGCCGCCACAGCCGCCTCACCTCCGTACTGCCGGTACTCCCCGTACTCCCGACGCTGTCGGGCGCCAACGCGTCCAGCACATGCAGCCGCAGCCCGCCGCATCCCCAGTCGAGGGCCGGTCCGGTGAAGACCAGCAGCTCGCGTGCGCCGGCCCGCAGCACCAGCCCGGCGTGGGCGTGCCGCAGGCGGTCCGGCGGGAACACCCAGACCGGCACCTGCTCCCGACCGACGGGCACGAGAAAGCCGGTGGACCGGGCCGCTCGGGCGGGCGTGGCGGGGCGGTCGGGGGCCGGGGCGATGGTCCGTCTGTGAGGGGCGGTGTGGGAGGGCGTGTGGGAAGGCGGGGTGTCGAGATCGTCGGCGGCGGGCGGGTCGTCGGGCACCTGGGGCAGGGCGTTCATGTCGAGTGCGGCGGGCGGGTGGTGAGCCACGCCACGGGCCGGCGGGGCCATGCGCGCATCTGAGCAGTCAGCCATGAAGCTGTGATGACGGGGCGCGCACCGGTCGGGAGGCCTTGGTGAAGGCGGATGCCGCCGCGGCGCCGGCCGGGCCCCGCATGCTAGGCTTTGCGCATGAACAAGCCCGCACTCATCTACTTCGACGCCCCGGTCAGCCGCGGCGAGGAATGCCGCCTGGCGCTGCACCTGGCCGGCGTGGACTTCGAGGACCGCCGCCTCCCGATGGCGGACTGGCCGGCCCTGAAGCCCTCGACGCCCTATGGCTCGCTGCCGGTGCTCGAGCTGCCCGGTCAGCCGCCGCTGGCCCAGACGAACGCCATCCTGGTGCTGATCGGCCGTCAGCATGGCCTGCACCCGGCGGACGCCCTGGAGGCCGCGCGCCACGAATCCGTGATGGCCCATGTCGAGGACCTGCGCGCCGCGGTGGGCCCCACCATCCGCATGGAGGCCGACGAGAAGCGCCGCGTCCGCGAGGCCCTGGTCGCTGGCTTCCTGCCGCAATGGGCCGCCGCGGCCGAGCGCCAGATCGTCTCGGCCCCGTTCTTCGGCGGCGAGCGGCTGCAGGTGGTGGACCTGAAGCTGCACATGGCCGTGCGCTGGTTCCTGGGCGGCAAGGTCGACCACATCCCGGCCGACATCTTCGCCGGCTACCCGCGCCTCATGGGCATTCACGATGCCGTGCGGGACCACGCCGGCGTCCAGGCCTGGTACGCCCGGGGCTGAGCCCGCGCCCGCGGGCGGGTGCGCGGGGGCTTGACCTTGCCATGGGGGCAAGCTGCACAGTGCGGCGCCATGGCAGGGCCACAGGCCCACGCTCCCGGTCCGTTCACCTCCATTCACCCTTTTCATGCATCTGATCCTGCGACTCGCACTGGCTTGTCTGCTGGTCCTGGGCCTGCCGCTCCAGGGCCTGGCGGCCTGGGCGATGCCCGCCGGTGTCATGAAGACGGGGTCGGGGCCCGTCGCGTTTGCCGCTCCCATGGCGGATCAACCGGAGGCCGCTGCGCCGCCGGCTGCGGCAGAAGCGTTCGATGGATGCCCGGATCATGCGGCCGGCGGCGTGGACGCCCCTGCCGCCGCGGGCCGCACCTGCCAGGACTGCAAGGTCTGCGCGCATGGCGTCCTGAGCGTCGTGGCGCTGGTGCCGTCGCCGCTCGCCGTGCCACCGGCCCCCGGGGCGTCTGCCCGCTGGCCCGCCCCGCTGCTCACGCCCGAGTCGCCCTGGCCTGCGGGGCTGGAGCGCCCCCCGCGGCGCGGCCACGCCTGAGGTCGCGGCGGCGCTCCAGCATGGCCCTCATGCGCGCGCGCCCGTCGCCCTCCTGGCGCCCCCGATCCCATGTGGCCCGCCCATCCCGTCAAGCGGCACCGATCCGCGCCGGATGGCCGACTCCTTCCCGTCTTCCATGCTGCCCATGCACACTTCTGACACAGGGCCTCACCGCGAGCCCGAATCGCGCCTCCCTGGCTCCCCTGGCCGCTCCCTGAACGACACCGCCGTGCCGCCCGCCGGCCGCTGGCGGACCCTGCTGCTGGCGCTGGCGCCCCTGGCCCTGAGCGCCTGCGCCAGCCTGGCACCGGACGGGGGCGTGGCCCCGGTCGAGCAGGCCGCGCGCCAGCAGCTCCAGGCCGAACTCCAGGCCGCACGGACCTCGCAGGACCAGGACCGCATCGCCGCGCGGGTGGCCGAGCTGCTGCGCTCGCCGCTCAGTGCCGATGCCGCCGTGCAGATCGCGCTGCTCAACAACCGCGGCCTGCAGGCCAGCCTGCAGTCGCTGGGCATTGCCGAGGCCGAACTGGTGCAGGCCAGCCGCCTGCCCAATCCGCGCTTCACGCTGGGCCGTCTGCAGCGCGGCGACGAGCGCGAGATCGAGCGCAGCGTGGGCTTCGACCTCGGCAGCCTCGTCACGCTGCCGATGCGCCGCCACGTGCAGCTGCAGCGTCAGCAGGGCGTGCAGCGCAGCGTGACGCTGGAGATGCTGCGTCTCGCCTCGGACACCCGCAAGGCCTACTACACCGCCCTGGCGGCCGAGCAGACGCTGGCCTACCGGCGTGACGCCCAGGCCGCCGCCGAGGCCGGTGCCGAGCTGGCGCGACGCATGCAGAAGGCTGGCAACTGGAGCGCCCTCGACCAGGCGCGGGAAGAGGGCTTTCTGGCGGAGACCCGCCTCGGCGTGCTGCGCGCCGAACTCCTGCGCACCAGCACCCGCGAGCGCCTGGCCCGCCTGCTGGGCGTGGATGACGCCCAGGCCCTGAGCCTGCCGGAGCGGCTGCCGGAGCTCCCGGCGACGGCCGAGGAACGGACGGGCATCGAGCAGCAGGCCCTGCAGACCCGGCTGGATCTGCAGGCCGCCCGCACCCAGCTCGCGGCGAGCGCCCGCAGCCTCGGGCTCAGCAAGGTCACGCGCCTGGTGGACGGCTTCGAGCTCGCGCTGAAGCTCAACAGCGCAACGGACGCCCCGCGCCAGACCGGGGCCGAGATCAGCTTCGAGATCCCCCTGTTCGATAGCGGCGACGCCCGCGTGGCGCAGGCCGAGGCGCGCTATCTGCAGGATGCCCATCGTGCCGCGCAGATCGCCGTCGAGGCGCGCTCGGAGGTGCGCGAGGCCTACCAGACCTACCGCGCGGCCCATGAGGTCGCCCGGCACTACCGCGACGAGCTGCTGCCGCTCGCCCGCCGCGTCTCCCAGGAGCAGCTGCTGCGCTACAACGGCATGTTCATCGGCGTCTTCGAGCTGCTGGCCGACGCCCGCACGCAGATCGGCGTCGTCAACGCCTCGCTCGAGGCCCTGCGCGACTTCTGGCTGGCGCAGGCGGACCTGGACATGGCCCTGGTCGGCCGCCCCGGCCCCACGGCCCTGGGCGCCGCCGCTGCCGACGCCGACAGCCCCCGCCCCGCCGCGCACTGAAAGGACACCCCATGTTTTCCCGTCGCAACTTCTTCCGCGGCGCGGGCGCGCTGACGGCCGCCGTGTCCGCCGCCTCCGTCAGCCGTGTCGCGCTGGCCGCCTTGCCGGAGGCCGTCCAGCAGACCCGGCCCGACACCATGCCGCCCCTGCAGCCGGCCAGTGGCCGGCCCTACCGCCCGGTCGTGACGCTCAACGGCTGGACCCTGCCGTTCCGCATGAACCAGGGCGTCAAGGAATTCCATCTGGTCGCGGAGCCGGTGCAGCGCGAGCTCGCACCGGGCATGACCGCCCGCCTGTGGGGCTACAACGGCCAGTCGCCGGGGCCCACCATCGAGGTCGTCGAGGGCGACCGCGTGCGCGTCTTCGTGACCAACCGCCTGCCCGAGCACACCAGCATGCATTGGCACGGCCAGCGCCTGCCCAATGGCATGGACGGCGTCTCCGGCCTGACGCAGACGGCCATCCAGCCCGGCCAGACCTATGTCTACGAGTTCGAGGCGCGCCGCCCCGGCAGCTTCATGTACCACCCGCATGCCGACGAGATGACGCAGATGGCGATGGGCATGATGGGCCTGTGGATCACGCATCCCAAGGGGCGGCACCCGCTCATCGACGAGGTGGACCGCGACTTCTGTTTCCTGCTCAACGCCTTCGACATCGACCCGGGCTCCGCCACGCCGCGCATCATGACGATGCTGGACTTCAACCTCTGGTGCTGGAACAGCCGCGTCTTCCCCGGCATCGACACCCTGAACGTCCGCAAGAACGACAAGGTGCGCATCCGCGTGGGCAACCTCACGATGACCAACCACCCCATCCACCTGCACGGGCACGAGTTCACCGTCACGGGCACCGATGGCGGCCCCGTCCCCAAGACGGCCCGTTGGCCGGAGGTGACGACGGACATCGCCGTCGGGCAGATGCGGCAGGTCGAATTCGTGGCCGACGAGGAGGGCGACTGGGCCTTCCACTGCCACAAGAGCCACCACACGATGAACGCGATGGGACACCAGGTGCCCACGATGATCGGCGTGCCTCAGCAGGACCTGGCCGACAAGATCTCGCGGCTCGTGCCGGACTACATGGCCATGGGCGAGCGCGGCATGGCCGAGATGGGCGCCATGCAGATGCCCCTGCCGGACAACACGCTGCCGATGATGACGGGCGAGGGCCCCTTCGGTGGCGTCGAGATGGGCGGCATGTTCTCCATCCTCAAGGTGCGCAAGGGCCAGAAGGCGGGGGACTACAGCGATCCGGGCTGGTTCCAGCACCCCGCCGGCACGCAGGCCCGGCTGTGGACGGGCCCCGCGCCCCAGGCGCCTCGCAGCGATGCGGCCGGCGGACAGGCGATGCCGCGCCAGACGCCCGCCGCAGGCGGGAGCGTGGACCTGCGCGTGCGCAAGTCCGGTGGCCATGGCGGCCACGGAGAGCACTGAGCCGCGCTGATCGGGCCCATCGAGGGCGCACCGCCATGCCGGCGCGCCCTCGACGGCGGCGGGATCGTTGTGCACGGGTGTATATTTCGGTCCGGCCGTCAGCGCAGCGGTGTCCGCTGCCCGGTCTCGATGAGGACGCCCCCGTGAACCCGATGCCGATCTCCCGCGCCCTGCGCCAGCTGGCCTGTCTTGCCCTCATGACCGTCGGCCTGGGGGCGCAGGCGGCCGACCTCACGGTGTCTGCCGCGGCCAGCCTCAGCAATGCCTTCAAGGAGCTGGCACCGGGCTTCGAGGCGCAGCATCCGGGCACGCGTGTGCTGCTGAATTTCGGCGCCTCCGATGCCCTGCTGGCCCAGATCAGCAAGGGGGCGCCCGTGGACGTCTTCGCCTCGGCCGACCAGGACACGATGGACCGCGCGGACGCCCAGAAGGCGCTGCTGGCCGGCACGCGGCGCAATTTCGTGAGCAACCGCCTGGTGCTGGTGGTGCCGGCGTCGGGGGCGGTGCCGGTCAAGGCATTGACGGATCTGAAGGAGGCCGCCGTGCAGCGCGTGGCACTCGGCAAGCCCGAGGGTGTGCCGGCCGGTCGCTATGCCCGCGGCGCGCTCGAGGCGGCGCGTCTGTGGCCGGTGGTGTCTGCCAAGGCCGTGTACGCCAGCAATGTGCGCCAGGCCCTGGACTACGTCGCCCGCGGCGAGGTGGACGCCGGCTTCGTCTACGCCACGGACGCGGCGGTGCAGCCCGACAAGGTCCGCGTGGTGACGGTGGTGCCGACGGAAGCGCCCATCCGCTACCCCGTCGCGGCGGTGGCCGGCGGGGCGCAGGCCGAGGCGGCCCGCCAGTTCATCGACTACCTGCTGACGCCTGCCGCCCAGGCGGTGCTCGCGAAGCACGGCTTCCTGGCCCCCTGAGGGCCCGCACTCACACGACGCTGTCCCACGGGGCGGACAGGCGCACCGCGCTGTGGATGATGCCCACCATCGAGTAGGTCTGCGGGAAGTTGCCCCAGAGTTCGCCGGTGGCGGGCGCGAGGTCCTCGCTGAGCAGCCCCAGCGGATTGCGCCGGGCCAGCATGGCCTCGAAGTACTCCCGCGCCTCGGCGCGGCGGCCGGTGCGGGCGAGGGCGTCGATGTGCCAGAAGGTGCAGACATTGAACGAGGTCTCGGGCAGGCCGAAGTCATCGCGGCCCTCGTAACGGCGCATGAAGTAGCCGTCGCACAGCGTGCTCTCCAGCGCCTTGACCGTGCTGATGAAGCGCGCGTCCTGCGGGTTCAGGAAGCCCACCTCGCCCATCAGCAGCACGCTGGCGTCGAGGTCCTGGCCCTCGAAGCTCTCGACGAAGGCCTGGCGCTCGCTGTTCCATGAGCGCTCCAGGATCTTGATGCGGATGGTGCGGGCGCGCTCGCGCCACAGCGTGGCCCGCTCGGGCAGGGAGAGCCGCGTGGCCACATGCGCGAGGCGGTCGCAGGCGGCCCAGCACATCAGCGCCGACGATGTGTGGATGCGGGCCCGCGTGCGCAGCTCCCAGATGCCGGCATCGGGCTGCTCATGCAGGCGCCAGGCCTGCTCGCCCATGCTCTCGAGCGCCTGGAAGTCGCTGGCATCGGCCTGGCGGAACAGGCGCTGGTCATGGAAGGCCTGCGCGGCGCCGAGCACCACGCTGCCGTAGACGTCGTGCTGGAAGTGCTCATAGGCCTGGTTGCCGACGCGCACCGGCCCCATGCCCCGGTAGCCGAACACGCCGTCCACCATCGACTCCGGCAACGAGGACTCCCGCCCGATGCCATACAGCGGCTGCACATGCCCGTCCGGGGCGCTGCGGATGACGTTGTAGAGCCAGTTGAGGTAGCTCTCCATCGTGCCGACCTCCGAGAGGCTGTTGAGCGCGCGGATGACGAAGAAGGCGTCGCGGATCCAGCAGTAGCGGTAGTCCCAGTTGCGGCCGCTGTTCGGCGCCTCGGGAATGCTGGTGGTCATGGCCGCGACGATGGCGCCGGTCTCCTCGAACTGGCAGAGCTTGAGCGTGATCGCCGCACGGATCACGGCGTCCTGCCATTCCAGCGGCAGGGCGAGGCGGTGCGTCCAGTGGCGCCAGTAGAGCGCCGTCTGTTCCTCGAAGCGACGGGCGGTCTCCTCGATGCCGTCGTCCAGCGTCTCGTCCGGGCCCAGGAGCAGGCTGACGGCCTTGTGCAGCACGAACCAGCTGCCATCGGTCACGTAGGTCAGGGGCGCGTTGGTGGTGAGCCGCAGCGTGAGCTCCGGCAGCAGGTAGCGCAGATGGTGGCTGCCGCTGGTGGTCGCGGGTTGCGCACGGCCCCAGTCGCCACGGGGGCGCACGCGAATGCGCACGCGCGGGTGGCCCGTCAGCGGGCGGATGCGCCGCACGAGCTGGGCCGGGCGATAGGGGCGGTCGCGCGTGATGAAGCGCGGCGCGAAGTCCACCAGCTCGATCGACTGGCCCTGGGTATCGAAGAGCCGCGTCCGCACGATGGCCGTGCCCGGGTCGTAGGCCTGCTCCGAACGGGCGAAGTCCTCGATCTCGACGCTGAACACGCCATCACCCGCGCGGCCTTCGGGGGCATGGACGAGGGCGTCGAAAACGGGCGTACTGTCGAAGCGTGGCATGCAGCACCACACCACGCTGCCGGCGGCGTCGATGAGCGCGCTGACTTGGCAGTTGCCGATCAGCGCCAAGTTCAGCGAAGCACCCAGAGACGGGCCTGACGGCGAGGATGCCGGCCCGGGGGGCGTTGCCGAAGCGGGTGAGGACGGTGGCATGCAGAGACCTCCTGTTGCGCATCGAAACCCATGAAACGACGGTGACGTGGCCAGATGCAGACAACGCCGCCAGCCCCAAGGGCGTGCCAGCCCGCCGGGCCAGCTCACGCCGTGACCGAGGAATGAAGACACTCCGCCTCCAGCTCCGCTTCCTGCTGCCGCTCACGGTGGCTCTGGTGGGCGCTGCCTACATCGCACTGCCACTGCTGGATCAGGTTACCTTGCGATGGTTCTCGCGGGACCTCAATAGCCGCGGCGCGTTGATGGTCAATGCGATGTCGGAGGCCGTGTCGGAGGCCATGGCCGAAGCCGTGGACGGCGCGCCGTCCGCGGGGCCGCCCGATGCCGCGGCCGCGGGGCCGGGCGCGGGCAAGCCGGGTGCCCGGCCGCCACATCACACGGAGCGCCTCGCCACGCTGCTGGACCGCGCGGTCCGGGACGAGCGGCTCTTCGCCATCGCCGCCTGCGACGCGCAGGACCACCTGCTGCACGCCACGCGCGCGTTCCCCGAGGGACTGGGCTGCGCGCGCAGCCAGGCGCTTGCCAGCCGTCAGGATCCGCGGCTTCGCCTGGCGGGCGGGGCCGTGCATGTGGGCGTGTATCCTGTCCTGCGCCCGACGGTGGACGCCTCCTTCGCCCTGCCGCTGCCGGCCAGCGAGGCCCTGGCGCCGCCGTGGCCGGCCAGCGCCGCGGTCCTTGCGGAGGAGGGCCCGCCAGCGCCGGCGCTGGCCGGGCGCCTCGTGCTGCTGCATGACATGAGCTTCATCGAGAAGCGCAGCCAGGACACGCGCCGCTACCTCGTCGGCTTCATCGCCAGCCTCGGCTTCGTGGTGGCGCTCATCACGATGATCGTGGCCCAGGTGAGCTGGCGCGGCTGGGTCAAGGGGGCGCGCGCCATCCTGCGTGGCGATGGGCTGATCACACCGCCGGTCAATGCACCGCAGCCGCCGCCGGAGCTGGCGCCCATCGTCGACGAGCTGCGCACCAATCTGCGAGATCTCGAGGACGAGTACCGCCGCATGCAGGGGCCGGCGCTCGAGTGGACGGGGGAGCGCCTGCGCCAGCTGCTGCAGACGCAGCTGCGAGGGGACCAGGTCATCGTCGTGTCCAACCGCGAGCCCTACGTGCACGAGCGCGGCCCGGACGGCGTCGTGGTGCGTCGCCCGGCCAGCGGGCTTGTGACGGCCGTGGAGCCCGTGATGCGGGCCTGCTCGGGCACGTGGATTGCCCATGGCAGCGGCAGCGCCGACCGCGAGGTGGTGGACGCCTATGACCGCGTCGGCCTGCCGCCCGGCCTGCAGGACTACCAGCTGCGTCGCATCTGGCTCACCCCCGAGGAAGAGCAGGGCTACTACTACGGCTTCGCCAACGAGGGGCTCTGGCCGCTGTGCCATGTGGCGCATGTGCGGCCGGTTTTCCGCGAGCCCGACTGGGAGACCTACCGGCTCGTGAACCAGCGCTTCGCCGATGCCGTGGTGGCCGAGGCCCGCAGCGAGGACCCCGTCGTGCTGGTGCAGGACTACCACTTCGCGCTGCTGCCCGCGATGATCCGCGCCCGCCTGCCGCAGGCCACCATCCTGACCTTCTGGCACATCCCGTGGCCCAATCCGGAGTCCTTCGGCATCTGTCCCTGGAACCGCGAGATCCTCCAGGGGCTGCTGGGCAGCACCATCCTCGGCTTCCACACCCGCTTCCATTGCCGCAACTTCATGGAGACGGTCGATCGCTACCTGGAGGCGCGCATCGAGGCCGAGGTGTCGACGATCAGCTTCCAGGACAAGGAGACGCTGGTGGCGAGCTACCCCATCTCCATCGAGTGGCCGGACGCCGAAACGCTGGCGCAGTGGCCGCCCGTGCCCGAGTGCCGGCGTCGCGTGGCGGCCCGGCTCGGCCTGCCCGCGGAGGCCTGCCTGGCCGTGGGCATCGACCGCTTCGACTACACCAAGGGCATCCTGGAGCGCCTCAATGCCGTCGAACGCCTGCTGGAGAAGGCGCCGGAGTGGGTGGGGCGCTTCGTCTTCGTGCAGGTGGCGGCGCCGACGCGCTCCTCGCTGGACGAATACCGCAGCTTCCAGGAGCGCGTGGAGCGCGCGGCCGAGCGCATCAACACCCGCTTCGCGCGGGCGGCCTACCAGCCCGTACATCTGCTGGCCTGGCACCACGAGCCCGATGCGGTGAACGAACTGTTCCGCGCCACCGACATCCTCGTGGTCACCAGCCTCCACGACGGCATGAACCTCGTGTGCAAGGAGTTCGTCGCGGCACGGGACGACCAGCAGGGCGTGCTCGTGCTGAGCCGCTTCGCGGGCGCGGCGCGTGAGATGACGGAGGCGCTGATCGTCAACCCCTACCATGTCGAGGAGACGGCCGATGCCCTGCTGCGCGCCGCCACCATGCCCGCGGCGGAGCAGCGCGAGCGCATGGTGAGCCTGCGCAGCACGGTACGGGAGTTCAATGTGTTCCGCTGGGCGGCGCGCATGCTGGCGGATGCCGCGAGATGGCGTCTGAGGGCGCGCGTGGAGGCCCGCGTGCGGCGCCTGGGCGCCGGCTGAGCGGGGGACAGGGCAGGAAGGGAGGACACCGTTGGGGTCGATGAATCCGATGCATCCGGCGCGGCCGCACATCCTGGGCCCGGAGGGGCAGGCCGCTCTTGCGCAGACCCTCGCGTCATCGCCCCTGCTGGCCTTCGACTTCGACGGCACGCTGGCCCCCATCGTCGCGCTGCCCTCGATGGCGCGCATGCCGGCGGCAGTGAGCGAGCGCCTGGGCCGCATCGCCGCGCGCCTGCCGGTGGCCATCGTCACCGGGCGCGAGGTTGCCGATGTACGCCAGCGGCTGGACTTCGAACCCCGCTACATCGTCGGCAGCCACGGGGCCGAGGGCCCGGTCGCGGAGCCCGCGCCCATCTGGGTGAGCGCCATGGCCGTCGCAAGAGACTGGCTGCAGCCATACCGCGGCGCGCTGGAGGCGATCGGCGTGCAGCTCGAGGACAAGCGCAGCTCCATCGCCCTGCATTACCGCAACGCCCCGGACCGGGCCCTCGCCCGGCGCGCGCTGGAACGGCTGCTGCGGACGGCCAGTCCGGCGTTGCACGTCTTCGGCGGCAAGATGGTCTTCAACATCGTGCCCGCCCACGCGCCAGACAAGGCGGACGCGGTGCTGGCCCTGGTGCGGCAGGAGGGCGCCGGCACGGCCCTGTTCGTGGGGGACGACCTCAACGACGAGCCCGTGTTCCAGCGGGCGCCGGCACACTGGCTGACGATCAAGGTCGGGCCCGCCACCGAGCGCACCGTGGCTCGTTCGGCGGCGCGCTTCTTTATGGCGGGGCCGCCGGAAGTCGCCGAACTGCTGGAGGCGGTGCTGGACCACCTCGGACCGGCGCCCTCACTCTAGGGCGTCGGCCTCGGTCCCGCCCAAGGCCTCGTAGGCCAGGCGGATGTAGTTCATGCGCAGCAGCGCCTCGCCGGGGCCGGAGGACGCCCGGGACGGTTGGCTGCTCAGGCCGGCAGCGGCTCGGTGTCGGTCTGCAGCCGGAAGGCCGCGACGGCCTCCAGCAGCCGCTGAGCCTGGTTTCGCAGACTGTCGGCCGCCGCAGCACTCTGTTCGACGAGGGCGGCGTTCTGCTGCGTCACCTGGTCCAGCTGGCTCACGGCCGCATTGATCTGCCCGACGCCGGTGGACTGCTGGCTGGTCGAGGCGTCGATGTCCTGGATCATGTCCGTCAGGCGCCTGACCTCGGTGACGATGTCCGCCATCGAGGTCCCGGCCTGCCGCACCAGCTGCGTGCCCTGGCCGACCTTGTCCGTGCTGTTCTCGATCAGATGCTTGATCTCCTTGGCCGCCTGCGCGCTGCGCTGAGCCAGGGTGCGCACCTCGCCAGCCACGACGGCGAAGCCGCGGCCCTCCTCACCGGCGCGCGCCGCCTCAACGGCGGCATTGAGCGCGAGGATGTTCGTCTGGAAGGCGATGCCGTCGATGACGCTGATGATGTCCGTGATGCGCTGGCTCGCCTGCCCGATCTCATCCATGGTGTGCATCACCTGCCGCATCACGTGCCCGCCGCTGTCCGCGGCCGTGGTTGCCAGGTGACCCACCTGGCTGGCGGCACGCGTGGTCTCCGAGTTCATTGCGATGGAGCCGGAGATCTGCTCCATGCTCGCCGCGGTCTGCTGCAGATTGCTCGCCTGCTCCTCGGTACGCTGGCTCAGGTCCAGATTGCCCACGGCGATCTGGCTGGCTGCGGTGGCGATGCTCTCGCTGCTGCTGCGGACATGATGGATCAGCCCGTGCAGGGACTTCTGCATGGCGCTCATGGCCGCCACGATGCTGCCGGGCCGGGCACGGGAGGCGTCGATGTGCGCCGCCAGATTGCCGCGCGCGATCTCATTGGCCAGGGCGGCGACGGCCTCGGGCTAGCCGCCGAGCTGCCCGGTGATCCGGCGGGTCAGGAAGAGGCCGACACCCACGCCGAAGAAGCCGCTGAGCAGCGTGAGTGTGATCAGAACGGTGCGGGTCTGCTCGTAGACCGCGGTTCCGGCGTCAGCGGCCTTCTTGCCCATGTCCTGCTTCAGTTCGGAAAGGCCCGTGAGCTTGTCGTCCACCGTCTGGTTCAGACCGCGGACCTGCTGGCCCAGTTCCTGGGTGGCGGCCGTTCGTGCGGCGAGCGCATCCTGGGCGGCGGTCTTGAAGAATTGCCGCGCCACGGGCAGCCAGCGATCGATGGCCTCGCGCGTGTCGGCGAATTGCAGCTTGCCCCGGTCCGTGACGAAGAGCGGCTCTGCGAGGGCGAGCTGCTTGTTCATCGTCTCGATGGCCGTTTCAAAGCCCCGCACGGCTGCCTCGCGCTCCTGGGGACTGGCCGCCGCGGAGAACCGTGCCCGCTCGCGACCCGCGTAGATCAGGTTGATGTTGGCCTCCTTGACGTAGGAGACGCCGAGCAGCTCCCGGTCGTAGAGCCGGTCATTGAAGTCGTTGATCGTGCTGATGCCCCGGATGCCGAGCAGGGCCACCACCGCGCCGAAGCCCACGACCGCCGCGAAGCCCAGGATCAGGCGGGTGGACAAACTCATCGCCGACGTCTTCATGTCGATGCTCCCTTTTGAAGTCCCCGAGCGCTCCGGGGGATCGAAAGGATGTCGGAAGGCCCTGGCCTTGTGCAAGTGGCCTGCACGGCGGGAGGGATTTGCCGGCTGCGGCGCTGGGGACGGCGGACCGCCGCGACGGCGGGGGGCTCGTGAGGATCGGAGGCTGGCCGCTCGCTCGGCTTCTGTCGCTTGAGAGCGGGATCCCTCCGCTCGATTTCCGAGCTACGCGGTGATGAAGGGGGCGCCGGGTGCTGCGCACGCCGCTCTGTGCGGCATCCGTGTCGAGACGAATGAGCTCGCGGGCGCGTGAGAACCGGGCGGGTCTTGAGGGCGACGGCCAGTGCCAGCTGGCAAGGCCGCCGCTCTTTGCTTGGAGGCGCAAAGGACCACGGACCCGCCCGAAAACCGTTGGTGGAGAGGAGGAGGATCGAACTCCCGACCTTCGCATTGCGAACGCGACGCTCTCCCAGCTGAGCTACCCCCCCACGGTCGAGAAAAGTATAGCGAGTGGCCCGGCTGTCAGCGAGTCGGTATTTGAACTGAGCGACACTGCAGGCCCCGCTGTTGCCCCGGGCCCTCGCGCCCGTCATCCGCCATGTCCGATCCCTCCGCCGATTGGTTCGAGTCGCAATACAACAACCGGCTGCGGGTGCCCGAGTCCGCGCAGATCCTGCAGCGCTGGGCCGAGGCCTCGGCCCTGGTGCGCGCGCAGGCGCGATGCGAGCTGGACGTGCCCTATGGCGAGAGCCCGCGGCAGCGGATGGACGTGTTCAGCGAGAGCGTTGGCAAGGCGCCGGTGCTGGTCTTCATCCACGGCGGCTACTGGCGGGCGCTGAGCAAGGAGGACCTCTCCTTCATCGCGCCCAGCTTCACCAGCGAAGGCGCGGTGGTCATGCTGCCCGGCTATGACCTCTGCCCGTCGGTCAGCATGGAGCGCATCCCGCTGCAACTGGCGCAGGCGCTGGCCTGGGTGTGGCGGCACGCGGCGGACTATGGCGGCGACCCGAACCACATCATCGTCGCCGGGCATTCCGCGGGCGGCCATCTGGCGGCACTGCTGAGCTGCTTCGACTGGAAGAGCCTCGCGCCGGAGCTGCCGCGGCAGCTGGTGAAGGGCGTGCTGTCCGTCTCGGGCGTGCATGACCTGACCCCGCTGGTGCATGTGCCCTTTCTGCAGGCGGACCTGCGGCTCGACGACGACAGCGCGCGCCGCCTCAGCCCCGTGCATCTCGCGGCCCCGGACTCGCCGCTGTACGCGGTGGTCGGCGGCGCGGAGAGCGAGGAGTTCCGGCGCCAGGCCCGTCTGATCCAGGAGGCCTGGGGCCCGCAGGCGGTGCCGCTGGTGCAGGAGGTGGCGGGCTACAACCACTTCGATCTGCTCTACGACCTCGTGGCCCCGGACGGCATTTCCCACGCCCTGGTCCGCAAGCTGCTGGACCTGCGCTGGTACAGCCCGCTGCTGTAGGGGTCAGGTGTTGCCCGACGGCCGGCGGCGCGCTCAGACGGCCATGTAGCGGCCGGGGCGGTGGTTGATCGCCAGCGCAGCGTTCATGGCCGCCATGCCCACCAGGGAGTAGCCGATGCGCTCGGGGCTCACCACCAGCAGCGAGACGATCAGGATGCTGGCATCCAGCAGCGCCTGCATGTAGCCGGCGCGCCAGCCGCGGCTGTCCTGCAGGTAGAGCACGAGGATGTTCAGCCCGCCCAGGCTCGCGCGGTGCCGGAAGAGGATGAGCATGCCCGCGCCGATCATCAGCCCGCCCGCGATGGCCGCGAACCAGGTGTTGATCTGCGAGAACTGCACCAGCCGCGGCAGTGCCTCGGAGAGCGTCGACATCAGCGTCACCGCCGCCACCGTCTTGAGCGTGAAGGCCAGGCCCATGCGCCGGTAGGCGAGCCAGTAGAAGGGCAGGTTGATGCCGAAGAAGAGCAGGCCGAAGGGCCAGCCGCTGGCGTAGTGCAGCAGGAAGGCGATGCCCACGGTGCCGCCGGTCAGCATGCCGACCTGCTTGAAGAGCGCCACGCCCAGCGCGACGAACAGCGTGCCGGTCAGGACGGCCTGCGCGTCCTCGAACAGCGTGTGGCGGAAGCTCTTGGTGCTGATGATGCCCATCGTGCCCTCACTCGCCGACGCCGGACAGGAAGAACTTGATCAGTCCCTTGGCGGCAAAGCCCACCAGGCCGAAGCCCAGGCCCAGCAGCAGGATGAAGGTCCCGAACTTGCCGGCCTTCGACTCCCGCGCCAGTTGCAGGATGATGAAGACCATGTACAGCATGAAGGCCGTGACGCCCACGCTGAGCCCGAACTGGGCGATCTGTTCCTCGGTGTAGCCGAACATGTCAGGCGCCCCTTCTCTTCAAGGGCACTGGGCTTGCAGTGAGCGGGCCGGGCCGAGCGGCGCCCGAGGATCCGGCTCTGCCGGTCCAAGGGGCGCGCCCCCTCGAGGGGGCGGGCGAAGCCAGTAGGGGGTGGTTCATCTCTTCTAGTCGTTGCGGGTCAGCCCCGAGGTGTCGACCAGGTCGCGGTAGGCATGCCAGCTCGCGTGCCCCAGCCAGGGCAGCACGACGACGAGGCCCAGCATCAGCGTGGCCATGCCCAGCAGCGTGAGGCTCATCACGAGGACCGCCCACAGCGCCACCGGGGCGGGGTACTCCATCACCACGCGCCAGCTGGTGAAGACGGCGCCCAGCACGCCGATCTGGCGGTCCAGCAGCAGCGGCACCGCGATCACGGTGGACGCGAAGACCGGCGCGGCCAGCACGGCGCCCAGGCCCAGCCAGACCTCGAAGAGATGGCTCTGCTCATTGAGCACGACATGGCGCAGGAAATCGATCGGTCGGGCGACCGGCACGCCCGCGAAGCCGGTGATCAGCGAGGCCGAGGTCATGACCCAGCCCGTGCCGGCGAAGGCCAGCAGCAGGCCGAAGACGACGAGCCGCCCGTCCCGCGGGCGCCAGACCTTCAGCACCGTGTGGAAACCGGGATGGCGGTTCAGCTCGAGGTCGCGACTGATGGCATAGAGCCCGGTCGCGAGGATGGGCGCCACGAGCAGGAAGCCGCTGAAGGCACCGGCGAGCAGCCAGAAGCGGTCGCGGCCCACGAGGAAGATCAGCGCGCCGAGCAGGGCCAGCACCACGCCGTGGAGCAGCGAGGGGCCGGGGCAGCGCGTCATGTCCGCCCAGCCGCGCGCCAGCCAGCCGAGCGGGCGCAGCGGCGGCACAGGCTTCACGCCGAAGCGTCGGGACTCCGCCAGGGCTTTCTCGGTGTACTTGTTGGGCATCAGGATATTCATGCTGCCATGCTCGGGCCTGGCGGTCCTTGATGGGCATCAAGACTAACCCTGATGCCGCTGCGAAATGCACGAAGGCGGGTCAATCACCTGGCCGATCGCGCATGAAAAAGAGCCGCCCTGGCGGGTGCCGGGGCGGCTCTCGTGGAGGGGCGCGGGCCCCTCAGCCTCAGATCAGCGGGACGATGCGGTTCAGATCGTCGTCCTCGCCAGGCGCCTTGCGCAGCGGCACCAGGTGGTGATGCAGCGTGCTGTGCGCACCCGGTTGCGTGACGCCGTCGCCCAGCACGTTCCCCGCCGGCCCGGCCAGGACGTCGCCCAGGCTGAGCTTGTGCTCCGTGCCGGACTTGCCCTGCTCGGCCTGCGCGGCATGGCCGTCCGCATGGCTGTCCGTGCTGCCCGACGTGCCCGTGCTGCCCGTGTCCTTGGCGAACCAGACGTCCGCCATGTCATGGGTCTTGCCGTCGCTGGTCGTGTAGCCGGACACCAGGCCCACCAGGTTGCCGTTGCTCACCGCGGTGCCGGTCTGCGCATGCAGATCCAGCGACGTGATGCCCAGGTCGGCCAGGGACTTCAGCTCGCCCGCGTCGGTCTTGCCGTCGTGGTTGCCGTCCACCCAGATCTTGAGCTGGCCGAACTGCGCGTCGGTGCTGGTGAGCTTGCCGTCATGGTTGCTGTCCATCGCCGACATCGCCTGGTAGCCGTTGACGGCGCGGGAGCCGTCCGCCATCACGGTGCCGCTGCCGAACAGCTCCTTGCCGTCGTTGATCTGGCCGTCGCCGTTCAGATCGCGCACTAGCAGACCGTCGTTGCCGCCGACCCAGCCCCACTTCTGGGCATTGCCCGTGCCGTTCAGGTCGAAGGTGACGCCCTGGGCGGCGGCGGTCGTCGAGACGCCGTTGCCGTCCAGATCCAGCACGATCGGCGAGGTGAGCCACAGCGCGTCGAGCTGCGAGCCCGACATCGCGTGGATGGCCTCGGTGGTCAGCGCGTTGAACTGCGTCATGTTCAGCTTCGCGATGTCCTCCGACTCCAGGCCCAGCACCTGCTCCGTCGACAGGCTGTGGATCTGATCGGTGGTCAGGCCCGCAATCTGCGAGGTGGTCAGCGCCTTGATGTCATCGCTGGCGAAGTGCGAGAACTGGTCCGTCGTCAGCGCGTGGATCTGCGCCGAGCTGAAGGCCGCGATCTGCGTCGTGCTCAGGGCGTTGATGTCATCGCTGCTGAAGGTGCCGATCTGGTCCGTGGTCAGCGACAGCACCTGGGCCGTGCTCAGGGCGGCGATGTGCTCGGTGCCCAGCGCGGAGAACTGCTCCGTGGACAGCGCATGCAGCGCGGAGGTCGACAGCAGCTTGATGTCGTCGCTGCTGAAGGCCGCCATGTCGGCACTGTCGATGCCCCTCACCTGCGCGGAGGTCAGCAGGGCGATCTGCGCCGTGGTGAAGGCGTCGATCTGATCCGAGCTGAAGGCCTGCAGGTCGTCCGACTGCAGCGCGCGGAAGGCCGAGCTGGTCATCGCGCGGATGTCGTCGGTCGAGAAGGTCACGATCTGGTCCGAGGTCATGGACGTGATCTGCGCCGCCGTCAGCGCGGCCACCTGGTCGGTGCCCAGCGCCTGGATGTCGGCCGTCTCCCACTTGCTCAGCTGGGCCGTCGTGAGCGCGCCCACCTGGAGCACGCTCAAGCTCGGCACCTGGTCGCTGGTCAGGGCGTTCAGCTGGTCGCTGGACAGGGCCCGGACGGCGAACAGGTTCAGCGCGCGGAGGTCGTCCGTCTGCATCGCCGCGATCATGCCCGCGCTGATGCCCGGCACCTGGACCGAGGTCAGGGCGGCCATCTGGGCGGTGCCCATGGCGTTGAAGTCGTCCGAGCCCATCGCGTTGATCTGGGCCGAGGTCAGCGCCGCCACCTGCGTCACCGTCAGCGCCGCCACCTGGTCGGAGGTCAGCGAGACGAACTGGTCGGTGGTGAAGGCACGCAGGGCGCCGGTGCTCAGGGCACGCAGGTCGTCCGTGGCCAGGGCCGCGATCTGGTCGGAGTGCAGGCCGGCGATCTGACCCGAGGTCAGGCCGCTGTACTGCGCCGTCGTCAGCGCCACCAGCTGGTCGGTGCTCATGGCGCCGAGCTGGGCGCTGCTGAGACCGCGGATGCCGGAGCTGCTGATCGCCTGCAGGTCATCGGTGGCCAGCTTGGCGAACTGGTCGGTGCCGATGGCCGCGATCTGCGACGAGGTCATCGCCGCGTACTGGTCCGTCGTGAAGGCCACCAGGTCCTCGGTGCCCAGGCCCTTGATCTGGGCGTTGGTCAGCGCGTTGACCTGCGCCGTCGTGAGCGCGGCGAACTGGTCGGAGCTGAGCGTGCCCAGCACGTCCGTGCTGAGGGCGCGCAGGGCCGACGTGCTGATCGCACGCAGGTCCGACGTCTCCATCTTGGCCAGCTGGTCGCTGCTGAAGCCCACGATCTGGCTGCTGGTCAGGGCGGCGGCCTGGGCGGTACTCAGGGCCACCACCTCGTCCGTCGTCAGCGCAGCGATCTGGGCCGAGCTGAGGCTGCGCAGCGCGGCGGTGTTCAGCGCGGCGAAGTCCTCGGTCTGCAGCGTCTTGAGCTGGTCGGTCGTCAGGGCAGACACCTGGGCCGAGCTCAGCACGGCGAACTGGTCGCTCGTCAGCGCGTTCAGGTCGTCGCTGGCCATGCCCTTGATCTGCGCACTCGTGAGTGCGGCGACCTGGGCCGTGGTCAGGGCGGCGATCTGGTCGGAGCCGAGCGCCGCGATCTGGTCGGTGCCCAGGGCGCGCAGGGCGCCGGTGCTGATCGCACGCAGGTCATCGGTCTCGAGGGCCGCGATCTGGTCGGAGCTGAAGCCCTTCACCTGGGCGCTGGTGAGCGCCGCGGCCTGGGCCGTGGTCAGCGCCTTGATCTCGTCCGTCGAGAAGCCGCCGAACTGGTTGCCCGGCGTCGTGGCCAGGGCCGCGATCTGGGCGGAGGTCAGCTGCACGATCTGGTCGCTGGTCAGGGCGGCGATCTGGTCGCTGGACAGTGCCCGGATCGTGCCGGTGCTCATCGCACGCAGGTCATCGGTCTCGATCTTGGCGATCTGGTCGCTGGTCAGGCCGGCGACCTGGCTGCTGGTGAGCGCCGCGGCCTGGGCCGTGGTGAGCGCCTTGATCTCATCCGTGGTCAGGGCGCCGATCTGGGCGGAGTTCATGCCGCGCAGCGCTGCCGTGTTGAGGGCCGCGAAGTCCTCGGTCTGCAGCGTCTTGACCTGATCGCTGGTCAGGGCGGCGACCTGGTTGCTGGTCAGCACCTTGAACTGGTCGGAGCCCAGGGCGTTCAGGTCGTCGCTGGCCAGGGACTTCAGCTGCGCGCTGGTGAGAGCCGTGACCTGCGCCGTGGTGAGGGCACCCAGCTGGTCCGAGGTCAGCTGCGCGAGCTGGTCGGAGGTCATCGCCTTGATCACCGAGGTGCTCAGGGCGCGCAGGTCCTGCGTCTCGAGCTTGACGAGCTGGTCGCTGGTCAGACCGCCGATCTGCGCCGAGGTCAGCGAGGCCGCCTGGTCGGTGGACAGGCCGATGATCTGGTCGCTGGTCAGTGCGCCCAGCTGCGCCGAGGTCAGGCCCTTGAGCGCCGCGGTGTTGATGTTGCCGAAGTCATCGGTCGTCATCGTGCGGATCTGGTCCGTGCCGATGGCGGCGATCTGGGCAGACGTCAGCACCTTGATCTGGTCGGACACCAGGGCGTTGAGGTCGTCGCTGCCCAGGCCCTTGATCTGGGCCGTGGTCAGGGCGGTGACCTGCGCCGTGGTCAGCGCGCCGATCTGGTCGGAGCCGAGGGCGGCGATCTGGTCGGTGCCCAGGGCGCGGATGGCCGCGCTGCTGATGGCACGCAGGTCGTCCGTTTCCAGGGCCGCGATCTGGTCGGTGCTCAGACCCTTGACCTGGCTGCTCGTGAGCGCCGCGGCCTGGGCCGTCGTCAGGGCCTTGATCTCGTCCGTCGCGAAGCCACCGAACTGGTTGCCCGGAGCCGTCGCCAGCGCGGCGATCTGCGCGGAGCTCAGCGCCACGATCTGGTCGCTGGACAGCGCCGCGATCTGGTCGCTGCTCATGGCGCGGATCGTGCCGGTGCTGAGGGCGCGCAGGTCGTCGGTCTCGAGCTTGGCGATCTGGTCACTGGTCAGGCCGGCGATCTGGCTGCTCGTCAGGGCCGCGGCCTGGGCCGTGGTCAGAGCCTTGACCTCATCGGTGGTCAGGGCGCCGATCTGGGCGGAGTTCAGGCCACGCAGGGCCGCCGTGTTGATGGCGGCGAAGTCCTCGGTCTGCAGCGTCTTGACCTGGTCGCTCGTCAGCGCGGCGACCTGGTTGCTGGTCAGCACCTTGAACTGGTCGGAGCCCAGGGCATTGAGGTCATCGCTGACCATGCCCTTGATCTGGGCGGAGGTCAGGGCCGCGACTTGCGCCGTGGTCAGCGCGCCGATCTGGTCGGAGCCGAGGGCGCCGATCTGGTCGGTGCCCAGCGCCTTGATGACGGCGGTGCTGATGGCACGCAGGTCGTCGGTTTCGAGGGCGGCGATCTGGTCGGTGCTCAGACCCTTGACCTGGCTGCTCGTGAGCGCCGCGGCCTGGGCCGTGGTCAGCGCGCGGATGTCATCCGTCGCGAAGCCGCCGAACTGGTTGCCCGGAGCCGTCGCCAGCGCGGCGATCTGGGCCGAGGTCATGGCCACGATCTGGTCGCTCGAGAGCGCCGCGATCTGGTCGCTGGACAGCGCCCGGATCGTGCCGGTGCCGATGGCGCGCAGGTCGTCGGTCTCGATCTTGGCGATCTGGTCGCTGGTCAGGCCGGCGACCTGGCTGCTCGTCAGGGCCGCGGCTTGCGCCGTGGTCAGGGCCTTGACCTCATCGGTGGTCAGGGCGCCGATCTGGGCCGAGTTCATGCCGCGCAGGGCCGCGGTGTTGATGGCCGCGAAGTCCTCGGTTTGCAGGGTCTTGACCTGGTCGCTCGTCAGCGCGGCGACCTGGTTGCTGGTCAGGACCTTGAACTGGTCGGAGCTCAGCGCGTTGAGGTCATCGCTGGCCAGGGCCTTGAGCTGCGAGGTGGTCAGGGCCGTGACCTGCGCCGTGGTCAGCGAGGCGATCTGGTCGGAGGAGAGGGCGGCGAACTGGTCGCTCGTCAGCGCCTTGATGGTGGCGGTGCTGATGGCGCGCAGGTCGTCGGTCTCCAGCTTGACGAGCTGGTCGCTGGTCAGGCCGCCGATCTGGCCGGTGGTCAGGGCCGCGGCCTGCGCCGTGGTCAGGGCCACCACCTCGTCGGTGGTCAGCGCGGCCAGCTGGGCCGAGTTCATGCCGCGCAGCGCAGCCGTGTTGATGGCGGCGAGGTCCTCGGTCTGCAGCGTCTTGACCTGATCGCTGGTCAGCGCGGCGATCTGGTTGCTGGTCAGGACCTTGAACTGGTCGGAGCCCAGCGCGTTGAGGTCGTCACTGACCATGCCCTTGATCTGGGCGGAGGTCAGGGCCGCGACTTGCGCGGTCGTCAGTGCGCCGATCTGGTCGGAGCCGAGCGCGCCGATCTGGTCGGTGCCCAGTGCCTTGATGGCGGCGGTGCTGATGGCGCGCAGATCGTCGGTTTCCAGCGCGGCGACCTGGTCGGTGCTCAGGCCCTTGACCTGGCTGCTCGTGAGCGCCGCGGCCTGCGCCGTGGTCAGCGCGCGAATGTCATCCGTCGCGAAGCCGCCGAACTGGTTGCCCGGGGCCGTCGCCAGCGCGGCGATCTGGGCCGAGGTCATGGCCACGATCTGGTCGCTCGAAAGCGCCGCGATCTGGTCGCTGGACAGCGCCCGGATCGTGCCGGTGCTCATCGCACGCAGGTCGTCGGTCTCGAGCTTGGCGATCTGGTCGCTCGTCAGGCCGGTGATCTGGCTGCTGGTGAGCGCGGCCGCCTGGGCGGTCGTCAGCGCCACGACCTCGTCCGTCGTCAGCGCGGCCAGCTGGGCCGAGTTCATGCCACGCAGGGCCGCGGTGTTGATGGCGGCGAGGTCCTCGGTCTGCAGCGTCTTGACCTGGTCGCTGGTCAGCGCGGCGACCTGGTTGCTGGTCAGCACCTTGAACTGGTCGGAGCCCAGGGCGTTGAGGTCGTCACTGACCATGCCCTTGATCTGGGCGGAGGTCAGGGCCGCGACTTGCGCGGTCGTCAGCGCGCCGATCTGGTCGGAGCCGAGGGCGCCGATCTGGTCGGTGCCCAGCGCCTTGATGGCGGCGGTGCTGATGGCGCGCAGGTCGTCGGTTTCCAGCGCGGCGACCTGGTCGGTGCTCAGGCCCTTGATCTGGCTGCTCGTCAGGGCTGCGGCCTGGGCGGTCGTCAAGGCCTTGATTTCGTCCGTCGAGAAGCCGCCGAACTGGTTGCCCGGCGTCGTGGCCAGGGCCGCGATCTGGGCGGAGGTCAGCGCCACGATCTGGTCGCTCGAAAGCGCCGCGATCTGGTCGCTGGACAGCGCACGGATCGTGCCGGTGCTCATGGCACGCAGGTCGTCCGTCTCGAGCTTGGCGATCTGGTCGCTGGTCAGGCCGGCGACCTGGGCGCTCGTGAGCGCGGCCGCCTGGGCCGTGGTCAGGGCCTTGACCTCATCGGTGGTCAGGGCACCGATCTGGGCCGAGTTCATGCCGCGCAGCGCCGCCGTGTTGATGGCCGCGAAGTCCTCGGTCTGCAGCGTCTTGACCTGGTCGGAAGTCATCGCGCCGACCTGGGCGCTGGTCAGCACCTTGAACTGGTCCGAGCCGAGCGCGTTGAGGTCGTCGCTGACCATGCCCTTGATCTGGGCCGTGGTGAGCGAGGCGACCTGCGCCGTCGTCAGCGCACCGATCTGGTCGGAGCCGAGCGCGCCGATCTGGTCGGTGCCCATGGCGCGCAGCGTGGCCGTGTTCAGCGCACGCAGGTCGTCGGTCTCGAGGGCCGCGATCTGGTCGGTGCTGAAGCCGCGGATCTGGCTGCTCGTGAGGGCGGCCGCCTGGGCGGTCGTCAGCGCCTTGATCTCGTCGGTCGTCAGGCCGCCGAACTGGTTGCCCGGCGTGGTGGCCATCGCGGCAATCTGGGCGGAGGTCATCGCCACGATCTGGTCGGACGACAGTGCCGCGATCTGGTCGCTGGACAGCGCCCGGATGGCGCCGGTGCTCATGGCCCGCAGGTCATCCGTCTCGAGCTTGGCGATCTGGTCGCTCGTCAGGCCGGCGACCTGGCTGCTGGTGAGCGCCGCGGCCTGCGCCGTGGTCATCGCCACGACTTCGTCCGTGGTGAGCGCCCCCAGCTGCGCGGAGTTCAGCCCGCGCAGGGCGGCCGTGTTGATCGAGGCGAAGTCCTCGGTCTGCAGCGTCTTGATCTGGTCGGAGGTCAGGGCGCCTACCTGGTTGCTCGTGAGCACCTTGAACTGGTCGGTGCCCAGGGCATTGAGGTCATCGCTGGCCATGGCGCGGATCTGCGACGTCGTGAGCGCGGCCACCTGGGCCGTGGTCAGCGCGCCGATCTGATCGGACGAGAGCGCCGCGAACTGGTCGCTCGTCAGGGCCTTGATGGTGCCCGTGCTGATGGCGCGCAGATCGTCCGTTTCGATCTTGGCGATCTGGTCGCTCGTCAGGCCGGCCACCTGGCCGCTGGTGAGCGCGGCCGCCTGGGCGGTGGTCAGCGCCACGATCTCGTCGGTGGTCAGTGCCGCCACCTGGGCGGAATTCAGCCCGCGCAGCGCCGAGGTGTTGAGGGCGGCGAGGTCTTCGGTCTGCAGCGTCTTGATCTGGTCGCTGGTGAGCGCGCCCACCTGGGTGCTGGTGAGCACCTTGAACTGGTCGGAGCTCAGGGCATTGAGGTCGTCGCTGCCCATGCCCTTGATCTGGGCGGAGGTCAGGGCGGCGACCTGGGCCGTCGTCAGGGCCCCGATCTGGTCGGAACCCAGGGCGGCGATCTGGTCGGTGCCGAGGGCGCGCAGGGCGCCGGTGCTGATGGCGCGCAGGTCATCGGTCTCGAGCGCGGCGATCTGGTCGGAGCTCAGACCCTTGACCTGGCTGCTCGTGAGCGCCGCCGCCTGGGCGGTCGTCAGGGCCTTGATCTCGTCGGTGCTCAGACCGCCGAACTGGTTGCCCGGGACGGTGGTCAGCGCGGCGATCTGGGCCGAGGTCATGGCCACGATCTGATCGCTGGTCAGCG
This sequence comes from Burkholderiaceae bacterium, assembly GCA_041912595.1. Classification (GTDB taxonomy): domain Bacteria; phylum Pseudomonadota; class Gammaproteobacteria; order Burkholderiales; family Burkholderiaceae_C; genus Roseateles_B. The sequence continues at coordinate 87,699 of JAYRMR010000012.1, forward strand.
CGGCGATCTGGTCGCTGCTGAGGGCGCGGATGGCCCCGGTGCTCATCGCCCGCAGGTCATCGGTCTCGAGCTTGGCGATCTGGTCGCTGGTCAGGCCGGCGACCTGGCTGCTGGTGAGCGCCGCGGCCTGGGCCGTGGTCAGGGCCTTGACTTCATCGGTGGTGAGCGCGCCGATCTGGGCGGAGTTCATGCCGCGCAGCGCCGTGGTGTTGAGGGCCGCGAAGTCCTCGGTCTGCAGCGTCTTGACCTGGTCAGAGGTCATCGCGCCGACCTGGGCGCTCGTCAGGACCTTGAACTGGTCGGAGCCCAGCGCGTTGAGGTCATCGCTGCCCATGCCCTTGATCTGGGCCGTGGTGAGCGAGGCAACCTGGCTGGTCGTCAGCGCGCCGATCTGGTCGGAGCCCAGAGCGGCGATCTGGTCGGTGCCCATGGCCCGCAGCGTGGCGGTGTTCAGGGCGCGCAGGTCGTCGGTCTCCAGGGCCGCGATCTGGTCGGAGCTGAAGCCCTTGATCTGGCTGCTCGTCAGGGCGGCCGCCTGGGCCGTCGTGAGCGCCTTGATCTCATCGGTCGTCAGGCCGCCGAACTGGTTGCCCGGCGTGGTGGCCATGGCCGCGATCTGGGCGGAGGTCATCGCCACGATCTGGTCGGACGACAGCGCCGCGATCTGGTCGCTGGAGAGCGCGCGGATCGCGCCCGTGCTCATGGCCCGCAGGTCGTCGGTCTCGAGCTTGGCGATCTGGTCGCTGGTCAGGCCGGCGACCTGGCCGCTCGTGAGCGCCGCGGCCTGCGCCGTGGTCATCGCCACGATCTCGTCGGTCGTGAGCGCGCCGACCTGGGCGGAATTCATCCCGCGCAGGGCGGCCGTGTTGATCGAGGCGAAGTCCTCGGTCTGCAGGGTCTTGACCTGGTCGGTGGTCAGTGCACCGACCTGGGCGCTGGTCAGCACCTTGAACTGGTCCGTGCCCAGGGCATTGAGATCGTCGCTCGCGAGACCCTTCATCTGCGAGGTGGTCAGCGCCGTCACCTGGGCGGTGGTCAGCGTGCCGATCTGGTCGGACGAGAGGGCGGCGAACTGGTCGCTCGTCAGGGCCTTGATGGTGCCCGTGCTGATGGCACGCAGGTCATCCGTCTCGATCTTGCCGATCTGGTCGCTGGTCAGGCCGGCGACCTGGCTGCTCGTGAGCGCCGCGGCCTGGGCCGTGGTCAGGGCCTTGATCTCGTCCGTGGTCAGCGCACCGATCTGCGCGGAGTTCATGCCGCGCAGGGCCGCCGTGTTGATGGCGGCGAAGTCCTCGGTCTGCAGCGTCTTGACCTGGTCGGAGGTCAGGGCGCCGACCTGGGCGCTGGTGAGGACCTTGAACTGGTCCGAGCCCAGCGCGTTGAGGTCGTCGCTGCCCATGCCCTTGATCTGGGCCGTGGTGAGCGACGCCACCTGCGTCGTGGTCAGCGCGCCGATCTGGTCGGAGCCCAGGGCGGCGATCTGGTCGGTGCCCATGGCCCGCAGCGTGGCGGTGTTCAGGGCACGCAGATCGTCGGTCTCCAGGGCCGCGATCTGGTCGGAGCTGAAGCCCTTGATCTGGGTGCTGGTCAGGGCCGCCGCCTGCGCGGTGGTCAGGGCCTTGATCTCGTCGGTGGTCAGGCCGCCGAACTGGTTGCCCGGCGTCGTCGCCAGGGCCGCGATCTGGGCGGAGGTCATCGCCACGATCTGGTCGGACGACAGCGCCGCGATCTGGTCGCTGGACAGCGCGCGGATGGCACCCGTGCTCATGGCGCGCAGGTCATCCGTCTCGAGCTTGGCGATCTGGTCGCTCGTCAGCCCGGCCACCTGGGCGCTCGTGAGCGCCGCGGCCTGGGCCGTGCTCATCGCCACGATCTCGTCGGTCGTGAGCGCGCCCACCTGGGCGGAATTCATGCCGCGCAGCGCGGCGGTGCTCAGGGCGGCGAAGTCTTCCGTCTGCAGCGTCTTGACCTGGTCGGAGGTCATCGCGCCGACCTGGGCGCTGGTCAGCACCTTGAACTGGTCGGAGCCCAGGGCATTGAGGTCGTCGCTGCCCATGCCCTTGATCTGGGCCGTGGTGAGCGCAGCCACCTGGGCCGTGGTCAGCGCACCGATCTGGTCGGAGCCCAGGGCCGCGATCTGGTCGGTGCCGAGGGCCTTGATGGCGGCGGTGCTGATCGCCCGCAGGTCATCGGTTTCCAGGGCGGCGACCTGCTCGGTGCTCAGGCCCTTGATCTGGCTGCTCGTCAGCGCCGCGGCCTGGGCCGTGGTGAGGGCCTTGATCTCGTCCGTCGAGAAGCCGCCGAACTGGTTGCCCGGCACGGTGGTCAGCGCAGCGATCTGCGCCGAGGTCAGCGCGACGATCTGGTCGCTGGACAGCGCAGCGATCTGGTCGCTCGTCAGGGCCTTGATCGTGCCCGTGCTCATGGCGCGCAGATCGTCCGTCTCGAGCTTGGCAATCTGGTCGCTGGTCAGGCCGGCGACCTGGCTGCTCGTGAGCGCCGCCGCCTGAGCCGTGGTCAGGGCCACGATCTCGTCGGTGGTCAGGGCCCCGATCTGGGCGGAGTTCATGCCGCGCAGGGCGGCGGTGTTCAGGGCGGCGAAGTCCTCGGTCTGCAGCGTCTTGACCTGGTCGGAGGTCAGGGCGCCGACCTGGGCGCTGGTCAGGACCTTGAACTGGTCGGAGCCCAGGGCATTGAGGTCATCGCTGGCCAGGCCCTTGATCTGGGCCGTGGTGAGGGAGGCGACCTGCGCCGTGGTCAGCGCGCCGATCTGGTCGGACGACAGCGACGCGAGCTGGTCGCTCGTCAGCGCCTTGATGGTGCCCGTGCTGATGGCGCGCAGGTCGTCGGTCTCGAGCTTGGCGATCTGGTCGCTCGTGAAGCCCAGCACCTGGGCGCTGGTCAGGGCCGCGGCCTGCGCCGTGGTCAGGGCCACGACCTCGTCCGAGGTCAGCGCGCCGATCTGGGCGGAGCCCATGCCGCGCAGGGCGGCCGTATTGATGGCGGCGAAGTCCTCGGTCTGCAGCGTCTTGACCTGGTCGGAGGTCATCGCGCCGACCTGGGCGCTCGTCAGCACCTTGAACTGGTCGGAGGACAGCGCATTGAGGTCATCGCTGCCCATGCCCTTGATCTGGGCGGTGGTGAGCGACGCGACCTGCGTCGTGGTCAGCGCGCCGATCTGGTCGGAGCCCAGGGCCGCGATCTGCTCGGTGCCCAGGGCCTTGATGGCGGCGGTGCTGATGGCACGCAGGTCGTCGGTCTCCAGGGCCGCGATCTGGTCGGAACTGAAGCCCTTGATCTGGCTGCTGGTCAGCACGGCGGCCTGCGCGGTGCTGAGGGCGACGACGTCCTCGGTGTTGAGCGCGCCGAGCTGGCTGCTCGTGAGCGCTGCCGTCTGGGCGGTGGTCAGCTTGGCGATCTGGTCGGAGCTGAGCCCGTGAATCTGGTCGGTGCCCATGGCGCGCAGGGCGCTGGTGCTCAGCGCCCGCAGGTCATCGGACTCCATCTTCGCCAGCTGGTCGGTGGTGAAGCCCACCACCTGGCCGCTGGTGAGGGCCGCCACCTGGGCGCTCGAGAGCGCCACGACCTCGTCCGAGGTCAGGGCGGCGATCTGTGCGGAGCTGAGGCCGCGGACCGCCGCGGAGCTCAGCGCGGCCAGGTCCTCGGTCTGCAGGGTCTTGATCTGGTCGGTGCCGATCGCCGCCACCTGGGTCGACGTCAGGACCTTGAACTGGTCGCTGGACAGCGCATTGAGGTCATCGCTGCCCATGCCCTTGATCTGGCCGGTCGTCAGGCTGCTGACCTGGGAGGTGGTCAGCGCGGCGATCTGGTCGGAGCCCAGGGACACGATCTGGTCCGAGCTCATGGCGCGCAGCGCCGTGGTGGAGATCTGGCGCAGGTCGTCCGTCTGGATCAGCGCGATCTGGTCGGACGTGAGGGCGACCACCTGGGCGGAGGTCAGGGCCTTGTACTGGTCGGTGGTCAGCGCCTGGAGGTCGTCGCTGCCCAGGCCCTTGATCTGGCTGGTGGTCAGGGCGGCCACCTGCGTGGTGGTCAGCGCGCCGATCTGGTCGGAATCCAGGGCCCCGAGCTTGGTGTCGTTCATCGCCCGCAGCGCCGCGGTGCTGAGCACCCGCAGGTCCGAGGTCTCGAAGCGCGCGATCTGGTCGCTGGCCAGGGAGTTGATGGCGAAGGTGCCCAGCGAGGCGACCTGCCGGGTGGTCAGGGCAATGATCTGGTCGCTGCTGAAGGCGGCCCAGTCCTCCGTCGTGAGCTTGGCCAGCGTCTGTGTGGACAGCGCGGCAATCTGGTCTGTCGACAGGGTGGAGATCAATGACGCCATGGTGTGCTCACTCGGTTATTGCTGGACGCCCGTCCCGGGGGGAGCGGGAGCTGCGGCAGCGCTGCAGCGCCGCCTGACCCATCAATTTCAATCAATGCAATGCGCGGGACATTTCCCGCTTCCGTCGGATTTCGGCGTCCCTTGCTCAAACTTGAGCGCCAACGCGCCCCCGACCTCGAGGGTGGGGACGCGGGGCGGGGCGTCGTGACGGGGTTCACTTAATTCGACCTTGACCGGGCGGTAGACGGCCCGGACGCAGCTTCAGTTGTTCGTCCGGCGATGCTAGGACCGGGGCGGGGAAGGCAAAGCCAGCAAAAGCTGTTGCAATACTTGCCTGTTCCCGCCATGCAGGGGGCCGCGCCCGGCTCCAATGGCGGGGACGACGGGACCGGGCCAGCGCCCGGACCACTCTATTGATGGCGCCATGCAGATCACGACACTCATCCCGGCCTACAAGACCAAGTACCTGGCGGAACTGCTGACGGGGCTGCTGACGCAGACGCGCCCCAGCGAGCGGGTGATCGTGTCGGATGACAGCCCGGACGGCAGCTTCGGTGCGCTGCTCCGGGATGGGCCGCTGGCAAGGTTTGCATCCCGGCTGCCGCTCGAGATCCATGCCGGGCCGCGCGCGGGGGCCTACGAGAACTTCAAGCACCTGGTGAAGCTCTGGGGAGGCCAGACCGAGCTCGTTCATATTCACCTGGATGACGACGTCATCTACCCCGACTTCTATGCCCAGCACCGCATGGCGCATGCCACGGGAGAATCCATCTCCTGCAGCGTCAGCGCGCGCTGGACGGCCAACGAAAAGGGGCAGCCGATCGAAGGCATGCCCATCCCGGATGGGATCTTCCACGCGCAAGCCCGGATGATGTCGGTCGGACCCATGGCCCTGATCTCCAGTACCGTGCCTTATTGCCAGAATTGGCTGGGAGAATTCTCGAACTGTGTCTTCCGCGCCGAGCATGCCGGCCTGCTGTCGGACACGCAGTTCGGCGGCGTGTCCTATGCCGGGTTGTGGGATCTGGGCTTTTTCATCGCCGCCAGCCTGCGCCAGCCGCTGGCCTACATCCAGGACCGGCTGGGCTATTTCCGGGCGGGCGGCGAGGGGCATTCGGCCCAGGTCAACGGCAAGCACATGAAGGCGGCGCACCTGGGCTACGCCGCCCTGGGCGTGGGCCTGGAGCGCCTGGGGCGCATGAACGAGGCCCAGGCGCGGCTCTGCTACGACGGCATCGCGTCCGCGCTGGCCGCCCGCTACGGCGGCCAGGAGGACATGCAACCGTTTGCCGCGCTGCTGGCCCGCATGGCACGAGGCGAGACGGACGCCCGCGACGCGTTCGTGGACGCCTGGCAGGCCTTCCTGACTCTGCACGGATTCTGAAATGAGCCTCATGCAACGCCTCGAACGCTGGCGCGGGATGATCAGCCGCCTGCCCGCCCTGGAGCTGGAAGGCGCCGTGCGGGCGCTGCTGGTGCACTTCTTCTTCCACACGTCCGACAAGCAGCGCGTGGAACTGGTGGGCGAGGGGCCCCGCACGATCAATGTGCTGACGCCCACCGTCTTCAAGGGCGCCGGTGCCTTTCGCCTGAGCAACCGGGCCGTCTTCGGCGTGCCGCGCTCGCCGGGCAGCCTGTCGTGCAGCTACTTCGAGGCCCGCACGCCGGAGTCGCTGATCGAGATCGGCCCGGGCACCGTCTTCAACAACCGCTGCGTGCTGATCTCGGAAGGTGCCTTCATCCGCTTCGGAGCGGACTGCCTGGTTGGCCAGGAGCTGCAGATCTTCGACAGCCACCTGCATGACCTGCGTCTGGCCCACCGCCGCTCGCCGGACCCCTCGCCGCGGGGCGTGGAGATCGGCAGCCAGGTCTTCATCGGCGCCCGGGTGACGATGCTCAAGGGCGTCCGGATCGGGGACGGCTGCATCATCGCGGCGGGTGCGGTGCTGACGCCCGGCTTCGAGGCGCCGCCGATGACGATGGTGGGCGGCAATCCGGCACGGGTGCTGGGGCCGGTGCCGCAGGACTGAACAGCCCTCGGGGCGGCATGAAAAAAGGGCGCTGCGTGCGCCCTTTGTTCTGGCTTGACGCGGGTCAAGACTCGTCGGTGAGGCGCAGCAGGTAGGTGTCCTGCGCACGCGTGGCCCGCACGACGCGGCGGCCGTGCTCGTTGACGGCGAGGTACAGGTCGATGGAACCCTTCTGAGCGATCTTGGCCTGCAGCGCCTCGGGGACGTCGTAGCCGATGGTCGAGGCGGGCTGGTCGGCGCCATGCTTCTGGGGCGACAGGCCGGTGTACTCCCAGCTGCCCAGCATCGAGCGGCGGGCCCAGCTGTCATCGGCGGGCAGGGCGGTGCCGCGGTCCACGGCGCGGCAGACGATGGAGATGAAGCCGCACTCCTTGCCGGGCACGTACAGGGCGGCATCGGAGGGATGGCGGCTGTAGAGACAGTCGATGGGCGCGAAGTTGAAGTAGCGCAGCATGTACTCCAGCAGCGGGATCGACGGGTACCAGAAGGTGTTGGGCTCGGTCTGGAGCTTGCCGGCGGTGTTGAAGTGCATGACGTCGGACTGCTCGTTCACGACGTTGGTCGAGAGCATGAACAGGCCGTTCTTCTTGACCAGCGGGCGGGCGCAGGCCAGCGTGTGCATGGGCGAGAACACGTGGTAGAGCACGCCGGAGAGGTTGACGTAGTCGAAGGTGCCCTCGTTGGCGAGCTTCTGGTGGAGGTCGTACATCAGGCCGACTTCGCGGAAGTCCCAGTCGGCCTGGTAGGCCTTCTTGAGCCAGTCCATCTTCTGGGCGCAGTGCGGCACGGCGTCGGTGGCCAGCACGCGGCGGGCGCCCTTGCGGTTCATCAGGACGGGGATGACGCCTTCCATGCTGCCGAGGTCGAGGCAGTCCTGGCCCTGGAGGTGGGCCTGGCGCATGAGCATGCGCGGCATGTAGGGGAAGTCGGGCGGATAGGTGCCCTGGGCGACGAGGCCGGGGGAGAGCTCGACGGTGTAGTACCACCATTCCTTGGCGGCCTGGGCCAGTTCTTCGTTGCTCAGCATGGGAGGGGCTCCTGTCCTTGGACGACGTGGCAGCGGCGCCTGCGGGCGGGGCTGCATACCGGGAGTCTGCCTGGGGTGGCGGGGGGTGATCGGGGCAGGACCGGGGCGGGGAGGGGGTATTTCCAGCGTTTGGGGTGGAGCGTCGCCGGGACGCGGGGGCAGGGGATTGCTCCGTGTCCCCCGTCCCGCTCCGCGGTCCTCCTCCTTCACCTGCGCAATCCCCTGCCCCCGCTCCCGGCTCATCGCCATGGAGTTGTGCAGGGAGCTCGTGGCGCGAAACGCTGGAAAGGGTTGATGGATGGGGCGCGTGCGGATCAGGCCGCCTGCGGCGCCGCCGCATTCAGCCCGTTCTCGAAATGCAGCCTCATGCGCTGCGCCACCTGCTCGGGGCGGCGTTCGACGAGGGCCTGCATCAGGTCCCGGTGCTCCTGCAGGGACTCGGCGAGGCGGCCCTGCTTGAAGAGGGAGTGATGGCGGTTGAGCTTCATCACGCGGCGCAGGTCGGTCACGATCTGCTGGCGCCAGCGGTTGCCCTCCAGCTCCAGCAGGCGCAGGTGGAAGGCCTCGTTGAGCGCAAAGAAGCGCTCGCGCTCGCCGATGGCGGCCTCCAGCTGCGCGTGCAGGGCCTGCAGCTCCGCCAGCTCGGCGGCACTGGCGCGCTCGGACACGCGGGCGGCGGCATCGCTCTCCAGCAGGGCCAGGAGCTGGTAGGCCTCGCGCACATCCCGCTCGGACATCTCGGTCACATAGGCGCCACGGCGCGGGCGCATGGTCACCAGGCCCTCGACGGCCAGCACCTTCAGCGCCTCGCGCATGGGCGTGCGGCTGATGCCCAGCTCGCCGCAGAGCTTGAGCTCGTCGATCCAGCTGCCCGGCTCCAGCAGGCGGCCAAAGATGCGCTGGCGCAGCTGCTCGGCCACTTCTTCATAAAGCGGACGCTGGGCAAACGGGGTGGAAGCCGGCATGGTGGCGGTGCGGGTGAGGTCAGGGGGCGCCGAGGCGCTGGCGGCATCCAGGGGCCGCCGCGTTTGTCAGAGTGTAGTCAAATTTGAATTCATAATTATGAATAACGAAGGCGATATGATGCGAGGCCTTCAGGAGTCGTCAATGTCTGATTCGTCCAACGCCAAGCAAGAATTCGCCGCCGCTTCCCTGGAGCAGTGGCACAAGGCCGCCGCCAAGTCGGCCCCGGGGGGCGATGTCGCGGCCCTGAACTGGGTGACCCCGGAAGGCCTCACCGTCAAGCCGCTCTACACCGCGGCCGACACGGCGAATCTGCCGCACGCCGATACGCTGCCCGGCTTCGAACCCTTCCTGCGCGGCCCGCAGGCCACCATGTACGCGGTGCGCCCGTGGACGATCCGCCAGTACGCCGGCTTCTCCACCGCGGAGGAGTCCAATGCCTTCTACCGCAAGGCGCTGGCCGCGGGCGGGCAGGGCGTCTCGGTGGCCTTCGACCTGGCCACCCACCGCGGCTATGACAGCGACCACCCCCGCGTGACGGGCGACGTGGGCAAGGCCGGCGTGGCGATCGACTCGGTCGAGGACATGAAGATCCTGTTCGACGGCATTCCGCTGGACAAGGTCTCCGTGTCGATGACGATGAACGGCGCCGTGCTGCCCGTGCTGGCCGGCTATGTGGTCGCGGCGGAGGAGCAGGGCGTCTCGCAGGACAAATTGAGCGGCACCATCCAGAACGACATCCTCAAGGAGTTCATGGTCCGCAACACCTACATCTATCCGCCCGAGCCGTCGATGAAGATCATCGGCGACATCATCGAGTACACGAGCCAGAACATGCCCAAGTTCAACTCGATCTCGATCTCGGGCTATCACATGCAGGAAGCGGGCGCGAACCAGGCGCTGGAGCTGGCCTTCACGCTGGCCGACGGCAAGGAGTACGTGAAGACCGCGCTGGCCAAGGGGCTGGACGTGGACGACTTCGCCGGCCGCCTCTCCTTCTTCTGGGCCGTGGGCATGAACTTCTATCTGGAGATCGCCAAGATGCGGGCCGCGCGCCTGCTGTGGTGCCGGATCATGAAGGGCTTCGACGCCAAGAACCCCAAGAGCCTGATGCTGCGCACGCACAGCCAGACCTCGGGCTGGTCCCTCACCGAGCAGGACCCCTACAACAACGTGGTGCGCACGACCATCGAGGCCATGGCCGCGGTGTTCGGCGGCACGCAGAGCCTGCACACCAACTCGCTGGACGAGGCCATCGCGCTGCCCACGGAGTTCAGCGCCCGCATCGCGCGCAACACGCAGCTGATCATCCAGGAAGAGACCCACATCACCAACGTCGTCGACCCCTGGGCCGGCAGCTACCTGATGGAGTCGCTCACGCAGGACATGGCCGACAAGGCCTGGGCCATCATCGAGGAAGTCGAGGCCATGGGCGGCATGACCAAGGCCGTCGACTCCGGCTGGGCCAAGCTCAAGATCGAGGCGAGCGCGGCCGAGAAGCAGGCGCGCATCGACTCCGGCAAGGACGTCATCGTGGGCGTCAACAAGTACCGCCTGGCCAAGGAAGACCCGGTCGAGATCCTGGAGGTGGACAACCTCAAGGTGCGCGACGCCCAGATCGCCCGCCTGCAGTCCATCAAGGCCAGCCGTGACAGCGCCGCCGTGCAGGCCGCACTCACCGCACTGACCGAGGCCGCGAAGTCCGGCCAGGGCAATCTGCTGGACCTCTCGATCAAGGCCATCCGCCTGCGCGCCACGGTGGGCGAGGTGTCGGACGCGCTGGAGTCGGTGTATGGTCGCCACCGTGCCGACACGCAAAAGGTGACTGGGGTGTATGCCGCTGCCTACGATTCCGCCGAGGGCTGGGCCAAGCTGCAGGCCGAGATCCAGGCCTTTGCCGACGAACAGGGGCGCCGCCCCCGCGTGATGATCGCCAAGCTGGGTCAGGATGGCCATGACCGCGGCGCCAAGGTCGTGGCCACGGCCTATGCCGACCTCGGCTTCGACGTCGACATGGGCCCGCTGTTCCAGACCCCCGAGGAATGCGCCCGCCAGGCCATCGAGAACGATGTGCACGCCGTGGGCGTCTCCACGCTCGCCGCCGGTCACAAGACCCTGGTGCCGGCCATCATCGCGGAGCTGAGGAAGCAGGGCGCGGACGACATCATCGTCTTCGTCGGCGGCGTGATCCCGCAGCAGGACTACGACTACCTCTACGAAGCCGGCGTCAAGGGCATCTACGGCCCCGGCACGCCGATCCCGGCCAGCGCCAAGGACGTGCTGGAGCAGATCCGCAAGGCAACGGTGGCCGCCTGATGCTGCCACTGAGGCTCAGTCTGGCGCAGGTCGCGGCCGAAGACTTCGAGGCGATGCTGGCGCTTCGCATCGAGGCCCTGCGCGAGAGCCTGGAGCGGCTGGGCCGCTTCGATCCGCAGCGGGCGCGGACGCGCCTGGCCTCGCAGTTCGAGCCGGCCTGCATGCAGCACATCGAGCGTGAGGGGCAGCGCATCGGCTTCTTCACGGTCAAGCCGCAGGCGGATGGCGCGCTGAAGCTGGAACACCTCTACATCCGCCCGGGCTCGCAAGGGCAGGGCGCGGGCCGCTGGGTGCTGGACGGCCTCAAGAAGCAGGGCCGGGACATCCGTCTCTCGGCCCTCAAGCTCAGCGACGCCAACCGTTTCTATCTGCGTGAGGGCTTCGTGCCCGTGGGCGAGAGCGAAATGGACATCGATTACCTCTGGAAGGCGGGCACGGCATGAGCCTGGCGCCAGCCATCCTCGCGGGCCCCGGCCCGGCCCAGCGCCGCGCCATGGCCAAGGCCATCACGCTGCTGGAGTCCACCCGCGCCGACCACCGCGCGCAGGCCGACGCCCTGCTCGGCGAGCTGCTGCCGCACACCGGCCGCTCGCTGCGGCTCGGGATCTCCGGCGTGCCGGGCGTGGGCAAGAGCACCTTCATCGAGGCGCTCGGCCTCTTCCTCATCGAGCGCGGTCACCGCGTGGCAGTGCTGGCGGTGGACCCGTCCAGCACGGTCTCCGGCGGCTCCATCCTCGGGGACAAGACCCGCATGGAGCGCCTCTCCATGGACGAGCGCGCCTACATCCGCCCCAGCCCCAGCAGCGGCACGCTGGGCGGCGTGGCCGAGAAGACGCGCGAAGCGATGCTGGTCTGCGAGGCCGCGGGCTTCGACGTGGTGATCGTCGAGACCGTGGGCGTGGGCCAGAGCGAGACCGCCGTGGCGGGCATGACGGACATGTACGTGCTGCTGCAGCTGCCCAATGCCGGCGACGAGCTCCAGGCCATCAAGAAGGGCGTGATGGAGCTGGCCGACCTGGTGGTGATCAACAAGGCCGACGTGGACCCGGCGGCGGCCACGCGGGCGCAGGCCCAGATCATGTCCTCGCTGCGCCTGCTCGGCATGCACGGCCGGCCCGAGCATGCGGCGCATGACGAGACGCTGTGGCATCCCATCGCCATGCAGCTCAGCGCGCTGAAGTTCCAGGGTCTGAAGGAGTTCTGGACCGCGGTCGAGCAGTTCCGCCAGCGGCAGAGCGCCGGCGGCCGCTGGGACGCCAAACGCCAGCAGCAGGCCCTGGCCTGGATGTGGGAACGCATCCAGGGCGGGCTCAAGGCCGCCTTCATGGCTGACGCGTCCGTGCGCGCCCAGCTGCCGGACACCACCGCCCGCGTGCTCGCCGGCCAGCTGGCGCCCTCGACGGCAGCCCGCGCGCTCCTCACCGCTTTCCATGGCCCGGCCCCCGCGGCCGGGCTGTCTTCCCCGACATCCGATTCCCCCAGTTCCCAGGTGCCAGGTCTTGCCCCCGCGGCAGGGTCCGGCGCTGCCTCGTGAAAGGACCGTTATGCACGACATCCAACAAATGCTTGAAGAGAAGCGCGCCAAGGCGCGGCTGGGCGGTGGCGAGAAGCGCATCGCCGCCCAGCACGCCAAGGGCAAGCTGACGGCGCGCGAGCGCATCGAGCTCCTCTTCGACGAAGGCACCTTTGAGGAATGGGACATGTTCGTCGAGCACCGCTGCGTGGACTTCGGCATGGCCGACAACAAGATCCCCGGCGACGGCGTGGTGACGGGCTACGGCATGATCAACGGCCGCCTGGCCTTCTGCTTCAGCCAGGACTTCACGGTCTTCGGCGGCGCGCTCTCGGAATCGCATGCCGAGAAGATCTGCAAGATCATGGACCAGGCCATGAAGGTCGGCGCCCCGGTGATCGGCCTCAACGACTCGGGTGGCGCCCGCATCCAGGAAGGCGTGGCCTCGCTGGGCGGCTATGCCGACGTGTTCCAGAAGAATGTGCTGGCCTCCGGCGTGATCCCGCAGATCAGCCTGATCATGGGCCCCTGCGCCGGCGGCGCGGTGTACTCGCCCGCGATGACCGACTTCATCTTCATGGTGAAGGACAGCTCCTACATGTTCGTCACCGGCCCCGAGGTGGTGAAGACCGTGACGCACGAGGAAGTCACGGCCGAGGAACTGGGCGGCGCGAGCACCCACAGCAGCAAGAGCGGCGTGGCGGATCTGGCCTTCGAGAACGACGTCGAGGCCATCATGATGCTGCGGCGCTTCTTCAACTACCTGCCGCTGAACAACCGCGAGAAGGCGCCCAAGCGCCCCAGCGGCGATCCGGGCAGCCGCATGGACATCTCGCTGGACACCCTGGTGCCCGACAACCCGAACAAGCCCTACGACATGAAGGAGCTGATCCTGAAGGTCGTCGACGACGGGGACTTCTTCGAGCTGCAGCCCGACTACGCCAAGAACATCCTCACCGGCTTTGCCCGCATGGACGGGCAGACCGTAGGCATCGTGGCCAATCAGCCGCTGGTGCTGGCCGGCTGCCTGGACATCAAGAGCTCCATCAAGGCCGCGCGCTTCGTGCGCTTCTGCGATGCCTTCAACATCCCTGTGATCACCTTCGTGGATGTGCCCGGCTTCATGCCCGGCACCTCGCAGGAGTACGGCGGCATCATCAAGCACGGCGCCAAGCTGCTCTACGCCTACGCCGAGTGCACGGTGCCCAAGGTGACCGTCATCACCCGCAAGGCCTATGGCGGCGCCTATGACGTGATGGCCTCCAAGCACCTGCGCGGCGACGTCAACTTCGCCTGGCCCAATGCCGAGATCGCGGTGATGGGCGCCAAGGGCGCGGTGGAGATCA
>JAYRMR010000013.1:0-98733 GCA_041912595.1 Burkholderiaceae bacterium
TGCGCGAGCCTTCGGCGATGCGCATGATCTCCTTGGTGGCGGCCACGTCTTCCGTCAGGTCGAAGTAGTGGCAGCCGGCTTCCAGGGCCATGTGGGCGGCGGGGATGGCCAGGTGGTAGGGCAGCGCGTTCACGATGGCATCGAAGCCACGCACCAGGGCGGCGGCACCCGGGCCGATCTCCTGCACGGTCTGAACCTTGATGCCCTCTTCGGACAGGGCCGCCAGGGCCTTCTCGTTCTTGTCGAAGACGGTCACGTCGTAGTGGCCGGAGTTGCGCAGCAGGCGGGCGATGGTCTCGCCGATGTGGCCGGCGCCGAGCAGTGCGATCTTCATGGAGGTCTCCTCTTGGAATGCAGTGTGATGGGCCGCAGTCTAGGAAGAGCGATTGACGAAAGAAAGCATGAGTTCGTCATAAACGGCTATGCTTTCGACGATTCGTCATCCAGTCTTGACGAATAGCAAAATTCAAGGGTTTCTCAGGAGTCCCGTTTCATGAGCACGCGCAAGCCCCCGGCCATGGCCGCCGTCAGCACCTTTGCCGCCCCGCGCGACCAGATCGACCGCGACCTCATCACCCTGCTGCAGGCCCACGCACGCGAGAGCACCGCCAATCTGGCGCGCAAACTCGGCATCGCCCGCACGACCGTGGTGGCGCGACTCGCGCGGCTGGAGTCCGAGGGCGTGGTGGTGGGCTACACGGTCAAGCTGGGCTCGGAGGCCGCGGACCGCGGCGTGCAGGCCTATGTCGGGATCAGCGTGCAGCCGAAGGCGCAGCGGGAGGTGATCAAGCGCCTCTCGCGCCTGCCTGAGCTGCGGCAGCTGGCGTCCGTCAGCGGTGAGTTCGACTACATGGCCCTGCTGCGCGCAGACACCACCATGCGCCTGGATGCCCTGCTGGACGAGATCGGCGAGATCGAGGGCGTGATCAAGACCACGACGTCCGTCGTGCTCGCCCTGCGCGTGGACCGCAGCGCCGGCGGCTGAGCCCGCAAGCACCCCGGCGGCCGCCGTCAACCTGGCATGCGGCTTGCACGTTGTCCGCAGCATCAGCCCTCATTCTTGCGGAGTGCACCATGAAGCTGCAGACCCTGCCCCATCGCGGACACCGCCTGAGCACCGCGCTCAAGGCCGTGGTCCTCATCGCCCTGGTTTGGGGCGTCGCCTACCCGGCGCTGCTGTGGGGTCTGCAGCACGCGCTGCCTGCGGCCTGAGCGGCCGTCGCTCCGCCTGATCTTCCATCGCCCAGGAGTTCCGCGATGTCCTACCGCCCGCTTCCCGTCTCTTCCGTGGCTCGCCCGTCGGCCTGGCGCGCGCTGCTCCTGTGGGCCGTGCTGACGGCCCTGGCCCTGGGTGGCTTCTCGATGCTGCGCCAGCTGGAGGGCGACGCGAACATCGTGCAGTCGCCCGCGCCTCACGCCGCGCGGGCCTGAGGTCCGTGCTCAGCCGAGGCCGAAGGGGTCGTCCAGCGACTTCATCGGCGGCGTGAACCAGCGCGGGCCGTCGGCGCTCATGAACATGTGGTCCTCGTGCCGCACGCCGAATTCGCCGGGGCAGACGATCATGGGCTCGTTGCTGAAGCACATGCCCACGTCCAGCGGCGTCAGGTCCCCCTCGACCATGTAGGGCCACTCGTGGATGTCCAGCCCGCAGCCGTGCCCGGTGCGGTGCGGCAAGCCCGGCAGGCGATAGCCCGGGCCCAGCCCGGCGGCCTCCAGCACGCGGCGCGCGGCGCGGTCCACCTCTTGGCAGGCCCGCCCCAGCTGCGCCGCCTCGAAGGCCGCAGCCTGCGCGGCCTGCTCCAGGTTCCAGATCTCGCGCTGGCGCGCCGTGGGCGTGCCGAAGACGTAGCTGCGCGTGATGTCCGACATATAGCCCTCCACCAGACAGCCGGTGTCGATCAGCACCATGTCGCCCTCGCGCAGGGTCTGCGGCTCCTTCACGCCATGCGGGAATGAGCTGGCGACGCCGAAGAGCACGATCTTGAAGTAGGAGCCCGGCGCGCCGACGCGGCGGTGCGCCTCGTCGAGGAAGGCGGCCACCTCGGTCGTGGTGATGCCCTCGTGCAGGATGCTGGCGGCGGCGCGGTGCACGGCCAGCGTCATGTCATGGGCGCGCTGCATCAGCGCAAGCTCCGCCGCGGACTTGCGCATGCGGCAGGCCGCCGTCATCGGGCGGGCGTTGATCCACTGCAGCGTCGGCGCGACCTGGCGAAGGCCATCGGCCACGAAGAAGGGGCAGTCTTCCGACAGCCCCACCGTCGCCCCCGGGCCCACGCCCATCTCGCCCAGGACGCCGGCCAGCAGCGCATAGGGGCTCTCGTGCTCCTCCCACAGGCGCAGCTCGCCGGGCAGCAGCCAGTAGTCCCGCAGCGTGCCCTCCTCGAAGGCTGGGGCGAGGTACTGCAGCGCGCCCTGCGCAGGCACCAGCGCGCCCACGAGGCGCTCGCTGGCCGGCCAGGCGAGGCCCGTGAAATAGCGCAGGTTCGTGCCGGCATGCAGATACACGGCCGCCACGCCCGCCTCGCGCATCAGGCCTTGCAGGCGTCGCAGGCGCGTCTCGTACTCACCCACGCCGATGGGCTCGACGCCCGCCGTCATGACCTGCAACTCAGCCAGCGCCTCCGCACGGGAGCGCCCGCCCACACCGATTGCCTTCATGATTCGCCTCGCAGTTCTTTTGATATATCAACAGAATACCACCGCATTACATGAGCCGATGTCACCGCTGCTTGCAATTTCCCACCGCTCGGGGGATGGGCGCATCCACGCGCGACTCCTATCGTGCGCGGGCGCCAATCGGGCGTACCTTCCACCAACGATCGATATGCGTCGAGCCCTGCCCCGCGTTCTGCTGCCCCTGACCCTTGCCCTCAGCGCCCTGTCGAGCCACGCACTCGAGGTCTCGCCCGTCAAGGGCTACGCCGGCAATGGCGAGAAGACCAAGGCGATGGACGTGGTCAAGGTGTGGGCCGTCTGCGGCACCAGCTACTGCGAGGACACTCCGGCCGGCAAGCGCCGGGACATCGAGCTGGTCGGCCGAGTCCGCGAGCAGACGCTCTTCAACCGCGACAAGGCCCTGATGGTGGGGCCGTCCATCGTGGCGCGGGAGTACGCGGACGTGGCCAAGCGTCAGGGCGGCAAGCTCATCAATCAGCTGGAAGGCTCCAGCGGCCCCTTCATCTACCGCTTCGCGCGTGCGGATGGCGGTGCCGACTGGCTGGTGCTCAAGGACAACTTCGAGGGCTACTACACCCTCATCGTGGTCGAGGAAGCCCAGCGCGAGAGCACCGTCACCATCTCGGCGCAGGACATGTCCAATGCGCTGAAGGCCGAAGGCGACGTGGCCCTGTACATCGAGTTCGAGACCGCCAAGGCCGAGATCCTGCCGGCCGGCCAGGGCCTGGTGAAGGAGATCGTCACCCTGCTGCGCAACGAGCCGACGCTGAAGGTTTCGATCGAGGGCCACACCGACAACACCGGCAATGCCGCCGAGAATCAGCGTCTCTCGCAGGCCCGGGCCGAGGCGGTCATGAAGGCCGTGATCGCGCAGGGCATCGATGCCAAGCGGCTGAAGTCCGCCGGCCACGGCGCGACCTACCCGATCGCGGACAACCGCAAGGAGGCAGGCCGCAGCAAGAACCGCCGCGTTGAGCTGGTCAAGCTGTGATGCAGGCGCCCCACCAGATGTCACTGCACCGCCGCTCCCTGCTCGCCCTGCTCGCCAGCGCGGGTCTGCCCGGCTTCGCCCGAGCCGCCGAAAGCGAGATGACCGATCACCCGCTGCTGTCCGGCATGAGCGGCTTCGCCCTGCGCAGCAAGACGGCGCGGGAGGCAGATACCTTCGTCCTCGAGAAGGTCTGCGGCAAGCTGCCCTCGCAGGCCCTGCCCTGGCTGGTGGACGGCAAGGTCACCCGCATGGAATACCGGCCGCAGGGGAAGGGCAGCGGGCCGCTGGCCATCCTGCGCAGCTACCAGCAGGCCATCGCCAAGGCGGGTGGCCAGCAGCTCAACACCGGCTTCAGCCTCAGCGACGACGGCGTGCAGTACATGCCGCACGTCTTCCGTCTGCAGGTCGACAAGACCCCGGTGGTGGTGGTCCTCCTCCTCGACACGAGCAACTACCAGCTGACGATCATCGAGCAGCAGCCCTTGGGCGAGCTGGTGACAGCCTCAAAGCTGGCGGCCGACCTGAAGGCCGCGGGCGTGGCCACGCTGCACATCGAGTTCGAGACCGGCAAGTCCCAGCTGCCCTCCGCCGGGCAGGCGATGGTCAAGGAGATTGCCACGCTGTTGCGCAATGCGCCGGAGCTTCAGCTGTCCATCGAGGGGCACACCGACCGCGTCGGGCAGGCCGCGGACAACTTGCGACTGTCCCAGGAGCGCGCGGAGGCCGTGATGAAGGCGGTGGTGGCCCAGGGCATCGAGGCCAAGCGCCTGAAGGCCGTGGGGCACGGCCAGAACGAGCCCGTGGCGGACAACCGCACCGAGGAAGGCCGCGCCAAGAACCGCCGGGTCGAACTGGTCAAGAGATAAGGCCCGGACCGGCGCTCAGGCGGTCAGTCAGGGCGCCAGGCGCGCCAGCTCCCGCTCCAGCGCGATGACGTCCTGCCGCGCGCGCTGCAGGGCCTCGGCCGCTCCCGGCTCGCGGCCGGCCAGCTGCAGCGCGGCCAGGCGCGCGCGTTCTTGGTCGAGTTCCTGCTGAAGGATCTGGCGCCGCCCTTCGTCGTTGCTGCGGGACGGTACCGTGCTGACCGTTCGGACCACCCCCGCGGCAGACGCCGTCGCGATCTCGCCGCCGGGTGCGCGCGCCGCGACCGGGCAGGCCTTGCCGCCCGATCCCAGCCATTCCACGCCACCTTGCCGGCAGGACGCGCCCGTGGCGGCCTGCGCGCGCTCCAGGATGACGCCGCCGGCCTGCACGTCCAGCGCGCAGGCCAGCACAGCGAGCCCCGTCAGGAGTCGCCCGCCGCGCATGCGGTGCTCATCAGCCGCCGCTACTGCTGCCATTGTTGACAGTCACCCGCGCCAGGCGCCCCATGTCGTCTTCCACGGTCACCACCATGCTGGTCATGCAGATGCCGCCCACGAAGTTGATCTGGAAGGCGTCACCACTGGCCGGCACCACCGAGCGACTAAAGGACAGGCCCACCGGCAAGGGATTGCTGACCCGGTAGGGCGGCGTGCCGCCAAACACATGCACCTGCGGTCCGTTGCCGATATAGCAGCCACCGTCGCCCTTGGAGACGGTCACGGTGCTCATGGACACCTCGATCGAATCGGCCGGGCCGGACTCGTTGCCGCCACCGCCACAGCCGCTCAGCGCCAGCAGGGCCGCGGCACACCACATCATCTTCATCAGGACTCCCTCTTCATTTTTCAAAAACGAATTCACCGCTCGGCGCGGGTCTGCATCTCCACGATTGCGAAGCTCTCGATGGGCAGACGACCGCGAAGGTAGTAACGGACACATTCATCGGACGCGATCAGGTACTTGGACTCGAGCACACTCACGTTCCCGAAGGCATCCACACCCGAGTTGCCGCTGCACATGACACGTCGCAGCACACCGGCCATCAGGGGCACCTTGAGTTCATAGCCGTAGACAACGCGGATCTTCAGGAGGTTGGCATCCCGCAGACGCTGCTGCGAGGAGGCCCCGGGCTTGTCCAGCCGCCACTCCAGGTTGTCATTCGGGATGTAGGTCTTGCCGGTCGTGGGGTCCTTGACCCCGAAGTCATCGAAGGACTGGGCCGATGGATTCAGGCGTTCCAGCTTCACCGGATGCAGGACCTGATCGAGCTCCGTGTCCACCTTGGCCTTGGCCAGGCGCACGCTGTCGTTCGTCTCGAAGTTGTTTTGATAGAAGGGGCTGAGCGAGCGCAGCAGGGCGGTCTTCATGACCCCTTCGTCCGCGTTGTGCAGGGAGCCCAGGCGCGCGGCCTGGAAGGTCGCGTGGTTGACCTGCAGCTTCGCCATGTAGATGAAGCCGGCCTGCACCAGGCCCAGCACGAACACGATGGCCACGGGCAGGACGATCACGAACTCGACCAGACCCAGGCCTCTGGGCGACCTGCCATGACGATGCCTGACGCGCATCTCGCGCCTCCTCCACTTGAACTCTGTTGATGGGCCCGCCGTACATGGGCGGACCTGCATGAATGCGGGGCGGCGAGCGCCTGTGCAGCCGGGAAGCCCCATGGAATGGGCCTTGCGGCGGGGCCGGGTCGGGCAGCTTCTCCCCTTTCGGCGGCGCGAGTCTGGCCGGCGTCCGTGACAACGTCAACAAATTCCGTGCATTTTTAACAATGCAACAGACGCCTTACCTTGACTTACAAACGACCAGCCTTTAGGGGGTGGTGCGCTGCAGCAAACATCGAATAACGTGCCGACCTGTGATGCGATGGCCACTGAGTCTCGCGTCCAGACAGGGCCTCAGGAGGAGGCTCGCCATCCACACATCCATGCGAGGAAACCATGCTGCAAATGCAACAACGCGCCCTGAACAAGTCCAAGATCCGCGGTCAGGGCATGACCGAGTACATCATCATCGTGGCGCTGATCGCCATCGCCGCCATCGGCGTCTACAGCCTGTTCGGTGACGTGGTGAAGAAGCAGACCGGCGCCATGGCCGCTGGCCTGGCGGGTGACAACGGCAATGCCGTGACCTGGAACGGCAAGGCCAAGGAGAAGACCGAGAACGAGAAGAAGAAGGTCGAGAACGTGAAGGGCCTGAACGACTTCACGAAGGACAACGACCTGGGTTCGAAGTAAGCACTCTGAGTGCAAGGGTGGGGCGCCTGCGCCTGCACCCTACACTTTGATCCCCACTTTCTTCTACGCACACCATGTCCTCGAGTTCTTCCCGTTTCTTGCTGTCCGCCCTTTGCCTGCTCTCACTGGCCTCGGCCCATGCGCTGGAGGTGACTCCGCCGCGTGGCTACCAGTTCAGCAAGCCGCCGGAAGTGAAGCAGCACGGGATCTACACGGTCTACATCCGGTGTGCGTCGAAGTTCTGCGGAAGCATCGCTACTGGCAAGACCGGTGACCTGGAACTGGAGGGCAAGACCTCCCGCTATACGGTCAACGCCATCAGCGACCAGAACGAGATGGACAGCCGCGCCATCAACAAGGAATACCTGGCGCTGGCCGCGAAAGCGGGTGGTGCACAGGTGGATGAAGGCAATTCGATCGGTCCGAACGTGTACCGCATCCCTCGTGCCAACGGCAAGGGCGCGGACTGGATCGTGATCGAGCACAACTACGGTCGCCGCTTCGAGATGACCGTCATCGAGGAAGCGGCCCAGGAACTGACGGCCACGATCACGGCCTCCCAGATGGGCCAGTCGATCGATGCCACCGGCAGCGTCGCGCTCTATATCGAGTTCGACACCGCCAAGGCCACGATCAAGCCTGCGGGCGAGGCCACCGTGAAGGAGATCGCCGCGCTGCTCAAGAGCCAGCCGGCGCTGCGCCTCTCGGTGGAAGGCCACACGGACAACGTCGGCCAGGCCGCCGACAACAAGCGCCTCTCGCAGGCGCGCGCTGAAGCCGTCATGAAGGCCGTGGTCGCCCAGGGCATCGATGCCAAGCGACTCAAGGCCGTCGGCCAGGGGCAGGAGTACCCCATCGCCGACAACCGGACCGAGGAAGGCCGCGGCAAGAACCGCCGGGTCGAACTCGTCAAGATGAAGTGAAGCAGGGGCGGCACGAGCCCGCCCCCTGAACGAGAACGAGGGAGTCGCCATGGTTTGCGAGATGGCCACCGTGCGTGGCCCGGGCAGCGCTTTGCCCAAACACCGCCGGCCGACCGGCGCCAAGCCCCAGCGGGGCCAGGCCATGATCTGGATGCTGGGCATGCTGGCAGCCAGTGGCGCGGTCATGTTCGCGCTGTTCAACACCTCGCAGACCACGGTGAGCAAGGAGCGCACCATCAATGCCGCCGATGCCGCGGCATTGGCAGGGGCGACGGCCGAGGCCCGCCTGCTCAACCTGATGGCCTACAACAACCGCGCCATCATCGCCAACGAAGCCTTCCTGATCCAGTTGCTCAGCCTGGAGGGCTGGACGCAGTATGTGGGCAAGACCGCGAAGACGTTCGGCACGATCCTGCACATCCTGAGCTTGATCCCGCCGATCTCGGCACCCGCCAATGCCGCTGCCACGGCGCTGGACAAGGCAAGCACCGCCGCAGACAAAGCCCACGATGCGGTGAGCAGCGGGGCCACGCCCGTCGTCATCACGATGCTCGAGACAGCCAAGAGCGTCGCCAAGTTGTCTCATGGCGCCATCCGTGAAACCGGCAGCTTCCTGGCTGCCGACGCGGCACGCGCCATCGCCTCCGCCAACCGCACGGACTTCGGCGGACGCCACGACCCGGGCCAGAGCGTTCTGGAGACGCCCGCGATGATGGGCGTCACGCTGGGCATGAACCTCACGGACTGGCGCAACTTCACCAAGATCTACGAAGGCTCCGAACGCGGCGACGCCAAGCAGGTGCTGCTGGACTCGCGGGATGCCTTCACCACGAGCCGGCCCGGCCGCTCGTGGCTCAACTTCAAGTTCGATGTCATCCCCCTGGTGCGGCGCGTCGGCCTCGAGAAGAACGGCGGCTCCCAACTGGTCGGCTTCGACCGCTGGGAGACGCAGGACACCCTGGAGCTGCTGACCTGGACCAAACGGCGCCCGTGGAGCGGCTGGCGACTGAATCCCAGCGACGGCCTCCCCCTCGGCTGGGGCCGCGCCACGGCGGATGACACCGAGAACAAGGGCAATGTCTGGTCGCCCTCCCGCCTGGCCCAGCGTCGGGCGCGCAACGACGGCGACGCGCACGGCGGCTGGTCCGGCGTGCCATCGCTCTACAACGTCGCGGACACCAGCGAGCCGGCCCGCGCTGGCCTGGGCGTGGACTTCCTCGTGGCCGTCGGACGCCCGCAGGGCAATGACATCACGACTACCTCGCTGAAGATGGGCAGCACGAGCACCAGCGTCCTGGGCGCGACGGACATGCCGCAGGCTCAGGATGCGGGCCGCCATACGGCATTCGCCAAGGCCCGCGTGAGCTTCGAGCGGCCCCAACGGGGACTTGCCGGTGACACCACCGCAGCGCCTCTGTGGCGTCGCGACACCGCGAAGGAATATGGCTCGCTCTACAGCCCTTACTGGCAGGCGCGCCTCGCCGACCTGACGGTGGGCGAGAAGACGGCCATGCTGGCCGCCGTCGGACTGACGCCGGACTACCTCGTCTACACGCCGGGAGCGCAGTCCAAATGAAGGCGTTCAGCCGCGGCACCGCCGCTCCGGCCGCAAGTCGTGAACTTGACGGCGTGTGCCCCATGAGTCCGCCCCCCCGGCGTAAGCGCTGGCCGTTCCCTGGCAGGTCCTTTGCTGCGGCCGCCCTGATGGCCCTGTTGGCCGGCGGCCTGCATGCCGCAGGCCAGAAGGAGGGCCGTGTGCCGGCGGTCCGCGTCGTGACGGCCGGTCACGCGCCCGCGAGCCAGTTGCGGGATCAGCTCGAGCCCCTGCTCATGCTGTGTCGCAAGCAGCTGAACCTCCCGCCCGAACCCAGCGGCATGCCCAGCGACGCCGCGCTGGCGCGTGTCGCCAGCATCGAGACCGAGGTGCTGCTCGATGGCCCCCGCTATGCGAAGTACCAGACCACCCGCAATCTCCTGCCGGATGACAAGGACGGCTGCAAGGTGAAGGTGCTCCGGCAGTTCACGGTGGAGCTCGAGAGCAGTTGCGACCGGCGCTGGTCCGCCACGTCCGGTGGGCCTGGCTTCAAGGCCGCACCCATGAAAAGTAGCGAGCTCGTCTACACCCAGGACGCTGAGCAAGCCCGATCCTCGCCGTGCCAGGTCCGCGTGGAGCCCACGCCCGATCTGGTCGCCGCCTGGAAGAAGACGTCCCGTCAGCCGGCTGGCCTGGGTGCCCAATGCCTGTGGAGCAACGAGCTCGGTCTGCACCTGGGCGGCAGCAAGGCATCGGCCCATCCCGACCCGCTCAGCGGCAGCTGCTATGCCGCGGACCTGCCGGACTACCCCTTCACCACCTATCAAGGCAACCGGCGCTCCGTGTCCCTGAAGTTCCGCATGGCACGACTGCCGGGAGACACCTTCCGGCCGCCGGGCATCGTGGCCGGCCTGCTCGACCAGGAACTGAAGGAATTCAGCATGGATGCCGCAATCCCGGAAGGCCGCTTCAGTCGCGCGCAGGCCGAGGCCTTCCTGAAGCAGCCCGCCATCGTTCCTCTTGCGGAGCCCAGCAAATGAAGCACGCCCTGCCTCTCCCGGACGCCTGCACACAGCGCACAGCCCCCGCCACGCGTCGTGCGAGGCAGCGTGGCCAGTCCATCTCCGAGTTCCTGGTGTCGCTGATCGCCCTGGTGCCGGTCTTTCTGGCCATCACCTACCTGGGCCGCTATGCCGACCTGCACCAGCGGGCCACGCAGGCCAGCCGGTACGCCGCCTTCCAGCGCACCATGCAGCCGAACACCGCCATCCTGTCCGACGCGGATCTGCAGGACCAGATGCGCGCACGCTTCTTCCTGGCGCCCAAGGCCCTGCACGATGGCCGCATCCAGTCGGACGACTCCGTGGCAGGCATCACCGATGCGAAGAAGTCCCCGGCCATCTGGAGCGACCTGAGCGGCAAGGCGCTGCTGGCCAAGCCGGGCGACGTCACCATGACCTGGGACAGCAAGGCCATGGGCAACAAATCGGTGGTCAGCGGTCTGGACAAGGCCTTCGGCCTCGTGGGCAAGGACTACACGCCGGGGCACCGCGCCATGGTTGAACTGACGCTGCTGAACCGTCTGGACCAGACGGAAGCCACGCCCAAGGCGCTGAAACTCGCGGCGGCGACGACCGCCCCCGGGGAGTCCCTCGTCGCCAAAGGCGGCGACGGGACCGCCGATGCCGCCCGCCGGCTGGTCCCGGCGACCCTCATCCCGTCCGTTGTCGAATCAGTGCTGGGCTTTGTGATCTCGCTGTTCGAGCAGGATTCGCCGGACATCGGCTGCATCAAGGCAGACACCGTCCCCACGAATCGACTCAAAGGCGCCACACAGCAAGACGTGTGCCGCTGATCATGGCCCCCTATCTGTCTCCTCGGCTGCTGCCGCTCCTGCTGGGCATCGTCTGGGTGTCCGCGCAGGCCACCGACTGGCGATCGCTGGCGCTGCCGGATCGCACCCAGGGCGAATGGGTGCTGGGCGAAGCCCGCGTCAACGGCGTCCCGATGCAGACCCAGCGGCTGACGTCACGGCTGACGGTCGAGCAACTGCTCGCGCATTTCGAGGACCAGTGGAAGCGCTGGGGTTCCGTGCGCCGCGCCACCACCGCGGGCTGGCAGACGCTCAGCGTCAACACGGGTCCGGTGCAACTGACCCTGCAGGCCAAGGCGGCCCAGGACGGTAGCGAGGGCATCCTGACCCAGGCGGCCTGGCCCGAGCGGCAGCGGGACTTCCTTCCCCCGGAACTCCCTGACCTGCCCCGCACCGACGCCCAGCAGGTCACCGAGTCCCGCGACGGCCCGCGCCGCAGCCGCCTCGTGCATCTGCTATCCCAGGACAACCTGGAACTCAACCGCCAGCGCTGGCAGGCCTATGCCCGCCGCAAGGGCTGGGCGCTGACCACCGAGAAGCTGCTCAAGCAGTCCGGGCAGCAGCACTGGCTGGCGAGCTTCACCAGCGGCGGCGCCCTGACGCTGGACCTCGTCCTGTCCCAGTCCGACGCCGCTGCCAAAACCAGCATCACCGCCAACTTCCTGGACACCGTGCCATGACACCGATCCACCGCCGCCGCCAGCGCGGCCAGGCCACCCTCGAATACGCCATCGCCGCCAGCGCGCTGGTCATGGCGCTGTTCGTCGTCGAGTTCAGCGGCAAGACCGCCGCACAGTACCTCGCAGAAGCCGTCCGCGTCTTCTACAAGAACCTCAGCTATTTCCTCTCCCTGCCCTGACCATGGCCCTCTCCCTGAAAAAGATCAACAGCAACTGGCTGCTCCTCGGCGCCGCGATTCTCCTGGGCGGCGGCGCAGCCTATCTCGGGGGTGCCGCGCTGAAGCAGCGGATGCACGAGCTGGACGAGCAGGCCAATGCGGGCAAGGACATGGTCTCCGTCGTCGTCGCGCGGCGTGACATGCAGCGCGGCGAACCCGTCGAGCCCGACTCCTTCGCCGTGCGCAAGGTGCCCAGCGAGTACCTCAACGCCGACGCGGTGAAGCCCGGCGACTTCGAGCCCTACGTGACGCAGCGCCTGATCGTCGGCCTCAAGCGCGGCGACGTCCTGCTGCCCGTGCACACCGAGGGCAACGGGAACAAGGTGTTCTCGTCCACCCTGGGCGTCGGCAAGCGCGCCCTGACCTTCGAGGTGGACACCGTCAACTCCGTCTCCGGGATGCTGCGCCCGGGCGACCGCATCGACCTGCTCTACACCGCCAAGGGCCTGGACTCGGTCGATGTCACCCAGCCCCTGCTCTCCAACCTGGAGATCCTGGCCACCGACCAGAACCAGACCCGCCGTGACGAGAACGGCAAGGAACGCAACTTCTCGACCATCACCATGGAGCTGTCGCCCCAGGACGCCCAGCGCGTGATCGTCGCCAAGCAGGCTGGCCGCCTGACCGCCCTGCTCCGCCACCCGGACGACAAGGCCGCCAACCCGAGCGGCGCCATGGACCCCACCGTGCTGCTGAGCGGTCGCGTGCGTCGCGCCAACGGCGAGCGCCAGGGCATCGAGTACCTGGTCGGCGGAGGCGGCGGCCCGGCTGACATCAAGACCCAGCTCAGCCGCCTGGCGCTGAGCGGCGAGCTCGGCGCTCCCGCCGCGGCCCCTGCCAAGCCCTGATCGCCGCCATGTCCATCGCATTCAATCTCACGTTCCCCATGTCCTCGACTCCTACCCTCGGTCTGGCGCGTCCGCTCGTCCTGCTCGCCTGTCTCACGCTCTGCGCCACGGCCCATGCCGACCCGGCCGGCGACACCCCCGCGGCCGGCCCCGGCGCGGGCCGCGGCGCGGTGAACCCCGCGGCCGTGCAGTCCACGCTGATCGAGACGGCCAAGCCGGCCCGCGGTGCGGCCAAGCCCGCCCCGGGCCCGGTCGCCATCGAGTCCGGCCCCACCCGGACCCTGGCCGTGGGCGACGTCTCCACGATCAACCTGCCCGGCGTCGTGCGCATCGCCATCGGCAATGGCGGCCTGCTGAAGGCCACCGTGGTCGATGACCGCGAGATCGTGCTGATCGCCGAACAGTCCGGCCGCACGACCATGCATGTCTGGCTGAAGAACGGTCGGCAGCTGAGCTACGAGATCGAGGTGCTGGCCTCGCGCCCCAACCGCGTGCTGGACGAACTCCAGGGCCTGTTGAAGGAGACGCCGGGCCTCACTGCCCGCGTGGTGGGCGAGCGCGTCGTGATCGAGGGCCGCTACCAGGACAGCACCGTCGCCCAGCGCATCAAGCGCCTGGCGAGCAACTTCCCGCAGATCCTCAACCTCGTGCCTGACCGCCCGGTGGACGCCGACCCCCTGCAGCTCGAACGCATGGTGCAGATCGACCTGCGCGTGATCGAGGTGAAGAAGCGCGCGCTGGACCAGCTGGGCATCAAGTGGGCCAGCGGTGCCGCAGGCCCCACCTTCGCCACCAACGCCCTCGTGTACAGCAACACCCCGTGGCGTCCGGAGACGACCAACGGCTACCCGCCCGTCAACACCAGCAACCCGATCTACAGCTACCTCGGCATGGCGACGCAGATCACCAGTGCCCTGCGCTTCCTCGAGACCCGCGGCGAAGCCTGGACCCTGGCCGAACCGCGCCTGAGCTGCCGCAGCGGCGGCGAGGCCAACTTCCTGGCCGGTGGCGAGATTCCCATCCCCGTCGGCCAGGGCAATGGCGCGATCGGCGTGATCTACAAGCAGTACGGCGTGCGCATCGAGTTCAAGCCCCAGGCCGATGGCCACGGCAACATCGACTCCGGTCTGATGGTCGAGGTGAGCGAGCCCGACGGCCGCAACTCCAACGCCGGCTTCATCGCCTTCACGACGAACCGCACCGACACGCAGGTCGCCATGAAGGAAGGGGAACCGCTGGTGATCTCGGGCCTGCTGCGCCAGCGCACCGAGCGCAGCACCGACGCCGTGCCGGGCCTGGGCCGCATCCCCATCATCAGCAATCTGTTCAAGTCGCGCGACCACACGAACGAGCAGACCGAGCTCATCGTGATCGCCACGCCGCGCATCATCACGCCCGACTCCGCCCTCACCCGCCTGAGCGTCGACAAGGCCGCCAGCCTGGCGGAGCAGGTCAACGAACGCGTGACGAGCAAGCTCAAGCCCGAGTCCGGCAGCAACGGCGCCGAGTCGGGCCAGGAGGCACGCTGATGCTGCACATCCAGATCGAGGGCCGTGACGGCCTGCAGCAGCTGGCCAGCACCCGCTGCATCGTCGGCAAGGACAGCGAGTGCGACCTCGTGCTGTCCGGCTGGAAGGTCAGCCGGCGGCATGCCGAGCTGTTCGTGTCGAACGAGCGCGTCTATGTGCGCGACCTGGACTCCAGCTTCGGCACGTGGCTGGGCGAGCAGCGCGTGGGAGACACGATGCCCGTGCCCACGGGCGCCACGCTGCGCATCGGCGGCCACAGCATCCGCGCGCACTGGGCCCGCCAGGACGCCGAGGCCACGGCCCCCGCGCCCGCGCCCGCGGGCTCCACGCCTCAGGCCGGCGCCGCGGCGGGCATCGAGCTCCGCCCGCCGAACGCGGCCACCCCGCCTGCAGCCGCACCGGCCGCGGCGTCGCCCGTGATGGCCCCCGCCACGGCCCCGGTGGCCCCGACCGAGGCCACCGATGTCAGCTTCAAGTACCGCCGCCTGCTGCATGAGCGCCTGCTCGAGTCCTTCGACCTGCGCCGCACCGACACGCACCGCATGGCGGACGACGAGCTGCAGGAGCTCACCGAGAAGCTGATCTCCGAGCAGATCGACAAGCTGGGCAAGGAGCTGCCCGCCGGCATCGACAAGCGCGCGCTGCTCGAGCAGGTCCGTGACGAGGCCATCGGCCTGGGCCCGCTGGAGCCGCTGCTGGCGGATCCGTCCATCACCGAAATCATGGTGAACAAGGCGGACGAGGTCTTCGTCGAGCAGGGCGGCCAGCTGACGCGCTGGCCCGTGGCCTTCACCAGCGACCGCGCGGTGCAGGGCATCATCGAGCGCATCGTCGCGCCCATCGGCCGGCGCATCGACGAAAGCTCGCCGATGGTGGACGCCCGCCTGAAGGACGGCTCGCGCGTGAACGCCGTGATCCCGCCGCTGGCGCTGAAGGGCCCGTCCATCACGATCCGGAAGTTCTCCAAGCGCAAGCTCAACTCCGACGACCTGCTGCGCTTCGGCTCCGCGAGCCCAGCCATGATCGAGTTCCTGAAGGTCTGCGTGGAGCACCACCGCAACATGCTGATCTCCGGCGGTACGGGTTCGGGCAAGACGACCTTGCTGAACATCATGTCGAACTTCATCCCCGAGGGCGACCGCATCGTCACCATCGAGGATGCGGCCGAGCTGCAGCTGCACCACCCGAACGTGGTCTCGCTGGAAGCCCGCCCGGCCAATATCGAGGGCAAGGGCCTGGTCGCCATCCGCGACCTCGTGAAGAACTCGCTGCGGATGCGCCCGGACCGCATCGTGGTCGGTGAATGCCGGGGCGGCGAGGCCCTGGACATGCTGCAGGCCATGAACACGGGCCACGACGGCTCGCTCACCACCGCCCACGCCAACAGCCCGCGCGACATGCTCGCCCGTCTGGAGGTGATGGTGCTGATGGCCGGCATGGACCTGCCCGTGACGGCCATCCGCGAGCAGATCGCCTCCGCGGTGCAGATCGTCGTGCAGCAGACCCGCTTCGCCTGCGGCACCCGCAAGGTCACCAGCATCACCGAGGTCACCGGCGTCGAAAGCGGCAAGATCCAGCTGCAGGAGATCTTCGGCTTCGTGCAGACCGGCCGGGACGCCCGCGGCAAGACGCAGGGCTACTTCACCGGGCGGGGCTTCGTTCCCGAGTTCTATGAGGAGCTGGCGGCCATCGGCATTCCGCTGCGCATGGACATCTTCGACGAGACCCCGCCGGAGCAGCGGGGAGCCCGCGCATGACGTCCCAGCTGCTCCTGGTCGGGCTGATGCTCTTCGGCGCGACGGCCGTGCTGCTCCTGCTGGCGCGGCGCGCGCTGCTGAGCTGGCAGGCGCGCTTCACCGAGACGGCCAAGGTGTCGCTGGAGGACATGTTCGTCTTCATCGACCCGGGCTCGCTCTTCAAGCTGAACCTGGCGCTGTTCATCCTGGTGCCGCTGCTGCTGTGGGTCTTCACGGGCTCGCCCGTGCTGGCCGTGCTGGGCGGCCTGGGCGGCGCCATCCTGCCGCGCGCCAGCTGGATCATCCTGCGCCGCCGGCGCATGGCGCTGCTGGTCGAGCAGCTGCCGGACGGCCTCACCATGATGGCCGGCGCCATGCGCGCCGGTGCCAGCCTGCAGATCGCGCTGGACCTCGTGGTCAAGGAGTCGCCGGCGCCGCTGTCCCAGGAGTTCTCGGTCCTGCTGCGCGAGCAGCGCCTGGGCCTGGCCCTGGAGGACTCGCTGCGCGGCCTCTCGCAGCGCCTCAAGCAGGAGGACATCGACCTCTTCGTCTCGGCGCTCACCATCGCCAAGGAAGTCGGCGGCAATCTGTCCGAGATCCTGGAGCGGCTGTCCTCCACGCTGCGCGCCAAGGCCGTCATGGAGGGCAAGATCAAGGCCCTCACCTCGCAGGGCAAGCTGCAGGGCATCGTCGTGGGCATGCTGCCGGTCCTGCTGGCCGGCGTGCTCTATGCCATGGACCCGCGGGCCATGACGCCCTTGTTCACCACCATCTACGGCTGGGGCACCATGAGCGTGATCTTCATCCTGATCACCATGGGCGCCTTCTTCATCAAGAAGATCGTCACGATCGACGTCTGAACCATGTCCATGGTCTATCTCTTCGCCGCCTTCTCGGGCCTGGCCACGCTGCTGCTGATCTATGCGGTGTATCGCCTCTACACCGAGCTGGGCAGCGCCAACACGCAGTACCGCGACAAGCCGCCGCGCGGCTTCCAGTACGTCTGGCCGCTGATCAACATCCTGGCCAACAGCTTCGGCTTCCTCATCAGCGAGGGGCGGGTGCAGGCCTGCCTGCTGAGGCTGCGCCGCGCCGGCCAGGACTACGCCCTGACCCCGCACCAGTTCTACGCCGGGAAGTGGGTCGCCGCACTCGGCTTTGCCGGCGTCGGCGTCGTCCTCGCGGGCAAGGGCGGCGGCACCATGGGCGCGCTGCTCGGCGCGCTACTGGGCTTCCACTACCCCGACATCTGGCTGCGCGACCACACCAAGATCCGCAACCTCGCGCTGCTCAAGGCCCTGCCCTTCTTCCTGGACATCGTCACGCTGTCCGTCGAGTCCGGCCTCAACCTCACCGGCGCCCTGCAGAAGGCCGTGGACCGCTGCCCGCCCGGGCCGCTGATGGTGGAGGTCAACCGCGTGCTGCGCGAGATCCGCGGCGGCAAGCCCCGGATCGAGGCCCTGCGCGCGTTGGCCGACCGCCTGGACTACGCGCCCATCTCCAGCCTCGTCAGTGCGCTGATCCAGGGCGAGCTCATGGGCTCGAGCCTCGGCCCCATCCTGCGCGCACAGAGCGACCAGCGCCGCACCGAGCGCTTCCTGCGGGCCGAGAAGCTCGCCATGGAAGCCCCCGTGAAGATGCTGGGCCCGCTGATCATGTTCATCTTTCCCTGCACCTTCATCGTCCTGGGCTTCCCCATCGTCATGAAGTTCATGCAGTCGGGGATCTGAATGGGCTGGCCGCAAGCCCGCCTGCATCTGCAGGGCATCGCCACCCATGTGCGGATCGGCCTCGCGCTGCGCTGGTGGGAGCGCGCCCGCGGCCTGCTGTTCCACGGGCAGCTGCAGGACGCCCCCGCCGGGCTGTGGATCGCGCCGTGCAACAGCGTGCACATGCTCGGCATGCGCCAGGCGCTGGACATCGTCTACCTCGACCGCGACGGCGTGATCCTCAAGTGCGTGCCGACGCTGCGCCCCTGGCGCCTGAGCGCCTGCCCGGGCGCGCATGTGGCGCTCGAGCTGCGCACCGGGCTGATCGCGGAGCTCGGCCTCAAGCCGGGCCTGCGGCTCCAGGCGCGCGGCGGCTAGACCGCCGACCGGCGCTCACAGCAGGCCGCGCGTCCGGGCCATCAGCCGCGTCAGGCCCAGCATCGCGTCGATGCTGGGCGTCGGCTGGCCGATGTGCTGGCCGATCTCCCGGACGACCGTCACGAGCGCATCGAGCTCGATCTTCCGGCCCGCCTCCACGTCCTGCAGCATCGAGGTCTTGAAGGCGCCCAGCTTGCGCGTCACCTCGTGGCGCTGTTCGGGCGTCTGTCCGACGGGGCAGCCGATGACGTCGCCGATGGCCGAGGCCTCGCGCATCACGGCGCTCACGAAGCCGCGCACCAGTTCGTCATCGAGGATCCGATCGCAGGTGGCCCCCGTCAGCGCCGAGATGGGGTTCATCGTCATATTGCCCCAGAGCTTGTACCAGATGTCCTTCTGGATGCGCGGGGACACGGTGGCACTGAAGCCGGCCCGCTGGAACAACGCGGCCCACTCGCCGAGGTAGGCCGGCTCGCCACCCGCGGGGTCGCCGAGGATCAGGCCCATGCCCATCACATGCTTGACGAGGCCGGGCTCCGGCGTGGCGCAGCTGGCATGCACCACCGAGCCGATCACGCGGTCCGCCGGGATCAGGCCGGCCACCTGGCCTCCCGGGTCCACCGACTGCAGCGCCAGCCCGCGGCAGGGGCCGTCGAGCTGCTGGAAGAACCACCAGGGCACGCCGTTCATGGCCACGAGCACGCGGGTCTGCTGCCCCAGCAGGCGCTGCACCAGCGGGGCGACGTCCGGCAGCGCCGGGCCCTTGACGGCCAGCACCACGAGATCCTGCGGGCCGAGGTCCTCGGGCCGGTCCGAGGCCGTCAGCGGCACCGTCACGCGGGTGGGGGTGCCGTCGATCACCGTGTCCATGCGCAGGCCGTGCGTCCGCAGTGCCTCTAGCGTCGCGCCCCGGGCCACGGCGCTGAGCCGGACCTCCTCGCCCAGCCGATGCCCCAGATGCGCCGCCACCCAACCGCCGATGGCGCCCATGCCCACGATGCAGATCTTCTTCATCACCTGTCCTGCTGCTGAAATGCTGCCCGCAGTCTACGCGCGGCCCGCCACTCGCACGCCCGTGGGACCAAGCGGCCCGCCCCTGGGGTGAACCGCCTTGGCAGCACGCGCGGCGCTGCTATCGTGGCCGCCCATGCCTCACGACGCTCCTCCCGACGTTCCCGTCCTTCCCCGCCGCTTCTGGTGGATCTACGCCGGCCTGCTGGCCGGGGTGGCGCTCTTCTTCGCCCTGGCCGAGCTGCAGCACTACCTGCGCAATGGCGGCCAGCATCCGTGGGAGCCCTTCCTGTGGGAGTTCAGCTCGGTGATGGTCGTGGCGGGGCTGCTGCCGCCTCTCTTTCGCTGGCACCGGCGCAGCGTCGGGCGCGGCGCGGGCGTGCTGCTCGCGCGCCATGCCGCCGGCTATGCCGCCTACACGGTGCTGCATGTGCTGGGCATGTTCGGCCTGCGCTTCGCCGTGTATGCCCTGACCGACGTCCGCTACGAGCCGGGCAATGCCTGGCAGGTGCTGGGCTACGAGGCGGCCAAGGACCTGGTCTTCTACGTGACCAACGTCCTCCTGTGCCAGGCCTGGCTGATCCATCTGAAGGGCCAGCAGTCGGCGCTGGAGATGGCCCGCATGCGCACCGAGCTGGCCCAGGCGCAGCTCGCGCGCCTGGCCGAGCAGGTGCAGCCGCACTTCCTCTTCAACAGCCTGAACCTGATCGCCTCGGTGATGTACGAGGACGTCGCCCGCGCCGACCGGCTGCTGTGCCAGCTCTCGGAGCTGCTGCGCGCCTCGCTGTCGGCGCAGCAGCGCGGCTGGCAGACGCTCGGCGAGGAGATGGCGCTGATCGAGCCCTATCTCGCGCTGATGCAGGCGCGCTTCGGCGAGCGGCTGCAGGTGCGGGTCGAGATGCCGCCGGAGGCCGCGCGGTGGCCGCTCCCGGCGCTGTTGCTGCTGAACCCGGTGGAGAACGCCGTCAAGCATGACGTGGCGCTCAGCCGGGGCGCGGTCGAGGTCTCGGTGCGGGCCCAACCGCTGGCGGACGGGCTGCAGGTGGAGATCCGCAACAGCGGCGTGAGCGCCGAGCAGATCGAGCGCGCCGGCGGGCTCGGCCTGAGCAACCTGCGCGAGCGACTGCGCGTGGCCTATGGCGACGCGGCCACGCTGTGGATCGGTCCGGACCAGGGCGGCACGCTGCTGCGCCTGCAGCTGCCGGCGCGAGGAGACGCCGCATGAGACTGCTGATCGTGGACGACGAAGCCCCGGCGCGCGCGCGCCTGCGCCGCCTGCTGGCCGATCAGCCCGGCGTGCAGTGGGTCGGCGAGGCCGCGCACGCCGACGAGGCGCTGGAGCAGCTGCAGCGCCACCCCGACATCCAGGCCCTGATCCTCGACATCCAGATGCCCGGCCAGAGCGGCCTGGACCTGGCACTGCAGCTGCCTCCGCAGCTGCCGGTGATCTTCTGCACGGCCTTCGACCAGCACGCCATCCAGGCCTTCGATCTGCATGCCGTGGACTACCTGCTCAAGCCTTGCAGCCCGGAGCGTCTGGCGACGGCCCTGCAGCGTCTTCAGGGGCGGCTGCTGCCAGCGCAGCCTGCGCACGGGGCCGCGCGCGGCGGCCTCATCGCGGCGCTGCAGCAGCTGCAGCCGGCCTCCGGCCACTGGCTGGTGCAGCGCCAGGGTCGGCTGCACAAGCTGCCGCTGGCCGAGCTGCAGTGGGTCTCGGCGGCCGACAACTACATCGAGCTGCACGCTCCGCCGCAAAGCTACCTGGAGCGGCGCACGCTGGGCGCCTTCCTGGAGCATCCGGCGGTGGCCGGCCAGTTCCTGCGCATCCACCGCAGCCATGCGGTCAACCCCGCCCACATCGACAGCATCGAGGCCCTGCCCCACGGCGAGGCGCTGCTGACGCTGCGCGGGGGGCAGCAGCTGCGGGTCTCGCGCAACTACCGCGATCAGCTGCGCGGCTGAGCGGGCAGCGCGCCGCCTTCCAGCTCGCGGGCCTTGAGCGCCGTCATCAGGCCCAGCAGCGTGCCGAAGGCATTGCCGCCCTCGCCGCCCTGCGCGCCCAGCTGGATCTGCGGCACCAGCGGCACGCGGGCCGTCTCGAAGGCCTCGGCCAGACGCAGCATGACGGTCTGCATCAGCTGCTTGTCGGCGCCCTCGCCCTCCAGCGCTTCCGACTTGGCCCGGATCGCCGCGCCCTCGGCCTCGCCCACGCTGCGGATGGCGGCGGCGCGGCCCTGGCCCTCGGCCTCCTGGCGGTAGCGCTCGCCCTGCGCCAGCGCCTCGACCTCCTGCCGGCGCTTCTCGGCGGCCTTCACCGCGCGGCGCCGTGGTTCTCCTTGATCGAGATGTCCACCAGCGAGGCCGTCAGCTCCGCCTGCTTCTCGGCGCGTTTCTCGGCCTCGTTCAGCTCGCGCTGCTTGTTGGCGGCGATCTCCTTCTGCGCAAAGGTCTCGACCTGCTCGCGGGCGATCTGGCGGTCCCGCAGCTGGGCCATGATGGCCTCGATCTTGTGGTCGCCGGCCTGCGGGCGCGGCGTGCCGATCAGCACCTCCTGGAACTCGAGCGAGTAGGCCAGGAAGCGCTGGCGCATGTCCCGCGACGCATTGGTCTGCAGCTCCGAGCGCGACTGGATCAGCTCGATGAAGGTGTGCGTCTGCGACACGTTCTTGAAGTAGCTCGACACCATCGGGTCCAGCGTCTGCTCCACCAGCTGCTTCACGTTGCCGAAGCGCTGCACCACCATCGGCGCCTTGCGGTAGTCGATGTGCACGACGACGGACAGCGGCAGCTGCGGCTCGAAGGCGTCCTTGGTGATGAGCGTGATCTCGCGCAGGTTGGAGTCGAAGCTGGAGCCGCTCTCGCCGCTCTGCCACATCAGCACGAAGTTGGTGGTGGGCACCAGCTCGATCTTGCCGGCGTAGGTGTTGAACGCGTACTTGCCGGGCATGAGCGGCTCGCGCCACACGCCGCGGCAGCCGGCATTGACCAGCTCGCCGTGGCTGTACTCCCTGCCCGAGACATCCTCGCCCCGCGCGCCGGTGTAGGACAC
Source organism: Burkholderiaceae bacterium (assembly GCA_041912595.1). Lineage (GTDB taxonomy): Bacteria > Pseudomonadota > Gammaproteobacteria > Burkholderiales > Burkholderiaceae_C > Roseateles_B. The sequence continues at coordinate 22,260 of JAYRMR010000013.1, forward strand.
GACCACGCCGACGAAGCCCACGGGGATGATGGTCTTGCTGATGAACTCGACCGTCGCGAAGAGGCGGTTGATGTAGTAGGTGCCTTCCACGAGCACGCGCTCCTGCCGGCCGCGGCGGCCGCCGGCGGCGAGGAAGCGCTCGGGCTCCTGGAAACTGTTGTGCGCGTCGCCGACATCGGGCGCGAGCAGCTCGTCGCGCGAGAGCGCCGGGCCGTCCTGCACCGTGACCACGGCGAGCTGGTCGGAGTCGTGGCTGCCGCTCTTCTCCTTGATCACCACCGGCGAGAAGGCGTTGCGCTCCTCCAGCAGGCCGCGCATGCGCTCGTAGTAGCTGCGCTCGTGCGCGTCCATGTTGAGCGCGTAGGTCGCCTCCTCGGTCATCACGACGAAGAGCGCCGGGTTGATCACGTGCGTGCCCTCGCGCAGCACCTTGCGCTGCGGGCCCTTCTGGCCGCCGTGCTGCAGGAAGCTGCGCACGTCGAGGAAGTCGTCCACCTCGGCGTTGCTGGCCAGCGTCTGCCCGGCGGGCAGGTCCACGCCATCGCGGGCGAAGACGTAGCCGATCTTGCCCTGCGTCACCGAGACCATCGGATGGATGTGCACCCGGTACTGGAAGGGCGTGAAGAAATGGAAGCCGCCGCGGCGCAGCGCGGGCTGGAAGCCGGCCTCGCCGTCCAGCGCCAGCAGGCCGGACTGCACGGAGCCCTTGGCGCTCCAGAGCTTCTCGACCACGCCGACGCGGTCATTGGGGATGTAGCGGACGATGGCCGCGGCATACAGCAGCAGGGCGAAGGCGCCGATGCTGCCGAAGCCGATCAGCAGAGACAGCAGCACGGAGCCGGACAGGTCAGACCAGGACATGGATTCCTCCTCTTTCTTTTGCCTGGCGGCAGGCCCTCGGCCCGCGTCGCCAGGGCTTGTTTATCCGCCGGCCGGCATCAGGAACGCATATGGGCCCAGGCCAGGACACGCCCCCGGAGCGCCCCTCATGGTCCTCCCTATGGACGACTGCCCGCACGCTCACTAAGCTCGGCCCGCAAAAAACGGGAGGCGGCTCAGGGCCGCGCGAGGAGAACGTTTGATGAAGACACCCCGCCTGCGCCTGGCAAAGACCTGCGCCCTCATGCTCATGCTCGTCCTCTCCGGCTGCGGTGGCGGCGGTGGCGGGGGCGGTGGCAGCAACCCCGGCAGCAACGGCAACGGCACGTCCCCCGGCGGCAACGGCCAGCCCGCGGATGTACTGGATGCCACCCTTCATCCGCTTAACGTTGGCGATATCCGTGCCTGGCGCGCCGCCGACGACGCGGACGGCCGGCGGCTCCGCATCGAGCGCGTGGACGGCCCGCTGGCCGTGCCTGGTGGCCAGGCCTTCGCCGTCAGGAGCTCGGCGGACCAGGGCACCCATGTGGAGGTGGAATACCTGCAGGTCCGTAGCGGCGGGGTCTACAGCGTGGCGGGCCCCGGCAGCGACCCGCTCACTGCCGCCGCGGGAAGCGTGCAGGTCTTCCGCCCCGGACTCGGGCTGGGGCAGACCGCCGTCCTGCTCGACCAGACACTCAGTGCCGACGTGAATGGCGACGGTCGGGCCGACGGCGTCGAGATGCATGCCGAGAGCACCTTCGTCGCCCGCGAGAACCTGACGACGCGGCTGGGCAGCTTCTCCGGTACCGCCCACGTCCGCACGGTGGCCCGCAGCGTGATCCGGCCGGCCGGCAGCTCGAGCAGCGCGACGGTGGTCTTCACGGAAGACCGCTGGTATGCGCCAGGCATCGGTCCCGTCCGGGCCCGGTCCACCACCGAGCAGAACGGCACGCGCACCGCCAGCAGCGACGAAGACGTGGTGGCCTACGGCGTCGGCAATGCCCACCAGCCCGCCACGGCGGCCCGGCTGCTGCGCGTGACGCCTGCTGCCACCGAGCGGCTGGCGCCGCAGGGCGTGGTCACACTGACCTTCGACCGCCCCGTGGATCCGTTCGCGCTGTGGGGCGAGGGCGGCCTGGTGCTGGTGGACGCCAGCGGCAAGACCGTGCCGGTGGCACCGTACGGTCCGGATGCCACGCTGACCGAGGTCCGCTTCATGGCGCAGACCCCGCTGGCTGACGGCAGCTATATCCTGCGCAATGGCGGCAGGGCGACAGACATCAGCGGCCTGCCGCTGAGCAGCCCCGTGGCGACCGTCACCGTGGACGAGCACGGCCCCACCCTGATCAGCTCCCAGCCGGCGGACCACGCGGTCGACGTCGCCCTCACCGGCACGGTGCGCCTGGGGTTCAGCACGGAACTGCTCGCCAGGCCTGACACCGAAGCCTACATCGCGGTGTGGAACAGCCGCACGTGGAGCACCCAGAACCTGCCGGCCCGCATCGAGGGCAAGGACCTGGTCGCCGCGCTGCCGGCAGCGCTGTACACGAGCGCCACCTATGCCTTGGAAGCCGGCAACGTCGTGGACCGACTCGGGCAGCCCCCCGCTTTCCACCGCGTGACCTTCACCACCAGCAACGGCGCCCTGCGGCAACCGCAGTCCATGATGGATGGCTGGCGGGTGGGCACCGTCCGTGAGCTGAACCTCGGCGGGCCCAACAGCCGGGACCTGGTCTTCCTGGCTCTTGACGGCAGCGACCGCATGAGCCTCTTCACCCGTGCGCGGCAGGCGGATGGGCGCTGGGCTGCGCCCATCCGGCGCCATGACTTCGCGGAGGGCCACGCCCGCCACGAGAGCCCGCTCATGGCCGCCGACTTCAACGGCGACGGTCGCGCGGACCTGCTGCTGCGGTCGTCCTTCGGGGCCTGCACCCTGCTGCTCCAGCAGGCCGATGGCAGCTTCGTTCCGGAGAGCGTGAGCGAGCCGGGGCTCGTCTACGGCCCGCCCATGCTCGCCAGCGGCACCGACCCGGACGGCCGCGCCTGGGTGGCCCTCGCAAGCACCCAGATGAGCTTGTGGCGCCGCCTGGGGCCGCAGTCCTGGGTGGCGACCGTGGCGCTGCCCGTGGGCGCCCCGCCGGACATGTCCGCCCGCGACGCCACGATGGCCGACCTCAACGGCGACGGCCAGCAGGACTGGGTCTGGATCCGCGACGCCGCCGACGGGTCGGCCAGGCAGGAGCTGGCGTGGGCCATGCGGGACGGGGTCGCGTTCGGCGCCGAGCGCAAGCTCGTCCTGCCGGACGTGTGGTCGGCGCGACGGATCACCGTCGCTGACTTCAACAACGACGGGCGGCCCGACCTGGCGATCATGAGCGACGGCGCCGGGGCGAGCCACCAGTTCCAGCTCTGGAGCCAGACGGCCGCCGGCAGCTTCGAGCCGGCCGCCACACCGTCGATCGACATGGCCTACGAGGTGACCCGCTTTGCCGACATGAACCTCGACGGCCGGCAGGACATCATCCTGTGCCAGCCCTATACCGCCGATGTGCTCCTGCGCAGCGCCGATGGTGGCTGGCAAGGCCGCCAGAGCTTCCACCTCGACCAGCCCTGCACAGGCCTTCAGGCCCTGGACTGGAATGGCGACGGGGCCGTCGACCTCATCGCGGCCGGTCGGGTGCTGCTGGGCAGTAGCGGCCCGGATGCATGGGCGCAAGGCAGCGCCGCCCCGCGCAGCCGGGCGATGGCCATGCCGGCGAGCAAGCCGCAGCCGGGTGCCACCTGGTGGTACCGCCTGAGCAGGCAGCCCTCGGGCATGCACCCCTGACTCGGCGTATTCCCGAACCGCAAGGGGCGGGGCGCAGCCGGCACCCGGCATCTCGCCCCAGCGGCGGTGCGCTTCGCCCCGGCCGGACCGTATCGTCTGGCCAGGCCCCTCATCATCCCGGCATGAACACCACCCCCTCCCGCCTCCTCTTCATCGACTGGCTGCGCATCGCCGCCTTCGCGCTGCTGATCCCCTATCACGTGGGCATGTACTACGTGAGCTGGGGCTGGCACGTGAAGAACCCGGTGATCCACGAGTCGCTCGAGCCCCTCATGCTGCTGAGCAATCCCTGGCGCATGGGGCTGCTGTTCCTGATCGGCGGCGTCGCCGCCAGCCAGCTGATGGGCAAGCTGCAGAGCCGCTGGAAGTTCGTGCGCGAGCGCAGCAGCCGCCTGCTGTGGCCGCTGCTGTTCGGCATGGCCGTGGTGGTGCCCATCCAGCCCTACCTGGAGGTGGTGCAGAAGATGGGCTACGCGGGCAGCTACCTCGACTTCCTGGGGCTCTACTTCAAGGCCTACCACGGCTTCTGCGAGGGCGACAAATGCCTGACGCTGCCCACCTGGAACCACCTCTGGTTCCTGCCCTACCTCTGGATCTACTGCCTGCTGGGCGCCCTGCTGGCCAAGCCCCTGGCACGCGGGGGTCAGGTCTTGCAGCGCGGCCTGCAGGGCCCGCGCGGGGCGCTGTGGCTGCTCGGTCTGGGCGTGCCGCTGATGGTGGCCCGCTGCTTCTACGGCCTCTTCCCCGTCACCCACAACCTCACCGCCGACTGGTACAACCACATGGTCTCGCTGTGGCTGTTCCTGGTGGGCTGGATGGCAGCCTCCCAGGCCCCGGCGCTGTGGACCTGGGCCGAGCGCCTGCGCTGGCCGGCCTTGGTGGTCTTCCTGGCGGGCTGGGTGGGCTTCGGGCTCTACATGCGCCACTACGCCGACCACGACCCCTCGCAGTTCGTGCTTTACACCCAGCGCCTGCTCTACGGCCTGAAGCAGGGCGCCGCCCTGCTGGCCGTGCTGGGCTTCGGCAAGCGCCACCTGGACCGTGACCACCGCTGGCGCGCCGGCCTGAGCGCCGCCGTCTTCTGCGCCTATGTGCTGCACCAGAGCGTGATCGTGGGCCTGACGCCCCTGCTGGAGCCGCTGCAGCTGCCCGACGGCCTGGAGGCCCTGCTCCTGATCGGACTGACTTTCCTGGCCTGCGCCGTGGCCTACCGCCTGGCAAGACCCGTCCCCGGCCTGCGCCGCCTGCTGGGCATCGCCGCGCCCAAGACCCCTGCCCGGCAGACGGCGCGGGACGGGGCCACAATGCAGCTCCCTCAAGCCTCCGCCGCACAGCAGCCATGAAGTACCTGCACACGATGGTCCGCGTGACCGACCTGGACCAGTCCCTGAAGTTCTACCGCGACGCCCTGGGCCTGCGCGAGGTGCGCCGCACCGAGCACGAGGCCGGCCGCTTCACGCTGGTCTACCTGGCCGCCCCGGGCGATGCCGACGGCCCCTTCCAGCCGCAGGTCGAGCTGACCTACAACTGGCCCGCCCCGGACGGCACGGCCGAGGCCTACACCGGCGGGCGCAACTTCGGCCACCTGGCCTTTGCGGTGGACGACATCTACGCGGCCTGCCAGCGCCTGGCCGAGCACGGCGTGACGATTTCCCGCCCGCCCCGGGACGGCCGCATGGCCTTTGTGCGCTCGCCCGACAACATTTCCATCGAGTTGCTGCAGAATGGACCCGCCCTGGCTCCCGCCGAGCCCTGGGCGTCCATGCCCAATACCGGCAGCTGGTGATCGACCGGCGCCGGATGGGGCCCCGAGCCGCATCCCAGGAGCGCCATGTCCGCACGCCGCCCCCGATCGCCCCTCGCCTCGCCCCGCCGCGCCCCGCGCGCGGCCTCGATCCTGCTGGCCGCCTGCCTGGCGGTGCCGGGCGCGACCTTCGCGCAGGGGCAGGGCAAGCTCCTGCTCACGGGAGGCGTCAGCAGCATTGACGGCGCCGCCGGTGGCGGGCTCACGCCCTGGGCCCTGATCGGCAGCTATGCCGCGCCGGGCGAGGTCGGCGCCACCGCGTTCGCCACGCGGGTCCATACCCAGGACTACGGCCTGACGGTCGTCGGAGCGGCGCTGGGCCTGCACGACCGCTTCGAGCTGAGCCTCGCCCGCCAGGACTTCGCCACCGGCCCCACGGGCACGGCGCTCGGACTGCCGGGCTTGCATCTGAAGCAGGACATCTTCGGCGCCAAATGGCGGCTGGCCGGAGACGCGATCCTCGACAGCGACCGCTGGATGCCCCAGATCGCGTTCGGGCTCGAGCACAAGCGCAGCCATGCCGGCGCGCTGGCGCCCACGCTGGCCAGCCTCGGCGCGCGCTCGAGCGACACGGAGCTCTACCTCAGCGCCACCAAGCTGCTGCTGCGGCACAGCACGCTGCTGAGCCTGACGCTGCGCGCCACCCGCGCCAACCAGAACGGGCTGCTCGGCTACGGCGGCACCGCCAGCGGCCGCTACGGCCTGCATCCCGAGCTGTCCGTGGCCTACCTGATCAACCGCCATCTGGCCGTGGGCGCCGAGTACCGCGCCAAGCCGGACAAGCTCAACCCGTCCGCGCTGGGCCAGGGTCTGGCCGAGCAGGACTGGAAGGACGTCTACATCGCCTGGGCGCCGAGCAAGCAGTTCTCGCTGACCGCGGCGTGGGTGGACCTGGGCGCCATCGTGCCCGGCGTCGTGCCGCGGCGTCAGACGGGGCTGTACCTCTCGGCCCAGATCGCCTACTGACCGGCCCCGCACGAAGCGCACCGGATGCCCCGAGGAGCCCGCCCATGAACGCCAACGTCCTCATCCTGGCCCTGGTCCTCGCCGCCCCCGCGAGCGCGTGGGCGGACGAGAGCCTGTATGCCCGCCTGGGCGGCCAGGCCGCGCTGGAGACGGTCGTCGACGGCCTGCTGCAACGAGCCACGCGGGACCCACGCATCCAGGAGTTCTTCAAGGACACCAATGTCCGGCACCTGCGCACGCAGCTCGTGGAGCAGCTGTGCGCAGCGTCCGGCGGCCCTTGCCGCTACGAAGGCGAGACCATGAAGAACGCGCACGCCGCCATGGGCCTGCGGATGGCCCACTTCAATGCGCTGGTCGAGGACCTGCAGGACGCGCTGGACGCCGCCGGCGTGCCCTTCGCGCTGCAGGGCGAGCTGCTGGCGCTGCTCGCGCCCATGCACCGGGACATCGTCACCCGCTGAGCGCCCTCATGCAGCGCCCCGCCCTGCCGGCCCCCACGAAGGCGACTGCCTCAGCGGCGGGCCTGCGCGGCGGTGTCGTCCTTCACGTGCTTGAGGAAGTAGCGCAGATAGAAGCCGCCCATGCTGAGGGTGATGGCCAGCACGGCCAGGCTCATCAGGCCCACATCGCTGGTGAACAGCAGTTCGATGGCTTTCATGGTGGAGTCCGGAAGTCGTTGATGGAGCCTTCATTGAACGGCGCCGCCCCGCCCCTGTCCTTGCCCTGGCGCAAAGTGGCACCGCCAGGCGCGCCCCAGTGCGCGGCGTCTCTGCGCTGGCGCAAAACCATGCTGCCAGCGCTGCTCCTGGCCGTGTGGCCGCCCGCACCGGCGGCCCCGCGCGAGCCGCCGGCGCCGCCGGGTCTCGTGGAGGTGGCGCAGGCCTACCGGCGGCATGTGGAGGAAAGCAATGCCGCGCTCATCGAGACCCTCGGGCCGGCACGCGCCCGCGAGCAGATGGTGCGCATCGTGGAGCTGGAGGCCGTGCGCTGCGAGTACCACTCGGGCCGCAGCCATGTGTGCCGCATCGTCGTCGTCACCGAGGTCAACGGCCGGGTGGGGCAGCGGCGCGGCGGGGACATCCTCATGATCCCCGACGGCGAGGATGGCTGGCGGGTGCGCCTCGTGCGCCGCCCGCGCTAGCCCTCGGCCGCGATCCAGCGGTCTCCCGGCCGCTCGGTGCAGGGCTCGTCAGGCCCGAAGCCGCCCTCGCGCACCAGCAGCCCCTCCGCGCGCTCGCAGAAGTCCACGCGACGGGCGTCGGGAAAGCGCCGCAGCAGCCAGTCCATCAGGCCCTGGGGCAGGCTGATGCGCTGGCGTGCGGCGGCGAGGTCCTCCTGCGGATGCTCCTGCAGATGCAGCCAGGGGCTGAACGCCGCCAGCCAGAGCCAGGGGCGACCGGGCAGCTGGATCACGGTGCCCTCGTAGCCCTGCCCGCGCAGCCATTGCTGGGCCTCGGGGCGATCCTGCGCATCGCCCCAGGCGGCCGCGAGCAGCTCCGCCAGCCATTGATTGCAGTTCTGGAAACGCAGGCCATAGACGTAGGCATTGGCGCTGTAGGCCGGATGCAGCAGCTGCAGGGCCCGCGCGTTGTCCAGCGCGACGTCGCGCAGCGCCTGCGCGGCTGGCGCCGGCAGCAACAGCAGGGCGACGAAGCCCTGCCCGGCGCGCTGCCCGCCCTGCACGAAGGCGGCCAGGCCCTGGTCGAAGAGACGTGGGTGGCCGCTGTCGCAGTCGAAATAGAGCTGGCGCACGGCCCAGGGGCCCGCCGGGTTGTCGCGCAGGGCGAGGCCGGCATGCGAGTAGCGCTGGCCGAAACGCCGAAGGTCCAGGCCGTCGCGGGCGACGAGGGCCAGGTCTTGCCCACTCTGCGTCAGGAGCTCGCGCAGGGCCGCGCTGAAGCGCAGGGCGCGGGCCTGCTGGGCCACGGTCGGCTCGCGCTCGGCGGCACACAGCAGCTCGGCGCCTGCCCATGCGGGCGCCAGCGCGGCCAGGCTCAGCCCCGCGGCCAGCAGCACGCGGATCGCCCCGCGGGACAGCCGCCGAGGCGGGCTCAACGCGTCACGGCCTGGCGCTGAAATTCGTGGCGCCAGGCGTCGTCCAGGGCCAGGAAGAAGGGCTCGGCGGCGCCCTCGCGGACAAAAGCCACGCCATAGGCCGGCGTGCTCACGGCGACGCGGTCGCCGGCCTGCAGCGCCGCGCGCTGCCGCACCTCGGCGGGCAGCAGCAGCGTGAACTGCTCGGCGTCGCCCTGCAGCTGCACGCGCTCCATGCCCGGGCGGCCGTCGGCTGCGGCGATCTCCACCACGCGGTAGGGGCCGGCCGCGACACGGCGGTCCGCCGAGCTGTTGCTCGAGCCCTGGATCGAGTCCGAGACGCTGCCCACGGCCTTGGACACGCTGGCCGAGATCGACGCCACCGAGCTGCTGTCCGCTCGCGCCGCCAGGGGCGGCAGGGCAAGCAGCATGAGGGCGATGGCGGCGGGCAGGCGGCGGGGGTGTGTCATGGCGGGGATGGGGTCAGCGTGAGGGGGCCGCGTGAGGGGGCGGCAGGCCCGGGCGAACGGCGTCCGCCCGTCCCGCAGCATAGCGCCCCACCGTTCCCCAGCCTCAGACCGGCAGGTCGGCAAACTGCCAGCGGTTGCGCCCGCCGGCCTTGGCGGCATACATGGCGAGATCGGCCGCGCGCATCAGCGTCTCCACGCTGCGCCCGTCCTGCGGGAAGCGGGCGATGCCCACGGAGACACCCACCACCACGCTCTGCCCCGCGAGCACCACCGGCTGGCTGACGGCCTCGATGAGCCGCCCCGCCACCTGCTCCAGCTCCTGCACGCCGGCCGCCTGGTCCAGCAGCAGCACGAACTCGTCGCCGCCCAGGCGGGCCAGGGTGTCGGTGTCGCGCACCAGCGGCGTCATGCGGGCCGCCACGAGGCGCAGCAGCGCATCGCCCTGGGCGTGGCCCACGCTGTCGTTGACCGCCTTGAAGCCGTCCAGGTCCATGTACATGAGCGCCAGCTCGCGGCGCTCGCGGTGCGTCTGGCCCAGGAGCCGGCTCAGGCGCTCCATCAGCAGGCTGCGGTTGGCCAGGCCGGTGAGCGCGTCGTGGAAGGCCAGGTGGCGCAGGCGCTCGTCGCGCTGGCGGCGCTCGGTGCCATCGCTGAACACATGCAGCAGGCGCTCGCCCGCGCCGTCCTCGTCGGGGATGAGACTCACGTCCAGCCACTGCAGGAAGGCCTCGCCGCTCTTGCGACGCCGCCAGAGCTCGCCCTGCCAGTGACGCTGCGCGCGCAGCGCCAGCCGGGCCTGCGCTTCCAGGGCCGGGTCGTCGCGGCCCAGCAGGTCCAGGGTGCGCCCGAGCACCTCCTGCGCCTCGAAGCCCGTGATGGCCGTGAAGGCCGGGTTGACGGACAGGATCACGCCCTGGGCATCCGTCACCATGATGGCATCCACCGTGGCCTCCAGGACGGTGGCCGCCAGCATCAGCTCGCGCTGGGCGAGCTTCAGGCTCGTGACGTCGTTGGCGACGGCAAAGATGCCGCGCACCTCGCCCCGCGCGTCGGTGTCGGGCACGTAGTGGACCAGCATGTGGCCCAGGCGCCCGTCGGGCCGGCGGATGCTGCGCTCGAAGGCCTGCACCTGACCGGCCAGCACACCGTCGAGGTAGGGCTGCGTGCGCTCGAAGGCGTCCGCGCCGAGCACCTCGGGCATGCTCAGGGTCAGCATCTCCTCGCGGCTGCGGCCGTACCAGTCCAGGAAGGAGCGGCTCGCGAAGCGACAGCTGAGGTCCCGCCGCCAGTACGCGACCAGCCCCGGCACCGCATCGGCGATGTTGCGCAGCAGGCGGGCGTTCTCGAGCGCCTCCTGCGCCGCCGCGCGCGCCTGGTCCCGCGCCTGCACGAGCTGGCTTTCGAAGGCGCGCCGCTCGGTGATGTCCTCCACCATGCCGACGAAGCCCAGGGGCTCGCCGCGCAGGCTCTGCAGCTCCTGCGCGCGGCTGCGCACGTGGCGGATCTCGCCGCTGGGCCACACCACGCGGTAGACCTCGTCGAAGGGCACATTGCCGCCCTGGCTGAGGTGCGAGGCCTCGCGGACACGCTCGCGGTCCTCCGGGTGGACGCGTGAGAGCCAGGTCTCGTGGCTCACCTGGGCCGGCGTGATCTGGTAGATCTGCCGCCACTGCTCGTTCGTGTAGCCCGACAGCCCGCCGCGGTCGACATGGAACACGCCCACCGGCACGCAGTCGCTGAGGCTGCGGAAGCGCTCGGCACTCACGGCCAGGGCCTGGGCGGCCTCCTCGCGGGCGGTGATGTCGCGGATGAATTCCGTGGCGCCGGCCTCTTCGGGATGCGCGCCGGACTCCGCCACCAGCGTCACGGACACCAGCAGCCGCTGCCCGTCGAGGCGCAGGCGTTCGCTCTCATGGCTGAAGGCCTCGCCCGCGCCGAGCGCCTGCCGGTTGTTGAGCTCGCGGGCGCGCAGCGGCGCCGGCACCAGCTCGGCATGCGGCCGGCCCAGCAGCTGCAGCGGCGCGGCGCCGAAGAGGCGCTCGGCCGCCGCGTTCGCCCGGCAGATGAGCCCCTGCCGGTCGATGCTGAGGATGGCGTCGGCGCTGTGCTGCAGCAGTGCTGCGGCCCGCGTGGCCTCGGCCATGGCGTGGCGCTCGATGCGCCGCGCGCGCCGGCCTTCCAGCAGCTGGCTGGCGGCCACGGCGAGCTGCTGCAGGACCTCGCGCTGCGCCGCGTCGAGCTCGCGCGGCTCGCGGTCCACCACGCACAGCGTGCCGATGTGCTCCCCGCCACTCAGGCGCACCGGCGCCCCGGCATAGAAGCGGATGTGGGGCTCGCCGAGCACCAGCGGGTTGTCCGCGAAACGGTGGTCCAGCCGCGCATCGGGCACGACGAACAGCGCATCGCCCAGCACCGCATGGGCACAGAAGGCGGTGTCGCGCGGGCCTTCGAGCAGGCCCGGCATGCCCTGCTGCGCCTTGAACCACTGGCGGTGCGCGTCGATCAGCGTGAGCATGGACACCGGCACCCCGCAGACCAGCGAGGCCGTGCGGACCAGCGCATCGAACTCGGGCTCGGGCGCACTGTCCAGCACCTGCAGGGCGCGCAGGGCGGCCAGGGCACGGTCCTCGTCATCTCGCAGGGGCGCAGCCATCATGGGCGGAGTCTTCCGTCAGATCGGACAGGCGTCATGGCAGCGGACGACCCCGCCGCGCAGCGCGGATCAGGGCTTGGCGGCATCCGGCCAAAGGGTCTGCAGCAGCTGCGCCAGCCGCGCGCCGGCGCGGGCCAGCTGCTGGCGGATCAGCGCCTGGTTGCGGGCGTCGTAGTCCGCCGGCAGCGTCACCACCCAGCGCGAGCCGCGCAGGCTGGACTGGCGCTCGCCGAACTGGACGTTGGCGTAGGCGCTCTCGGCCTCGGCCATGGTCTCGCTGGCCCACAGGGCGGGCCACTGCGCCACCGGGCCGGCCGTGCCGGGCACCTGGCGCGCGGCGGCCGGCAGGGCGGCCAGCTGCTCGGCGCTGAGCTTGCCCGGCAGGTTGTCCCAGTAGGCATGCAGATTGCCGCCAGGGCCGTTCGGGCCGTTGATCACGAGGGCATTGCCCCCGACGGTGCGGGCCTGGGGATCGTCGCCCTGCACGTCGGGGTCGCGGCGCTGGCCCTTCTCGTCGAGGTAGACGGAGCCCACGTGCAGCGGCTGGTGCAGGTCGCCCAGGTCGTGGACGAGCAGTGCCAGCGCCTCGCGCTCGGTCTGCAGCGCGAAGGGCGCCGGCGGGGTGCCGCCAGCGAGGCGCACCCGGGCGGCGTCGATCGCGGCGACGATGTCGTGGTCGCTCGTGCCCACCGAGCCCGCCTTGTAGCGGCCGCGCTCGAGGGCAGGATTGGTGTAGTGGTACTGCTTGTGGCAGTTCTCCTCGCCGGGCTTCGGCGAGCAGCCGTCGTTGTTGCGCTTCACGTAGTCGCGCATGAGGGCCTCTTCCTCCGGCTTGTTCTCGAAGGGCGCGCACTCGGGGTAGCGGCCGGTCACCGTGTAGGCGAAGCCCTTGGACGGATCGATGCCCTTCACGCAGTCGGCCCAGACGGCGATGTCGTGCAGGCTGGTCGTGCCGAGGATGCGGGCCACCTCGCGCTCGGCGCGCGTGCCCTTGATGAGCGTCGCGGCGATGTCCCCGACCGCCGAATGACCGGTGGCGCCGAAGGCATGAGCGGCCTGGTGCGGCAGGGCCGCGAGGGCCAGGGTGGCCAGCGCGGTGGCGATCGAGCCGAGGGCCGGCTTGCGGGTGAGGGAGATGAACTGCATGGCGTGAGGTCGGTGACAGCTGATGGCCGATTCTCGATCAAGTCCATGACTGCGCCAGGGCTGGTGATTGCCCGGACGGCACGGCGTGGCGCCCGGCGCACAATCCGCCATCCTTTCACCTGCCCCGAGCCGCCCCATGAGCTATCTGCTGCTGATCCTCGAACCCCACGGCCAACGCGCCGAGCGCGGCCGGGAGGCCGGCGAGCAGGTCTACGAGCGCATGCTGCAGTTCGGCGCCGAGCTGCAGGCGCAGGGGCAGCTGCTGGCCAGCAACTCCCTGGCGGCGCGCGGCAGCCGCGTGCAGAAGCGCGACGGCCAGCTCAGCATCACCGACGGCCCCTTCGCCGAGAGCAAGGAGCTGGTGGGCGGCTTCTTCCTGCTGGACGTCCCCACGCGCGAGGCCGCGCTGGAGATCGCCGCCCGCTGCCCCGCCGCCGAATGGGCGACGGTGGAGGTGCGCGGCGTGGGCCCCTGCTTCGACGACGCTCAGTAAAAACCCGGATCGCCGCGCCGCGTGTCGAAATTCCGCCGCGCCGATCGTCGTACCGGCATGGGGCTGCAAGGCGCAGCCCGTCACAGGAGGACGACATGCGATTCATGATCATGGTGCGCGCCAACGCCACCAGCGAGGCGGGCGGCCTGCCCGAGCCGGCGCTGATGCAGCAGATGGCGGATTTCCACGAGGCGCTGGCCCGCGCGGGCGTGCTGCTGGACGCCGCGGGCCTGAAGCCCAGCCGCGAGGGCTGGCGCATCGAGCACGGCCCGCAGGGCGCCCGGCTGCTGGATGGCCCCTTCACCGAGACGAAGGAGCTGATCGCCGGCTACACGCTGATCCAGGTCCGCAACCGCGAGGAGGCCCTGGAGTGGGCACGCCGCTTCCCGGCGCCCTTCGGCCCGGGGCAGGACGGCTGCATCGAGGTGCGGCCGCTGTATGACCTGGAGGACTTCGACGCCGTCGAAGGCATCGACCGATTCAAGGCCCTGGAGGCGGGCCGCCAAGGAGAAGGCGCATGATCAAGACCCTCGGACTTCTCGCACTGCTGCTGATCGTCGGCGTGCTCGTCGTCGCGGCCTTCCGGCCGGACACCTTCCGCGTGGAGCGCCGGCTGCGCATCCAGGCCCCGCCCACCACCATCTACGGGCTCATCCAGGACCTGCACCAGTTCAACCGCTGGAACCCCTGGCTGCGCAAGGAGCCGAGCGCCAAGGGCGAGTACGGCGGCCCCGCGGCCGGCGTCGGCGCCCGCTACGGCTGGGAAGGCAAGGAACTGGGCCAGGGCAGCATGGAGATCACCGCCCTGAAGCCCGCCGAGGAGGTCCACCTGCGCCTGGACTTCATCAAGCCCTTCGAGGCCCACAACCAGGCGATCTTCCAGATCCGCCCGCAGCCCGACGGCAGCAGCGAGCTGAGCTGGGCGATGGAGGGCCCGAGCCCCTACCTCAGCAAGCTGATGGGCCTGGTCTTCAACATGGACCGCATGGTCGGCAACGATTTCGAGCAGGGCCTGAAGAACCTGCAGCAACTGGCGGAGACCCCCTGACATGCAGATCAAGTTCAGCCCCCTGCTGGTCGACGACCAGGACGCGGCCCTGCGCTTCTACACCCAGCAGCTGGGTTTCGAGACCTGCGCCGACATCCCCATGGGCCCCTACCGCTTCCTGACCGTGCGCTCGCCCGAGGGCCTGCCGGGCGTGGAGCTGGTCCTGCAGCCCCTGGGTTTCGAGCCCGCGCGGACCTACCAGCGCGCGCTGTACGAGGCCGGCATGCCGGCTGCCGCCTTCACCACGCCCGACATCGCCGCCGAGCATGCGCGCCTGCAGGCCCGCGGCGTGCGCTTCCGGGGCGAGCCGCAGGCCATGGGCCCCATCATCGGCGTCCTGTTCGAGGACGGCTGCGGCAATCTCATCCACCTCGTCCAGCCGCTCGTGGCGCCGCCGGACGCCGCCTGAGCGAAGGAGCTCTCCATGCATCGCCAGATCTTCGTCAACCTGCCCATCGTCGACATGAAGCGCTCCCGCGCCTTCTTCGAGGCCCTGGGCTATGCCTTCAATCCGCAGTTCAGCAACGATCAGGGCGCCTGCCTCGTGCTGGGCGAGAACCTCCACGCCATGCTGCTGGTGCACCCCTTCTTCCAGGGCTTCATCGACAAGCGCATCGCCGACGCTCATGAGAGCACCGAGGTGCTCGTCTGCCTCTCCTGCGACAGCCGCGAGGAGGTCGACCAGCTGGTGGCCCGCGCCCTCGCCGCCGGGGGCCGCGCGCCCCGACCGCCGCAGGACCACGGCTTCATGTACGCCCACAGCTTCGAGGACCTCGACGGCCATCTGTGGGAGCTGGTCCACATGGCAGACCCGAGCCAGATCAACGCGGGTGGTGCCGCCGGCGCATGAGTGGGCCCCCGCGCGACGGCAGCGGCGGGGATGACGACGCCGCCCTGCGCGCCCGCGTGGCGGCGCTGTGGCGGCTGGAGTCGCCCGTCGTCATCGGGGCAGTGCGGCGCCTGCTGCGGGACCTGGACGAGGCCGAGGAGATCGCGCAGGAGGCGCTGCTCGCGGCGCTGGAGCACTGGCCGCGCGAGGGCTTTCCCGACCGGCCGGGCGCCTGGCTCACGACCACCGCCCGCCACCGCGCGCTCGACCGCCTGCGCCAGCAGCGCATGCAGGAGCGCCACCACGAGGCGCTGGCCCAGGACCTGGAGGCGCGGCAGGAGCACGTCGTGCCGGACCTCAGCGACAGCCTGGACGAGCGCCGCGCCGACGACATCGGGGACGACCTGCTGCGCCTGATCTTCACGGCCTGCCACCCGCTGCTCTCGCCCGAGGCGCGCGCCGCGCTGACGCTGCGGCTCCTGGGCGGCCTGAGCACGGCGGAGATCGCCCGCGCCTACCTGTGCCCCGAGCCCACCGTCGCGCAGCGCATCAGCCGTGCCAAGCGCACGCTCAGCGAGGCGCAGGTGCCCTTCGAGCTGCCCGGCCCGGCCGAGCGCCTGCAGCGCCTGGGCGCGGTGCTGGAGGTGGTCTATCTGATCTTCAACGAGGGCTATGCCGCGAGCTCCGGCAGCGACTGGCTGCGGCCGGACCTCATGGCCGAGGCCCAGCGCCTGGCGCGCCTGCTGGCCTCGCAACTGCCGCAGGAGCCCGAGGTGCAGGGGCTGCTCGCCCTCGTCGAGATCCAGGCGTCGCGGCAGGCCGCGCGTCTCGACGCCCGCGGGGACCCGGTCCTGCTGATGGACCAGGACCGCCGGCGCTGGGACAGCCTGCTCATCCGCCGCGGCCTCTCGGCGCTCGCGGCCGGCGAGGCCGCGTGCCGCACACAGGGCGCGGCGCCGGGCTACTACCTGCTGCAGGCGGGCATCGCCGCCTGCCATGCCCGCGCCACGCGGCCCGAGGACACGGACTGGTCACTGATCCTCGCGCTCTACACCCGGCTGCTGGCGGGCTGGCCCTCGCCCGTCGTCGCGCTCAACCGGGCCGTGGCCCTCAGCCGCGCGCCGCAAGGCAGTGCCGCCGAGGCGCTGCTGCTGGTCGACGCCCTCGGCGCGGACGGCCCGATGCAGCGCTACCCCTGGTGGCACAGCGTGCGCGGCGACCTGCTGGAGCGCCAGCAGCGCTGGGCGGAGGCGGCCGTGGCCTTCGAGCAGGCGGCCGGCCTGAGCCTCAATGAAAAAGAGCGCGCTCTGCTGCTGCAGCGCGCGCTCAAAGGGAGGAGCAAGGACGAAGAAAAGGGTCGCGGGGCTCAGACGCCCAGGCCGAGCGAGTAGCCGCCCGTGGTGCCGGTGGTCCGCAGCACGCGCAGCACCACCGTCACGGCCGACGAGCCGGTGTTCGTGATCTGCAGCACCTGCGTCGCCCCCAGCACGCCGTTGGAAAGCACAAGCTGCACGCCACTGGTGGTGTACGCCCCGAGGCCGAAGCCGGAGCTCGCACCCGCGGTGAGCGTGGCCTTCATGGTCTTGCCGGCGGGGATGCTGTAGCGGTAGTAGTCGTTGTCCGTGTTGCTGGCC
The DNA here is from genome assembly GCA_041912595.1 of Burkholderiaceae bacterium. Taxonomy (GTDB): domain Bacteria; phylum Pseudomonadota; class Gammaproteobacteria; order Burkholderiales; family Burkholderiaceae_C; genus Roseateles_B. Next base: position 39,025 of record JAYRMR010000013.1, read on the forward strand.
ATCGAACCACTGATGGCGGCGCTGGTGACGCTGATGAGCTGGGCCGTGGCCACGCTGTCATTGGGCTCGGCTTCCTTGATGGCCGTCGGCGTGGGGGTCGGCGTCGGGGTGGGCGTGGGTGTCGGGGTAGGCGTCGGGGTAGGCGTCGGGGTGGGGGTGGGGGTGGGGGTGGGGGTGGGCGTGGGCGTCGGCGTGCCGGCCGCGGCCAGAGCGGCGTTCACGGCGGCATTGGCATCCACGAGACCGGCGCCGCAGCCCGTGCAGGAGGCGGGGAAGGCGCGGGCGCTGCTCTTGAGCAGCGTGCTCACCTGGTCCGGCGTGAGGTTCTTGTTGGCCTGCAGCATCAGGGCCACGACGCCGCTGACCACCGGCGTGGCCATGGAGGTGCCCATCATGCCGGCGTAGGTGTCGGCGCCCGGCGTGGTGGTGCCGGTGTTCCAGGTGGACAGGATGGCGCCGTTGCTGTCGCCGCCCGGAGCGGCCAGCGTGACCTTGACGCCGAAGTTCGAATAGGAGGCGCGCGCGCCGGTCTTGCCCGTCGCGGCGACGGTGATGACGCCGCTGCAGCTGGCCGGGGAGAAGCCCGAGGCCTCCTGCGCGCTGTTCCCGGCGGCCACGACGACGACCGCGCCCTTGGCCCGGGCCGCGTTGATCGCGTTCTGCGTGGTGATGTCGCAGGCGCCCGCACCGCCCAGCGAGAGGTTGATGACCTTGGCCGGGTTGGCATTCGCGGGCACGCCCGTCACCGTGCCGCCCGCGGCCCAGACCATGGCGTCGGCGATGTCGGAGGTGTAGCCGCCGCACTTGCCCAGCGCGCGCACCGGCAGCAGGCGGGCCTTGAAGGCGACGCCGCTCACGCCGATGCCGTTGTTGGCGGCGGCGCCGATGATGCCGCTCACGTGCGTGCCGTGCCACGAGCTGTTCGCGGCCTTGGAACCCGTGCCGCAGGCGCCCGCGGCCACGAAGTCGCCGGGGTCGCTGGCGTCGGCGTCGCGCCCGCCGCCGTCGCCGGCCGTGCTCGTGTTCAGGATGAAGTCATAGCCCGGCAGCAGCTTGGCCGAAAAGTCGGCATGCGGGCGCACGCCGGTGTCGATCACGGCCACGGTGACGCCATCGCCGGTGGCCTTGTTCCAGGCGTCGGGGGCGCGGATGCCGCCCACGGTGTCGAAGAGGCTCCATTGCTGGCTGTACATCGGGTCGGTGGGCGTCAGCTGCGGCTGCAGCAGGCGGTCGGGCTCCACGTACTCGATGTTGGCGTCGCCCGCGCGGAAGCTGGCGGCCAGGGCGTCGATGTCTCCCTTGGCCAGGCGCCGGCTGATCTTGAAGACCTGCGCGCCGCTGGCCATCTGGCGCAGCGGGCTCAGCTGCACGCCATGCCGGTTGCCGGCCACCTGGGCGGCCAGGCGGGCGTTCTCGGTCGGGAAGGCGCCCTTGCCGGACTTGTATTTGACGATCAGCCGGTCCGTCTGGCTGGCCTGCACGATCAGGCCCTCGGGGCCGACGGCGGCGCCCTGGTAGGCGGCGTGGGCCGTGGGGATCGCGGCCAGCAGGGCCAGGGCCAGGGCGGAAGGAAGGGGCGTCTTCATGCGTGTTTGCCTCGTGCTGCGTTCATCGAGGCCAGTCGCGTGCCGGGAGCACGGCGGCTGGCGGCCCCGCTACCCTGGCCGGCGTCACGGGGGCGCTGGCGGTAGGCCGGAGGCTTTGCGTCCCGCGCTTTCGCGCGGTTTGCCGATCACGGGAAATCCCGTAGATAGAACGGTAGGGGATCGCGCGGCGCTTGACCAGCCGCGCGCGGCAGCCGGCGGCCGTCCGTGCGACTTTGTACGCATCCGGTCGCCCCGCCGCCGCCGCGGCGGCCGTCAGCGATTGACGCGCATCAAGCCGGCGCCGCGACGCGCCCCGGACGGGTCATGGCAAGGCCCGCTCCAGGCGCAGCACGGGGTAGAGCCGGTAGCGCTCGTCCCACGAGCTGTGGCGGCGGGCGAAGAAGGCGAGCCGGGCGCGCGGGTCGGCGGCGAAGGCGGCGTCCTCGGCCAGGCGGCGCTGGAACTCCGCCGCCAGCGCGGGATCCGCCGCCAACTGCTGGCGGGCGACGTCCTCCGCCACGTAGTCCTCCATGTACTCCTTCAGCTCGAAGGCATTGTTGAAGGCGCCCCAGGCGAGCAGCGAGTCCGACGCCTGCGGCTCGAGCAGGGCCATCACGAGCCGGGCGCCCGGTTGCGCGATGGGCACGAAGAGGCTGCCCGCCGGCACCTCGCGCGGCTCGTCGCGCCACGCGCCCTTCACGTCGAGGCGCTGATGCCCCTCGACCGACTGCGCCCCGAAGCGCGCCTGCTCGGCCCGGAAGGTCTGCACCGGCAGCGCGGCCTGGGCCCGGGCCAGCCGCTCGAAACGCAGGCCATGGCGGCGCAGCACCTCGCTCACCTGCGCGGCGTGGGCGGCGGGCACGAGATAGCCGGCGCCCGGCGCGCGGACGCTCAGGACCGGCTGGATGTCGTCCCGCAGCGGCACTCGCCAGATCTCGGGGCGGGTCTCGTCGTAGCGCGTCATCAGCGCCCCGGAGATCTCGGACGGCGTGCGCGTGTAGGCATAGCCCCGGAAGTCGATCAGGCGGCTGCGCGCGCTTGCCTCGAAAGCCAGGGGCTGCTCGGTGCCGGCCAGCCCGGCCGCGCGGCGGTCCGCCGCCAGTGCCTCGGTGCGCCACTGCGCGCCGTGCCGGGCGATCTGCGTCAGCACCGCCACGATGGTGTTGCGGGTGATGCGCACGCGGGTGGGGTAGTCCTTCCACGAGTGCGTCTCGACCAGCATGCCGAAGCGGTTGCGCAGCCAGAAGTAGCCCGTGGAGAAGCGCGGCGGCGGCACGCCGTCGGCAAAGCCCGAGGATGGATCGTCCATCTTCTCGAAGGACATGTAGAAAGGCTGCGGCAGCGAGCCCTGCGCGGCCAGCGCCTGGATCACGCCATCGCGCAGCGCCTGGCCGCTGCGGCGCTGGGCCTCGTCACCGGCATGCACCGGCTCGACCTGGATGGAGACGTCGTGCTCGAACTGCGCGCCGTCGGTGACGTGCAGATCGATCGTCGCGAGCGGGTCCCAGGCCTGGACGAGGCGCAGCATGGCCTGCATCTCCGGCGCATCGGCCTTGGCGTAGTCGCGGTTGAGGTTGTAGTTCTGCGCCGTGGTCCGCCAGCCCATGGCCTCCGGGCCCCGCTGGTTGGGGCGGTTCCAGGCACCGAAGCGCTCGTGGCCGTCCTCGTTGAAGACCGGCACGAACACGAGCACCTGCCGCTTCAGCACGCCGGGCGTGGCCTCGCCGTCGAGCACCTGGCGAAGCGCGAGGAAGCCGGCATCCTTGCCGTCGATCTCGCCGGCGTGAATGCCGCCCTGGATCAGCGTCACGGGCAGGCCGCGGCGGCGAGCCTCGGCCGGCGTCAGGGCCCCGCTCTGGCTCGCCACGATCGCCCACTGCGGCCGCCCTTCCGGCGTGGTGCCGAAGCGCGTGCAGCGCACGGCCCGGGGGTAGCGCTGCTGGAAGTCGCGGCACAGACGGCCGACCTCCTCGAGGCGGCCGGTGCGCTGGAAGCCGCTGCGCTCGGCCTCGGTGCGCAGCACAGGTGCGGCCTGGACAGAAGACAGGCCGGCCAGCGCCAGCAGACAGGACGTCAGCAAGGACGGCAAGGAGGCGGAATGGGGCAGTGACATGGCAGGCGAGGGCTTCAGAGGCAAGACCTGGCACTGTAGCCAGCCCCTGCCCCCGACGCTGCTGCGGATGCCCCGGGGTGCCTTCCGTCACCCTCCCCCGCCGGCCCGCATACTGCGCCGACCCCATTTCCGCCCGATCGGAGGACTCCATGCGCCTGACCCGCCGCGGCTTTGCCGCTCTCGCCAGCCTGCCCCTGATGACCGCCGCCTGGGGTGCCCAGGCCGCCGAGGCCCCGGCCGACACGGCCCTGCAGGCCGCCATCGCCGGCAGCCACCGCACCCCCGCCTTCGCGGCCCGCGACGCCGCGCGCCACCCCTACGAGACGCTGCGCTTCTTCGGCATCCAGCCCGGCATGACCGTCGTGGAGCTGAGCCCCGGCGGCGGCTGGTACACCGAGATCCTGGCGCCCTATCTGCACGACCGCGGCCAGCTGATCCTGGGCGCGGACGATCCGCAGTCCACCAACGCCTATCGCCAGCGCAGCGGCCAGCGCCTCAAGGACAAGCTCGCGGCCGCCCCCGCGGTCTACGGCAAGGTCCGCATGAACGTCTTCGAGGTGCCCGCCCGCCTGCAGTACGCCGAGCCCGGCTCGGCCGACCTCGTGCTGACCTTCCGCAATGTGCACAACTGGATCGACGCCGGCGGTGACGCCGCCGTGCAGGCCGTCTTCCGCAGCGCCTTCGAGGCCCTGAAGAAGGGCGGCAGCTTCGGCGTGGTGGAGCACCGCCGCCCGGCCGCGCAGGCGCAGGACGAGAAGGCCAGCAGCGGCTACGTGCACGAGGCCTACGTGATCCGCCTGGCCGAGGCCGTGGGCTTCAAGCTGGCGGGCCGCAGCGAGGTCAACGCCAATCCCAAGGACACGGCGGACCACGAGAACGGCGTCTGGGCGCTGCCGCCCACCTTCACCAACAAGGACAAGGACCGCGAGCGCTATGCCGCCATCGGCGAGAGCGACCGCATGACGCTGCGCTTCGTGAAGCCCTGAGCGACATCGGGCGCTGCCGGGCGCGGCCGGCGGCGTCAGCCCCCGGCGCGCTTGGCCGGATGCCCCTGGGCGATGAGCCAGGCCGTCACGCGTTCGGCGTGGTCGCCCTGGATCTCGATGACGCCGCCCTTGGCCGTGCCGCCGCTCCCGCAGGCGCTGCGCAACTGCTTGCCCAGGGCCTGCAGGGCCGTGTCGTCCAGGGGCAGCCCCTTGACGAGCGTGACGGTCTTGCCGCCGCGGCCCTTGCTCTCGCGCCACACGCGGGCGATGCCGTCCCCCGCGGGCCGCGCGGCCGGCTGGCCGCAGCGGCAGGCCGCCAGCGCGGCGCGGCACTGCGGGCAGGTCCGACCGACGTCGGTCGAATAGACGAGGCGGCTGTGGCTCATCGGGCGGCGGCCGGCCTCAGCGCTGCTTCATCACGGCCGCGGTGCTCGCGCCCGTGCCCTCGCCGGTCTGCTCGCTGAGCATGCGGTGCATGAGGGCGAAGAAGCGGTCGTAGAACTCCCCGGCCGGGATGGTCTCGGAGGCCACCTTGACCATGGAGTCCTGCGAGGCCGACATCGGCACCGAGATCGAGCCGATCGCGCTCACGCCGATGCTGGTGGAATTGGCGCTCTTCTTGATGGCGTAGCGGTCCTGCTGGGCCGAGACGAAGGCCGTGGCCAGCTGGGCGTTCTTGCCGTCGGGCACGCAGACGATGTTGAAGTTGATCTCCACGTGCACCTCGCCCTCCGGCTGGAAGCGCTTGGTGCCGCTCACGGCGCCCACCTTGCCCGGGTTGATCAGGTAGCCCTGGCTCAGCAGCGCGCGGCGCGCGGCCTCGCAGGTGTCCTCGAGCGAGGCATCGAACAGGCGCGAGTAGGTCTCCTCGGCCTGGAACTTCTCGTTCTGGTAGACGGACACCTTGGGCGGCTCGCGGCCCGGCACGGCGATCGCACAGCCCGCCAGCAGGCAGACCCCGGCCAGGCTGGCCCAGGTGGTGGCTGTCCTCGTTCTGTTCATCGATCCCTCGCAATGCCGTGTCGTGTCCCGTGGCCGGCCCTCGCGTGAGGCGGCGCTGTCCCCGCATTATCCAGATCCCGCCTGGCTTGCCCAGGAAGACACCCCACCCGGCGTCGGGCCGGCACACGGCCACGCCCTGGCGGGAGCGGCATCGCGCGTGCGCTGATCGCCCATCGTGGCAAAGCACCGCTTTGCGCACGCGGCCGGCGTCACGGCGTGCGGCACATCAGGCCGCCGAGCGCGCGGCCGGCGCACAATGCGCAGGTCATGCCCGATGCCTTCGTCCCCTCACGACGCCACCTGGTCGGTCTGCTCACCGTGCTCGGCCTGGGCGTTACGCGCGCCCGCGCGCACGCCGCGACGCCCGGGGCCGAGAACGAATGGCGCATCGGCAGCTCCGCCGCCCTGAGCGGCCCCGCGGCCCAGCTGGGGCTGCGCTACCACGCCGGCATCCGCGCGCAGTTCGCCCTCGTCAACCAGCAGGGCGGCATCCAGGGGCGCAAGGTGGTGCTCGACCTGCGCGACGACGGCTACGAGCCCGAGCGGGCCGAGATCAACACGCGCCAGCTGGTCGAGGACGAGCGCGTGCTGCTGCTCTTCGGCTACGTGGGCACGCCCACCAGCCGCGCCGCCCTGCCCTACCTCAAGCGCCACGGCATCAGCTTCATGGGCGCGTACACCGGGGCCGGCATGCTCTACGAACCCTCGCTGGGGCGCATCTTCAGCATCCGTGCGAGCTACCAGGACGAGTCGCTGGCGCTGGCCGATGCCATGAAGCGCGACGGCGTGAAGCGCTTCAACGTCCTGCTGCAGGCCGATCTCTTCGGCCGCGCCGGGCTGGAGGCGATGCGCGACGCGGCGCAGGGCCGGCAGCTGACCCTGCAGGCCTCCGCCACCGTGCGCCGCAATTCCACCGACGTGGACGAGGCGCTGGACGCCCTGGTCACCCGTGCGCCGGCCGACGCCATCTTCATGATCAGCACCTACGAGACCTGCGCGGCCTTCATCCGCCAGGCGCGCAAGCGGGGCTACACCGGCCGCTTCTACCTGCTGTCCTTCGCCGGCCTGGAGCCGCTGCAGCAGGCGCTGCAGGGCGACATGCGCCAGGTCCGCATCGCGCAGGTGGTGCCGGACCCGCGCGACGCCATCCTCCCCGTCACCGCCGCCTACCAGAAGGCCATGCTGGCCCAGGGCGACCGGCAGTTCGATTCGATCAGCTTCGAGGGGTATATTGCGGCGCGCGTGCTCTGCGAAGGCCTGCTCCGCGCGCAGCGGTCCTTGGGCCGCGATGGGGTGCAGCAGGCGCTGGAGCGCGTGGGCGAGCTGGATCTCGGCGGCTTCCGCGTGCGTTACGCCGAGAGCTCGCACCGCGGCAGCTCGCTGGTCCTGATCCGCTGAGACCAGCCGGCCCGCCCGCCGGACTCAACGCCTGGAACTGCCGATGACCGCCTTCCCGCTCCTGACTGATCGCCCCGGGCGCCGCCTGGCCTGCCTCTGCGCAGGCCTGACGCTGACCGCCGCCGCCCTCGCGGGCCCCGAGCCCTGGGTCGGCACGGCCTATCTGCGCCAGGAGATCCGCCACACCTTCGAGGGCCAGACCTACGGCCTGGGCCGCCAGACCCTGGAAGGGCTCGTCGCCCAGTGCAATCTGGCGCGCAAGGAGGCCGGCCTGCCGGAGGTGCGCCCGCCGGAAGCGCTCATGGCCGGGCTCGATGTCGAGACGGTCGAGCGCTACTTCGACAACGGCCGCGCCCTGACCCGCCGCCAGGCTTACGGCCTCGTGCTGACCGACATGCGCCGCTGGATGGACGAGCGCTCCGCCCGGCCCGCGGTCCTCCCCGCCGTGCCGCCGGACTGCAGCGTCACCCGCAAGGTGGACAGCATCAGCACCCTGCTCTGGAAGGACGGCATTCGCTACGAGCTGCGGGCCGACCGCAAGGACAGCGGCAGCCGCCGCCACGCCTCCCTCACCCCACGGCCGATGGGCCCGGCGCCGGACGGCAGCAGCCCCGACAGCGTCCATGGCCAGCCCTGCCTGCGCGTGCGGGTCAGCAGCCCGGTCGGCCAGGGCGACAGCTGCCTCTGGACCGGCTACCCGCTGCAGGACTACCTGAACTTCCCCTGGGCGCTCGCCTCGCACCGCGTCATCGGCATGGGCCCGCAGCCCATGGTCGAGGACGTCAAGACGCTGGAGATGACGGTCGGCCGGGCCAGCCCGCGCGGCCTGTTCGAGCTGCCCGCCGACGTCGACATCAAGATCCTGCCCTGAGCGCCGCGCGCCGGGCTCAGTCCGGCCGCACCGCTTCCCAGACGCCGACCCACTCCTGCCGGGCGTCCGCGTGGTGCCCGACGAGGCGGAAGCCGGCCTTGGTGAGCACGCGCTGGGACGGCAGGTTCTCGGGCAGCACCTCGGCCCGCACGACCTGCACGCCGGCGGCCCAGGCCTCCTCGAGCATCAGGCGCACGGCGGCGGTGGCCAGGCCCTGGCCCTGCTGGCCGGGCGCGACCTGGTAGCCGATCTCCACGCGGCCCTCGCACGGCGCCCCCTTGAAGCTGATGTTGCCCAGGTAGCGGCCGTCGCTCGGCCGGCACATCATGCGGCTCGTGGCCCAGCAGGCATCGCAGCCCTGAGCCAGCAGGGCCAGGGCGCGCACATGCACGCGCTCGGGCGGCAGGGCGCCGGGCTCGACGCGGTCCAGCCAGCCCTCGGGCCAGTCACCGGCCTCCAGCACGCGCAGCTGTTCCTGCGTCAGTCGTTCCAGTACGAGATCCATGCCCGCATTGTGCGGCCCACGGCGCGACGGCCCGGAAGGCATGCGGGGGACGCGCATCCCGGCGGTCAGGCCGGCGGCCGGTTGCGGCGTGATCAGCCGCATGATCGGCCGCATGAATCGCCGCACGGACCGCCGCACGGACCGCCGTCCGAAATGGCCGCCCGAAATGGCCCAGGCCCCAGCACGCTTGTGGCGGCTGGGGCCTGGACTGCAGGGGGAAGGGCCTTCGTGGGCCGGGCCTGCTCCGCGGGGTCTTGGCCGGGCGGTGAGGAGGCTGCTGTTTGCAGTGAATCCAGTGTAGGCAGCCGCGTCGGGCAGAAAATTGCGAAGATGGCTCAATTTCAAGTCAGTTTGGCAGTAAATTCCAATCAATCAACTGATTGCGCAATCGACATGGAACTCGACCGCATTGACCGCCAGATTCTGGAGATCCTGCAGCAGGAAGGGCGCATCGCCAACCAGGACCTCGCGGACCGCGTCGGCCTCTCGCCCTCCCCCTGCCTGCGCCGCGTGCGGGCCCTGGAGGACAGCGGCCTGATCGCGGGCTACCGGGCCCTGCTCGACGCCCGCAAGCTCGGCCTGAGCCTGATGGCACTGGTGCACATCTCCATGGACCAGCACACGCCGGAGCGCTTCGAGAACTTCGAGGCGTCCATCCGCGTGCTGCCCGAGGTGCTGGAATGCCTGCTGATCACCGGGCAGGCGGCGGACTACCAGCTCAAGGTCTGGGTCCGCGACATGGATCATTTCCAGAGCCTGCTGCTGGGCAAGCTGACCCGCATCGCGGGCGTCACGGGCGTGCACTCGAGCTTCGTGCTGCAGCACGTGATCACCCGCACGGCCCTGCCGCTCGATGCGGCGCAGGGCTGAGGCGCGCCCGGTTCCCCCTTGACTGGGAGGGCTCCCCGGCGTCCGCGGGGCGCGGCGGCCTCTAGACTGCCGTCCGACACCCGTTCGTTCACCCAAGGATGCCCATGCCGCCTTCTGCGACCGCCCTGCTGCCCGCCCGTCCCCTCCTGCGCCGCGCCGCCCGCGGCCTCGCCCGGACCCTCGGGGCCCTGGCCCTGTTCGGTGCCGGGATCGGCGGCACGGCCGCGGCCCAGGCACCCGTCCAGGCCCTGGCGCCCGAGCAGCTGCCGGACTTCCTCGCGGCCCATGAGATCGCCGTGGTGCAGTTCACCTCGCCGGATCCCAAGTGCGGCTACTGCGTCGGTGCGGACCGGCCCTTCGACCAGGTCGCCGCGCTCTCGGTCGATCCCCGGCGCGCCTATGCCCGGGTGCAGTGGCAGCCCTGGCGGCAGTTCCCGGCCTTCCCCGCCGGCATCCAGATCACCAAGATCCCCCTGATGCAGGTCTACGTGCGGGGGCAACTCGCCGGCCAGTACGACGGGCGGCCGAGCCATCCGAGCGACCTGTCGATGCGGGTGTGGGAGTCCGTGATGACGCTGCGCGCGGAGCAAAGCCCGCTGGAGCCGGGCAAGCCGCTCACGCCGGCCCAGCGGCGCCAGACCCAGGCCTTCGTCCGGGCCAGCCACCTGCATTCCCTGCTGATCGACTGCGCCCATCGCAGTCCGGAGCAGCTGCCGCTGTACCAGTCCGCGATGAAGCGGGGGCTCAAGCCCGTGCAGGCGGACCTGGAGGGCGCCATGCGCCTGAGCGACACGAACCCGGACCGCTGGCCCGAGCTGCCGGAGATTGCCCAGGCCTTGCTGAAGCAGCGCCAGGCCTGGATCAGCCGCACGCTGGGTCAGGCCGAGGCGCCGATGAACGAGCAGCGCTGCGTCAAGCTGGCGCAGGCCATCGACCAGTGGCCGATGCCTTGACGGCATCAGCGCCCGGGGTCAGGTCTTGAGCTCGCCCCCGGCGGACGGGGCCGGCTCCACCACCACGCGGGCGTAGCGCTGGAAGCTCCAGTAGGCCCAGGCCCAGTCCATCAGCACGACCAGGCGGTTGCGGAAGCCGATCAGGAAGTAGATGTGGACGAAGAGCCAGAACAGCCAGGCCGCGTAGCCCGAGAACTGCAGCCAGCCGAGGTCGGCCACCGCCGCCTTGCGGCCGATGGTGGCCAGCGCGCCGTAGTCGCGGTAGCGGAAGGGGCGCAGCTGGGCCTCGCGGCCGCGCAGGCGGGCGAGGATGCTGGCGGCGGCATGGGCGCCCATCTGCTTGGCGGCGGGGCTCACGCCGGGCACGGGCCGGGTGCGGCCATCGGTCTCTTGGCTCTGCGCGGCGGCCAGATCGCCGATGACGAAGACCTCCGGATGCCCGGGAATGCCCAGCAGGCCGTCGACCGTCACCCGGCCGGCCCGGTCCAGCGGCACGTCCAGCAGGCGTCCGAGCGGCGAGGCCGCCACGCCCGCGGCCCAGACCACCGTGTGCGCCGGGATGCGCCAAGGCGCGCCGCCGCCGTCCGGCTGCACGTCCACGCCCTCGGCGTCGATGCCCACCACGCGGCAGCGCGTCCGCACCTCGACGCCCAGCCCCTGCAGCTGCTGCTCCGCCCGGGCCGACAGCGCCGGGGGCAGCGCCTGCAGCACGCGCTCCGAGCCCTCCAGCAGCAGCACGCGCGCGCCCGCCGGATCGATGCGGCGGAACTCGTCCCGCAGCGTGTGGTGGGCGATCTCCGCCAGCGTGCCGGCCATCTCCACGCCCGTCGGGCCACCGCCGATGACGACGAAGCTCAGCAGGGCCGCCTGCCGCGCCGGATCGGGCGCCAGCTCGGCCTGCTCGAAGGCCTTGAGCACGCGGGCGCGCAGCCGGAAGGCATCCTCCAGCGTCTTCAGCCCCGGCGCGTGGGCCGCCCACTCGTCGCGCCCGAAGTAGCTGTGCGTGGCACCGGCGGCGAGGATCAGGAAGTCGTAGCCCAGCACCTGCCCGTCGGCCAGCGTCACGCAGCGCCGGGTCTTGTCGATGCCGCTGACTTCCGCCATCAGCACCGTGACGTTGCGCTGGCGGCGCAGCATGTGACGGATGGGCGCCGCGATCGACGGCGCCGACAGCCCCGCCGTCGCGACCTGGTACAGCAGCGGCTGGAACAGGTGGTGGTTGCTGCGGTCCACCAGGGTGATGTCGACCGGCGCCCCGGCCAGCGCGCGCGTCGCCGCGAGGCCCCCGAAGCCACAACCGACGATGAGCACCCGAGGGCGGGTGGACGAAGTGGAGCCTGCGAGATGGGTGTCCATGCGGCACATTGTGCGCCGCAGCAATCGCCCGTGCCCGCGCCCGGACATGCCGGGTCGGCATGGGCGCGCAGCCGGCGTGCATGGGCGGGCCGGCCCGCCGCTCGCTAGGGCGCGGACGCCGGGGGCGGGTTCGCTGGAGAATGTGCCGGCGGATGCGCCTGTGCCCAGCCCATCCAGGCCCTCGCCAGGGCCAGCACCGCCGTGGGGCGGCCGTCCAGGCCCTGCAGGGGCAGGGCGACGTCCGCGCCGTCGCCGTCCCAGCGGATGGCCAGCGCCGTCCACCGCGCCCCCGCGCCCCGCCGCTTCAGCACGGCCGCGCGTCGCGCGGGGTGCAGCGCCACCAGCAGGCGCGCGCCTTCGAGCTGCACCTCCTGGATGTCGGTCCAGGCGATCGGCGGGCGGCCGCCGCGCACGTCCTGCAGCCCGTCGGGGCCGAGCACGAGGCGCGGGTCACGGTGCGGGCGCCAGAGCAGCCAGCGCAGCAGGGCGAGCAGCACGAACAGCATCGGCAGACCGGTGAGCATCCAGCGCACGCGGCCCAGCACCGGCTCCAGGGTGACGTGCATCAGCGCCACGGACGCGCCACAGGCCAGCAGCGCCGCCAGGCCCGCCAGGCGCCGGCCCATCCCGCGCGGCCGCTCGTGCAGTTGCAGGCGGGGCGGCTGCTCGCGCGGCAGCGGGGCGGTGTCCTGCCACTGCCGGGCGTCGGGGGCCAGCGTGATGCGCCACAGGGACCAGGCCCCCCACAGGCAGAAGCCGCCGCCCAGCATCCAGCCCACGAAGCGCAAGGCAAAGCCCAGCGGCTGCGCCTGCCAGGTGACGACGTGGTCGAAGTGCCCCTGGTGCAGCCCGCGCAGACCGATGAAGCCCAGGCACAGCCCGAAGACCGCGATCGTGAGCAAGCCCACGGCGTCACGCGCCGGCGCGGCACTGCTCATGGCGCCCGCCCGATCACCGCCACCTGCACGTCCGCCCGCCAGCGGAAGCCCAGGCTCTCGTACAGGGCGATCGCGGCGGTATTGCTCCGCCAGGCATGCAGAAACGGGCGCTCGCCGCGCGCCTCGATCTGCCGGGCCACCGCCGCGGACAGCTGCCGCGCCAGCCCCCGGCCGCGGAAGTCGGGGTGGGTGCAGACGCCGCTGACTTCCGTGTGCCCGTCGAGGCGCATGCGCTCGCCCGCCATCGCGGCCAGCCGGCCGTCGATGCGCACCCCGAGGAAGCGGCCCATGCGATGCGTCTGGGCGAGGAAGGGGCCGGGCTGGGTGAGCTCGGCGAGCGCAAGCATCTCGGCGGCATCGGCCTCCCCGAGCGCCTGCAGACCGGGCGGTGCGGGCTCGTCCTGCAGCGAGCGGGTGGCCAGCATCTGGACGCCCGCGGCCTCCTTGAGCGCCACGGCGCCCGGCGGCAGGCAGATCGCCGGCACCTGCAGCAGGTACAGGGTGCCCGTCGGCGGCTGCAGCGCGGCCAACGCCTGCAGGGCCGGCGGGCTGTCGTCGGCGGCGGCCGCGAAGAGGTGGATCGCCGGCTGGTAGCGGCGCGCCAGGGCACCGCCGAGGGCCAGGTCTTGCTGGGGTCCCATCAGGCTGTGCCAGACGGGCCGATCCAGCGGATGCTCGGCAGACGGAGACGAGGACATGCGGCGAGGCTCCAGAGGTGGCGGTCTGCGCCGCAGCCTAGCAGAGCGCGACGCAACCGGCCCTGGAGCCAGCCCGGGGCGGGGCGCGTTTCAGCTGCCGAGCCGGTCCCGGCTGCGCCGCACGGCCAGGCCGGCAGGCGGCTGGCCCAGCCACCAGTCCTTGGGCAGGCGCATCGGCGTCAGGCCATCGGCCCGCTCGACGCCGACGTGGCCGTCGCGCCCCTGCGCCTTGGCGGCGTAGAGCGCCACATCGGTGAGGGCCAGCGTGGCGGCCCAGTCCCAGGCCCGCGGCTGCCGCGGATCCAGCGGGAAGGCGCACCAGCCCAGCGACACGGTCACGGGGATCTGCCGGCCGTCGCCGATGTCGAAGGGGCGCTCGCGCATGACGGCGCAGGCGCGCTCGGCGAGCTCGGCGGCCTTGGCCCGGCTGCTGTCGCGCACGACGACGAGCACCTCCTCGCCGCCCCAGCGCACGAGCGAGTCCGTGCCCCGGAAGACGCGGCGCAGGCGCTCGGCCAGCTGCACGAGCACCGCATCGCCGGCCCCGTGGCCGTAGATGTCGTTCACGCGCTTGAAGTAGTCGAGGTCCAGCAGCATCAGCAGTAAGTCGCTGTCCGGGCCCGGCTCGACGCCCTCGGTCTCGAAGCGGCGCAGGCACAGGTTGAGGTCGTCCTGCAGGCGCAGGGCCAGGTAGCGGCGGTTGCGCAGGCCGGTCAGCGTGTCGGTGAGGCTGGCCTCGCGCAGCTCCGAGGTGCGGGCATCCACCAGGGCGCGCAGCTCGACCTCGCGGTGGCGCAGCCGGCGCGTGCGCCACTGCACAAAGCCCCAGAAGGACAGCAGCACCAGCACACCGGCGCCGGCCCGCGCCCACCACGTCTGCCACCAGGCCGGCAGCAGCTCGAGGGGCAGGTCCAGCGTGCCGACGAGCCCTGGGCCCTGCACCGGCGTCGCGCGCACCTGCAGCACGTAGCGGCCCGGCTTGAGCGGCCCGAAGCTGGGGCTGCGGGCGCTGGCGTCCACGCGGGTCCAGTCGGCATCCTGACCCTGCAGGCGGTACTGGTAGCGCAGGCGCTGCGGGTCGGCGTAGTCCAGCCCCGCGAACTCGACGGTCAGCGTCCGCAGGTCCGGCTTCAGCACCAGGCCGTCCTGCAGGCGCTCGGGGTGGTAGGGCTGGCCGTTGACCCGCAGACCGCTGATGACCATGGGCAGCGAGCCCTGGGCCGGCGCATAGGCCTCCGGCTGGATGCGCAGCAGGCCGCGGCTGCCGCCGAAGAGCAGCCCGCCGCCCGGCAGCTCGCAGGAGGCGAAGAACCAGAAGCTGCCGAAGAAGGCGCCCTCCGCAGGGCCGAAGGCGTCGATACGGTCGGCGCGCGGGTCATAGACGTAGAGCTGACTCCAGATGCGGCCCTGCGCGTCCTCGTGCAGATTGCCGCCGAACACGCCGTCGAGCTCGTGCCGCTCGCTGATGCGCTCGAAGCGCGAGCGGCCCTGGGCATCCAGGCCGACGCGGCGGTGCAGGCCGCTCACGGGGGTGTCCACCCACAGCGTGCCATCGCGCGCCCACAGCAGGCCCATCACGATGGGGCTGCCCAGCGATGCCTCGGGCGCCTGCGCCAGCCGCTGCAGGCCCTGCGGCCCTTCGGCAAACAGGCCCTGCTGCCCGCCGACCCACAGCGCCCGGCGGCCCGGCTCCTCGCGCAGTGCATAGATGCCGCCCTGCAGCGCCTCGCCTCCGGCCAGGGTCACGCGCTCCAGCCCGGCGGCCTGCGGCGACGCGAGGCGGTACAGCCCTTCCTGCATGCCCAGCCACACCTCGCCCGTCGAGCGGATCAGCAGCTGCTGCGCCCGCCCGCCGTCCAGCGGCCAGTCCCGCAGCAGGCGGCCCTCCGCGGTGCGATGCTCCAGCCGGCCGGCCGAGGCCAGCCAGACGCTGCCGTCCGGCGCCTGGTTCAGGGACTCCACCACGCCGCTGCGCTCCCGGGGCCAGACGCCCCGCGTCGCCAGCGACTGCCCGGGGCGGCCATCGAGCCGCGCGACCGGGCCGAGCTGCGTGGGCGCCAGGATCTCGCCGTTCTGCAGGCGCAGCAGGGCGCGCACGTCCGCCTCGCGCAGCGGGCTGTCCGGGGTCGTGTCCGGGCCGCGCACCGCCAGGGCGGGATGCCCCTGGTGGCGCTGCAGGCCCAGGCCGTAGCCGCTCACCCACATCACGCCCCACTGGTCGCGCAAGAGGCCGCTGATGTCATTGCCGGCCAGACCGCGCAGATGCCGCGGGTCGTGGCGCAGCCAGGTCTCGATGCTGCCGCGGTTCGGATCCACCCACAGCAGCCCCGCCTTGCCGCCGACCCAGATGCGGCCGTCCTCGGCCTGCGCCAGCGCCTGGATCGGCGCCTTCAGGTCCTGCACCCAGCGCAGCTGGCCCTGCTCGACCACGCCCAGGCGCCCGTCCTGCGTGCCGAACCACAGGCGGCCGTCGCGGTCCTCGGCGAGCGCGAGCACCGTGCCCTCGTCCCGCCCGCCCGGCAGCGGCACCGTCACCCAGGCGTCGCCCTGGCGGCGCGCCAGACCCCGCCAGTGCCCGGCCCAGACCGTGCCGTCCCGTGTGATGGCGAGTGCCGTCACGCGCGGCTCCGGCTCGCCCTTGAATCGCAGGTCCTGGCGCTCGAAGCGCTGCTGCTGCGGAAGATAGTGCTGCAGGCCCTGGCCCACCGTGCCCATCCAGACGCTGCCATCCGGGGCCTCGGCCAGCGCCCGGATCGGCGCATGGGCGCGCCCCTGCCCCTGGGCGCTGCCCAGCGGATGCAGGCGGTCCTGCTGCGGGTCATAGACCATCAGCCCCTGGAACTCGGTGCCGATCCACATGCGCCCGTCACGGGACGCGGCCAGCGCGCGCACCCAGCCCAGGTTGCGCTCGGCCGTGGTGTGGCCGTCCTGCTCGATGGGGCGCAGCCGGTAGCCGTCGTAGCGGGCCAGCCCCTTGACCGTCGCCACCCAGATGAAGCCGGCGCGGTCCTGTGCCAGCGTGGGCACGGAGTTCTGAGGCACCTCGATGCTGCGGAACTGCGCGTCAAGCACCTCCCCCGCGAAAGCGGGCGAGGCCAGCAGACCGGTCCCCTGAAGGCCCATCCACAGGAACAGCAGCGCGGACAGGCGCAGAACAGCTCGGTGCATGGGGGCGGATGATAAGCAAGCGACGTGGCCGGCGCCGGCGCGCGCCCGATTGCCCTGCGAAGAATTCCGCGGGACGGCGGGGCGGCCCGGCCGGCCGGCGCGGGCAGGGTCGCTCTTCGCACGGGCTTGTCCGGGATTCGCACAGATCGGCTGCCGGGCGCGGCGCCCGGAGCGGCCGGCGCTCACACCGGGATTCAGCGCCCGAGCAGCTTCATCAGCAGCCACAGCGGCAGGCCGGCATACAGCAGCGCCAGGCCGGCCTGCTCGAGGCCCAGCCGCAGCCGCAGGGCGGCCTGAGGCTGCCACCACAGGCCGAGCCACGCCCCGCCCTCGATCAGCAGGCGCAGCACCGCCGCCGTCACCGCCACCCCGAGCGCCCAGGCCGCCCACCACAGCGCGAAGGCGCGCAGATAGGCCACGAGACCGTAGCTGTAGAGCTCGCCCAGGAAGCCGCCGTAGGCGATGTGCTGGTGCAGGGCGAAGGCCGGCAGGGCCAGCACCAGCGGCAGCAGCACGAACTTCCACAGCGGCCGCGCCAGCCGCAGCCGGGGACGCCACTGGCGAGCCCAGGCGTACCAGTCCGCCCGGCTGCGCTCGCGCGGGGGCGTTGCGGGCGCGCCGGCCCGCGCGGCCTCCAGCGCCTCCTGCAAGGCCTGGGGCCGGGCCGTCACCAGGTGCCAGGTCTTGCCTTCGGCCGACGACAGCGTCAGGCCCGGCCCCGGCCAGGGCAGGCGCCACACGTCCAGGCCCTGCAGCGCGCCCAGCGGCTCGCCCTGCGCGGGCGTTCCGCGGCCCCGGATTTCCAGCCACTCCCCGGCGAGACGCAGCTCGGCGGCCCACGCGGCCAGCAGCAGCCCCGCCGCGAGCTCCGGCGCCACGACGAGCGCCCCAAAGAGTCGCAGCTGCTGCAGGCCCTGGCTGCGGAAGCCCTCGTCGAGCCCCCAGGCCAGGCCCAGCCCGAGCAGGCTCAGGCGGGCGATCCCGCGCAGGGCCGCCAGCGGCCAGCGCAGGCCGGCGGGCAGAACGCGCACCCGCACCGGCCAGGCGAAGGACGGCACCACGGGGGCCGCCGGCAGCACGCGACGCAGCAGCACCGCGGCGCCCAGCAGGGCGAGCAGCAAGGTGCTCGCGGCGCCGACCCAGTCGCCCCAGCGCACCATCAGCGTCGGCGCGGCCTCGGGCACCGGCAGCGCGCCGACCACCAGCGTGCGCTGGCCGAAGTCCCCCCGCGCATGCACCGTGCCGCGCGCGTCGATGACGGCGCTGTAGCCATTGGTCGTCACGCGGAACTGGGGCAGACCGGTCTCGATGCTGCGAAAGGCCGCCGCGGCCTCGTGGAGCCGGGCGCCGAGCGGATCGGCGCTGAACCAGGCGTCGTTGGACATCGTCAGCATCGCCCGCGCCCCGAGCCGCGCGCCGGCGAGCGCCAGGGCGCTGTCCGTGTCGTCGCGACAGATCAGCGGCTGCACGGGCACCTCGCGCCCGTCCCGCAGGCGCAGCGGGAAGACGCGCGCCCCGCTGCCCGGCTGCCAGCGCCCCGCCCAGGGCAGCCAGCGCTGCAGCAGCGGCCCATCCAGCCAGGCGGGCACGGACTCGGTGAAGGGGAAGAGCCGCGTCTTGCGATACATGCCGAGCAGGCCCTGCTGCGGCTGGACGAAGGCGGCGGCGTTGTACTCGCCCGCGCCGTCACGGTCGTAGGTGCCGAAGACAAAGGGCACGCCGGCGGCGTTGACGATGGAGACGATCTCCTGGTCCATCTGCGCCCCGGCCTCGCTCTTGGGCTGGCCGAAGGTCGTGGGATAGATCGTCTCGGACCACAGCACGGCGTTGGCGCGCTGGCGCTCGACGGCGTCGTAGCTCATGGCGTAGTGCGTGTCGAGCACCTCGCGGACCACGGCATAGCTGCCCTGCGCCTCGCGGCGGCGCTCGTAGTCGGCGATATTGGCCTGCACGAGGCCCACGCGCAGCAGGGGCGTGCCCGCCGCCAGGGCGGGTGCCTCGCGCTGGCTGCCATAGAGAACGGCCGCCAGCGGCAGCAGCAGCGCGATCGCGGCCGGACCGGCCAGCGCGCGCACCTGCAGGCGACGGGGGGCCGAGCGCTGGCTCAGGCCGTGAGCCAGCAGCGCGGCGAGCGCCTCGTTGACCAGCAGCAGCAGCAAGGTCAGCCCGGCGGCGCCGCCCAGCGCGGCGGCCTGGCGCAGCTGCGCGGCGGGGTAGAGCCCGTGGCCGAGCGTGTCGCCCAGGACCTTGGGCACCGCCCATTCCACGCTGACCCAGGTGGCCGAGGCCACCACCGCCCGCAGCACCGGACGCGCGCCGAAGCCCTGACGCACGAGCGCCCAGGCCAGCAGCTGCGGCTGCAGCAGCGGTGCGATCAGCAGCAGCACGAGCCAGCCCACCGGCTGCGGCCATTGGGCGTAGTGCGCCATGGCCGTGCCGAACCAGCCGTAGCCGGCCAGGGCGAGCGCCAGGCACAGGAGCCAGGCCCGCAGCAGGCGGCGGCCCCAGGTCGCGGGCGTGTCCAGCCACATCAGCCACGGAAGCAGGGCCACGAAGCCCAGCCACCACTGCCCGCGGGCATAGAGCGCCAGCAGCAGGGCGCCACCGCCCAGCATCGCGCTCGCGCGGAGGCCGGGCCTCGTCAGGAAAGCAGTCATGGAGATCCGAAGAAGGGAAAGGTTCAGGGCGCGCCCGCGGCGTCGGCGCCCGGCTCCTGCGGCCGGGGAATCACGACGTAGCGGATGGGGAAGCCCGCCGGGGCGAGCGCCGGTGTCACCACGCGGTCGGCCGGCACCGCCAGCGGGCGACCGGCGGCATCCCGCGGCGGCTGGTCGGGCGAGAACATCAGGATGGCCTCGATGCGCTGGCCGTCGTCGGTGGCCTGGTGGTGCCGCACATAGCCGGGCGGCAGCACGTAGTCCTCGGGCACGGCCAGGCCCACGACGGGCGGGCGCGTGCCGGGCGGCTGGAAGGCGCCCAGGCCCGTGCGCACGCCGGCCTTGTGCAGACGCTCGATCACCTCGCGCATGGACGGCGCGGTGCCGGGGGGCACATGGTCGGCGAGGTCATCACTCGCCGCGGCGCCCGTCGTGCCGACCATCAGCCAGGGATGCGGCGCGGCACCGGACGCCGCCGCGCTGGCGCTCGCCGTCACCGCGGTCGCACCGGCCGAGGGCGCCCCGCCCGCCGACGCCGCCGGCATCGCCACGGGCGTGGGGTCGTCCGGCGGCCACAGCAGCGCCAGGCCCGCCGCGAGGCACAGCAGTGCCGTCGCGACGTAGCCCAGCGTGGCCAGGCGCGGTTTCATGACGGGGACCCGCCGAGGCCGCAGCGCCTCAGGGCGCCGCCGGGTTCGAGACCGACAGGGCCCAGCCCATGCGCTCGTGCCCGTACTGGTTCCAGATCGGGTTCTTGCCGCCCGTGAAGCTGGTGTAGCGCGGCGCGCCCGAGCCCGTGCTGCCGCCGAAGAGGCCGGCCGTCACCGTGCCGCCGTTGTAGGTCGGGTGGGTGTCATCGGACTGGATGTAGTCGTAGCTGCTGCTGGCCGAGACGAAGTGCGTGTTGGCATCGCGCAGGGTGCTGCGGTACGTCGAGGTGATGCGGGTCACGTACGCCGCCTCGGTGTCGCCGGCCACATAGCGGATGGCGTCGGAGTCGATCTGGCCATCGCCGTTGCTGTCGTAGTCCGCGGCCATGTACTGCGCGAAGTTGTCGGCGCAGCGGAAGCCCTTCTGGCGGGCGTACTCGCACATCCAGTAGTTCATCTTCGTCAGCGCCGGCAGGAACTTGTCGCGCAGGTTGACGGTCGCACCGGTGCCGGCGTCCTTGCAGCTGCTCTGCACGTTGTCGGCCGCGTAGCCGGGGTAGTGCAGGTTGGAGATGATCTTGAGCTTGGTGCCGGCGTAGGCATTGGCGTTGATGTAGTCCATCGCCTTGGCCACATAGGTCTTGCAGCTGGCCAGGGCGTTGTCCAGCACGCTGTAGTCGCAGGTGCCGCTCTGGCCCTTGAAGGCGGTGCGGGCCTGCAGACCGTCGTTGCCGCACATCTCGAAGGTGACGACGCGCGTGCTGCTGGCCTGCATGTAGCTGGCCTCGCCGACGATCTTGTTGTTGTAGACGTCCGAGGCCACGGCGCCGGACTTGGCGCGGCGCACGCTCTCGATGTCGGCGTTCCACAGCGCGGAGAGGTACTCGGCATCCACCGTGGGCGCCGAGTACTTGGCCGCGTTCAGCGTCGAGCCGTTGTAGCCGGCGTAGATCGAGTCACCGTAGGCCACGACGCGGTACTTCGTCGTGGTCCCGGCGCGGTCGATGGTCCAGGACACGTTCTGGTTGAGCGTGCTGGCCGTGGCGGGGAGCACGCTGGCGGCCAGGGCCAGGGCCGTGGCGCAGCGGACCAGGGCGCGGCGCGGCGTGCGCTGGCCCAGGAGGATGGACGAGAACTTGTTCATGCTTGTCTCCGTTGGGGGTGAGAGTCGTCGGCAAGTCGTGCACGCGAATCCACAGGCTGTCTTGTTGCAGCTCGTTGCACGATCCGGCAAAAGCCGGCGGGGCTCCACCCCAGCAAACCCTAGGGCGCGGGGTCCGCCTGTGTCAGCGTGGGCCACGGCTGTCCCGCAGGTGACAATGCCGCCGCACGCGCTCGCGCCGCGCGCCTCTGCACGCGACGTCCATTCCCGGGCAAGATCCTGCCCGAGCCGCCCATGACCTTGCCCTCACGCCCATGATCTCGCCCTCTCCCGCCCGCTGCCGGCCCCTCGGCGAGCGGGCCGTGCAGCTGGACTTTCCCGGCCAGTCGCCGAGCCTCGCGCTGCAGCAGTCGCTGTGGTGTCTGCGCGACCAATTGCTGGCGGCGGGCGACGTCCTCGACTGCGTGCCGGGCATGGGCAATCTCACCTGGATCTTCGACCCCGACCGCCTCGACAGCACGGAGGCCGCCGAGCGCCTGCTGCGGCACTGGCAGACGGTCCAGGAGCGCCCGGCCCCGGCGCCCGGCGAGGGACGGCTCGTGGAGGTCCCGGTGCACTACGGCGGCGAGGCCGGTCCGGACCTCGCGGACGTGGCGGCGCACCACGGCCTCGCGCCGCGCGAGCTGGTGCGCCTGCACAGCGAGGCGGCGTACCGGGTCTTCTTCCTGGGATTCCTGCCGGGCTTTGCCTATCT
The DNA here is from genome assembly GCA_041912595.1 of Burkholderiaceae bacterium. Lineage (GTDB taxonomy): Bacteria > Pseudomonadota > Gammaproteobacteria > Burkholderiales > Burkholderiaceae_C > Roseateles_B. Next base: position 60,632 of record JAYRMR010000013.1, read on the forward strand.
GGACGGCCTGCCGCCGGCGCTGCACACGCCCCGGCGCGCGACGCCGCGCACGGCGGTGCCGGCCGGGTCCGTGGGCATCGGCGGCGCGCAGACCGGCATCTATCCCAGCGCCAGCCCCGGCGGCTGGCAGCTGATCGGCCGGACCTCGCTGCCGCTGTTCGATGCCGGCGCCGAGCCTCCGACGCTGCTGCAGCCAGGCGACCGCCTGCGATTCGTGGTGGAGCGCTGCGATGGCTGAGCGCCCCACGCTGCGCGTCATCAAGCCCGGCCTGCAGAGCAGCGTGCAGGACCTGGGGCGATCGGGGTGGCGGCACCTGGGCATCGGCCAGGCCGGCGCCATGGATGCCCTCGCCCTGCAGCAGGCCAATGCGCTGCTTTGGCAAGACCTGACCCTGCCCGCGCTGGAGATCAGCGGCGGGCCCCTGGAGCTGTTCGTCGAGCAGGACACGCTCTTCGCGCTGGCCGGCGCCGACGGCGAGGTCCTGCTGGACGGCGTGCCCTGCCCGGTGGGCTGGGTCCACCTGGCCCGTGCCGGCCAGCGCCTGCGCCTGCGCGGGCTGCGCGCGGGGCGATTCGCCTACCTCGCCTTACCCGGGGGCATCGTCACGGCGGCGCACCTGGGCGCCTGCAGCACCGACCTCGCCGGCGGCTTCGGCGGCCCGCAGGGGCGTGCGCTGCAGGCCGGGGACGCGCTGCAGGCCGCCGCCGCAAGGGCCACGCTGCCCGAGGGGCGCCGCCGCGGCCTGCCTCCCTTTGTCGCACCCGACGTGCTCGAGCTGCGGGTGCTGCCCGGCCCCGAGGCCGAAGGCTTCCACCCCGAGGCCATGGCCGCGTTCTGGCAGGCCGACTGGCGCGTGAGCCCGCGCAGCAACCGCATGGGCAGCCGCCTCGACGGCCCCGCGCTGCGCCGCGCCGAGCGGCCCGATGGCCTCGGCGAGCTGCTGTCGCACGCTGTCTTGCCGGGCGTGGTGCAGGTGCCGCCCGACGGCCTGCCCATCGTGCTGGCGGCCGATGCCCAGGCGACCGGCGGCTACCCCCGGCTGGCCGTCGTCATCGAGGCCGACCTCCCCCGCCTCGCGCAGGCGGGGGCCGGCCAGCGCCTGCGCTTCCAGCCCGTCGACGAGCCCGAGGCACGCGCCGCGCGCCGCCAGGCCCGGGACGCCCTGCACGTGCAATGCCTCGCTTTGCGGGGCCGCTGACATCGACAATCTCCCCATGCACGCACGCCCCCCAACGACCTCGCTGGATCTCAACGCGGACCTCGGCGAAGGCTGCCCGGACGAGGCGCTCATCCTGCCCTGGATCAGCTCCGCCAACATCGCCTGCGGCGGGCACGCAGGCGATGCGGCCAGCCTCCGGGCCTCGATCGCCCGGGCCCGGGCGCAGGGCGTGGCCGTCGGCGCGCATCCCAGCTTCGCGGACCGCGCCGGCTTCGGCCGCCGGGCCCAGACGCTCGATGCCGCCGGGCTGACGGCGCTGCAAAGCGCGCTGGCCCGCCAGCTGCAGGACTTCCAGCAGGCGGCCTCGGCCGAAGGCGCCACGCCCGCGCATGTGAAGCCGCATGGCGCGCTCTACAACCAGGCCGCGCAGGACCCGCGCCTGATCGAGCTCCTGCTGACGCTGCTGCCGCGCGAGGCGCCGGGGCTGGCGCTCGTGGCGCTGGCCGGCAGTCCGCTGGTGGCCGCCGCGCGTGACGCCGGCCTGCCCGTGCGCGAGGAAGGCTTCGCGGACCGCCGCTACACCGCCGCCGGCACGCTTCAGCCCCGCAGCGAAGCCGGCGCCGTCCTGCATGAGATCGCCGACGGCGTGGCGCAAGGCCTGGCGCTGGCCCGCGGCGAGGCGGTCACGACCGCCGACGGCTCCCCGCTGCGCCTGCGCATCGACACGCTGTGCGTGCATGGGGACGGCCTCGCCGCCCTGCCGCTGGTGCGCGCCCTGCATGAACACCTGAACGCCGCCGGGATCGCCGTGCGCGCCCCCGCCTCACGCAAGACCTGACCCCATGGAACTGTCCTCCCTCCTGCCGCTGGTCGGCATCCCTCTGATCGTGGCCGGCTTCGCGCTGCGCATCAACGCGCTGCTCGTGGTGCTGGTGGCCGGCGCCGTCACGGGCCTGTGTGCCGGCCTGCAGCCGCTGGCCCTGCTGGCGCTCTTCGGCGAGAAGTTCATGGCGAGCCGCTCGCTCGCGGCCGTGGTGCTGCTGCTGCCGGTCGTGGCACTGGTGGAGAAGCACGGCCTGCGCGAGCACGCCCAGGCCTGGGTGGGGCGCCTGCGCGGGGCCAGCACCGGCCGCCTGCTGATGCTCTATTACCTGCTGCGCCAGGGCACCGCCGCGCTGGGGCTGACCAGCCTCGGCGGCCCGGCCCAGACGGTGCGCCCGCTGCTGGCGCCCATGGCCGAGGGCCTGGCCGTGCACCGCCACGGTCCGCTGCCGCCGGCCCTGCGCGAGCGCATCCTCGCGCACGCCGCGGCCTGCGACAACGTGGCCCTCTTCTTCGGCGAGGACATCTTCATCGCCTTCGGTGCCGTGCTGCTCATCCACAGCTTCATGCAGCAAAGCGGCATTCCCGTGGCCGAGCCGCTGGTGATCGGGCTCTGGGCGATACCCACCGCCCTGTGCGCCGCCGTCGTGCACCTGGCCCGCCTGTCACGGCTGGATGCGCAGATCGCCGCCGCCATGCCGCTCGAGTCCAGCACCTGGGAGGCCGCATGAGCACGCCCGCCGCTGCCGAGGACAGCACCGCCGTGCAGGCACTGATCAGCCCGGGCCTGACGCTGCCGCTGGTGGGCGTCGTGCTGATGTGGGTCGCCTTCGCCTGCTGGCGTGACACGGGCACGCCGCGGCGCTTCTGGCGCGGCCTGTTCTGGGCGCTGTTCGGGCTGCCCTTCCTCGCCGGGGACCTGATGCTGGTGCAGCTGGGCCAGGCGCTGACCTACCGCCTGGTGGGCGGGCTGGTGCTCCTGCTCGGGCTCATCGCCGGGCTGGGTCTGAGCCGCGGGCTGAGCGCCGCGCCCTCGCCCCGGGCCTTCGCCCTGCGCCAGCAGCGCGCGGGCCTTCTCGGTCACCGCCTCTTCCTGCCGGTGCTGGCGATCCCGGTGCTGACGGTGGCCGGCGTGCTCGCCGGGCCCTGGCTGCGGGTGTCGCACTGGAGCCTGCTGGCCCCGCAGGCCCTGACGCTCGGCGCGCTGACCCTGGCCTGCCTGGGCGCGGTGCTGCTGGCCTGGCGCATCACCGGTGAGTCGCCCCGGCACGCCCTCGCCGCCTCGCAGGGCGTGATCGAGTCCATCGGCTGGCCCCTGGTGCTGCCGCTGATGCTGGCCATGCTCGGCGGCGTCTTCCTGGCGAGCCACACCGGGCAGGCCGTGGAGTCCCTGACGCGCCTGCTGCTGCGCCCCGACAGCAAGGCCGCGGTGGTGATGACCTACACGCTCGGCATGGCCGCCTTCACCATGGTCATGGGCAATGCCTTCGCCGCCTTCCCGGTGATGGCCGCCGGGGTCGCCCTGCCCTTCCTGATCCAGGGCTACGGCGCCAACCCCGCGCCGGTGCTGTCCATCGGCATGCTGTGCGGCTATTGCGGCACGCTGCTCACGCCCATGGCCGCCAACTTCAACATCGTCCCCGCCGCACTGCTGAACCTGCAGGACCGCCATGGCGTGATCAAGGCGCAGGCCCCGACGGCGCTGCTGCTGCTCGCCCTGCAGACCGTGCTGCTCTACCTCATCGTCTGACCCGGACCGCTGCCATGAACGCCCCCCTGACGCCTCCCACGACGGCCCTCGACTGCGTCCTCCTCACCGGCTTCGAGCCCTTCGACGGCGAGGCCGTGAATCCATCCGCCCAGCTGGTGCAGCGCCTGCAAGGCGAGCTCGTCCTGCCCGGCATCCGGGTGGAGGCGGTCGTGCTGCCCTGCGTGTTCGATGCCGCGCTGGACGCGCTGGCCGGCCACATCGACCGCCTGCGGCCGCGCCTCGTGCTGTGCTGCGGCCAGGCCGGCGGGCGCAGCGCCCTGAGCCTGGAGCGTGTGGCGATCAACCTCGATGACGCCCGCATCCCCGACAACGCCGGCGCACAGCCCATCGACCGCCCCGTGCAGGCCAGCGGCCCGGCGGCCTATTTCACGACGCTGCCGGTCAAGCGCATGACGCAGGCCCTGCGCCGTGCGGGCGTGCCGGCGGAGGTGTCCTACACGGCCGGCACCTTCGTGTGCAACCACGTCTTCTACGGGCTGATGCACCTCGCGCAGCAGCGCCCGTGGCTGCGCCAGGGCGGCTTCCTGCATGTGCCCTATCTGCCGGAGCAGGCCGCGCATCACCCGCATGCGGCCTCGATGGCGCTGGACACGATGACGATGGGCCTGCGCCTGGCGCTCCAGGCCGCGCTGCAGGCCGCGCTTCAGGCCGACGATGACCTGCACGTGAGCGAGGGCACGATCTGCTGAGGGTCGTCCCTGAGCCCGATGGAGGGGGCTTGATCCCGGCTTGGGCGCCCGCCTAAGCTGGCGCCAGCGGCCACGGCATCGCGCCACGTCCGGACCCGGGTCGCGCGTTCAGGGAGTCAGGCATGGTGCATCGCACGCGCAACCATCGGCATCTTTTCGGTCAGGGCGACCCCACGCTGGTGTTCGGCCACGGCTTCGGCTCGGACCAGTCCTCGTGGCGCGCCGTGGCCGACGCCTTCGCGGCACGGCACCAGGTCCTGCTGTTCGACCATGTGGGTTTCGGCGGCTCGGACCGCCTGGCGCACTGCGACCAGCGGCACAGCTCGCTGGAGGGCTATGCCCTCGACCTGCTGGACCTGCTGCACGACCTGCCCCCTCGGCCGGTCGTCTACATCGGGCATTCCGTCGGCGGCGTCATTGGCCTGCTGGCCAGCCTGATCGAGCCGGCGCGCTTCCAGCATCTGGTGCTGCTGAACGTCTCACCGCACTTCATCGACGAGCCGGGCTACCGCGGCGGCTTTGCGCGGCGGGAGGTGGCCGGGCTGCTGGCCCAGATGGATGTGGACTACGGCGCCTGGGTGGCCTCCCTCGCGCCGGTGGCCATCGGTGCCGACAACGCGCCCCAGCACATCGAGGCCTTCGGGCTCGGGCTGCATGCCCTGGACCCGATGATCGCGGCGCGATTCGCGCGGCTCGCCTTCTACGTCGACTGCCGTTCGCGGCTGGCCGAGGTGCGCTGCCCCACGCTGATCCTGCAGAGCACGCAAGACAGCTTCGCGCCCGTCGAGGTGGGCGACTACCTGCACCGGCACATCGCCGGCTCCACGCTGCAGACGCTCGAGAATTCCGGGCACTGCCCGCACATCACGCATCCGCAGCTCGTCGTCCAGGCGCTGCAGGTGCTCCTCGCGCCGCCGGAAGACCGCCCGGCCACCGGCCCGCGGCCGGCAGCCGGAGCGCTGCAGCCGCAGGCCTCCTGAGCCCTCAGCGGAAGGCCTTCACGAGCGAGTCCATCATGACCTTCAGCGACTGGTCATGCCGCGTGATCGGCGGCACCGGGCGCTGCACGCCGAGCAGCTCGTAGACGGCCATCTGCGCCGCCCGCACGGAGTACTCGACGGTGAAGACCACGTCGTCCGCGATCTCCACGAACTGGCTCACGAAGGCCAGGTTGCGCGAGCCCGGCGGCACCGGCAGCGGGCGGTCCGCATGGGCGCGCGGCATGAACATGCTCGTGATGTAGGGCATGCGGCAGGGGATGCAGATGGCCTGGTCCAGCACCTCGGGGTCGAGATTCAGATGGCCGCGCAGCTCCTGCAGGATCTCGGCGCCGGTGCACTCGCTCATGGGCTTGGCGACGAAGTTGCCGATGCGGTCCGGCTGCAGCGCGTAGCCCCAGAACACCTGCATGTGCGCGGGCTGCCCCCGGAAGTGCGGCTGGTGGTAGAGCACGACGGACATCTGCCAGTTCGAGTCCTTGAACGTCACCAGACCGCCCGTGCCCGCCCGGTTGCCGGTGAAGGCCTCCATGTGGTCGAAGAAGGCCGGCTGCTGGCAGGTGACGGTGAAGGACAGCCAGTAGGACTCCGCGATGCGGCTGTTGAAGGCCGCCGGGTTGCCGAACTCCGGCCGGCCCAGCGCGAGCTTCTCCCACAGCGCCCAGCCGTGGCTGTCCGCCTTGGTGAGGCGCGGGGCGGGCGCACTCATGCTGCCCACGCTGGAGGCATCCGTCATGGAGGCGTTCTGCACGAACACCAGGTCCTGCGGCGCGAGCGGCACGGTGCGCTCGCCCGTGGCGTCACGCAGCGTGATCGCGCGGGCGACGGTCTCGCCGTCCACCGCGTCCAGTGCCACGTCCGTCGCGGTCGTGCCGTAGACGAAGTTCACCCCGCGCTGCAGCAGCCAGGCTTCCAGCGGCCGCACCAGCGAGTCGTACTGGTTGTAGACCGTGCGCTTGACGCCGCCCAGCGTCTCGATGCGCGGGAACTCGTTCATGAAGCGGTGCAGGTAGCGCTTGAACTCGACCGCGCTGTGCCAGGGCTGGAAGGCGAAGGTCGTCTGCCACATCCACCAGAAGTTGGTGTCGAAGAAGGCCGGCGAAAGCCAGTCGCTGATCTTGCTCGTGCCGAGCGAGGCCTCGCTGGCCTCGGTCAGGCGCAGCAGTTCCAGGCGATCGGCATTGCTGAAACCCATGTGCGAGACGTCGAGCTTGTGGCGCCGGCGATCCACCAGGCGCGCCTGCGAATGCGCCGGGGTCTGCTCGTTGAAGCGCACGGTCTCCTCGAAGACCGAGAGCTCGGGATGGTCGAGCGAGGGGATGGTCTTCATCAGGTCCCACAGGCACTCGTAGTGGTCCGTGGTGAGCATGCGGCCGCCGCGCAGGCTGTAGCCGAGCTCGGGGCGCCATGCGGCGTCCAGGCTGCCGCCGCTGAGGGGCAGGGTCTCGTAGATCGTGATGTCCGTGCCGGGCACGCCGGCGTCGCGGATCATGAAGGCGGCGCCGGCCAGCGAGCCGATGCCGCTGCCGAGGAAATGGGCTTTCATTGGAATGTGCTCCCTTGAAGAACTGCTGTGAAAGCCATTCTTCCCAGGGTGCGACGCCCCGGCTTGATGCACATCAGCGCCGCCGGCCGATGCGGCCGAGGAGTGAGCGCCCTCCCTAATCAGCAGCCCGTCTGTCAGGTGGGCGTTGACGTGCCCGCCGGGGCCTGCCGCGCCTGCCGCGCCTGCCATGCCCGCAGCGCCTGGCGGTAGTCGTCCATGGCGAGGTCGTGGGCGTCGAAGATGCAGGGGTCGCAGCCATTGCCGCAGCAGTCCTCCAGGTCCGGCGGCACGGGCGGCTGGGGCATGGGGTCGTCGCCGGGCGGAGCGACAGGGGCGGTGGCGGGGTTCATGCTCGGGATTGTCCCGTCTTCGCGAAGTCCTTGCCGGCGCTGCGGTCGCTGCACAATCGGCCGCCATGGCACAAGGCAAACGCATCTCCGACGACATCTCCCCCGTCGCCCTGCAGTCCATCCAGGCGCTGGGCGCCGCGGCCCGCCAGGCACGATTGCAGGCCGGCGAGGGCCAGGCCGCCGCCGCCGCGCGCCTCGGCGTGCATGTGCAGACCATCGGCCGCATCGAGGCCGGCGAGCCGGGCGTGGCCATCGGCCATGTGCTGGGGCTGCTCGCGTTGTATGGGATGGCGGCTTCGGCGGCGCCCGTCGAGCCCGCGGCCTGACGCCGCCTGACGTAGCTTCAGGCGCGCGCGCCGGTCGCGACGGCATCAGGTCGCCGCACGACGGCCCGCTGCGGCCCTGCCACTAGCACTGGCACTGGCACTGGCACGGGCACCGGCTGGGCCTGCGCCCGCGCCGCCACCTCGTCATACCAGTAGGCCGCCGGCTGCGCCCCAGCCGCGAGCTCGGTCCAGGTCCGCTCCAGCGCCTGCACGAGCCGCTGGCTGGCGCGGCTGTGCAGCCAGCGGGCGGCCAGCGCCTTGAGCGGCGCCTCATGCACGGACCCCAGCCACAGCGACGGCGGCAGCTCGTGCGTGAGCGGCAGCACCTGGCCGTCCGCCTGCAGCACCAGCACGGGCGCGAGCGCCCCGAGGCTCGCCACCGGCCAGGTAGGCACGAGGCGCTCGCGATGCGCGAGGATCTGCGCCTGGCTCAGCGCATCCACCTGCACGCGCACGCCGCGGTGCGCCTGCAGGGCCTGCGCGAGGCGCTGCGCCTCCACGATCGCCGCGAGCAGCTCCATCCCGTCCGGGCGCGCGCCCGGCAGCGCCTGCCGCGCGCGGCCATGCAGCGTCAGCGGGTGCACCTGCACGCTCTGCGCGCCGTGCTCGGCGGCCATCGCCACGACGTCCTCCAGCTCGTCCACGTTGTGCTGTGTGAGCGTGAAGATGAAGCCGAAGGGCGTGCCCGTGCGGCGCGGCTGCTCGAGCAGCCGCAGCGTGCGGGCGAGCGCGCCCAGCTGGCCGCGCAGCGCGTCGTGCGAGGCCTCGCGGCCGTCCACGGAGATCGCGAGCCGGTCGAGGTGCGGCGCCACCGCGTCCCAGCGGCGCGGGCTCATCAGCATCCCGTTGCTCGTGACGCTCGTCAGCAGGCCCTGGCGCCGGGCGTGCTGCAGCAGGGCGGGCAGCGCCTCGTACAGCAGCGGCTCGCCGCCCGACACCGCCAGCTGCCCGTAGCCCAGCGTCACCGCGTCGTCCACGGCTGCGCACAGCAGCGCCAGGGGCAGCTGTCCGGCTTCGTGCGGCCCGGACGTGGTGTAGCAGTGCGCGCAGGCCAGGTTGCAGCGCCGCGTCGGGTGCACCTGCAGGATGGGCGCGATGCCCGTGGGCCCGCCGCAAGCCGGCTGCAACACCGGGCTGCGGGCGGCGCCGAGGCCGGCCCAGGCACCGAAGGTCTCAGCCACGCACGGCCCCGCGCAGCGTGCCCTGCGTGATCCCGCCTTCGAGGATGTTGCCCGGCTGCACGACGTGGCCGAAGTCCAGCTGCATGCGGATCAGGTCCGGCCACGGCGTGCCGTCGATCAGGATGCGCGGCGGCTTGACCTCGCCGCCATGCGTGCGGTGCCACTTGAGCCAGAAGAGCAGGTCGTTGCCGCACATGGGCACGTCGTCGCCGGCGTAGCTCAGTGACAGGCGCATGCCCGTGGCATTGGCCCCGCCGTAGACGGTGGCCTCCTCGATGCGTGCGGGCGACTTGTCCATCGCCTGCGAGATCTCGCGCACCGATTCCTCGGTGAGCAGGCGGGCCTTCCAGGCGGCCAGCAGTTTTTCCGAACCGCGTTGCTTGTCGATGCTCATGATGCGAACTTCCTTGAGGGGTTGCTGAGGCGTCCGCGCGACGTGCGCGGGGTAGCCAGCCCAATCTAGGCGGCAGGCGCGAGCCACCGCGCCCACGAGCTAGGGGGCTCCGGCGCGGGCGTCCTCAAACTTGTGGGCCCGCGGGCCGATTTAGTCTCCGTGCCGAACAAGGTGTTCGCCCCCTGACCGGCGCGGCCGCATCAAGAACCGCCTAGGATGCCGGCATGTCGCGCCCCGATGCCCTCCTTCCCCGCAAGTCCCCGCGCCAGCGCCGCGCCCGCCACACGGTGGACAGCCTCCTGGAGGCGGCGGCGCAGCTGATCGAGACGCAGGGCATGGACGGCTTCAACACCAACGCCGTGGCCGAGCGGGCGGGCGTGAGCATCGGCTCGCTCTACCAGTACTTCCCGTCCAAGGACGCCCTGACGCTGGCTCTGCTTGAGCGCGAGGCCGGGCGCTTCGAGGCCGACGCCCTCGCCGCGCTGGACGCGCCCGACGGCCCCGCCGCCCTGCACCACCTGATCGGCGCGTCGGTGCGCCAGCAGCTGGAGCGGCCGGAACTGGCGCGCCTGCTCGATGAACAGGAGGGCCGCCCCGAGCTGCGCGCCCGGCTGGACAAGGGCCGCTTCGGCCAGCTGATCGGCACGCTGCTGCAACGCCCCGGCCTGCCCCGGCAGGCGGATGCCGGCCTGGCCGCCGCGGACGTCGCCGCCCTGATCCGCGGCCTCGTCGATGGCGCGGGTGAGCGGCGCGAGCGCGACCTGCCCCATCTGCAGCGTCGCGTCGAAGCGGCCGTCTTCGGCTACCTGGAACGGGCGGCGGCCGCTGCACCAGGGCGGCAAGGCCGCGAATGTGAGTCGGGAATGTGAGTCGGACATGGGGACTGGCGCCGCCCCCGCCTGATCCGGCCGGCCGGCCATGGGCCGCCGGGATGCGAGTACCGGGCCGGCGGGCCGCTCCCTAGCATGGGCGGACCTTTCAACGCACGGAGATGCCATGCCTCAGTCCCGCCATCAGGCCCCCGCCACCATGACGCTCAACCACCTCAGCTTCCCCTCCGCCGACCTGGAGGCGACCACGCAGTTCTTCGAGCAGCAGCTGGGCTGCGTCGTCCGTCGCATGGGCGCCTTCAACTTCCTCAAGCACCAGGGCTTCGACATCGTGATCGAGGACGGCCGCCTGCACGGCGTCAGCGCCGTCGACTGGCCCCGCAACTTCCACATCGGCTTCGAGCTGCCCAGCCGCCTGGCCGTGGTCGAGCTGTTCGAGCGCTTCACCGCCCAGGGCGTGCGCTTCACGCAGACGCTGCACCACGCCATGCGCGGCACCCGCTTCTTCTGCGAGGCCCCGGGCGGCCTGGTGATCGAGGTCAACACCCGGGAGGATGCCCAGATCCCGCTGGACTGAGCCCGCGTCGCGCCGGGCCCTCAGGCGGGCGGCTGGCCCGCCTCCTCCAGCAGCCAGTCACGAAAGGCCGCGAGGCGGGGCAGGCCGGCGCATTCGCTGCGGTACACCACGTAGTAGGACAGCGGCGATCGGTATTCGACCGCCGGAAAGAGCCTCACGAGCCGCCCCGCGGCCAGGTCGTCCCGGACCATCACGCTGCGGGCCAGCGCCACGCCCTGGCCTTCGGCCGCGGCCTGCAGCACGGCGGCCGAATTGTTGATGCGCAGGGGGCAGCGCGCCAGGCGGGCGCGCACGCCGGCGGCCTCCAGCCAGCTCGCCCAACCGGGGAAGCCGGCGTGGTCGTCCATGGACTCGTCGTGGATCAGCGTCTCCTTCAGCAGATCCTCCGGCTCGCGGAAGCGCGCCGTGGCCTGCAGCAGGCGGGGCGCGCAGACCGGGAACAGGTCTTCGTCCAGCAGCTTCACCGCGTTCAGGCCCGGCCAGTGGCCCAGGCCATAGCGCACGCCGATGTCCACGCGCTGCGCGACGAAGTCCAGCGCCTTCAGCCGCGTCTCCAGGCGGACGTCCGTCTCCGGGTGGCGCAGCTGGAACCGCTCCAGGCGCGGCAGCAGCCACTTGGCCGCGAAGGCCGGGCTGACGGTCAGGGTCAGCACCCCGTGGCCCGCCCCTTCCCGCAGCCGCTCCATGCCCATGGCCAGGCGGTCCAGGCCGGCGCGGATGTCCGGCAGCGCGCGCTCGGCGGCCTCGGTGGGCTGCAGCCGGGCGCGGCCGCTGCTGCCGCGCAGGAACAGCGGCGTGCCCAGCCCGTCCTCCAGCGAGCGCACCAGCTGCCCCACGGCCGCGGGCGTCACGTGCAGCTCCGCCGCCGCCAGCGCAAAGCTCTGGTGCCGCGCCGACGCCTCGAAGGCGCGCAGGGCGTTGAGGTGGGCCAGTGGCTTGCCGTTCATGAAGATTTTCTTTCTCGTGCGGACAGATTATCTCGTTTGTCAGCTCGGCAGGCGCCGCGAAGAATCCAATCCGACGACGCCGCCAACCTTCAGGGTCGGTGGAGTCGCCAAGTCAGTCGGTGGGCTCGGACCGGATAGCTTTTCTTTCTCATCCGAAGCTGAACCCGCGGGCGCCAATTCCAAGGACCACACGGTTTCAAAAAGAGGTTTCAGATGAGTGATGCATTTCAAGGCAGGAAGCTGCTGGTGCTGGGCGGGACGAGCGGCATGGGTCTGGAGACCGCACGCCTGGTGCTGGCGCAGGGCGGCAGCGCGGTGATCGTCGGCCATGACGCCGGCAAGGCGGAGGCGGCGCGGGCGCAGCTGGCCGCGCTGGGCCCCGTACAGGCCATGACGGCGGACCTGGGCAGCGACCCGGGCGTGGCCGCCCTGCTGGAGGTGCTGCGCGGCCGGCACGCCGACATCGACCTGCTGGTGAACGCCGCGGGCGTCTTCTTCCCCAAGCCCTTCCTGGACCACGAGGCCGCCGACTACGAGCGCTACATGGCCCTGAACAAGGCCTTCTTCTTCATCACGCAGGCCGTGGCTCGGCAGTGGGTGAGCCAGGGGCGGCCGGGCGCCATCGTCAACATCGGCTCCATGTGGGCACGCCAGGCCATCGCGGCCACGCCCTCCTCGGCCTATTCCATGGCCAAGGCCGGCCTGCACGCGCTGACCCAGCATCTGGCCATGGAGCTGGCGCCGCATCGCATCCGCGTCAACGCCGTCTCGCCGGCCGTCGTGGAGACGCCCGTCTACGAGCGCTTCATCCCCAAGGACCAGGTCGCCGCCACCCTGCAGGGCTTCAACAGCTTCCACCCCCTCGGCCGCGTCGGCCGGCCGCAGGACGTGGCCGAGGCCATCGCCTTCCTGCTGTCCGACAAGGCGGACTGGGTGACGGGGGCGGTGTGGGATGTGGATGGCGGGGTGATGGCGGGTCGCAACTGAGCGATCGCCCCCGGCGGCATCCCTAGCAATGCAGATGCGCCCGGGCCGGAAGTCCGTCAGCATCGTCAGCTCTTCCCCGCCTGCGACGTCAGGCAACACCCTGGAGGCGAGACGATGGACACCCCGATGATCTCGAGGATCGAGGCCGCCGAGCGCTACCTCAAGCTGGCCCGCGAGCTGGCCATCCTGGCCGTGGGCCTGTACCTCGCGCTGCTGCTGCTCCCGGCCGCGCCGGCCCTCGCCAGAAACCTGAGCGGCCTGCGCGTGACCGAGGTCGAGGCCCTGGGCATCAAGGCCCGGCTCGAGGAGGCGCAGCGCAGCGTGCAGAGCGCCCTCGGGCCGGCCCAGCCCGTGGCGGACGCCAAGGCCGACATCCCCTCCACCACGACCGTGCAGCTCTACCAGGCCCTGGACAAGCTCAACGCCCTGCAGCGCGCAGTCGACCCCATCATCGAGCCCGCCCGCAGTGCGGCGCCGGCGGCCCTGGGCGGCGCCCCGGCTCCGGCGACCGCCGTCCTGTCCACCAGCAACGGCAACGGTGCCGCCAGCCCGTCGTCGGCCGGGCCCGGCAATGGCGCCGGCGGCACGTACTGGGTCTACCTGGGCGAGCTGCGGGGCAGCAGCCTGCGCTCCGACTCCTTCAGCCTCACGGGCGTGCCGGAAATCGGCAGCCAACTGGTGGCCCGGACCAGCCTCAACAAGCGCCGGACGGCCCCGGTGGAGCGTGATGGCGTGCGCTACATGGGCGAACCGCTGGGCGTGGTGAGCGAGGGGGCGGCGCTCGTCGTGGTCGCCCTGGACCGCGGGCAGCTGAAGGAGGGCACCGAGGCGGTATGGGCCAAGGTGCGGCCGGCCTCGTGAGGCGGGCTGAGCGCCGGGCCCGCCCGTCGGCCTACACCTCCGGCGAGAAGAACAGCGTCGTGCCGCACTGCCCGCAGATGTGGGCGCGCATATAGGTTTTGTTCATCAGGTTCCGGATCTGCACCTCGTTCGAGCCACAGGAACAGCAGCGCACACGCCCGCGCTCATCCACCAGCGTCGGGTGCTGCTGCCGGTACCACCCATGGTTGAAGCGCCGGCGTCGCCGCCCCTGCAGGATGGCGGCCACAAAGACGCTGATGAACAGGCCCGGGACGGTGATCGTCAGCAGCGTGACGCCCCAAGGGCTCCAGGTGCGGTCGTGGGTCACATCGCCCCAGCACACCAGCGCGAAGGCAGCCAGCGCCACGATCAGAAGGACGCCGGCCACGCGCGATTCCCAGCCAGAGATTTTGGGTTCCATGCCCCATGATGGCCACGACCCGCGGGGCCTCACGGCGCATTCCAGTCGGAAATGCCAAATGTTTCTCGATGTAACAACAATCGAACGAGCGTTCGATGGCACCCCGGCGGGCGGGCGCCACGACAGCGCCTGGCAGCGACGACGGAGGGGACCGGCACGGCGCTCAACGCCGTCGTCGCCCGCCCTGCCGCCTTCCGAGTTGCCCCCACCAGGCTCCCGCCACCATCACCCCCATCGACGACAGCAGCAGGTACAGCGCCACGCCCTCCGCCAGCCGCGAGGCCGCGCCCACAGCGGAGGTCAGCGCCGCCAGGCCCGCCAGCACGCCGAAGGCCAGCAGCGTCGCCCAGCGTGGCATCTGGTTGTAGCGCGCCACCAGGGCCGGGCGCTGCAGTTGCAGGGCCTGCCGGGTGAGGTGGTCGCGGTAGCCCATCATGAACAGGCCGAAGGCCGCCCCGAGCGCCGCGCTGCCCCCCAGTTGCAGCCCCCATCCGCCCGCCGATGCGGCCGCCGGCAGGAGCAGGCTGGCCGCCACGAGCATCAGCGTCACCGGGGCCACCGGCAGCCACGCCAGACGCGGCGCCCAGCGTCGCCACTGCACGCAGGCATTGCTGAGCATCGCAGCGGCATAGACCACGGCGATCAGCAGCCAGGCGCGCTCCATCGCGCCGTCCTGCGCGAGCAGGTCGCGCAGCAGGAAGGGAGCGGCACTCGCCAGGACACAGTAGTTGGCGTAGACCAGCACGCCGGCCCACCACAGCGCCCACTCCGCGATGTCGCGGGTGGCTGGCGTGCGCGAAGGCTCGATGGAGGCAGTGCGCTGGGCGTTGGCCTCGTGGGGGCCAGTCGACGGGGTGGCCGGGGTGGTGGCCGGCGTGGTGCCCGGCGTGGTGACGCCTGTGTCGGTCGAGACGGTGGCACCGGCGGCAAGGGCGGCGGTGGCGTCCGCCACTTGCGCAGGGCTCGAGCTCCTCACCGGCTTCAGCAGGCACCCACCGCTCACCCCCACCAAGGCCACCATGGCCAGCAGCAGCGTCTGCGCCGCGGCACCGCCCGGCGGCAGGACGCTGAAGGCGCCCGGCGCAAGCAGCATGCCCAGGAAGCGCAGCAGTGAGATGCTCAGGTCGTTGGCCACTCGCCCGTCCACGCCGGCCTGCAGCACGGAGCACTCGTCGAAGCGCTGCATCAGTGCGCCCGAGCTGAAGGACAGCGCCCAGACCAGGCCCGCGTAGGCCAGGGGGCTGTGGAAAGCGTCCGAGCCCGCCAGCATCAGCAGCACGGCGTAGACGGCGCAGCCCGCCCACATCGGCGCGGGGCGCATCGGGGCGCCCCGTTGGCGCGTCGCCCACGCCAGGCCCAGCAGCGCCGCGACCGCGCCGCCCAGCAGCACCGCCGTGGTCCACATCGCCTCCTGCGGATGACGCCAGAAGCGGTGTTGCGGGAAGACGGTGATGCAGGCCGTGTTGGCGAAGGAGAAGGACAGGAAGGCCAGGTTGCGCACCCAGCGCCCGGCCGCGTTCCGTGGCGGCGCGCTCATGCCGACGGCGCCGCGGCGGGCCGCGGATCGACGTGGAAGTCCAGCACCCGCTGATAGCAATGCCAGAACGGCGCCTCGTGATAGGGCAGGCCATGCGCCGTCACGAACGCCCGCACATAGGGCGCGGCGCGGTGCAGGTGGTGGCGAGGCAGGTGCGGGAAGAGGTGGTGCTCCAGCTGCTTCTCCAGGCCGCCGAAGACGAAGTGCGTCCACCAGCCCCCGGCGTAGTTGCGCGTGGTGCGCGACTGCAGGCTGACCACATCCAGGGCCTTCGCCTCCTCCGGCGTGAAGGTCTCGAGGTCGTAGTGGTTGCCCGCGAACGCCGAGTTCAGGTACAGCATGCCGATATGCGTGTGCAGCAGGAACAGCAGGAGGCCCAGCCACGAGCCCGACAGCAGCACGAAGAAGGCCAGCTGCCCGCCGAGGCCCATCAGCACGGCCACGAGCTCAGCCGCGAAGCGCTCGCGGTGGTGGCGGAAGCAGTAGTAGCCGTCGCGCAGCGCCATGAAGATCAGCGTGGCCGGCAGGTAGACGCCGTTGTAGCGGGTGAAGAGGAAGAGGCCGAGCCAGGCGGTGAGGCGCGAGTGATAGCGACGCGTCGGGTCCCAGCGCTCGCGCTGGTCCAGGTCCTCGCCGCGCACATTGGTGCGGGCGTGGTGACGGTTGTGCCCATAGCGCCAGCCGCTGGGGAACTCGCCCAGCACGCCGGCCGTCAGCGAGGCAAAGCGGCGGTTGGCCTGGATGCCCGGCCAGCTGCCGCCATGCGCGGCGTCGTGCATCAGCCAGCCGTTGCGATAGAAGAGGAAGCTGCCCAGCACAAAGAGCGGCGCCGCCGCCCAGAGCGACCCGGCCTGGGCGACCCCGCGTGCGGCGTAGAAGGCCAGCGCGCTGCCGAGCAGGTTGAGGACGAGCTCCAGGATCGCGCGGCCCGGCTTGCGCTCGAAGCAGCCGGCGGCCTCCAGCTGGGCGCGCAGGGTGGCGAGGTTGGGGGTGACGGACATGGCGGGCATGGCGGGCATGGCGGGCGAGGATGCCGGGCGTGCCGGGGGATGTTGAAGCGTCGTCATGCGCTCACCTGCATCAGCAGCCAGAACCAGGGGGCGACGAAGATCAGGCTGTCGCAGCGGTCCAGCGCGCCGCCCTGCCCCGGCAGCAGCGTGCCGGTGTCCTTCACGCCCGCGTCGCGCTTCCAGCACGAGACCAGCAGATCACCCACCAGGCCCAGGCCGACCATGGCCAGCGCCAGCAGCACGCCCGCCCAGGCCGGCAGGCCCAGCAGCCATGGCGCCAGCGCAAAGCCCAGCCCCGAGCAGATCAGCGCGGCAAAGGCCAGCCCCTCCCAGGTCTTGGCCGGGCTGATGGACGACGCCAGCGCATGGCGGCCCCAGCACTTGCCGCCGACGTACTGCATGGCGTCCGAGAAGATCACCAGCACGAAGAAGAAGCCGCCCTGGCCCGCGCCGCCCAAGGGCCGGGAGGCCGGCGCCTGCAACACCAGCAGGCTGACGAAGAGGAAGAGCGTGACGCAGGCATTGAGCACCAGCATGAGCCCGCCGACGCGAGTGATGAAGCGCTCCGGGCCGCCGGCCAGCATCTGCACCGGACCCAGCAGCAGGCCGCTGTAGACCAGGCACAGGCCCAGCGCCCAGGGCATCAGGCCGAGGGCCGCCAGCACGTGC
The DNA here is from genome assembly GCA_041912595.1 of Burkholderiaceae bacterium. GTDB lineage: Bacteria > Pseudomonadota > Gammaproteobacteria > Burkholderiales > Burkholderiaceae_C > Roseateles_B. The sequence continues at coordinate 77,708 of JAYRMR010000013.1, forward strand.
GCGGCGAGGCTCAGCAGCGCGGCCAGCCCGCCGTGCAGGCGCTGCTCGGCGGGCGACAGCGGCAGCAGCCGAAGCCCTTCGCGCAGCAGGATCAGGGAGGTGCCGGCGCAGACCAGCCATGTCAGCCCCGTGCCCAGCAGCAGCGTCAGCGCGGCCAGCAGGATGACGGGCACCCAGGATTGCACGGCCTGCTGCACCCGGCGCTGCGGGCGCACGGCGGGATGCAGATAGGTCACCGCTGTGGCGGTCGAGACGGCGGCGAGGCCGCCGCCCACGAGGAGCCAGAGGTCCGGAGGGGCGGGGGCGAGCTGCCAGAGCGCAGAGAAATCGGTCTTCAAGGGAGTGGGGAAAACTGCAAAGGTGCGATCATGCCCGCCCGCGACGCGCCCCACCCGCTGTGCAGCCCGCGCCGGACCGCATGTTTGCGGGACGCCGGCGTAAGCGCACGCGGGCGGGCGCTCACACCCTTCCCCTGCCAGCTCCGTCATGACCTCGTACGCCGCGATCCCCAATGCCATCACCCTCGGCTCCGCCGCTTCCGCGAGCGTGGGTCTGTTGTACCTGGGATGGGCGACGCCCGGGCAGGCCGTGGCCGTGGGCACGCTGTGCCTGGCCATCTGCCTGCTGTGCGATGTGCTGGACGGCAAGCTGGCCCGCGCCCTGGGGGTGAGCTCGCCCCTGGGCGCGCAGCTCGACAGCCTGGCCGACCTCCTCGCCTTCGGCGTGCTGCCCGCCTTCGCCATGGCCAAGGTGCTGACGCCGGCCGGCGCGCCGTCCTGGGGCGTCGCGGCCCTGTGCATCAGCTACGTCCTCGCCGCCGTGCTGCGGCTCGCCCGCTTCAGCGAGCGTGGCCTCGTGCGCAACCGCTTCGGCGAATGCTTCCAGGGCCTGCCCAGCTCCGTCGCCGCCATCGTGCTCATGGCCGGCGTGGTGCTGCACCCGCGGGGCCCGGCGACCGACCTCGCCCTCGCCCTCCTCGCCCTCGGCCTGTCCGTGGCCATGAACCTGTCCTTCCCCTTCCCGAAGCGGGGCATCGGCTTCTATCCCTTTGTCCTGCTCGTGCCGGTGATGGTCGCGGGGGCGTGGGGGTGCTTGCCGGGTGTGGGGGTCTGAGGGGGCAGGTGGGCGGAGCAGCGACCCATGGTTCACCGTGTCAGGTCAAAGCGTCGTTCCGTGTCTGCTGGAGAGACAACTGACAGGTCACTTCCCCATTGCCGCAGTCTCGGGTTTGCGCAGAGCCTCCATCGATCAACCAGTCGGGATGAACCGCCTAACGCAGGACACTCAAGGCCACGAATGCGGCCGATCCGTTCATTTGCAGAGCACGTTCCGCCCACTCAGAATCGGCCGTTGTCCTTCGGGCCTGCTGAGAAACGCCAGGCTCAATCTGTCCGCCAAATTTGTCCTGCCCCCTGCCATGTCGCGACATCCAGTCCATCGCCGACCGCCTTCCCAAACTACGCCAGTTCCTCAGGCAAAGCCTGCAGCCCGGCGTGTAGCCAAGCCAGAGGAGATCGAAGACGAAGTGCACCGCCAACTCGGCCGCCTCATTCACGAAATCGCGCGCTTCGATTTCATCGTCGGCCTGCAATTGCGCTGGATCGGAATCCGGCTCGGAGTCGACACGACAAAGTCCCTGGACGTCCAGAAGTACAGGCTGGCAGACCGGCTCAAATGCCTGCAACTGCACATCGGACCACTGCTGTCAAAGCAGTCTCCAGATGCGTTATGCGAGTTTCAAGCGTGGTTTGGTCGCGCCGAAAGAGCGCGGGCACTCAGAAACGACTACGCCCATGGCAGGTGGGCCGCGCCAGCAAAGTATGTCGAATCACCTCAAGGCCCTGAGCACCCACGTGTTCCACTATTGGCCTTCATTCCACTCGACTGGGACTTGTCGTCCGACAGGCCCGACACAAGCCGCTACATGAGCATGGATGAATTGGCGGGGCAGGTAGCTGATGCAGCCGACCTGTTCCGCTCGTTCACAGCGCTGTCCGACAAATATCTGGAACGCATCGATCCCGTTGAGCATGATTGAGCGTTGCGACGCAATAAAAAGCCCCGCGCTCGGCGGGGCTCTGAGTTCACGCGGGCGACGTTCTCACACGTCAATATTCCCCGCCCTCAACGCATTCGTCTCGATGAAATCGCGACGCGGTTCCACCTCGTCGCCCATCAGCATGGTGAACACGCGGTCGGCTTCGATGGCGTCTTCGATCTGCACGCGCAGCAGGCGGCGGACGGTCGGGTCCATGGTGGTTTCCCACAGCTGTTCGGGGTTCATCTCGCCCAGGCCCTTGTAGCGCTGGCGGCCGACGGAGTTCTCGGCTTGGGTGAGCAGGAATCCCATGGCGCCGCGGAAATCGGCGACCTTGCTCTCCTTGGCCTTCTCGCCCTCACCCTTGCGGACCATGCCGTCCACGGTCATGAGACCCTTGAAGGTCTTGCCGGCCTCAGCCAGCACCTGGTAGTCCGCGCCATGGACGAAGTCAGCGGTGATGATGCTCGAGCGCACATTGCCGTGGTGCTTGCGGCTGATGCGCAGGAAGAGCTTGTCAGTGCGGGCGTCGTACTCGGCGCTCACCTCGGCGTCGTGCAGCGCGCCGGCCATGTCGCGGGCGGACTGCTCCGCCGCCTCCTGGCTGTCGAGGTTCAGGGCCACCAGGCCGCCGGCCAGGGCGCGCAGGGCCTCGAAGTCCATCCAGTTGGACAGGCGATCGATGACGTTCTCGGCCAGCACGTACTGGCGGGCCAGGGTCTCGAAGGCCTCGCCCTTGAGAACGTCGCCGCGGCCGGTGTGCAGCTCGGCATCGTTCAGGGCCACACGCAGCAGGAAGGCGTCCAACTCGTGGCCGTCCTTCAGGTACTGCTCCTGCTTGCCCACCTTCACCTTGTACAGCGGCGGCTGCGCGATGTAGATGTGGCCGCGCTCCACGAGCTCGGGCATCTGGCGGTAGAAGAAGGTCAGCAGCAGGGTGCGGATGTGGGCGCCGTCGACGTCCGCGTCAGTCATGATGATGATGCGGTGGTAGCGGAGCTTGTCCGGGTTGAAGTCATCGCTGCCGGCGCCGCGGCCGATGCCGGTGCCCAGCGCCGTGATCAGCGTGATGATTTCGTTGGAGGTCAGCAGCTTCTCGTAGCGGGCCTTCTCCACGTTCAGGATCTTGCCGCGCAGGGGCAGGATGGCCTGGAACTTCCGGTCGCGGCCCTGCTTGGCGGAGCCGCCTGCGGAGTCACCCTCCACGATGTAGATCTCGCACAGCGAGGGGTCCTTCTCCTGGCAGTCGGCCAGCTTGCCGGGCAGGCCCAGGCCGTCCAGCACGCCCTTGCGGCGGGTCATCTCGCGAGCCTTGCGCGCGGCCTCGCGGGCGCGGGCGGCGTCGAGGATCTTGCCGCAGATGATCTTGGCGTCGACCGGGTTCTCCAGCAGCCAGTCATTCAGCTTGTTGGCGACGATGTCCTCCACCGGGCCGCGCACTTCGCTGGAGACCAGCTTGTCCTTGGTCTGGCTGCTGAACTTGGGCTCGGGCACCTTGACCGAGACCACGCAGGCCAGGCCTTCGCGCATGTCATCGCCGGCCACCTCGACCTTGGCCTTCTTGGCGAGCTCGTTGTCGGTGATGTACTTGTTCAGCACCCGGGTCATGGCGGCGCGCAGGCCGGTCAGGTGGGTGCCGCCGTCGCGCTGCGGGATGTTGTTGGTGAAGCAGAGCACGTTCTCGTTGAAGCCGTCGTTCCACTGCATGGAGACTTCGACGCCGATGTTCGTGCCTTGATCCGACGTCTTGTCGCCCTGGGCGTGGAAGATGTTCGGATGCAGGGTGTTCTTGCCCTTGTTGATGAACTCGACGAAGCCGCGCACGCCGCCGGCATAGGCGAAGTTGTCTTCCTTGTTGTTGCGCTCGTCGACCAGGCGGATCTTCACGCCATTGTTCAGGAAGGACAGCTCGCGCAGGCGCTTGGCCAGGATGTCGTAGTGGAAGTCGTTGTTCTGCTGGAAGATCTCCGTGTCCGGCAGGAAGTGGACCTCGGTGCCGCGCTTGTCGGTGTCACCGATGACCTTCAGCGGGCGGGTCTCGAAGCCGTCCACCATCACGCTCTCGCCGTTCTGCGGCACGCCCTTGGCGAACTCGATGTAGTGCGCCTTGCCGTTCTGGCGCACGGTCAGGCGCAGCCACTTGGACAGGCCGTTCACGCAGGACACGCCCACGCCGTGCAGGCCGCCCGAGACCTTGTAGGAGTTCTGGTTGAACTTGCCGCCGGCATGCAGCTCGGTCAGCGCGATTTCAGCGGCCGAACGCTTGGGCTCGTGCTTGTCATCCATCTTGACGCCGGTGGGAATGCCGCGGCCGTTGTCGATCACCGAGATGGAGTTGTCGGTGTGGATGGTGACGATGATGTCGTCGCAATGGCCGGCCAGGGCCTCGTCGATGGAGTTGTCCACCACTTCGAAGACCAGGTGGTGCAGGCCGGTGCCGTCGGAGGTGTCGCCGATGTACATGCCGGGGCGCTTGCGCACGGCTTCCAGGCCTTCGAGGATCTGGATCGAGCTCGCGTCGTAGGCGCCGCCCGAGGCCGCCTGAGGCTTGTCGCTCAGGTCATCGGGATTGCCGGCGGGATTGGATTCGTTGCTCGGGACATCACTCATCGGGAACTCTCTCTCACACGGGGTCAGGTCTTGCGTGGCCCCTCTAAAGCACTGAAGCGGGCCGGGCCTCCTGGCCCTTGCCCGCTGCTCTCATGTCTGGGTCGCGATCAGATTCGCATCGGCATCACGACGTATTTGAAGCCGCTCTGCTCGGGGATGGTGATCAGGGCGCTGGAGGCGCTGTCGTTCAGGTCGATGGAGACCATGTCCTGGCCCATGTTCTGCAGCGCGTCCATCAGGTAGGTCACGTTGAAGCCGGTCTCGATCAGGTCGCCGCCGTAGTCGATCTCGATCTCTTCCTTGGCCTCTTCCTGCTCGGCATTGCTGGAGGCAATGGACAGCAGGCCCGGCTCGAAGGACAGACGCACGGCCTTGAACTTCTCGCTGGTCAGGATGGCGGCACGCTGCAGGGACGACAGCAGCGGCGCGCGGCCCAGGGTCACGCGGAACTTGTGGTTCTTGGGGATGACGCGGTTGTAGTCGGGGAACTTGCCCTCGACCAGCTTGGTCACGAACTCCATGCCCGAGAAGCTGAACTTGGCCTGGTTGCCGGCGAAGCGCATCTCGATGGGCTGGTCATCCGAGCCGTCCTTGCCGCCGTCCTTCAGGAGGCGCATCAGCTCCAGCACGGTCTTGCGGGGCAGGATGACTTCCTGCTTGGGGATGTCCGATGCCAGGTCGGCCTGCGCGAGGGCCAGGCGGTGGCCGTCTGTGGCGACGAGCGTCAGGCTCTTGCCCTCGGCCACGAAGAGGATGCCGTTGAGGTAGTAGCGGATGTCATGCACCGCCATCGCGAAGTGCACCTGGTTGATCAGGTGCTTGAGCGTCTTTTGCGGCACGCTGAAGGCGGGGCCGAAGTCGGCAGCTTCCTGCACCAGCGGGAAGTCGTCGGCCGGCAGGGTCTGCAGCGTGAACCGGCTCTTGCCGCCCTGCAGCGTCATCTTGCTGGCGTTGCTGGAGAGGCTGACCGTCTGGTCCGAGGGCATGGAGCGCAGGATGTCGATCAGCTTGCGTGCGCCCACGGTGGAGGAGAAGTTGCCCTCATCGCCATCGAACTCGACGGTCGTGCGGACCTGGATCTCGAGGTCGCTGGTGGTGAGCTCGACCTGCGAGCCCTGCTTGCGGATCAGCACATTGGCCAGGATGGGCAGCGTGTGGCGGCGCTCGACGATGCCGGACACGGCCTGAAGGGCACCCAGCACCTTGTCCTGGCTGGCTTTCAACACAATCATGTGAACCTCTCTCCACTTGTTCGGGGCGACCCGCGAGCGCCGTCTGAAGGCCTGCTGGCCCCGGGAACCACCCCTGGGTCACACAGTCATAGCAAGACGCGCGCGCGTGAGACAGCGCGCATTGTCACCCAGGAATGGGGCAATTCCCGAAGGGTGAAAACCATGCCTTTGATCTGTTGCATGCCAACCCCGCACGGAGGCCGGGGATCCGGCTCTGCCGGGCCCACGGGCTCGCCCCCTTGAGGGGGCGCGCGAAGCGCGTAGGGGGTGGGCCTTCAACCCTTGAGGGTCTGCTCGAGCACGTGCAGCTGCTGGTTGAGCTCCGTGTTCTTCTGACGCTCGCCACCGATCTTTCGCACGGCGTGCAGCACGGTCGTGTGATCCCGGCCGCCGAAGAGCTCACCGATCTCGGGCAGGCTCTTCTGCGTCAGCTCCTTGGCCAGGTACATAGCAATCTGGCGCGGCCGGGCGATGCTGGCCGGGCGCTTCTTGCTGTACATGTCGGCGACCTTGATCTTGTAGAAATCGGCCACCGTCTTCTGGATGTTCTCGACGGAGATCTGGCGGTTCTGGATGGAGAGCAGGTCCTTGAGCGCCTCGCGGGCCAGCTGGATGTTGATTTCCTTGTGGCTGAAGCGGCTGTAGGCCAGCACCTTGCGCAGCGCGCCCTCGAGCTCGCGCACATTGGCGCGGACGTTCTTGGCGATGAAGAAGGCGACGTCCTCGGGCATCGGCGCCTGTTCCGCCTCGGCCTTCTTGATCAGGATGGCGACGCGCATCTCCAGCTCGGGCGGCTCGATGGCCACCGTCAGGCCGGCGTCAAAGCGGCTGGTCAGGCGCTCGTCGATGTCCACCAAGCCCTTCGGATAGGTGTCCGAGGTCATGATGATGTGCGCACGCTTGGCCAGCAGGGCCTCGAAGGCGTTGAAGAACTCCTCCTGCGTGCGGTCCTTGCCGGCGAAGAACTGCACGTCATCGATGAGCAGCAGGTCCAGCGAGTGGTACTTGGCCTTGAGCTCGTCGAAGGTCTTGCGCTGGTAGTTCTTCACCACGTCGGAGATGAACTGCTCGGCGTGCAGATACAGCACGCGGGCGTCCGGCTTGTCCTTCAGCAGGGCATTGCCGACGGCGTGGATCAGGTGGGTCTTGCCGAGGCCGACGCCGCCGTAGATGAACAGCGGGTTGTACATCTGGCCCGGCGCGCCGGCGACGTGCAGGGCCGCGGTGCGTGCCATCTGGTTGGCCCGGCCGGGGACCAGGGTGTCGAAGGTGAGGGCCGGATTGATGCGGTGGCGCGTGCTGGCCGGCGCGGGCAGGCCGGCCGGCGAGCTCACCACAGCCGGCGCCGCCACGGCGGGCTGCACCGGCGCCAGGCCGTTGACGGCCGGCTGCTCGACAGGCGCCGGGCGGTTCACCGGCACCGGACGAAGGCCGTTGTGCAGCACCTGCCCCACGGCCACCGGCTGATTGGCAGGCAGCGCCGTGGCCGCACGGGGCACGGCCTCGCGCGGCGCCACGGCCAGCTCGAGCCGCGCGGGGCGGCCGGCCAGTTCGGTGAGGATGGATTCGATGCGCCCGGCGTACTGGTTGCGGATCCAGTCCAGCTTGAAGCGGTTGGGGACGCGCAGGGAGACGGTCACGCCCTGCTCGCCACCGTCGGCCACATCGGCCGGGGGCAAGGGACGGATCCAGGTGTTGAATTGCTGTTCGGGCAGCTCGGCGGCCAGACGTTCACAGCCGCGTTGCCAGAGATCTGCGCTCATTGTGGAAAACTTCTTCTTGAGCGGCCGGATTGTACGGATCCACGGCCGCAAAAGACGGGGTTATCCACAGATTTTTTTAGACCCGCACCCCGGCCCCGCCCACCCCGCGAGCACCGAAGGAAGTTGACCGACGGCCAGAAGTTTGTTGTAATCGCGGGCTTTTCCGGACGCCGGATGTATTTGCTTGGGCGCGTGGCTTTCTTCAGCTTTGAGGGGCCAAACCCCTGGCGGTAGGTCCACCGCGCCAACAGTCTGGGCTTTGCCCCGGAGAATTCCCCCGGCCCTACGGCCTGGCGGCATCCTTCAGGCAGGGTCTTGATGTGGGCGCACGCAGCAGCGGCGCCCCGGCGCGGCGCACATCAGCGGTGCGGCAGGCAGACACCCCAGGGGCTTGACCCACAGGGCGCCGGCTTGCAGTTCCGAGATGCACCCGCATCTTTGATTGGCCCATCAGCTATCGCGTCCACAGACGTCCACAGAGGTTTTCCAACATGAAACGCACCTACCAAGGCTCCAAGACCCGCCGCGCCCGTACCCACGGCTTCCTCGTCCGCATGAAGACCCGCGGTGGCCGCGCTGTGATCCGCGCCCGTCGTGCCAAGGGCCGCAAGCGCCTGGCCGTCTAAGCGAGCTGCATCAAGACCATGATCGGCCGCATCGAACGATCGGCCGACTTTGAGCGCGTGCTGGGCCAGCCCAGCCGCGCCCGCAGCAAGCACTTTGCTGTGCACCACGTCATGGCCGCCCCCAGCCTGCCCGGACCCGCGTTTTCCACAAGGAAAGCCGAGTTATCAACAGGCCAAGCACCGCTTACCCACAGTCCTGTGGACGATTCGGTGCCTGCCACGGGGGACACGCCCCTGCCCGCTGCCGTCCAGGCCCCGCCGGATGGCCAGTGGCTGGGCTGCGTCGTGCCCAAGCGGCACGCCCGCCGTGCCGTGACGCGATCCCTGATCAAACGCCAGATCCGCGCCGTCTTCGCTGACGCCGCGGGCTTGCTGCCGCCCGGGCTCTGGGTGGTCCGCCTGCGCATGCCCGTGGATCGCAAGCAGTTCCCGAGCGCCGCCTCGGAGCCGCTCAAGGCCCTCGTGCGCGCCGAGCTGCTGCAGCTGCGCGCCAAGCTGGCCCGCGCCGCCGAGACGCCCGCCGCCTCCCCGGCCATGCCGGGCTGACCCCCCGCGCCCCCTTGCCATGCCGGCCCGCCGCAGCCCCCTCCAATGGTTCCTGATGGGCCTGATCCGCGCCTACCAGCTGCTGATCAGCTCCTGGATCCAGGCCGGCTGCCGCTACTACCCGAGCTGCTCCGCCTATGGCATGGAGGCTGTGCGCCGGCACGGCGGCATCGCCGGGAGCTACCTGGCCGCGGCGAGAATCCTGCGCTGCAACCCCTTCTGTCTGGGCGGACATGATCCCGTGCCTGACAATCCGCCCCGTCTGTTCTCGCGCCTCGGGCTCGGGGGCAGCACGACACCCTCTTCTTCCCATCCTGAAGCTTCTCCATGACTGATATTCGCCGCACCGTGTTGTGGGTGGTATTCACCATGTCGCTCGTCCTCCTGTGGGACGGCTGGCAGAAATACAACGGGCACCCCTCGATGTTCAGCCCCGCGCCGGCCAAGCCCGTCGCGAGCGCCGCCCCCGCGGCCAGCGTGCCGGCTTCGGGCAGCCTGCCCGCGGTCGCCGGCACCGCCGCGGCCGCGCCCGTCGCTGCCGCCTCCTCGGCCCAGGCGGCCAGCGAGAAGTTCGAGGTCACGACCGACGTCGTCAAGGCCACCTTCGACACGCGCGGCGGCAGCCTCGTGCGCGTGGAGCTGCTGAAGCACCTGACGACCGAGACCCACGGTCTCATGGACCCGCTGATGCGCCTCGTGGGCATGAAGGCGCCCTCCGGCTTCAAGCCGCAGCCCGTGGTGCTCTTCGATGCCGGCACCTACCGCCCCGAGTCCGGCCTCGTCGGCACGCCGGGCGCGCCCAACCACTTCACGCTGATGAACGTGGTGGGCACCGAGCGCGAGCTCAAGGACGGCGCCGCCTCGCTGACGGTGCGCTTCGAGTCCCCCGAGCAGGGCGGCGTGAAGCTGGTGAAGACCTACACCCTCAAGCGCAGCGACTACGCCATCGACGTCAAGCACGAGGTGGTGAACGCCGGTGCCGCCGCCGTCAGCCCGCAGCTGTATGTGCAGCTGGTGCGCCCGACGGCCGCCGAGTCCTCCTCCGGCTACATGGCGCCCGCGTCCTTCATCGGCCCGGCCATCTACACGGACAAGAACAAGTTCCAGAAGTTCGAGTTCAAGGACCTGGACAAGGGCAAGACCGACTACGACAAGCACGCCGATGACGGCTGGGTCGCGATGGTCCAGCACTACTTCACCACCGCCTGGCTGCACAACGCCGCCGGCCCGCGCGAGTTCTTCGTGAAGAAGACCGAATCGGGCCTGTACAGCGTGGGTCAGGTCTTCCCGCTGGCCTCGATCAACCCGGGCGCCTCGGCCTCGGCCGAGCACGTGCTGTATGCCGGCCCGCAGGAGGAGAACAAGCTGGCCGAACTCGCCCCGGGCCTGGAGCGCGTCAAGGACTACGGCATGTTCTACGTGATCGCCAAGCCGCTGTTCTGGCTGCTGGACAAGATCCACGGCATCCTGGGCAACTGGGGCTGGTCCATCGTGATCCTCGTGGTGCTGCTGAAGATCGCCTTCTTCGGTCTGAACGCCAGCGCCTACCGCTCGATGGCCAAGATGAAGGCCGTCGGCCCCCGCATCAACGAGCTGCGCGAGCGCTACAAGAACGACCCGCAGAAGCAGCAGCAGGAGATGATGCGCATCTACCGCGAGGAGAAGGTCAACCCGCTGGGTTCCTGCCTGCCGATGCTGCTGCAGATGCCCTTCTTCATCGCCCTGTACTGGGTGCTGCAGAGCACGGTCGAGATGCGCAACGCGCCGTGGATCGGCTGGATCACCGACCTCTCCTCGGCCGATCCCTACCTGATCCTGCCCATCCTGATGACGGCCTCCAGCCTGCTGCAGGTCGCCCTGAACCCGACGCCGGCCGACCCGACGCAGGCGAAGATGATGTGGATGATGCCGCTCGCGCTGAGCTTCATGTTCTTCTTCTTCCCGGCCGGCCTCGTGCTGTACTGGCTGGTGAACAACCTGCTGTCCATCGCGCAGCAGTGGCTCATCAACCGCCAGATGGGCGTGCAGAAGTAAGCGCCTTCGCGAACTAGCGCACGAAGCCCCCGGCCGCCCCCGCGACCGGGGGCTTTTTTTCGCCGGGGGCGTCGCCTTTAATGCACTCATGCGGGGCAGCTTGATGCAGGCGGTCCACACCACCGGGCTGCATCACAGGCCTGCCGCGGGACTCACGAGAGCCCCACGGCCGCCTCCCCCGCGCCATCTTCCACGGCCCCCGGCTCCCGCAGCCCGGGGCCGTTCTCATGGGCCCGGCGGCGCGGCATAGGACAATGCGACCCATGCTGGCCCGCCACCAAGACCCCATCGCCGCCATCGCCACCGCCCCCGGCCGGGGTGCCGTCGGCATCGTGCGCGTCTCGTCTGCGCAAGACCTGACCCCGCTGATCGAGCAGATCTGCGGCCGCGCCCTGCGCCCGCGCGAGGCCCACTACCTGCCGCTGCGCGCGGCCAACGGTGATGCCATCGACCATGGCCTCGCCCTGCACTTCCCGGCGCCGCATTCCTACACCGGCGAGCACGTGCTGGAGCTGCAGGCGCACGGCGGCCCCGTGGTGCTGCAGCTGCTGCTGGCGCGTTGCCTGGAGGCGGGGGCGTCCGTCGAACCCTTGCGCCACCTGCGCCTGGCCGAGCCCGGCGAGTTCACCCAGCGCGCCTTCCTCAACGGCAAGCTGGATCTGGCGCAGGCCGAGGCCGTGTCCGACCTGATCGACGCCAGCACCGAGGCCGCCGCCCGCAGCGCGAGCCGCGCGCTCTCCGGGGCGCTCTCGACCGAGGTCGGCGAGCTGCGGGACGGGCTCATCAACCTGCGCATGCTGGTCGAGGCCACGCTCGACTTCCCCGAGGAGGAGATCGACTTCCTCCAGCAGGCCGACGCCCTGGGCAAGCTGCGCCGCATCCAGGCCCGCCTCGAGCACGTGCTCGACCGCACCCGCCAGGGCGCCCTGCTGCGCGAGGGCATCAAGGTCGTGCTGGCCGGCCAGCCCAATGTGGGCAAGAGCTCGCTGCTCAATGCCCTGGCCGGCGCCGAGCTGGCCATCGTCACCCCCATTCCCGGCACCACGCGGGACAAGGTCAGCCAGACCATCCAGATCGAGGGCGTGCCCCTGCACATCACGGACACCGCCGGCCTGCGCGAGACCAGCGACGAGGTCGAGCGCATCGGCGTGGCCCGCAGCTGGGACGCCATTGCCGAGGCGGACGTCGTGCTCTTCCTGCACGACCTCACCCGCATCGGCGAGGCGGCTTACGAGTCGGGTGACGCCGAGATCCGCGAGCGCCTCGCCCGCGTCGACCCGACGCGCCTGCTGCAGGTCTACAACAAGGCCGACACCTCGGCAGCGCTGCGCAGCAGGCAAGACCTGACCCTGCCGGAGGGCGCGGTGCAGCTGTCCGCCAAGACGGGCGACGGCCTCGCCGCGCTGCGCCGCGAGCTGCTGGCGCATGCCGGCTGGCACGCCGTACCCGAGGGGCTGTTCATCGCCCGCGAGCGCCACGTCCAGGCCCTGCGCCGCACCGCCGAGCATCTGGCCCTGGCGCTGGCGCAAGTGGAAGTCGAGCCGCCGGCCCTGGACCTGATGGCGGAGGAGCTGCGCCTCGCCCACGACGCTTTGGGCGAGATCACCGGGGCATTCTCGGCGGACGACCTGCTGGGAGAGATCTTCAGCCGGTTCTGCATCGGAAAATAGAGCACCTTCCAGCGATGTCCCGGACAGTATGCGTATGCGCATATATGTTGTTGATTTACAAAGACAATTTATCCCGCACAGTCCAGTAGGGTCCAGTGTGAGCCGATAATTCCTGTGTCCAAGCTTGAGTCCAAATTCAGGCTTGGAATCAGAAATTTCCGAACTTGGACACAGCCGATGCCCCTGACTGACGCCGCACTACGTGCGCTCAAGCCGCAAGACCGGGTCTACACAGTCGCCGATGGACGAGGCCTCTATGTCGAGGTCTTCCCCACTGGGGGAGTGATCTGGCGCTACCGCTACAGGCTCGCCGGCAAGCAGGAGAAGCTAACGCTCGGCAAGTACCCCGACCTGACCCTCAAGAACGCACGACTGAAGCGCGACGAGGCCGCCCAGGCGGCAGCCATCGGCAAGTCCCCGGCTCAGCAGAAGCAGGCCGCCAAGCACGAGCCCGACACAGCAACAACGGTCTCGCAGTTCGGCGAGCGCTTCTTCAAAGAGGTCGTGGCGAAGGACCGCAAGGACCTGACCATGCCGCGCCGCTACTTCGACAAGTCGATTGCCCCGGCCATCGGCCATAAGCCCTTGTGTGAAGTCACCACGGAAGAGGTGCGCAACATCATCTGGCTGAAGAAGGCCCAGGGCTACGACGCGGCCGCCGGGCAACTGCGCGGGTTGCTCAAACGACTCTTCGACTACGCCCTGACCTGCGGCCTGGTACAGGCCAACCCGGTGCTGGCGTTGCCCATGCGGCACGTCCACCGAGCCAAGGCCCGAGAGCGCGCCCTGTCGACCGCCGAGATTGGGGTCTTCTTGCGAGCCGCCTACGATTCCAATATTCGACGCCAGTTCAAGCTCGCCCTGCACCTGACGCTGCTGACCATGGTGCGAAAGTCCGAGCTCCTGCTTGCCCGATGGCAGCACGTCGACCTAGAGGCCTGCGAATGGCAGATCCCGGCCGAGCACTCGAAGACGGGCAAGCCGCACGTCGTCTACCTGTCCCACCAGGCCGTAGCCTTATTCAAGGAACTGCAGCGCCTGGCCAGCGGCAGCGCGCTCGTCCTGCCAGGCCGTAGCAGCCTCTCCAAGCCATTTGCGCACAACGCTATCAACTCTGCACTCAAGGTGGCCCTGCGGGGTCAGGATGTGCCTGCGTTCACCATCCACGACCTGAGGCGCACGGCATCCACCCTGCTGCACGAGCAGGGCTGGCCCTCGGACGTGGTCGAGAAGGCACTGAACCACACCATTGGCGGCGTGCGCGGGGTCTACAACCGGGCCGAGTACGCGGGGCAGCGGCGAGAGATGCTGCAGGCATGGGCTTCCTTCGTCGAGAAATGCCAGCAATGCCCGATTGGCAACGCACCAAGCCTTGGCACGGCGACTCAGGCATGAGGCGCATCGTCAAGCACCGATCCCAACTGCCTCCTTGGTTTTCCTTGGAGAACTACGAAGGACTGAAGGACCTTGCCTTGGCTGATTGGCTTCGCCAGCTTTCTGCTCGTGCTGAGCTGATGACGGCAGCACTCCCGCTTCATAAGTATCAGCTCGACAGGCTCCACAGTCTCCGGTCGCAGCCGATCATTTCTGCCGCCATAGCCGAAGACAACCTCTGTAGTTGGCATGCCCAGCTCAATGCCCAACTGGAGGACGATCCGCTAGGTGGCGCCCCCGTGTGCCCCATGACGCTTAGCGACCTGCTGCGCGTTGAGCAGGATATCGGGGAAGACCATCTGGTGTATGCCCGCGATCTTGTTCTCCGCTACTACTATGGCGGTGGACTGGACGTTCTTGATCCTGCAGTTGCCATACAGGCCATGCAGGAACGACACGAGCTTGACCGGCCTGTCGATGGCTGGTCCGCCCATCACGCGAAGACATCGCTGGTGGTTGTGAACCTCACCCTGCCCGACGCGGTATTGATTCAGTCATTCCGCGACCTGCTCCCCAGACTCAGGGAGCAGGTGAGCTTCCGGCGACAAGGCCCTGTGCCGACCAACGCAAGGGTAGCTCCCGAGGAATGGGTGCGGATCGGCGTCCTGCCTTACCTTGACCTCAGGCTATGGGCGAACGAGACCAGCCACCGCATCACCAACCGCACGTTCGCCGATGCCATCTTCCCACCGGGTGAGGGTGGAGAGGAAGTCGTGCGCAAGACGACGTCAAAGGTCGCTGCAGAGCTGATGACGAACGCCTTCCTGCAGCGACTGCTCGCTGCTGCAGTTGATGAAATCCGGAACGTCTGAAGGCCTTCCCGTTTCCGGAAAGGCTGAGGGGCCTACGCCTGCCTCGACCTGGATGCACTGATCCAAGAAAGTCTTGCCTGTGCCTCGAATGTCTCGGGGATGCCTCGCAAGACTCAACATGATCACCTCTCAATCTTGGACCATTCTTCGCCGCCAACAGGTCCAGGCGGCCACGGGCTACTCTCGTTCAACGATCTATGCGCATATGGCCCTTGGACTATGGCCGCGCCCCGTGAACCTGGGTGCCCGCGCTCGCGGGTGGCCCTCCTACGAAGTCTCCACCATGCTGTCAGCGCGCGTCGCCGGCAAGTCTGAAGAGCAGATCCGCCAGATCGTGCGTCAACTGGAACAGGCGAGAGAGGAGGCCCTGTGATGCCCCGCACCCAGCGGGCCCCTTGCCTCATGAGAGGCCAGCCATGACGCGGCTCAAAAGTGACAAGGACGAGATGGGGTTCCATGCCCGCCTGTATTGCGTCATCGCCAGGAGCCCGGCCTGGCTGGCCTTGTCCCCCACCAGCCGCGCGTTCTACATGGACTTGCGAATGCAGCTCAAGTCGACCAACAACGGCAACATTTCCGCGCCCCACAGCGTGATGAAAGCTCTGGGGTACCGCTCACCGGCCACGGTGGCCAAGGCCCTTAGAGAGCTGGAGACCATGGGGTTGATCGTCAAGACTCGCCAGGGCGGCATTACCGCTGGTGGACGCAACTGCAACCTGTTCAGATTCACGGACAAGGCGAGCTATGAGTTCCTGCAGCTCGGCATCTTTGCATCCAAGGCCACTCATGAATGGCGCCGGTGGAAGTCCGTCAAAGAGGCAGAGGAGGCGCTGCAGCAGGCGCACGACTCTGCCAAGCGGCCAGACTATGCAAAACGCATGCAAGGTTCAACTTGTGAATCGACTCAGTTCACTTGATGAAGCGACACCCCCGTATGGTCGATTCAATTTTTGCGCCATGGGCTGCCGGCTCAGTTCAAACACTGCATTGAGTCCAGCCCTCGAGCATGTCCTCTAAGCGCTTATCAGCAATCAGAAATTTCCGATTCTTGGCATGCGGAGGCAGCGCCAGGACCCAGATACCGAAAAGTGAACACCTCTACAGTACTGCCATTCATGTGATGCGATGACGCATGACCGGAGGCTCCGCTGGCCCACGCTTCAACCCTGTCGAGGTTGTCATCGGGGTTGTCAAATGGTTGTCAGAGAAGAGGAGCGTTTTAGCCCCTCGGTACCGTGAGCCTCCTGCCCGCCGGCCGACTAGCCCGCAGCCAAGACGGCCTACGCGAGGGGGCGGCGCCAGAGCGCTGCGATAGGATCATCATTCACGCCAGCACCGGAACATCACGTCCCAGATGAGTGCCCCAGGTCGGGGGCTGCTCGGGGGACGACCCCGCGTTCACCCCATGACCCCTACATTGCCGCCCCGCGAGACCCTGACTGTCGAGTTCAAAAGCGACCGCAATCGCCTCTCGGACAAGGACCTTGTCGAGGCGGTCGTGTGCTTGGCTAACGCTGACGGCGGCGAGCTTTGGCTGGGCGTGGAGGATGATGGCTCACCCACTGGCCTGCACCACGAGCGCTTGCAGGTTGCGGGGCTGGCCGGTGTGGTCGCCGCGCGCACCTCACCTTCGCTGGCAGTGGGTGTGGAGTCATACTCCCTGAACGGCGTGGCCGTGGCCCGCATCACGGTGAGGAAGGGCCAAGGTGAAGTGTCGACTTCGGGAGGCGTGTACCTTCGCCGCAGGTTGAAGGCCGACGGCACCCCCGAATGTGCGGCCATGCTGCCCCACGACCGGGCGAGCAGGGTTAGCAGCTTCGGGCTGATGGATGCCTCTTCACAGGTGGTAGCGGGCGCCACGATGGCTGATCTGGACCCGATAGAGCGCGAACGACTGCGCCAGTGCGTGCAGCAGTTTGGCGGTGATCGGGTGCTGCTGGAGCTGGACGATGAGGCCCTAGATGGCTCTCTTGGCCTGACAGCAAGACTGCCTGATGGCACCGGCCGGGCCCCCACGCTCACCGGGCTACTGCTGGTCGGCCGCGAAATGGCGATTCGCGAATTGGTCCCTACTCATGAGCTCGCCTTCCAGGTGCTGGAGCGCGAGGCCGTCAAGTTCAACGAGTTCCGCCGTTTCCCCCTTTTAAAGGCGCTGGACTGGTTGGAGACCAACTTCAGACCCTACAACCCTGAGCGCGAAGTGCAAATTGGCCTCTTCCGGGTGCCCGTGCCGAGAGTGGAGATGGGGGCCTTCCGTGAAGCGCTGGCCAACGCGCTGGTGCACCGCGACTATCACCGCTTGGGTGCGGTGCACGTGCGCTTGGACGATGAGGGATTGACCATCAGCAACCCAGGAGGTCTTGTTGATGGCGTGACCTTGGCGAACCTGCTGACCACTGAGCCCCGACCGCGTAACCGCACGCTGGCGGATGCGATGAAGCGCGTGGGCGTTGTGGAGCGGTCGGGTCGCGGCGTGGACAAGATCTACCGCGGCATGCTCCGCTATGGCCGCCCTGAGCCTGACTACAGACGCACCAGCGCAACCGACGTTGTGCTGCAGCTAGCCACCGTGGACGCCGACGAGGCTTTCCTGAAGCTGGTGATTGATCAGGAAGGCAAGCACGGCCGCGAGCTGCCCATTGACAGCTTGATCGCCCTCGCCGCCCTGCGCGAGATGAAGCGCCTCAGCACAGACGAGTTGGCGAAGCACATCCAACGGGAGCCGGCGCAGGCCAAGAAGACACTGGAGGGCTTGGTGGAAGCTGGCCTGGCCCAGGCGCACGGCACGACTCGTGGACGCAGCTATACCCTGGCGCCAGGGGTGTACAAGGCCGACGGCGACAAGGCGGCCTATATCCGCCAGCTGGGCTTTAGCAGCCTGCAGCACGAGCAACTGGTACTGAGCTATGCGCGTCAGCATGGGCGCATCCGGCGTGCTGACGTAGTGGACCTGTGCCGGCTAACGGAGGGGCAGGCCAAAGAGCTCCTCAAGCGACTGAAGGCGGAGGGCAAGTTGCTGCTGGAAGGTGCTGGCCGGGCGGCCACCTATGTGCCTGGGGAAAGCTGAAGACACCAGAAACGAGATGCCGGGGTCCTCCAGGGGCCTGTAGGGGGCGCCAGGGGGAAATCGGATGAAATCGGATGAAATCGGATGAGCCAGAGTGAGGCCCATTTATTAAGCAGGCTTATCAATCAAGCACTTGGCGATGCCAAGAGGCCAAAAATGGCGGTGGTGCCGCCCGGAATTGGATGGCAGTGAACGACCGTAGGCCTAGCGAGCCGACTTCATGCTGGCCTGCGGGCACAACTGTCACCGCTACTGCAACCTAGCGGCCAGCGCCGTAGAGGGCTCTAGCTGAAGGCGGCCCTTGCCGGCCACCCCAAAGTGAACTCCTGAGGGACTAAAGCTGGCTCGGCTCCATTCCCAGAGCCCCGACCACTCCTTCCGTCCGCCGCCGGCCCTTCTGGCAACATCCCACCCATGCTGAAGAAGCCGCCCATGCCCACCACGCCACCCCGGCCGCGCAAGCGCCTGCCGGTATGCCTGGCACCAGCCATGCTGGAGTGGGCTCTGGAGCAGTCGCCCGAGGAGTGCCGTCGCCTGCTCACCCCGCCGGAGATCCCTGGGGTGGAATGCAAGGCGATGGTGCCGATCAAGAAGCCTGATTAGGCCTGCGCCAGGGCAGCAGGCCCGCCGGCGAGGCTGACCATGCGCTCAATGGTGGCTGCCAGGGATTGGCGGAGTGCCGGATCCTCAATGGCATCCAGGGCAGCAGCCACGCGGCTCGCCTCCTCGCTGAGGGGCTCTGCCTTGTCGTCGTCGACAGCATCTTCCAGCAGATGCTCCAGCGCTTCCTCGATCAAGGACCTGGCGGCGTCGGAGTCGCTGGTCTGAACACGACTCAAGATGGCATAAGTCTCCGGCTCCACTACAAGTGCGATGCCAGAGCGTGGGCCATTGGGAGGCAAGGTCGGAATTAGGGCCTGGATGGCGCCGTCACTGAGTTCCCGTCGCGCCTTCTGCAGTTGGCTGTGCAAGTGGGCCTCGACAGGGCTGAGCTGGCGCCAGCCACGCTGGGCCAACACCCCGAAGATCAACAACTGCGCTGTCTTGCTGACCGAGCGCTCGCACGCGGCGGCCAGCGCCTTGACCGTGGCGGCGTCCCAGGGCTCCATGTAGGCCATGATCTTGGTCGAGGACGGAGGCTGGGTCATGCGGGCTCCAGGCGGGTTGTTGCCGTTGAAATGAGTCCTATAGATTGTAGCCCTATAGGGCTCATATCAAGGTAATCGAGGGATGGCAAAACCCATCCCCATCCAGACCGAGAACGCCTTCGGCAAGGCGCTGCAATACGCCCGCAAGAGCAAGGGCGTCGCTCAGGAGCAGTTCGACGTGGTGTCGAGCCGCACCTATGTCAGCTCGCTGGAGCGGGGCCTCAAGAGCCCGACCTTAAAGAAAGTCGATGAGTTGGCTGGCGTCCTGCAGATTCACCCTGCCACCCTGCTGGCGCTGGCCTATGTGACTCCAGGCCAAGCGGCAGATCTTTTGAGGATGATGGCTGGCGAGCTTGAAGAATTGGGCGCTCTGTAGGCAAGAAGCAGGGGATCTACTTCGCAAACGTCATCCATACGTAGCGAAAGAGCTGAGCTGCGTGCCATGGTGCAAAGACCTTAACGCATCTGCGGCTGCATCTGGTAAGGGCTGGGTGGCATGTGGGTTGGTGATCAATGTTGCTGCGCACTGCACTGACATTGGCGAGCCGCATAGCGCAGTCTCCCAGAGCAGGACGCCTCCGATACGTGTGTTGCGCAATGGTGTGAACCAAGCTCTTGCCAGCTGCTCCCACTGCCCTATGCCGCCTAGAATCCCGTTCACCTTGACCGCTATGACGTTGATGTGCGCCTTAGTGAAGTGATGCAGTTCAGCGGCAAGCAAGCGTTGCATGCGACGGTCGGCAAGGGAGAACTCCAGTTCTACCTTTGACAGGATGTCTTGCCCCTGGACTTGAGTTACTCCATGGATTAACGCAGGGCGCAAAGTTGGTTCGCAATCGGAGATGCGATTGTGCGAAGCACCGCCGTCTAGCTTGGTCTTTCTGAAGGCGCCGTGCTCAGTCCGGACTAGTGTGCCATCAACAGGAGCTGCAATCGCAGCCGCTGCCAACTCATTCTCTACTAGGTGAGGAGGCTGAAGCGCGACGATGTTGACCCAATCGCCAGGGCAGGCATCTGCGACTCTGTTGCAGATCCGATGCATGCTGCTACTTGCCTTCTTCATGACGTCTGAGGCGGATGGGTAGATGACCTCTACGTAGACAGTGCTGCCCGCCACCTCGAATGAACAGTCAAGGACTCGGCCACACATCGGCGGCTCTAGCGTTGCGCGAAGGCCGACCTCCTCAATGCTGGCAGCGAACTCTAGCTCTGCCCATGCGGAGGACTCTCCGCCAAGTACTCTGGCGAGTACCTGGGAGAAGCCCAGCAAGTGCTCAGTAGCTGCCAAAACACGGCCAAGGTGCACGACCTGGGCGATGACCAGAAGCCCACGGCGGCCACTGCCGACCGACTCTTCTAACCAAGCGGGCGCATGGCGAATCAGTGCATGGATGGCATGTTGTACTTCTGCGGCGGTAAGCGCAGGAGGTGATCCGAGACACCACTGGTCAACGAACTCCGGCCAGCACTCCTCGATTGACTGCCAAATGGGATTCATATCTTGACCCTGTGTGTCTGCTTGATGGGGTACCCGTTAACTTGCACGTGCCAGGCCATGTTGTGCCAATCAAAAAATGCGATCAAGTAGAGGATCGCTTCCCCGCGGATACCCTGGCGGCGCTCTTGCGGGAGGCATCGGATTTCATCATTCACGGTGCACGTACTGTCGTGAAAACTAAGCGCATTGGTTGGTGCGGTGTCTCTCGCTAGCGGTGACAAAACTACGCACCTTGCCCGGCGCCGGCATTGCCACACCAGCGCGCTGCAATATCGCCATCTCCTTTCTATCCGCTGGCGATTGTCTTTACACCTTCTTTATACCCACCCCCCGACCTTCTACACCGCCTTGACGCCCCCAAACCTACCCTCCTGACATCACACAACCCCTTGTTGAGAGTGTCTATGGACGGAGTGTTTTTGGGCCTGTGACCTGCCCCCTCCCGCCGTACCACCAAGGCGGAAGTCCGGGTTGAAGGTTACTTGATCTCTTTGCCTGAAGCCGGTGGTGGCGAGTTCTTGCTGCGATGGCGCTGCGCAAACTCCGCC